>CAZEAP010000008.1:0-116713 GCA_964510315.1 uncultured candidatus Brocadiaceae bacterium
ATCTGCATCTGTGACCCGACCGCGCCCCTCCGGGGCGCATGGTTACGGTTGGTCGGCCGGTCAACCAGGGCTGAAGCCCTGGCCTCCATCACATGGCCCCTGCGGGGCCGGGGGCGGCCGGTACGGGAAGGTACGGCGCGGCAAAAGGGCGAGATGCGTTCGGCGCCTGGAGAGAAGGCGCCTCAGCATGACCATGTGCGGGCCACCGCCCAAAGTGTCCTTCTGAGCGAGCGCATCTTCTGCGAGCGAAGTTTACCCGCCTGTGGCGGGAATCTCGCCGTTTGGTTCACTGCACCCGATCCGCATGGAAGCAGGGGCATCACTGGCATGCGAGACGACGGAGCGGTAAAGTACGGCGCGGCAAAAGAGCGAGATGCGTTCGGCGCCTGAAGAGAAGGCGCCTCAGCATGACGGCGTGGGGGGCGCCGGGCCGATTTGACTGCCGATGGATGCTTTCTACAGAGCAATGACACATGACTGAGAGCTGCCGGGTCCGCTGGCGCATGTGGTACGGCCGCGAGTGCCTCGACCTCTCCTGGCCGGACGGGTGGGAGGTCCGAGTCCGCGGCATGGCCGATGGGCCCGGCATGTCGGACGAGCAGATCGAGGCGGCAGTGAGTGCGCCCGTCGGCACTCCGCCCCTGGAGGAGCTGGCCCGGGGGTGCTCGGACTGCTGTATTCTGGTCGACGACCTGACCCGACCGACGCCGGCGCGGCGCGTTCTTCCGCCGCTCCTGGAGGCCCTGGGGCGGGTGGGCCTGGGCGAGCGCGAGGTCTTCTTCGTGGTTGCCGGAGGCGCCCACGGACCGGTGAAACGGGCCGGACTGGAGAAGAAGCTCGGTCCCCGGCTCTGCGACCGGTACCGGGTCATGCGGCACGACACCCACCAGAACCTGACGCGTGTGCCGAATGTTCCATGCCTCGGGGAGATGCTGCTGAACGAGTTCTTCGCCGGGGCTGACCTGAAGCTGGCCGTCACCGGCGTCATGCCCCACTTCATGTGCGGTTTCAGCGGGGGCGCTAAGATCGTCATGCCCGGCTCGTGCGGCCTGGAGACCATCGCCCGAACCCACCAGCACACCGTGGAGGGACTGCCCGCCCGCGTCGGTGTGGTCGAGGGCAACCGGATGCGCGGGATCATCGAGGAGTCTGCCCGGAGGGCAGGGCTTGATTTCTGCCTCAACGCGCTGTTCAACTCCGCCGGTGAACTTGCCGGCCTGACCTGCGGTGAGCCGGAGGCGGCGCACCGGGCCGCGGCACGACAGGCCCGGCGCATCTACGCCACCGAGGCCGGCCGGGGGGCGGACGTCGGCGTCTTCAACGCGTTCCCCAAGGACACCGAGTTCATCCAGACGATGGCCGCCCTGAACGTCTGGTCCGACCGCAGCGGGCAGCAGGAAGCCCTGGTCCGGCCGGCCGGCTCGATCGTGGTGATCAGCGCCTGTCCGGAGGGACTGGGCGCGCACGAGCTGATAGAGTTCGGACGGAGGCAGTTCAAGCGGCGCGACCGCCACGGCTCCTTCAAGGAGATCCTCGGCGGCCGACGGCTCCTGTTCCTGGCCCCCGGCGTGGCCCCGGCCACCGTGGAACGCTACTACGGGCCGGCAGCAAGGCACTTCGCCACGTGGCCGTCGCTTCGGAATGAGCTTCAGGAACTTCACGCGGAAGGGGCGCGGGTGGACGTTTACCCGAGCGCGGCCCTCCAGATCGACGCCGCCGCCCTGCCGTGACAGAAGCTCCGCGACGCCCCCGCACGTTGATCCTCAGTCGTCCGTCGAGATGCCGAGCCGGATGTCGACGGCCAGGACGCCCTCCCCCTCCGGGTAGACGATCAGGGGGTTCAGGTCGCACTCCGAGATGCGGGGGTGGTCGACGGCGAGGCGGGCGACGCGCGTGAGGCACTCCTCCAGGGCCTCCAGATCGCCCTCGGGTTGGCCTCGAAAGGCGTGCAGGATGTCGGACGCGCGGATGCCCTCGATCATCTCCCGGGCGTCCCGTCGGCTCAGCGGCGCCACCCTGAAGATTACGTCCTCCAGCACCTCCACGTATGTGCCGCCGAGGCCGAACATGATGAGGGGGCCGAATTGTGGGTCCCGGTTCACCCCCACGATCACCTCGCGCCCTTCGGGGGCCTGCTGCTGGACCAGGACGCCCTCCAGTTCCGCGTCCGGGTCGTATTCCCGCGCGGAGTCCATAACTTCGGCGAACGCCTGGCGGACGGCGTCCGCATCCTCCAGGCCGAGCTTCACGCCGCCGGCGTCGGACTTATGGAGGATATCCTCGGAGGAGATCTTCAGCACAACGGGGTAGCCTATGTCGTCGGCCGCCTCGACAGCCGCCTCCGCGTCGCCGGCGAAGATGCTGCGGGGCAGCGGTATGCCGGCGGCTTCGGCGACGGCTCGCGCCTCGCGCTCGCCCAGCGTCTCCCGTCCCTTCTTCCGGGCGCTGTCCAGGGCTTCACTGAGGGCCGCGTCGTCGAACTCGTAGGAGGGCGGCTCCTCCGGCTCGGTGCGGAGCCAGTCGCGGTAGGCGAACATGGCTTCCAGGGCCTGCGCCGCCCGGTCGGGCTGCTCGAAGTTTGGTATGGCGCGGCGGTCCAGCATGTTCCAGGCCTCCTGCACCGACGCGCTGCCCATGAAGGAGGTGATGACCGGCTTCTGGATGTCCCCGCCCACGTCCGCCACGGCCTCGGCGGTCTTCTCGACCTCTGTCGACGTCTGGGGAGTGAGGATGGTGAGCACTGCGCCGACGCCTTCGTCCTCGGCGACGGTCCGGACCGCCATGCGGTATCGATCTGCCCTGGCGTCGCCCAGCACGTCCACGGGGTTGCGGATGTTGGCCTGCGGCGGAAGGCGCTCGTCGAGGGCGGTGGTGGTGGCGTCGGAGAAATCGGCCATCTCCAGGCCGAGTGACTCTATGGTGTCGGTGGCGACGATGCCCGGTCCGCCGGCGTTGGTGACCACCGCCACGCCCCCGGAGGCCGGAAGCTTGCGGCAGGCGAAGGCGCGGGCGTAGTCGAAAAGCCCCTCCACCGTGTCGGCCCGGAAGACGCCGCACTGCCGGAAAGCCGCCTCGTAGGCCGAATCGGCACCCGCCAGGCTGCCGGTGTGGCTGGAGGCCGCCCGGGCGCCGCGGGAGGTGCGCCCGGATTTGAAGATGACCACCGGCTTCTTCCGCGTCACGCCGGAGGCCACTTCCATGAACCGGCGCCCCTCGTCGATGCTCTCCACGTACCCGAGGATCACGTCGCTCTCCTCGTCCTCGCCGAGGGCCTCGATCAGGTCGGTCTCGTCGACGTCCGCCTTGTTGCCGTAGCTGACGAACCGGGACAGGCCGATGTCCTCCCCTACGGCAAGGTCGAGGATGGCCGTTCCCAGCGCCCCCGACTGGCTGAAGAAGGCGATGTTGCCGGGCCGGGGCATGGTGGCGCCGAAGGAAGCGTTCAGATTCGTGGCCGGGCTGATCACCCCGAGGCAGTTGGGACCGATGCAGCGGATTCCGTGCCGCTCGCACTTCTCGACCAGTTCCTCTTCCAGGCGGGCGCCCTCCTCGCCGGACTCCTTGAACCCCGCCGAGATCACGATGACGGAACCGATGTCCTTCTCGGCGCACTCGTCGAGCACGTCCGGAACGTAGGGTGCGGGGATGGCGATGACGGCCAGTTCGACCTCGGCCTCGACCTCGGTCACCGAGCTGAAGCACTCCAGGTCGAGTATGGTGTCGGCTTTCGGGTTGACCGGGAATATCTCCCCTTCGTAGCCGCCTTCCAACAGGTTTTCCACTACGTCGTGCCCCACCTTCCCCGGCGTCCGGCTGGCGCCGATCACCGCGATGGAACGTGGATCGAAGAAGCTCTCCAGCATGGCGTTCTCGCCCCCGGCGTTGGAGGTTCTGTGCGTTTGGGCAGCCGCCCCGGGCGGCACCAGATAGTCTACCCGCCGGACGGCGCTCTGCAACCGGACGGGGGGGTTGCGGGCCTTCCCTCCCGGTGCTACACTCACCGGGCGGCCGCCGTGGTTGCCATATTCCGAGGGAGGTAACGATGGGTCCGATGGAGCACGGCCGTATACCCGTCCTGTCCGTCGCCGGGCGGACCGTGCCGGAGGCGTGGGAAAAGGCGGTCCTCGCCGTGTGGGACGAGGGGGTGGAGGTGCGGACCGAATACGACCGGCCGGAGGATCCGCCCAGCCTGGACGCAACCGTCATGGTGAAGGTGGGGGAGCCGCTGGCCGAACCGCGCATCCACAAGAACTTCCCCGGCGGGCCGGCGGACCTGGAGGTCTACCGCCAGGAGGTCGTGGAGGGCATCCACGACCACTGGATCGATCCGCGCGAAGGGAAGTGGACCTACACCTATCACCAGCGGCTTTTCGCCTACCGCCCGCTGCTGGACCTGCTGAATCCCGATGAGGGCCCGCAGTTTCCGCCCCTCGACCAGTTGGAGTACATGGTCGAGAAACTGGCCGACGTGCCCTACACGCGGCGCGCCCAGGCCATCACCTGGATTCCCCACTGCGACCCGGGCACCGAGGATCCGCCGTGCCTCCAGCGGGTGTGGGCCAGGCTTCTGCCCGACCCCGACGGCGGCCATGTGCTCAACCTCAACACCCACTGGCGCTCCAGGGACCTCTACAAGGCGTGGTTCATGAACGTCTACGCACTGACCGACCTCCAGCGCCTGATGGCGCAGCGGCTGGAGGAGCGGCTGGGGAAGCCGGTCCGCCCCGGGCGGTACGTCGACGTCTCCGACAGCCTCCACATTTACGGCAGCTATCGGGACGAGGAGCTGGAGGCGGAGATCGACAAGATGAAGTCCAGCCCCTGGACCGAGCGCGCGTGGGAGAGATCGGTGCTGGTGCCGATGTTCGAGGAGGCCCGCCGAAAACTCGCCGAGGACCCCGACCACTACGCCCGCGGCGAACACTGAGCAGCGCGGGTGTCCTCAGGCAAAGATGTCAGTCTCTTTTCTCTCCGGGCGGGGGACCTCGGCGCCACAGCGGGGGCAGGAGATATCGGCTTTTGGTTTCAGCCTGCGGGGAGCGCGCGACCTCAGCCCGGCTCCGGCGGGACTGGTTCGGCTGCCAGCCTTGAGCTTAGTCAAGAGACCTCGTGCGTTGCGCGGCGGGCGCGTCCATCCAGGGCATCGAGCGGCTCAGCGCCCGGATAGAGCCGCCTCCGGGGCGGGAAAGGCTCAAGCGGTCGAAACTGTGGCGACGCAGGTACTGACGCACGGGCCGAATCGCCGCGAGAAGAAGGTCGGCTTCGGCGACAAGCCGGGAGTATCTCGCACTTGTGCGCGGCGCCGGATAATGGTATGATGTTGGTGAAGGATACGCTCCCTTCGCGCCCTGTGGGCGGCATGGCCTTTTGGCCATGTGGAGCAGTTTGAGTCTCGTTCCAAGGCTCTGCTAGCCAGCCGATGCGGGCGGTTTTCAGTTCGTGTTCGGATGGCAAGAGATCTGTAGGCCCTGCTTTCCCCATCGAGGATTCCCTCCTCCCGGGGGCGAACGCCCGGCTTCCAGTACTCGACCGCAGTCCCGAACGAACCCTCACCCTGCTCACCGACCAGCAAGCGTCAAAGGATGAGCGGCTTTCATGACTGCGAGCGCAGTACGCGCAATGCTGCGCGTTCGCTCGCGGCAGAAGCATTGTATCTTGTGAGGTGACGTAGATGACTGAAGGAAAAGTGAAGTGGTTCAGTGACCAGAAGGGTTTCGGATTCATCACCCCGGAAGACGGCGGCGAAGACGTTTTCGTGCATCACAGCGCCATCCAGGGCAGCGGCTACAAGTCACTGGCCGAGGACGACGTGGTGCAGTTCGACGTGGAGAAGGGCCCCAAAGGCCTTCGCGCTGCTAACGTGGTGAAGGTCTGACGCACCGTTGACCGCTGAGAAGCGAATCTGCGACGCCGCCGTGCGGAGGGACACGGCGGCGTCCTTTTTTCGTGCCCATGCATCGACTGGAACTCGGCGGCAGAGGGCACGGGCTGCGGCACGGCGAGATCAACATCGAATGTGGCTTACGAACGGAACAAGAAACCGCGTCCGGAATCTCGCCGTACGCCGGACGAGTCCGCAGAAAGGGACGCCCCGCGCCTGGAGGGCGTTCGGAACCCGGATTCTCCCGGAACCGCCAGTGGTTCAGATGTGCATAAGGCAAAACCCGCCATCTTGTCCCTGAGTTCGGGGCGAGCCTGAACAGTGAGTTCCACCACCTTCGCGTGAAGGGGAGGCCGTTGCGGATTATGCACCTCGCCACATAGCATGCGCCATACTCGTGCGAAATCTATCATGTGGCAGTCAGTTTCGACCGGGCCTCCGGCTCATCCAAAATGCAGGCGGGCAACAGGTCGTGAGGTGCATGCAGGAAGAAGCTGTTGGATGCCGGGCACCGGTGGGCGGGACTCTGCGCGGGGGTTTGGGTTGCTACAGCCAGCCGGTTAGTTTGGCCAGCAGGCGGCTGTAGTGGATGAAGTTCGGCCAGGAGATGTCCGACGGGACGCCGTGGTCGCAGCTCGGGATGTAGCCGCCGTCCTCCACGACCGGCGCCACGTGGTCCAGCGCCTCCTCTATGACGGCTCCCCCGCCGGCGATGGCCCGCTTGTCCACCCCGCCGCGGTAGGCCATCCGGTGCCCGAAGCGCCGGCGCATGGGCACCACGTCGTTGCCGGCGGCCACCTCGATGGGGTTGCAGCAGTCGAACCCCGCCTCGATCCAGACCGGGATGAGCTGGTCGATCCGGCCGTCGGAATCCATGTCCACGATGGCGACGCCGCCCTCCCGCGCCTCCTCGATCCACCGCCGGTAGGTGGCCAGCAGGAACTCCCGCGCCATCTCGGGGGAGATCATGGGTTTCTCCTTGTAGGCCATGTCTTCGCTGATGAAGATGTGGTCCACCACGCCCTCCTCCAGCAGCGGCGCCAGCGTGCCGGATACGAACTCCGTCCAGGTCCGGAACATCTCCCGGAGGAAGTCGGGATCGTCCATGAACAGCATGCAGAGCCGCTCGAAGCCGACCCACTCCCGCGTCTGCCAGAAGGGGCCGGGGAAGGCGACGGTCGAGACGTAGTCCCGCTCGCGGAGCTTCCGGCAGCGTTCGGCGAAGTCGTCCGGGAAGCGTTCGGGGTCCTCCGGGTCGTAGCGGCGCCTGACGTCTTCCCAGTCCTCTCGGGATTCCACGGGCAGCTTGATCCACTTCCGCGTGACGAAGTCCTTGGCGTAACGGAGGTAGCTGGGGTCGAATTCGTCGGAGATTTCGCAGACATTGCCCTTCCAGTCCCGCACGATGTAGTGGCCGTCCCGGTGCTCCAGGATCTCCTCCTTGAACTCCGGGATCATGCGGAAGTTGATCCCGTGGCCGACGCGGGGCCTGGTTTCCGGCAACTCAACGCCGATCTCCCGGCAGAGGGCCCCGAACCAGTTCTCCCCCTCGGGAAGGCCCTCCCTTCGCCACCGGGCCAGTGTGGACTCCCGCGGCCCGCCCGGCCGGAAGGGGACGCGGTCGGGATTGCGGAACTTCAGGGTGCGGATCCACCGCTGCCGGGGCGTCGGTTCATCGTCGGTCACGGCATCCTCCGGACGGATGGGGGATTGGACTGTGGAGCGGGGTTCAGTCGCCGAGGGCGGGCACGTCCCGCGTGATGCGTTCGGCGCGGTAGCTGCCCCAGCCGCTCGGGCAAAGCTCGACGTCCCAGACGACCTCGCCCTCCGGGGTGACCTCGAAGTAGCGGGTGGTGTCGCCCTCGGTGCGCGTTCCGAACACCATCAGCGTGTTGCCGTTGGGCAGGCGGTCGGCATCGCCCCAGATGGGGGTGTAGAGGGACTCCTCGGGGCGCCACTCCCATACGGCGCTGGCCCGCATGTTCTCCTCGTCGATCTCCAGCTCGACGGCCCGGCTGTACTCTCCGCCGAATTCGTCCGGCCGGCCGGTGCCGTTGTCGTAGATCAGCAGGTTGCCGCCCGGCTGCAGCTCCGGCGAGTGCTGATGGTAGAACTGGTCGGCGGGGTCCATCTCGAAATCGCCGCCGACCCCCAGGCGCCACAGTATCTCGCCGCTGTCCCTGTCGACCTTCAGGATGGAGTTCATGTTGCGGCAGGAGACGTAGCAGGTGTCGTCGCGCGGGTCGGGCTCGACGGTGTTGGAATGGCTGTAGTCGTAGCGGTCGGTCTCCGGCCGGTGGTGGTCGAAGAGGTGCCAGTTCCAGGCGACGCGGTTCTCGGCCGGGTCCCACTCGATGATCTGGTCGCCCAGAAGCTCGCGTCCCCAGCGCTCGAAGTGGCGCGCGTCATTGGTGAGGAACACGTAATGGCCTTCGGGCGTTTTGTGGATGTGATGGTGGTTCACGAGGAGATTTTCCCACAGGATTTCGCCGTCCCAGCTCACCTCGAAGGCCGGCACGCGGGCGAGGGCCTCGACGATGTTGGTTCCGCAGACCAGCACGCCGCGCCCGGTGGTGCGCACGTCGATGTCGCCGCGCAGGTCGGGCACGTGGGCGGTGTAACCCCAGTGGCATTCGATGGGGCCCCGCTGGTAGAACCAGCGGGTCTCGCCGTGGGCGTCGATGACGGCGGCCGTCAGGGGCACCCCGAGGGGATGGTTCGAGAAGTTGACCAGGGTGTGCCCCGGCTGCATCTTACCTTCCCTGCACACTCTGACGCGTATCTCAGGCCATGTCTCCGGCAGTTGCATCGTGCTCCTCGCTTTTCTGTTACCGTGCGGCGGGCGGGCCTCACCCTGCGGTGAACTCGGCCATGTATCGACCGTTGGCTTCGAGCAGCTCATCGAGGATGGCCAGGGACTTGGAGAGTCCCGTGCAGCCAGGGTCGGCGGCCAGGCAGTGGAGCGCCTTGTCGTGGTCCCCGCTGAGGGCTGCGTCCACCACCATCTCGCCCCATTCCAGCCAGCGGTAGGTCCAGCTTCTGATCGGTTCGGGCATCTCGCCCAGCACCAGCGGCTTGAGGCCGTCGGCGGTTGCCACCGCAGGCCCTTCGACCACTTCGCCGCCGGGGAGGTTGGCGATCTGACCCCGGTTGGGCAGGTTGACGAAAAACATGCGTCCGGAGCCTGTGTTGACGGCGTCGATGATCTCCAGCACCTGCGCTTCTTCCCCGGAGGTGCCGCCGATCAGCTCTTCAACGTCGAGGGGCCCCTCGGAGTCGGCGGCCTCACGGAACTTCTCCAGGAAACGGGTGGTCCCTTCCTTCTTGGCCTCTATGTCGAAGAGGTCCAGCTCGTAAGCCCGGAGGTCCTCGGGGGTCCGGAAGAAATGGGGAAGGAACTCCGCCACGTGGCGGTCACCGGGGCCGGGGTAATAACCGGTGTGCTCGTAGAGTTCCGAACAGAACGGATTGCGGTCCTCGCAGGGCTCCTCGGGGTCGGCGTTGCTGGACGGAAACCGCGCGATCAGCTCGGCGAGACCTTCCTCCGGGGTGTCGCCCCGGGCCTGGCGCAGGCGCGCGCCGAGCAGCGGATAGGCATCCCGTCCGTCCAGCCGGACCCGGTAAGCGAAGCTGAAGTGATTGATGCCGCCGGCCCACATCCAGGTCTCCGCGGTATCGACGGCCAGGATGCGGGAGATGTCGCGCCTCAGCAGCTCGCAGCCGATGCACAGCCCGACGCATTCGATCTCCGTCTCGCGGGTGACGGCCCGGCAGTTGACGGTCATCGGGTTCGTGTAGTTGAACAGGACGGCGTCCGGGCAGAGCCGCTCCATGTCGCGCGCAATCTCCACCAGGACGGGAGCGTGCCGGAATGCCCGGCTCATGCCGCCGATGCCGACAGTGTCCCCCACTGGCTGTATGACCCCGTGCTCGGCGGGTATCTCCAGGTCGGCCTGCCAGGCCTCATCGCCCCCCACGCTGATGGTGGTGGTCACGTAATCGGCCCCCTCCAGGAGTTCGGTCCTGTCGGTCCCGGCGGCCACGGTGATGGCCGCATCTTCCTGCTCGACGATCTTTCGGACCAGCTTCTCGACGATCCGCAGCTTCTCTGCGTCGGTGTCGACCAGAGCCAGTGTGGTCCCCCGCCACCGGCCGGACCGGATGAGCCCGGAGAGCACGGCGGCGGTGAAGGAGCTGCTTCCCGCGCCAACGAGCACAAACTTCCTGTGATCTTCCATGACGCCCCCCTTTCCGATTACCCGGAAGATTCCACAAACTGGACTGCTTCATTATACACTGCGTTCACTTCCTGCCGAACCGCATCCGGCAGAGCGAAGGAGTGGCTCTCGATCAGCTCTCGCGCCCTGGTTTTTGCTTTCTGCCGGACGCTCTGGCTCCCGGCAGCGCGCCAGCCATCCAGGCTGAGCCGCGGGAACAGGTCGCTACGAAAGTCCTTCCGCATGTTGGCCAGGGTGCTTTCGTGGATCAGGTAGTTTCCCTCTGAAACGCCTCGGGCGATCATGTCCCGGGTGCTCTCGCCCGGATCATAGTCGATCCCCCGGACGATGTACGTGATGAAACGGGCGATTTCGCGATCCAGCACGAACATTACGGGCGAGAACACTTCGTCCCTCGAAAGCTGCCCGGCGCCCAGGCAGAACCGCCGGAGGCCCGCCAGCGCGAGTGTGAGCATGTAGGCGGTTCGTTCCAGGACGGCCTGCGGGTCGCAGCGTTTTGCCATCGACTGCAGGAAATGGCCCGGCTTTGCGGTCCCGTAGTAAAACTCATAGATGTCCTTCAGCGCCAGTTGATACAGGATGTGCACCGGCGAACTGTAGACGGTCACCGCGGTGCGAAGGTCAAAGAGGTCCAGCCGATACTGGGGCAGGCAGGGCACCTTGTCGCCGGCGATCAGGCGGACCAGGATGTAGCCGCCCAGCGCCTCGGCGGCGGCCTGCACCAGCGCCGAGTGCAGCGGCAGCGGAGCGGTCGCCCCCGCCTGGGGGATGGGCGCTGCGGCGGCGGTGAGCCTCACGTCGTCGCGGTCCTTCAGGCGCCAGACGGTCTCCAACGCGGACGGGTTGGTCTTCAGGGGACTGATGGGAAACTGCACCTCCGCGTGGTATTTTCTGCCCGCCGCCTGGTACATCCGGATGGCGAACTCCAGCATCTCCGGGTCGGAGAACTCCAACAGGGAGCCGTCCCCGTCGGTCAACTCCACGACAGCCTTCTCCAGCGCCAGCACCTGCAGCGAGCCCGGCACGTCGTTGGGGTAAACCGGGGGGATCGAGCCCGCTCCGGCGGCGTGAACGAGCTTCAGCATCCGGCGGGCGTCGGCAAGGGTGGAGCGGCGGATCTCGTCGGTCTCCGCGTCCACCAGGTTGAGGCAGTTCCAGGGCCCGCTGACGGTGACCTCATCACCCACCGGCTCGGCGGGATGCTCCCGGCGGGCGCGCTCCACGAACTCCCCCACGAGTTCGGGGGCGAAGTAAAGGCGCGAGCCGTCATCGGTTACTCCGGAGCGGCCGGCGGCCTTGCGGCGGGACCTCCGGTGGGAGACCTCCAGCCCCACGTCCGCCAGAACGGCGAGGACATCTCGATGAAGGGCTTCCAGTTCAGAAGCGTGGAAAGCCTTGTTGAGCCTGAAAGCGATGCGCCTCAAAGACTTCTCCTCGGGAGGGAGAAAGGTGCGGATGGCAGTGTAACCAGAAACGCGGCGGGCGACAAACAGGAACCGCAGAGGGGACGGAGCACCGAAGCATTACAGGCCGGTGGCGACGGGGGAACCAGGGATGTACGCGTTTACCGTGCCGAGCGACAGCAATGATCCCAATCGGCGGCTTTGCCGTTTCGCGGATCATCGATTGAGCAGCCTTCCAAGGAGTGCCCCGCCTCCTGCACACGGCACGCCGCAGCCCCGCAGGGGCGTTACATACCAGCCCAGGGCCCGGCCCTGGGGGTACAGGTCCACCCCCCAAATACTTGAGCCTTGTAGGGGCGAGACATACGCGGGGCAGCCAGGCCTCGTCCGGTACATGGCGAGATGTCTTTTAACCTGAACGAATATGTCGCGCCCTTTCAGGGCGCCCTGGTTTTTTGCCGATCATTTTTCCCAGGGCTGCGCCCTGGGCTGGTATGTCGGGCTCTTATAGAGCCCAGTGGCCGGATGCCGAGCAGTGGACCGCGTGGCGACGGCCGATTGCCGCCGTCGAACGGGCACAACCCCCAAGGCGTCCCCGGTAAACGCGTACGCAGGGATAATGCGGAGGACACGCGGCGGCCCTCAGTCCCGGCGATCTTCTTCCACCAGCGTAAACTCCTGCCGCAGCACCTTGAAGGCCCCTACAACCACGGGGTCGAACTTGGTGCCGGAGCGGTCCAGGATGCGCTCGGCCACGGTCTCCCGCTGCAGGACCTCCGGGCGGTAAACCATGGGGGTCCGCCAGATGTCGTAGTAGTCGGCGACCGCCACGATGCGTGCGCTGAGAGGTATCTCGGAGCGCTCCAGCCCGTCCGGGTAACCCCCGCCGTCCCACCGTTCGTGATGATGCGCGGTGATGTCGGCGGCCATGTCGATAAGGGCGTCCTCCCGTTCGCCCAGCTCTTCCTTAACCGCCAGGCAAAGTTCGCGCCCGTGAGTGGTGTGGCTCTCGACCACGGCGGTTTCTTCCGGCGTCAGGTTGCCCGGTTTGGAGAGTATGTCGTCCGGAAGCACGACCTTGCCGACATCGTGCAGCAGGGCCGCCTCGTAAAGGTTGAGCAGGGAGATGTTTGTGAGCTGTCCGGAGTAGGCGGAGTGTCGCCCGAGCCGTTCGGCCAGGAGGTAGGAGTATTGCGCTACGCGCTCCGGGTGCACCGGCCCCCTGGGATTTCGGAACTCCGCCAGCCGGCACATCGCCCGCAGCAGGGCGTTGCGGGTTTTGGTCAACACGTCCACCCGCTGTTCGACTTGTTCCATGACCCTCTCGCGGACATCCCTCTCCTCCAGCTCGCGCCGGCGCCTGTTCAGGGCCAGGCCGACGGACAACTGAATCGTCTCGGTGTCGATGGGCTTCAGAACGTAGTCGTAGGCTCCCTTCTTGAGACACTCGATTGCCGTCAGCAGGCCCTGGGCTTCGGTTACCACAATGACGGCGGTCCTTGGGGCAAGCGGAGCCAGGTCCTCCAGCAGCTCCAGACCGTGCCCGTTGCCCAGCCGGATGTCAAGGATCACCAGGGCGAAGGGGCCCCGCACATCAAGGAACCGCCGTGCCGTCTCGGCGCTTTCCGCACGCACGACGTTCTCGTAGCCGGCCATGCGCAACGCGCGGAATGCATTTTCGCGCGGCCGGCGTTGCGCATCGACAACCAGTATCTGTGGTGATTGTCCTTCGTTCATAGCCTTTCCGGTCCCTCTGCCTGCCCCATTGCTATTTTAGCCATTCCCCTTCCCCTAAAGCCAATGCGTTCCCGCCGCTGCTTGCGGAGGGTTGCGGAGGGCCGGCGAACGGCAGAGAATGGACCGTTGCAGCAACAACGGGCCGGGCACGGGAGTTTCCTGATGAAGATGGCCTTTTTCATACCGGTGGCCGTATGCATCCTGCTGGGGGACCTCGCCCTCCTGCTGGACCTGGGTTCTCGGCTGTTCGGCGCTCAGCGGCGGACGCCGACGGGGGTGGTATGGCGGGTGTTCGTCCTGTTCTCGGGGGTCACCCTGCTGACCGCCCCGGCCTATCTGGCGGCGTGGTACCCTCGGGCAGCCGAGTGGCGATACGTTTTTGTGGGCGCGGGCGCGGCGGGGGCGCTGCTGTTCGCGAATTACGCCTTTCCCTACCGCTGGGGCTTCCGGCGCGTTGAGACGCCGGGTTCGGCGGAGGAAGCCGAACTACTCACCCAGGGGCTTTTCCTGGAGAGCGACGTGGTGCGCAGCCCGTCACTGCCGGAGGAGCTCGACGGACTCAGCCTCCTGGTTATCACCGATCTGCACTGCAACGACCACCGGAAACTGCGGCTGATACGGGATTCCCTCGATGGGTTGATCGGCGAAGGGTATCACGCGGTGCTGATACTGGGGGACTTCGGCGAGGAGAGGCGGCTGCTGGCGCCCCTGGTGGCCTCGCTGGGCCGGCTCACCAGCCGGTGGGGAACTTTCTGCGTCCGCGGAAACCACGACTTCGAGCGTGGGCGCGGAGCGCTGCTCGGGGAGCTGCTTCCCGAGCACGGCATCAGGATACTCTCCAACGAGTCGCTGCACCCGCCGGGGGCGGGACTGACATTGATGGGCTTCGAGGCGCCGTGGGAGCGGTCCCCGCTGCCGGGGCGTCCGCCCGAGGGTTTCGTGATTGGGCTGACTCACACGCCCGACAACATCGGCTTGCTTCAGCAGCACGGGGTGGACTTCGCCGTGGCGGGACACACCCACGGGGGCCGCCGCCGGCTACCCGGCTTCGGACACGTACTGGCGCCGTGCCGTTACGGCCGCTTCCTGGACCGGGGCCTTTTCCGCCGCGGGGACACGCTGATGTACATCGTCCCGGGGGTGGGCCGCTGGACCGGCCTGCGAGGCGAGGAAGGCAGCATCGTCCAGCTCAGCCTGCGGGGCCGGCATGGCGGCGGAGGCGGCGGAGAGCCTTGCTGAGCCGGCGGCGTTGAAGGTACTTCCACATCCGCAGCTCCTTCCCCAGCAGATAGCGCATCTGGAAGCGCACGACCGTGCTGAGCGCGACGATCCGCCGGGCGGAAACCCCCGAGGCTTCGCCGCCGGCCGCCAGAGCCTGGAGGTCGGCCAGCAGGTCGGAGCGAAGGGGGATGGTGTTGCCGGTCTCCGGCTCCTCGCAGTCCGGGCAGAGCGTCCCGCCTTCGGATGCGCTGAAGACGATGAGCGCCCGGTCGGGCAACTCGCAGCCGCAGCGCACGCAACGGTCGAAGGAGGGCAGGGCCCCGTGCTCCCGCAGCATCTCCGTCTCCAACCGCAGCACGCCGGCACCGAGGCGCTCTCCGGAGGCGAACCCCCGGAGCGTCTCGAGGGTAACCCGGTAGAGCCGTGGACAGGGGTCTCCCTCCATTGTGAAGTTGAGGGCGAGTTCGGCGGCGTAGTAGCCGCAGAGCAGGCGGGGCAGGGAACGGCGAAGCCCCCGGAAATCATCCTTTAGCCAGCGGTCCGTCAGGGTTTGCAGGGAGCGGTCGGGCCGTTGTGTATAGACGATGCCGTATCTGGCCAGCAGGTCGAAGCCGGTGCGTACGCCTTTCTTGGGCGCTCGGGTGACACCTTTGGCCAGCACCGAGAGACGGCCCACGTCGGGGGTGAGGAACCCGGCCACCTGGCTGGTGTTGCTATAGGGTATTCTGCGGAGGCAGATGCCTTCGGTTGTCAGGTAGTTGGCCATTCAGGCACCAAGGGTTCAGGGGGCCTGCTCCTGGTCGTAGCGTTTGAGGAAGACCTGTTTGACCTGGCGTGGGCTCGCCTGGAGGACGCGGATCAGCAGGCCGTCCGCCCGCTCCTGGTCGCCCGGTTCGGGAACGCGGGCGAAACGGGCGGTCACGTATCCGCCCACCGTGTCGTAGTCGTCCCCTTCGGGGATGTCCAGCCCGAACTGCTCGTTCAGCTCGTCCACCCTGACCCGGGCGTCGGCGACGATGCCGCCCTCGGGCCGGACGCGGACGCGGTTCTCGTGGTCTTCCTGGTCGTACTCGTCCTCGATTTCGCCCACGATCTCCTCGACGATGTCCTCCACGGTAACCAGGCCGCTGACGCCGCCGTACTCGTCCAGAACGACGGCTATCTGGACATGCTCCTCCTGGAAACGCTGCAGGAGCGGGCCGAGCGTCTGGGTCTCGGGGACGAAGTACGGTTCGCGCATCACGTCGCGCAGAGCTTTGCCGCGCGCATCGTCGGTCCGTGCGGCGGAGAGTAGGTCCTTTACGTAGACGATGCCCACCACCTTGTCGAGGGTGTCCTCACAGACTGGGAAACGGCTGTGCCTGTAGGATTCCAGCCTGGCCAACGTCTCCGGGAGGGGAAGGTCGGCCGGGGCGTTCTCTATCTCCGTGCGCGGCGTCATGATCTGGGCTACGTCCACTTCCCGGAACTTCAGGATGCCCTCGATCATCTCTTTCTGTTCGGTTTCCAGGGCGCCCTCGACCGTGCCGTCCTCGATGGCCACCCGGATCTCCTCCTCGGCCGCGGCGACCACCTCCGGTTCCGGCTCTTCCCTGCGGGCCTGCCCGGCTCCCCGACCCAGCGGGAGAAGTCGCAGGGGATAGGCGACCCAATAGAAGAGGGGCAGAACGATCCAGAGCACGGGGGCGGACCATCGACGGCCGATGAACCGCGCACCGGCTTCGCTGAGGGCCAGCAGGGCGCCGGCAGCTACCAGCGCCAGGACGGGGCGTTTGGGATCGGAGTAAACCACCAGGGCGACGATGGTCACCGTGACGGTAACTCGCACCAGCAAGCAGAACACCGAGAGCGACCGCGTCTCCCGCAGATACCGGGAATAGCGCTCGCGGGCGGCCTCATCCTCCAGCCTGTCTTCCAGCTTGGACCAGGACAGGTATCGCAACGCCGATTCCGTAAGGGCGGCCAGGAAAAAGACCGCCCACAGCGCGGGCAACTCCGTACCTCCAAGTAGCAAAACGCTTACCTCCTGTGCGAGGGATCAGATGTCCACACGGTATCCGGCTGCCTCCAGTGCTTCCTGCTCCCGGCGCCGCATGCGGCGCCTTTCTTCCGGCCCGTGGTCCCCGTAGCCCAGCAGATGCAGCAGTCCGTGCACGATATAGAGCATCAGCTCGTCCCGGGGCCCATGGGATTTCTCAGCGGCCCGCCGGGCGGCCAGTTGGGCATTTACGACAATTTCGCCGGCCACCCGACCGTCGGCCTCCTCGTAGGGGAAGGCCAGAACGTCCGTCTCGCCCTCCCGGTCCAGGAAGCGGCGGTTCAGTTCGGCGATCTCCTCTCCGCTCAGCAGGGCCACACTCAACTGCGCGTCGGCCTCTTCCTGCCGGAGCGCGATGCGGAGTACGCGCCGAATCTCCTCGGGCGGACACTCAACGGCTGCCTGTCTGCTGCACACTTCGACCTTCATGGTGATCCTCCCGGGCGACTTCACCACCCCACTCCTCCTCGGCCTGCTCCTCCTGGCCGGGGTAGCGAACCCGGCTGTGGAACATGGCGGTGATGCCGTGCACGAGGCTGTCCTCCAGTCGTTTCAGGTCGGTGATGGTGAGGCCGGACTCGTCGAGCTGGCCGTCGTGGAGGCGGTCGAGGATGATCTCTCGGGCCACCGAATGGAGCCTCTGGGGGTCGGGAGTTTCCAATGACCGGGCGGCGCTTTCCACCGCATCCGCCAACATGACGATGGCGGCCTCTTTGGACTTCGGCTTGGGAAGGCGGTAGCGGAAATCGTGCTCTTGCATCTGTTCGTAGCCCGCCTCGGCCCCCTTGGCCTTGTTCCAGAAGTACTTCAGCACGCTGGATCCGTGCGATTCAAGGATGATGTCGCACACCTCTTTGGGGACGCCGTACTCCCCGGCCATTTCTGCCCCATCTTTTGGATGGGCCGTTATGATGAGGCTGCTCATCGTGGGGGTCAGGTCCTCGTGAGGGTTTTTTGCGCCTTCCGGCAGGTTCTCGGCGAAGTATTCGGGTTTTTTCAGCTTGCCCACGTCGTGGAAGTAAGCGCTGACCCGCGCCAGCAGGGGATTGGCCCCCACCGCTTCGGCCGCGTCGGCCGCCAGGCTGCCCACCAGCATGCTGTGGTGGTAGGAGCCGGGCGCGTCCAGCAACAGTCGCTGCAGGAGCGGCTGGTTGGGGTCACTCCATTCCAGCAAACGGACGTCGGTGGTGATACCGAAAAGCCGCTCGATAAGGGGCAGAGCCCCGCTGACGATGAATCCGCTCAGGAAGCCGTTGGCCAGCCCGGCCACCGAATCCATCAGCAGGGGCGATTGCCAGAAGGCCAGCTCCACGCGGGCGCCCTCCGGCGCGAGCATAAGTCCCACCCCCCAGACGCCGAGGAGTTGAACGACTCCGGTCAGCAGGCCGGCCTTTATGACCGCACCACGGGTCTGGACTTCCCTGGTGAGCAGAGCGGCCATCAGGCCTCCCAGCAGCAGGACGATGAACTCCGTGTTCGCCCCGGGAGTGGCCAGGCGGACCAGGAGCGCGTAGAAGACCCCCGCCGCCAGCCCCGACCGCTGCCCGTAGACGAGGCACATGATGATGACCATCATGGGCACCGGCACCAGAAGGGCGGTCAGGCCGTGCACCACGCAGAGCCGCGCCATAGCTACCAGCAGCAGAGTCAGCAGGATGAAGGAGAGCAACTGAAGTCTCCGGCGGATAAGCTCCGGTTCATAGCGGCGGGCATAGAGGAGGCCGGCCAGCAGAAGGAGGACCACCATAAGGGCCACGCCCGCGTAATGCTGGGCGGTTACGATCCTGCCGGCCCGGCTGGCCAGGTAGTGGGTCCGCTCGCGCCGAAGATCCTCAACGTTCTGGCGCGTTACTTCGGCACCCTCGGCAAGGAGCACCCGGCCGGGCTCGACTTTCTTGCGCCTCACCGGTTCCTCCTCGGCGGCCCTCTGGGCGGCCCGCCGACTGGCTTCCACGTCCAGCGTGAGGCCGGGCTGAAGCAGTCGCGCCAGGCCCTCGCCGGCCAGCAGGGCAGAGGAATTCCTCAGGCCGCCCAAAGCCCCGCTAAGGGCCGCCCTGACGGCCGGGGTGGAACCCTCCAGCGGCACCAGTTTCGCCATGGGCACCCTCTTCGGCTCCCGGCCGGGCGCGGTGATCGTGACCGCTTCGCTCCGCTTGTCCTGCACCAGCGTCGTCCGAAGGTCCTCCGCATCAACGAGGCGGTCTTCAGGGAGCGAGAGGAGGGCCTCCTTCAGGGCGTCGGTGCGTTCCTGCAGCTCGGGCAGGAGCTTCAGGAAGCCCTCCATGTCGAAGCCGGAGGGCAGGTGCTGCCGGAAGGCGGCGCGGTTGCCTTCTTCGATCCATTTGACCAGCTCCTCGACGCTTTCGCGCCAGGCGGCGGGCCGGAGTTGAAAGACAGGGGGTTGTTTCAGGCGGGCCAGGTTGCGCGCCGTCTCGGTACGTTCCAGGTCGGGGCTCGTAAAGGCCATGCGCGCGCGGTAGTCCCGCTCCGCGGTCTGGCCGATCTGGACCGCCAGCGGCCGACGACCGCTGATGAGGGTGAGAAACAGGGCGAGAGCAAACAGGAGAAACCAGAACAGACGCGCCGCCTTGCTCCAGGAGCCGCGCGACCCGCGGTTCGTTTCGCCCCGTTTTGCGCCGGTTTCCGCTGTGTTATTCGCGTTCCGCATCGCTTTGTTCTTCAGTAGGGCCGCCGCCCGTGGCGGCTGATTCCTGCTGATAGGCGTCCAGTATCCGCCGCACGAGCGGGTGGCGAACAATGTCCTTCTCGCCCAGCCATGCCACCCGTATGCCCGGCACCGCGCGCAGCCGCTCCTGGGCGTCCACCAGCCCGCTTTTTCTGTCCGGTGGCAGGTCGATCTGCGTGATGTCGCCGGTGACGACGAGCCTGGCGTTTTTCCCCAGGCGCGTGAGGAAGGTTTTCATCTGAGCAATCGTGCAGTTCTGTCCCTCATCGAGGATGATGAAAGCATTGTCCAGCGTGCGGCCCCGCACGAAGGCCAGGGGCAGCACTTCGATCAGGTCCTTCTCCAGGTAGCTCTTTACCCGGCCGGAGTCCATAAGCTCGTGGAGCGCGTCGTAAAGCGGCCTTAAGTAGGGGTTTACCTTGGCATACATGTCCCCGGGCAAAAAACCCAGGTTCTCCCCGGCCTCCACGGCCGGCCGGCACAGGATGATTCGTTTCAGCGTGCCCTTCTTCAGGTAGCTCAGCGCGACGGCCACCGCGAGGTAGGTCTTGCCCGTGCCGGCGGGGCCTATGCACAGGACCACGTCGTTTCCGAGCATGGCGCGCACGTAGGCGGCCTGCCCCGGCGTCTGGGGAACGGCGCCGGGCCAGGGCTCGAGGCGTTCACCCGCTTCGGGCGGGGGCCCCGACGACTGGCCCTCGACCACGCGCTCCACGGTCTCGGAGTTGACGGTTTGGCCCTGGCTCATCTCACTCTCCATCTCCAGCAGAGCCGCTTCGCAACGGCGCACCTTATCCGGGGGCCCGGCGATGCGCAACTCGCCGCCGCGGGCTACCAGGTCCACCTCGAACGCATCGCGCAGCCTTTTCAGGTAACGGTCCCGCGGCCCGAAGAGCCGGAGCACCTCATCGGGGCCGCCGATCTGGAGTTTCTTCTGCACTTCGGCCTAACCTCCCGCCGCCAACTGGCAGACCTTCAGGAAAGCATAACCGACCGGCGCCGCAAACAGCACGTCGTCGAGCATATCGAGCATTCCGCCGAAGCCCGGCACCAGTCGCCCGGAGTCCTTCACCGATGCCTGCCTTTTCAGCAGGGACGCCGACAAGTCTCCCATCATGGCCGCCCCGGCGATAAAGGCCCCGAACAGCAGGGCCGTCCGGGGTCTCATCACCGACCAGGGCGAGTGGCTCAGCGCCCACGCGACGAGTATGCTTCCCAGCACGGCCCCCGCCGCGCCCTCGATCGTTTTCTTCGGGCTGACACGGGGGCTGAGTTTGTGGCGCCCGAGGAGGCTGCCGACGAAATAGGCGCCCGCAGAGGACGCTTTGCAGACGCCGACCACCGTGATCAGGCCCGACACGCCGAAGTCCAGCCGTATGGCCGTAAGAAAACCCAGCAGCGCGGGCAGATATATCCAGCCCGTCAGGGCGGCGGCCGCCGACTGGAGCCCCTCCTCCAGGTCTCCTCTGATGACGCGGGCGCTCAGCAGACACCCGGCGCCCGCGGGCAGGAACGCGAAGCCGACCAGCCAGGGGTCCGGCCTTCCGGCGGCCCAGGCGCTCCACATCAGCAGGAACAGTCCCGCCCCGCCCGCCACCAGTGCGGTCGGGGGGGCGGGCAGACCGATCCGCCGCACCAGGTCTCCAAACTCCGCGAGGGCGAGGGCAACTACTGCCGTCATCACTCCCGCATAGAGGAAACCCTCTTCCCAGGCGGCGTCCACCGCCAGCAGGAGAGCGAGCGCGACGATCAGTGCGGCCCCCAGTCCGCTGCGCAGTCCCATGGATACACGTGCCTGTCCAGGGGCGTCGGTGCCGGCAGAGGGCGAGTCCTGTTCGGCCTCCGAGGTATGTGCAGCGGTCATCTGGGGCGGCCCTCCTCGACCGGTTCTCCCGTTGCGGCGCTCTCCGGCAGTCCACCGAAGCGTCGCTCCCTGCGGGCGTATTCCCGTAGTGCGGCCAGGAATTCTTCCCGACCGAAATCGGGCCAGAACGTCTCGGTCCAGTAGATTTCGGCGTACCAGAGTTGCCACAGCAGGAAGTTGCTGAGCCGCTGTTCCCCGCCTGTTCGGATCAGGAGGTCGGGTTCGGGTAGACCGGCGGTGTCCAGGTGACGACCGAGGAGTTCCTCGTCGATGTCCTCCGGCTGCAGCTTCCCTTCCCTGGCCTTCCGTGCGAGAGTTCGGACGGCGCGGACGATCTCCTGACGGCTGCCGTAGTTGAGGGCGAGGACCAGCGTCAGTTTCTCGCCTCTCCTGGTACATTCGATGGTCTCTTCCAGTTCTCGTTGAAGGCTTTCGGGGAGTTCGTCCCGGCGGCCGATGATCCGCAGGGCGACGCCCTTGTCCGCGAACTCGTCGCGGCGGTCCGTGCAGAACTTCTCCAGCCTCGACATGAGGAAATTGACCTCGCGGCGGGGGCGCTTCCAGTTCTCCGTGCTGAACGCGTAGAAAGTCAGGGCGGGTATTTCCCAGTCCACGCAACACTCTGCGATGGACCTGGCGCTCTGGAAACCGGCCTCGTGTCCTTTCATCCGGGGCAGGCCGCGCCGACGGGCCCACCGGCCGTTGCCATCCATGATGATGGCCACGTGGCGGGGCAGCTTGTCGGGAAGTTCAGCCATGGTCTCTTCGGTTGATCGCCTGCCGGCGGTCCGGACCGACGGAGATGAACTCCACGGGACTGCCGGCCAACCCCTCGATGAACCGGAGGTAGTCCTGTGCCCGGCCGGGCAGGTCCGACCAGGCCCTGGCGCCGGAGATGTCGCACTGCCAGCCGGGCAGCTCCTCGTAAACCGGCTCCGCCTCGCCCAGGGCCTCCACGTTGGCCGGAAAGGTATCCACTACCTCTCCGTCCAGCCGGTAGGCCGTGCAGACCTTGATGGCTTCGAAGGCTCCGAGCACATCCAGGGCCGAGACGGCCAGGCTGTCCGCTCCGCTCAGCCGGGCAGTGTGCCTCAGGGCCACTCCGTCCAGCCAGCCGCACCGGCGCTGGCGACCCGTGGTGGCGCCGTACTCCCGACCTCCGTGTTCCTCCATGGTCTGCCGGATGGTCTCCCCCACCTGGTTGTCCTGTTCGGTGGGGAAAGGGCCCGTGCCGACCCGAGAGCAGTAAGCCTTAGCCAGGCCCATGACCCGGTCTATTCTGCCTGGCGGTATGCCGGTTCCAGCGGCGGCCCCGGAGATGACGCCGCTGCTGGTAACGAACGGGTAAGTGCCGAAATCCAGGTCCAGCAGGCTGCCCTGCGCACCTTCCAGGAGGATGCTCCGTCCGTCCTCCAGGGCGCCGTGGATCAGCGGCAGAGCGTCCCTGACGTGGGGTCGGAGCTGCTCGGCGTAGCCCTGGTACTCCTCGTAGACCTCGTCCACGTCCAGCGGTTCGGCCCCGTAGACGGCCTGGAGAATTCTGTTCTGCACGTCCATCAGCGCTTCCAGCCGGCTGCGGAACAGGTCGGCGTCGATCAGTTCGGCGAACCGGATTCCGCAGCGGGCCGCCTTGTCGGCGTAGCAGGGGCCGATGCCTCGCCCCGTGGTGCCGATCTTCTCCTCGCCGCGCGTGGACTCCTTGACCCGGTCCAGCAGCTTGTGGTGGGGCAGGACCACGTGGGCGCGGTCGCTGAGGACCAGGTTGTCGGCCACCTGGACCCCCCGCTCCCGCAAAGCCGAGAGTTCCTCAACGAGCTTCGCCGGATCGACCACCATCCCGTTGCCCATGATGCACAGGGCCTCGGGGCGCAGGATGCCGGTGGGCACCAGATGGAGGATGAACTCCTCCTCCCCTATGTGCACCGTGTGGCCGGCGTTGGCACCACCCTGGAAACGGACCACCACGTCGTAACGGGGGGCCAGGGCGTCGATGGCCTTCCCTTTGCCCTCGTCGCCCCACTGCAGGCCGACAAGCTGTAACGTCTCACTCATGCGTTGATTTCCCTTTGGATGAAAAGTTCGGCACCCGCAGCCTGCCCGCAGGCATTCCACGCACCTTCCGTGGCGGGGCGGAGAAGATAATGCGGGCGGAAGCGTGCAGAAGCGGAATGCTCTCTAAAGTCGCTAAACCACGCCGGTTTTGCCTGCTGACGGAGACAGGACCCGTTGAACTGGGGTCGGCAATCTTCGGGCACCGAGGCATGCCCCCGACCGTGCGGCCAAACGCAGACCCTCTCGGACCGCAAGCACCCATTATAGGTGGGGGAACTCGAAAAGTCAAGGTCAAAGGCCCGGCCCGAGCGACAACCTAAGACCCGTCTGAAAAAGGAGTTACGACATGGACGGTGTCATGCGGAGGGGCCACGGGACGAGTCCCCGCCCCGCCTCCGGATCGACATCTCCCGCACACGCCGCGCCAGCTCCAACCGTTCCCGCCGGTCCCATCGTCCCTCGGCGCAACGCCGCAGACACCGCATGCGGTCGGGTCCGGAGACGCCCTCGGGAAGCCCGGAGTTCACTCTCGCCAGGCTTTTGATCCACCTCCGACGGCTCATTTTCTTCTCGAATTGGACCCGGTCCAGGTCCACCAGGTAAAGCTCAAACTCCTCTCCGTTCCTTTGGACCAGGATGTTGCCGGGCTTGGTGTCCGGATGGTAAACCTTCTCCTGCGCCATGGTTATCAGCAGATCGGCCAGTGCGTCGACCAGCCCGAGGCGCTCACCGCGATCGAGGTCGTGCTCGGAGACATACTCGTCCAGCGTCCCGTCGTTGGGCACCGCCCGGGTGATCAGGTAATCGGGCGAGCCACGCAGCTTCCGGCGGCTCTCCAGTAGGGCGAGGGGCAGAGGCGCGGGGATGCCCCGGACGTGCAGGCCTCGCGCACCCACCCATGCCGCCCGGGCGCGACTGCGCAGACGGAGGCAGTCTTTGAGGCGCTCCCGCCGGGAACGCCGCAGATAGGCCTTCACGCAGACCGGCCCCGGCCCTACCTCCTCGGCGGAGGCCGGCTGGTTGAGCGTACGGGGAGGCACCGACGGGCAGGGAGCCAGGGTAACCTCGGTGCGCGGCGCGCGCCGCAGTACCTCCGCCCGGCCCGCCTCCGCGTCGATGGCACGCCGGTGCAGCCGGGCCATCGAGAGGGCCGTCTCACGGGGGAAGTCCCGTCGCCTGTGAATGACGAAGCGATCGGTCTTCTCCGAGGTGAACAGGGAACTCTCGACGAGGCAACGCCGCGTGCGGCTGCGCATGTGTCGCCGGTGCTGTTTCCGCATCGTCCGCCTCACGCGGCGAGCCCACTCCCCGACTTCCTCCGGCGATGGGTCCGTCCCACCCCGCCGGCAGCGAAGGAACGCCCGCAGGAACCGGACCTGCTCCGCGGCGCCCACAGCCGGGGAGGCCGTGGAAGCCCCCAGCATTGCCAACATGCGCCGCAGACGGCGTCGGCGGACCGTTCTTCGCCGAACGGCGTGGAGGTCGGTGACAAAGAGCCGGCGGCCCTCGGGAGCGTGCGGGCGTATCAGCAGGTTGCCGGCGTGGTAGTCGCGGTGATAGAAGCGGGCGTCCACCAGCCGTGCCGTGAGTCGGGCCAGCTCCTCGATCAATTCATCTCGCGGTGGCACTTCCCCGGCCCCGGCTTCCGGCAGCATATCGCGTATGAAATCCTTCAGGGGCACGGTCCCGGAAATCTCGCGGCTCGCGAGGAAGCCCTCCCCGGGCAGCCCCCACTCGGTGCGAAGTCCGAAGGCGAGCACGTCGCAGGTGGGAATACCGGCCTCCCGAAGCGCGCGCGATATGCGCCATTCCGTGGCCGGTTTACTCGGGACCACCGCGTAGCGGATGCGGTCGGTCAGGTCACGAAACTTGTAACGCTTCAGGTAGAGGCCCGGTCCGTCCGGGTCTTGCGGATCGTCGTAGCGAGCCACGGTGCGGGTTGTGCTGTCCTTGACCAGCACGTGGTCGGGCAGCTCCGCGGGCCGGCGGAGTTCCTCCAGTGGCAGCAGCGGGATGGTGTCGGCGAACTCCGGGATGGTTCGCCACTTCAGTCCCCGTGCCCGCAGCGTGAGGGTGTCTTCCGATGGTGACATATTGGCGCCCGGTCGGAGCGACGGTGTGGTTCCCACAGGGAGATGGTAACCCGCGGGCAGGCGGCATTGCAAAGAGGGCCGCGTCCCTGGCACCGGCGGACGGGCTTGACCCTCGCCCCGGGGCGGAATACCATTTCCGCGCGAGCAGCCCGGCCGCCGGCCGTATTGCGTATTGGGACCAGAAGCCATGACGAAGCTCTATCACACCGAAGAGCGAGCGCGGGTGCCCCGGCGCTATCGGCGCCTCGTGGAGAGGGTCGCCGGGCTGGAGCACCGGATGCGGCAGAAGGAGGACGCTGAATTGAGGCGGATGGGGGCCGCCTGGCGGGGGCGCCATCGGGAGGGGGAGAACCTGGGGGACTTGCTCCCGGAGGTTTTCGCCGCCGTGCGGGAGAGCGCCCGCCGCCGCATCGGGATGCGCCACTTTGACGTGCAGCTTGTCGGCGGCTACGTGCTGCACAGGGGCCGGATCGCCGAGATGCAGACCGGCGAAGGCAAGACCCTCGTGGCCACGCTCCCCGCGGTGTTGAACGCGATACCGGGGAACGGGGTCCACGTGGTGACGGTCAACGACTACCTGGCCCGGCGTGATTGCGACTGGATGGGACCGGTCTACGAGGGGCTGGGATTCGGGGTGGGGTGCATATGCGGGGATCAGAGCCACGAAGAGCGGCGGGCGGCCTATCGTCGGGATATCACCTATGGGGCCAACAAGCAGTTCGGTTTTGATTTCCTGCGAGACCAGGTCCAAAGGCGCGCCCTGAAGCGCCGGACAGGCGACGTGCTGCAGCGATGGGAAGTGGAGCACGGCGAACTCGCGCAGACCACCGGCTACCTGCAGCGCGGGCACGCCTACGCAATCGTGGACGAGGTGGACAGTGTGCTGATCGACGAGGCCCGCGTGCCCCTGATCCTGTCCGGTGAGGCCGGGCGAACCAGCCCTTTTGCCGAGGCGTTTCGGTGGGCGGACCGAGTCAGCGGCAGGCTGCGCCGGGAAAGCGACTATACGGTGGAGCCGGGCGAGCAGACCGTGGAGATGACGGCCGAGGGGCGTCGGCGCGTGCGCAGCCTCGCGGCCGAACTGGACGAACCCGCCCCGCCCGACAGGCCCCTCTACCTGCTGGTGGAACAGGCCATACGGGCGCATCGCCTCTTCCGACGGGACAGGGAATACCTGCTCCAGGGCGACAACGTGGTGATCGTGGACGAGTTCACCGGTCGGGTCCTTCCGGACCGGAACTGGCAGACCGGCCTTCACCAGGCCATCCAGGCCAAGGAGGGTCTCCCCATCTCCCGGGAGACCCAACCGCTGGCCACCGTCACCTATCAACGCTACTTCCAGGAATATGAGAAGCTGGCGGGCATGACGGGCACCGCCTTCGAGGCGCGGAGAGAGTTTCGGAGCGTCTATGAGCTGCGGGTCGTCAGAATACCCACAAACCGACCGCTGCGGCGCGAGCGCCTGCCCGACGTGATCTACCGTTCCCACGCGCGCAAAATCCGGGCCGTGGTGGAACGTATCGTCCGGATGAACGAGCGCGGCCGGCCAGTGCTGGTCGGGACGCGTAGCGTCCGGAGGTCCGAGGAGCTGAGCCGCGAGCTGACCCGCCGGGGCGTGGAACACTCCGTGCTGAACGCGAAGAAGCACGAGGAGGAGGCCGCCATCGTCGCCCGGGCGGGAGTCCGGGGACAGGTGACCATCTGCACCAACATGGCGGGCCGAGGGACGGATATCACGCTGGGCCCCGGCGTCGCCCGGCTGGGTGGACTGCACGTGATCGGCACCGAACGCCACGATGCCCGGCGCATCGACCTGCAGCTCGGGGGGCGCGCCGGCCGCCAGGGAGACCCGGGGAGCTACCGGTTTATGCTGTCGTTGGACGACGACATGCTGCGGCACCGGTATCCGCGGCTCACCCTGTGGCTGAGGCGGCATGCCGCCGGCTGCCATCGCTGGAAGGTGCGGGCCGCCCTGTTGCGTCTGCTATTCAGGTTTTGCCAGCGGCGGACCGAGCGGGAGCATCTGCAGGCCCGCCTGGCGCTGCTGGAACGCGACGAATGGCTCGGGGAGCTTCACGACATGTTCGGGCTCCGCCACAGCGGGTAGTGTCCCGACGGTCATATCAAAAACCGGGTGCGCAACAGGCGCAGCCCCCTCCGGTACCACTGCTTCAACAGCGGCGCCTCGCCCGTGCGGAAGCGGGCCACGCCGGTGGTTCCGATGGGGGCGATCGGGGCGTCGGCGGGAAGTTCCATCTCCACGTGGAACCACGCTCGGAGCGTTCGTTCACCTTCCGGCGCCGTTGGATCGAGGATGACGGGACCTCCGCCGGCGTCGGTGATGGCCGGGTGCGGAACTTCATAGCTTGCCTGCGGCAGCACGTCCCGGATGCGGCAGAGGAACCGGCGGCCGGGCTCGTTGCGGAAGCGGACGGGAACCGCTTCATCGCCCCGCTGTGCCACGTCGGCGATGGCCGCCTGGTCCGTGAGGGCCACCACCCGCGTGAAGGGCGCCCGTGCCACCTCCCCGATGGAGTCCCCCGTCCGGAGGAACCGGCCCTCGGCGTTCCGGATGCCAGGGGCCATGAGCTGTCCCTCGAAGGGCGCCCGCAGTTTCAGGGCGGCAACCCGCGCGCGGAGCGTCTGGAGAGTCTCGGTCAGCCGCGCGATGCGGAAGGCCTCCGCCTGTGCGCCCGCCACGTTGCCGGACTCCTCGTAGCCGGCCAGGCGCACGCGGGCCATCTGCCGGGCCTTCTCGGTGCGGACCACCTGGTAGGGCAACTCCTCGTTGCGGCACTCGGCCAGCAGCTGGCCTTCTTCGACCCACTCGCCGTCCTCCACGTGCAGACTCTCGACGAATCCTCCCCACCGAGCACGGACGGCGGTCAGCTCCTGTGAGGTCAGAACGCACGGCGCGCGGACGTAGCGCGGAAACGGTACTATCCCGAGAAAAACGACCAGCAGGGCGAGCACCCCCACCGCCGCGCCGATGCAGCGCAGGCGGTTGCGGCGAGTCTTCCTGGCGAAAAACAGGTAATGCAGCAGTTTGCCCGTCGGCAGGATGAACCAGACGAAGGCCGCCGCCGCGCCCAGCACAATGCCCAGTCCCAACAGCTTGGAGGAGACGAACAGCACGATGCCCACCGTTATCATGGTCCGGTAGATCACGGAGGCCACCCCGTAGCCGGCCAGCCAAGCCTTCTCGGAGGGGTCCTCCGTGGGGGACTCTTCCTCGGTGCCCAACAGGTAGCGCCGCCCCAGGTAGAGGAGGTAGTTGCGGGAGTTCTGCCATAGATTCGGAAGTTCGGTCAGGTCCGACAGGATGTAATAGGCGTCGAACCTGAGCAGCGGATTGCCGTTGAAAAGCACCGCCGAGACGGAGGCGATGAACACCACGTTGTAGGCCAGGGAACGCAGCGCGCCGGGAGAAGTGCTGAGGAAGACAAACAGTGCGAGTGATGCCACCAGCAGTTCCGCCATCATGCCGGCACAGCCCACCAGGACGCGTTTCTTGCTGTCCTCTATGCTCCAGAGCGACGTCAGATCGACGTAGCCGGTGGGCGTGAAGACCAGAAACAATATGCCCATCCGGTGGACCTCGCACCCCAGGTGCTTCGCCATGTACGCGTGGGAAAGTTCGTGAAATGTCTTCAGGCCGATGAACGATACCCAGAGCAACGGCAGGTTCCCCGGCGAGAGGATGCCCTCCACCGATCGGGCCAGCTCCCCGATGTGGGCGAAGAACAAGAAGATCCCCACGCCGACCAGTGCGGCCCACAGCGCCAGGAACCACCGGGTATAGAAGAACCGCACGTAGCGGACCGTCCGCTCCAGAAAGCGGTCCGGGTCCACCAGGGGAATGGTCAGGAACAGGAAGTTGCTCGCCTTGCTGGTGATGCGTTGTCGCCGTTTCTTCTTCACCCTTTCGTAGAGGCTGTCCAGCTCCTCGGTGACCGAAGCCTGAAGGAGGTTCGCCGAACGCAGCATGTGCACGCAACCGACGATGTCCTGGAATGTTGGTGCGCCCGGCCCCATCTCTTGGAGAAGCTGCCGGTGGATGTCCTCCAGGGTGTGCTCGCCGTCCAGCAACTGCACCACCCGGTATTCGGCGGGCCCGAAGCGGAAATACTGCAGCGTGACCGGATCCTCGGCGACATACCACACCCGGTCCCTGAACCGCCGGCGGGAGACTTCCACGTGTGGTCGGAAGACCGGCCTGAGGGAGCGCAGCAGGGGCTGGCCTTCGCGGAACTCCATGTCCTGCCGAAAGCTGCTCACGGTCCCGTTACTCCTCTCGCAGGCGCCGGAGACGGCCTCAGAAGAACAGTTTCATCCGCAGCCAGCCGACCAGCTTACGGGTGTGAGCCCACGCCAGGTTGGCCTCGCCGGCCCGGATGTTGGCGGCCCCCTCCATGCCGGGACGGAGCCAGCCGTCGGGATTGGGGACGGTGGCCTCCACCGTGAAGACGTTCTTGCCCTGCCGGGCTTCGGACATCGGCCGGACGCGCTCGACAGTGAACTTTAGGGCTTCCGCCGGGCGCGCCCGGGTGGCGAAAGTTCCCTCCTGTCCCTCTTTGACGTAGTCCACGTCGCTCTGGTCGACTGCGGTCAGCAGCATCAACTTCTCGAGGGGGGCGATCTCCAGCAGGAACTCGCCCATTCGGAACGGGCTTCCAATCTCCTGCCGTAGGTCTCCTTTGAGCACTACGCCCCGGAAATCGGCGCGCACGTCGGCCTGCCGGATTCGCCGCTCCAGCAGCGCGATCTCCGCCTCCAACTGATCACATTTTGCCTCAGCGATCTTGTATTCGGAGAGTTCCTGGCGGGAGAAGTGCAGGTCCCGTTGCTTCTGGGTGGCGATCAGGCGGGAGCGCGCCTCTCGCAGGGAAAGCTGCAGCTCGTCGTCCTCAAAGGAGCACAACAGCTCTCCCGGCTCCAGGACGTCGCCGGGCACCACGCGGGCTTCTTTCAGCACGCCGTCGAAGGGCGCGGCCACGGCGCGGCGGCGCGCCGGCTCGAGGCGGCAGTTGCCGCTGATCTCCATCTCGGTCCGGCCGAAGGCTCCCAGCAATGCCAGGGCGATGATCACCCCCGCGGCGACCTTGGCGGCGACGTGCCCTTCGCCGGTGGCGGTTTCCACGGCGTTGAGGACGGTGTCCACGGCGCGGCGCAGCAATCCGCGTGCATCCCGGCGGGCCAGCCCGAGGACCGGGCCGAGTTGTTGACAGGCGATTCCCAGCGTGCGCTTTTGGGTGGGTTCGAAGGGGCGGGGCTCCCGCCGCTCCGCCAGCAGCACGCCCACCGTCCGGTCGCGGGCGGGCAGCGGATAGGCGGCCAGCGCGTGGTCGTCGCTCAGGTCGGCCAGCCGGGAACAGGCGGGGAAGTCCTCCCAGGCGGGCTCGGATTCGTCAGTGGTGTCGGGCAGGACCACCGGGCCCCCCGCCTCCTCGGCCTCCTGCATCGCCTCGACCATGCTGCGGGACAGGGCGCTTCGCCGGTCCACGTAGTCCTGCTCTGAGATCGCCGCCAGTCTGACCCGGCCCCGCCGAACCCACCCGAGACTCACCCGCTCGACCGGGAGGACCTCTCTGCACTTGTTGACCACCCCGAGTGCCATGTGGTCCGGGTCGGGGTAGCCCGCGCCGGCGGCGGCCAGCAGGTCCCACGCGCGGCAGATCTCCTCGTAGCGCCCCGCAAGGCGGCGGGCGGAGCGGGCCTGTCCGTAGAGCATTGCCTGTGAGGCGGTCAGTTCCGCGGCCGAACGCGCGCGCTCCTCGGCGCCGCCCTTCCCACCGGTAACCACGATGGTGAGCGCGGCGCGGACGTCCGAACCGATTGGAACCGGCAGCCCGAGCGACCAGTAATTGCGCTTCCCCGACGAGGAGCCGCCCGATGTGTCCAGCCGGCGGACATCCGCTGCCTCTTCCACCAACACCTCGCGGGCCTGGCGCACGAGCGGCTCACGCCAGTGCTCCGCCGTCTGGCTGGAAACGGCCAGGGGGCTTTCCCGGAGCAGGCGGAGGGAGTCGGCGGAACGGTCCTGCCACGCCCAGGCGGCCCCGTGAACGGCCCCGCAGCCTCGGATGCGCTCTTCCAGCAGCAGGCGGACGAACTGGTCGACCGTTGCGGCGTCCAGCAGGCGCTCCAGACCGGGTGCGACTTCGGTTGCCGCTGCCGGAGAGGGTTCTCCGGAGGCTGTCTCGCCGTCCATCACGCCAGCAACTCCCTCCACGGCTAAAGGCGTCGGGCGCCGTCTATTCGGAAGCACCGCTCGGCGGACGCTCGAAGACCACCCGGCCACGCAGGCCCGAGGCCAGCTTGCCCTCGGCGTTCGGCAGGGAGAGTTTGACCCGGCAGGTTCCGCTGCCGGCGTCCACAACCGGGTCGACCACCAGCAGGCCGGGTTGATAGGACCGATCCGGGTCCCCGTCGAGGAACAGCCGCGCCTCACAGCCGGCCCGGAGGGCGGATGCGACCTCCGGGGAGACGTGCGCGATCACGTGCAGGGGGTCGAGAACGACCAGGCGGGCGACCGGCTGGTATTGCTGGGCGGCCTCCCCCACGTCGCAGAGCCGCTCAACGACGATGCCGGAGAGGGGAGCGCGGACGGTCATCCTTTCCAGCACGGCACGGTCTCGGGCGGCCTGAAGTTCATAGAGTTTCTGCTGCTCTCGGGCGGCCTTGAGGGCGCTCTCGGCTTTATGGAGTTCCGCCTCGACCTTCTCCAGGTCCGCCTCCGAAGCCACGTCCCTGCCGTGCAGTTTCCTGGTGCGCTGGTAGGCTCCCCGCGCGGCCGTCAGTTGAGCCTGAGCGGATTCGATCTGGGCGCGGGAGTCGGCCCGGTGTTTGCTGACGGCCACTACGGCCTTCTGCACGGTGGAATCCAGCTTGACCAGCGGCTGGCCCTTCCGGACGCTCTGCCCTTCCTCGATCAGAACTTCCTCGACCACCCCGCCGGTCTGGCTGACCACTTCTATGTCGTGCGAGGGAAGGGTGATCGCGCGGGCTGTGACCGGCCCTTCGGCGGGCTCTGAGGCGGCGCCGATTCCGGCCGTGAGCACCGCCGTCAGGGCCAACAGCACGCCGGCGCGTTCGAGTAGTCGCTCCAACATCGGTCCTCCGATCTGCTGGACTATGCACTACGCCCGGATTATTCAAGCGTTGCCAGTGCCGCAGATGCGCGGAAGGCGAGCGCCGCTGTGTTCTTACACTGCAAGCGAAGCCTGACAAAGCAGATACGGTGCCGGCGCCGCTCCCGAAGGGCGAGGATGGTGTTGTTCACCGAAAAAACACACTGTTTTCCGCATGCTCCGTCTAAATATGCTCTAACATATATCAGGTTAACCCGTTACAACAATGTGCGTCGTTTCCTCGTGAATAATGTGGGCTACGGCCTTTCAGGTAGTGGGTTCGCCGGCGGGGGTGACCGACCCGCCCACGTCCTCCAGCTTGACGTTGCTGTTCTCCAGCAGCGTTCCCGTCAGCCGCTGTAGTTTTACGTAGGACTGGTTCAGGTCGAGGAGTGCCCGCAGCCGGCGGATTTCGGCTTCGGCGAGGGCGGCCTCGGCGTCCATCACGTCCTGGAGCGGTACGGTGCGGGCTTCCTGGAAGCGAATCTCCTCGGCACGCAGCCTCTCCTGGGCCGCCTTGACGGACGCGCGGGCGGTGCGAAGCCGCTCCCGGTTGGTCTGCATCTTCCGGATGCCGTCCCGCACTTCCCGCTGAATGATCTGACGGAGCGCGGTGCGGTCCAGGGTTGCCGCCTGTTTGCGGAGTTTTGCGCGCCGATGGGTGGCACTGGCGGCGCGGTTGCCCAGTGGAAACTCCATGGAGAGCCCGACCCGCCAGTCGTCGTAATCCGCCGTCTGCAGTGACCTGCGCGAGCTGTGCCGGGTGTCCCCCAGGCCGCTGAAACTCAGTTCGAAATCCAGGTCCACCCGGGGCAGCAGCTCCCTGCGGGCCAGGTAGATGGCGATGTCCTGTTTGCCCACCAGCAGTTGTGCGCGGCGGTAGTCGGGCCGCATCTCGAAGGCCGCTTCCAGTGCCTGCTGGGAGGGCGTGGCGGGCAGCCCCGAACTCGGCTCCGTGGTGGGGGCGAGGCGCGTTTCCCACATTCCGGACTCGGTGGAGAGGTCGGTGATCACCTTCAGCTCGTCCTCGGCGGAGCTTATGGCGTCGTCGGCTACCACCACCTCTTCCTGACGGAGGGCCACTTCGGCCTCGGCCTGGGCGATGCTGGGGTCACGTTCACCGATCACTTCGGCCTCCAGCCGCGTCTGAACGTCCCGCTGGAGGTTCAGGGCCCGGTCCAGCGAACGCTGGCGGAGGTCCCGCACGCGAACCGCGTAGACGAGTTCCCAGTAGGTGTCCATCGCGTCGGCCACCGTCTCCAGCGCCGCCTCTTTCAGCTCGGTGCGGGCGACCTTCCGGTCTTTCTCGGCGAGGCGGATGCTGGCCGTGTTGTAGCGGATACCGAAGCCGCGCAGAAGCGGTTGGGTCAGGCTGACACCGATTTCCTCGCGGTAGGCCGGGTTGACGATGGTGAACGGGTTGTTATTCCAGTTCCGGTTGTAACCCCCGAAGACTTCGAGGAGAGTCCCCGGCCGGAAGCGCTTCGATAGGCCCACCTTCGCGCTGGTGACTTCCCGCTTGGTTCCCTCCAGGGTGGTGGCGGTCTGTTGGTCGCGCTCACCGACGCTCAGTTCGGCGAAGAGGGTCGGGTCGAAATCAGCGTTGCGCTCCACCACCACGGTGGCGGCGAGCTTTGGGCCCAGCTTCTCGGCGGCCAGGCGCAGGTTGCGCTGAACGGCGAGGAATACGGCCTCGTCGATGTCGATCGGCCTGGAAGGCGCCTCCTCCGCCTCCGAAGCGGGCGCGTCGGCCTTCTGGGCCGTGGCGTCCTTTGTGGCGGCAGTCGTTACGCTCGGAGCCAGGCAACAGGCCAGCGTGATGAGCAGCCACCGGTGCAGAGATTTCATCGGATCTCCCCCCTCGGCATTACTCCCGTTCGTGCGCAAAGCGGACGAATTATACCGGCTCACGCCCTGCTTCGCAATGCTTTCTCTGCGGAGCAGCGGTCGGGACGGCGCCAGGGCGGGCAGAAGGGAGGGAAAGTGGTTCCTCGGCGGGCTCAGCGGGCGGGTCTGCGCCGGCGTGCATACGGCAGGCCGGATGTCGCCGGGCCGGCGGCCAGGCAGCACATCAAGGCCCCGCCGGCCTCGGGCGAGGCGGGGGCTTCACTGGTGGGCCGCCCTTCTTCGTAATTGAAAAAACTGGTGGCTTCCGTGTTCAGGTTGCCGGCACGGTCGGAGACCTCCTCGCCGCGGACGGTGACCTCGACTCGCCCGGACTCCAGCGTTTCGCCGTCCTCCCCGTAGTAGTAACGGACCCGGCCATCGCCGCGGACCTCCACCCGGTCGACGGTCAACTGTCGGCCGTTGCTGGAGATGACAACGTCGCCGGTGTCGTAAGTGGCTTCCTGCAGGCCGCCGGGACGAGGGTCGCGCCACTGGAGTTCCACGTAGCCAGGATCGGTTCCCACGGCTCCTCCTCGTGCAGGAAAGAGGAGTTCCGCGGAGGGCGGAGTGCAGTCAACCACAACCCGCATGAAGCGAACCCACGAGCGGCCGGTCCCGGCATCCTCCACCTGCACGCGGAGGCGATGCACGCCTTCTGCCAGCTCCAGTTCGGCCGTGAAGCCGGTTTCCGTGAGCTGAGCCGGGCCCAGGTCCTTCCCCGTGCTCAGGTCGAAGATGCTGACGCCGTCGGCTTCGGCGCCCAGTGAGGCGGACACTTCGAGCGTCGGCGAATTGGTGACGGCGCCCGACGGGGAGGCGCCGGTGTCCTGTTGTATGCTCAGGGGGCCGAGGGCGTCTTCGGGTGCCAGTTCGCCGTAGGTGAAGGCGAAATCGACCGCCAGGTTGTCCGTCGTCACGTCGGCCAGCGTTGCGGTGGGGCGGCTGGCCGGTGGCACGTAGGCGGGGGCCGTCGGGCGCGGCAGTGGACGAGCCGGCGGCGAGATGTCCGTCCGCACGGCATCGACGGCATCCTCCAGATTGGGGCGGACCCACACCTGGAAGGTGAACGGCGCGGCGGTGTTCCCGGCCTGGTCCCACACCACGAGCGCCAGGTGGTGCACTCCCTGCGGGAGGACCGCGCTGAAGGTGAAGGTCCGGCCCGTCACTTCGGCCGGGCCAATCTCGGTGCCCGTCTCGACATTGAGCACCATCACCGCGAGGTCCGGCTCGGGGAGTTGGCCGCTGATCTGCGGGTTGGGGCTGGCGGTGGCACCGCCCGGCCGGTCTCCCGGCAGGCCCTGTCCCGCTCCCAGCGCGAGCACTTCACCCGGCGCCGTCCGGTCGCAGGTGAACCACTGCGTGCCGCCCGGATTGCAGTTGCCCGCGGCGTCCATCACCTCCGCCGCCGTAAGGACCACCTCGATCGTCCCCTCCGGCAGGATGTCACCGTCTTCATTGTACCAGTAGCGGACGAGTCCGCCCCCACGGCGCTCGATGGAGTCCACGGTGACGCCGGTCACGGACAGGTCGTTGGTGTCAAGGCAGGAGTCCAGGAGGCCCGCGCTCCCCCCGTCCGTCCAGGCGACCTCCACGTATCCCTCTCCGTAGGCTACGGTGCTCTGGGGCGGGGGAACCAGCAGCGCGCCGGAAGGTGCCGTCGTGTCCAGGTCTATCGAGACGCCCTCCTCGGTGCTGCCCGCCGCGTTGGTGGCCCGGAGGAGCAGGTCGTTGGCACCCTCGGCGAGCGAGACGCCGGAGAAGGTGAACTCCCCCGCGGCGTCGGCCGTCACCGCGCCATGGCCGTCCAGCAGGACTTCCTGGAAGGGATCGGTGAGGCCGAGGAGGTTAACGGCGGCGAAGTTGGTGAGGCCGTCGCCCGTCTCGCCCGAGTCGGTTGCGGGGTCCAGCCGGCACTCCAGCAAGGGGGGTTCCTCCGGCTGCGGTTCGTAGAAGAAGGTCCGGGCCGTGGCGGCATTGCCGTTGCCCGCCAGGTCGAGCACCTCACCGGAGGCCAGGGCGACCTGGACCGTGCCGTCGGGTAGTTCATCTGCGTCTTCACCGTACCAGTAGCGGACCATTCCACCGCCGAGGGGCTCGATCCGGTCTACTGTCACTGCGGTCACGGAGACGTCGTCGATGCCGAACGTGGTCTCGTCCAGTCCCGCCAGCCCCTCGTCGCTCCATTCGACCTCCACGTATGCCTCGTCTACCTTCGCCGTGCTTCCCGGCGCGGGGAAGAGCAGCACCCCCGAGGGGGCCGCGGTGTCGAGGATTGCCGGGAGGCTCTGTTCGGTGGTGCCGGCCGCGTTGGTTGCCTGGAGGCGCAGTTCGTTGACGCCCTCCAGCAGCGGCACGGCGGCGAAGGTGAAGGAGCCGGCGCCATCGGCGAGGGCGGAGCCGTCGTCGAAGCCGTCTCCGTCGGTATCGAGCAGGACCTCCTGGTCGGGTTCGGTTACCCCGAGCAGGTTGACGGCGGTGAAGTTGGTGAGGCCGTCGCCTATCTCGGCCGAATCAGTAGCCGGGTCGAGCCAGCAGTTCAGCTCCGGCGGCCGGCCGGTCACGATGAGGTAGGTGAAGCTCTGCGTCGCGGCCGCGTTTCCGTTTGCCGCGAGGTCCCGGATGCCGTCGGTGACGAGCCCCACCTCCACCGTTCCTTCTGGCAGGGCGTCCGCGTCGTCGTTGTACCAGTAGCGCACCAGGGCGCCGCCCCGGTTCTCGATTCGGTCCACCGTCACGCCGGTCACCGACAGGTCGTCGGTTCCGAAAGATGCCTCATCCAGCCCCGCGAGCCCCTGATCTGTCCACTGGACCTCCACGTAGCCGTGGTCGGTGTGCACTTCCTGTCCGGGCGCAGGGTACAGCAGAGCGCCGGTGGGCGCTGCGGTGTCGAGGCCTATCTGGAGCGCCCCGGTCGTGCTGCCGACGGCGTTTGTCGCCCGAAGCCGGAGGCTGTTGAGGCCCTCGGTCAGCGGGACGCCCGTGAAGGTGAAGCAGCCCGCGGCATCGGCGGTTACGGCCCCGTCGTCGAAGCCGTCGCCGTCGATGTCCAGCAGCACTTCCTGGGCCGGATCGGTGAGGCCGAGGAGGTCCACGCTCGATACGTTGGTGAGCCCGTCGCCGGGCACCCCGGAGTCCATGGCCGGGTCCAGCCGGCAGTCGAGGGAGGGCGGCGCCGCGGCCAGCACCATGACCCCGTCGAGCTGTACGCCGCTGTCGATGGCGCCGAAGCCGAGCAGGTCGAAGTACAGGGTGGCGGACGTGCCGGCCGGTATCCCGCTGAGGTCGATGGTGATGGTCAGGGCGCCGCCCGGCTGGACGAGGTCGCCGGAAGCTGCCGCGCCGGGCACGAACACGTTGTCGCTGAAACGCACGCAGCCGTCGTGCTGGAGATTAAGGGCGGCGTCGGTGTCCGTCAGCCCCGCAGCGGTCCCCACCAGGGAATCCCCCGTGGCGGCATCCAGCAGTGCCATCTCGAAGGCGTCCGGCGGCCCGTCGACGCTCCCGGCGAGGTCCCAGCCGTCCATGGTGAAGCGGAGGGCTTCGGCTCCGTCCGGAACTACGAAAGTCTGAGAGAGGCCGCTGAACAGACGCCCGTCTTCTCCCATCTCGGCCCGGCCGTCGGAGACGGCGACGTTGCCGCGGAGGGACCAGCCGAAATCGGCGCTCGCCGGATCGGCCACCGAGAAGTCACCGTTGATGATCGCGCCCAGGGCGTGGAAGGAGCCGTCCGGAGTCCAGTCCAAGCTCTTCGGGGACGAGGTGGCGCCGGGCGCCGGAGAGCCGGCCGTCGTGCTGCTGGTTCCGGCGTCGGGGGTGGTGCCTGCCGCCGGGCCGAAAGGCAGGGCGCCCTCTGCGGGCGGCGAGAACGACCAACCCGCGAGGGAGACGTCCGGGACGGCTGCGGCGACGGTGTGCTCGGCGGCCAGCGCCGCGAAGTTCGCGCGCACCGGATCGACGCCCTGGAGCAACGACTCGAAGTCGTCGACGCCGTCCCCATTGGTGTCCGGATTCTCGGTGGAGGAACCCACGGCGAACTCGACGTCGTCGGGCAATCCGTCCCCGTCGGAGTCCGGCTCGCTGCTGGGTTCGAAGTAGAGGTAACCCGGTTCGGGCACTCTGCCGGCGGGGCCGGCGACGCCGAAGTGATGGGCGACCAGGCCGCCCTCGGGGTCGTAGATCACGGCTCGGTAGCGCTGCCCGGGAGCCAGGGTTATGCTGAAACTCCCATCCGATCCACTGATGCAGCGCCGGACTGCGCCCTGTCCGCCGGACGTGGGTGTCACTGCCACGTAATCCCCGCCATAATCCAGTTGGCCAGCGATGTCGCTTACGCCCGCGGCGACGACGCTGAAGCTTTGAATGGGCGCCGCGGGATCGTCCGAAACCACCTGTATGCGGCCTCTCTGCAGGCCGGCGGCGTTCAGTGAGCAGGCGAGGTCGAGCGGCAGCGACTCCCCGGGCTGAAGCACGATGGGGTTCCGGGGGCCGAAATCCGGTGGCAGGCCCATGAGTCGGAACTGGTCTTCGTTGGCCGCAACGCGGACAGAGAGGAGGGTCAGCGGTCCGCCGCCGGCGTTGAGGAGGGTGGCGACGTTCTCCACGTGGCTGGCGGCCCCGATGACGGGCTGGCCGCCCACGTTCCCGAGACCGGGCTCCGCCATGTCCACGCGAAGCGAGCCGGTGGTGGCCAGGCCGGTGCCGCTCAGGGTCAGGGCCATTTCGGGGTCGTGGCGGGTGCTGTTGAGCATGAGCAGCGTGTCCTCGGCGGAGCCGACGACGGACGGATCGAACACCAGCTCAAACGCCGTGCTCTCGCCCACGTTTAGGATGGACCCTTCGGGCGGTGCTCCGACGACGGAGAACGGGCTGTTCAGCCCGGTGACCCAGACGCTCTCCAGGACGGTGGGGGCGTCACCGTCGTTGAGCAGGACGACGGGTGTGACGGCGGTCTCGCCGCCGGGGCCGTCCGCCGTAATCGCGGGGAAATCCACGTTGTCACCGTTCCAGAGGTGTTCGCCGTCAACGGTTACCCGCAATCCCGGCTGGCTGATGTCGGTTGTATGCCGGAGGCCGGTAAGGATGCCGTGTTTGAAATGCTCCAGGTTCCAGTTCCTGCCTACCAGGCGAATGGTCTTCCGGAGGCTCCCGGCCCCATTGGGTGCGACGCCGGTGGCGGCCCGGATGGTCTCCAGGTGCATTTCCGCGAAAGAGAGGTCCGGGTCGTCCGCTTTGCCCGAGCGCATGATGTCTTTGGGATCCTGGTTCACCACGTCACCGTTGGCCTTGACCAGGTAGGCCTCGTTTACGCCGAAGGTGTGGCCGAGTTCATGGCTGATGGTGTTGGCCAGGTAGGCGGCGAAACTGGTCTTCCCGCCGTAATTCTCCGCGTGCGCCAGGAGGCTGATGTCGACATCATCGGTTGCGCGTGAGCCTCCAGCGAGTGGAGAACAGTTATGGTATTCGGCAAAAATCCACTCCTTCGCGGAGGGGGAAAGCGAATGGCGGCCGGCTCGGGACCTCTCATCAAGCGCGGTCTCCATTTCTTTGGGGTTGCCACCCAGCCAGTTGTCCCGGTCAAAAATTGCTAACCCGAACGTGTTCGGGTCTCCCGGGATGTACGAGCTGTGGTATTCGACCACCGCATCACCGTCGCCCGCCCCTTCCACCAGGTTTATGGACGTGGTGCCGCAGTCCGCCACCGGGTCGAAGTCCTCCTTGACCTCCGCGAACAGCTCGTCCGCCAACAGGGCCACCCGCAGCTTCTGCAAGGCGTCCCCCAGGAAAACCCCGCCCGTCAAGGGGTCATCGTAGAAGCCGGCGAACTCGACCTTGAACGCGTCGCTTGCCTCTTCGTTGCTGACCCATGTGTCGAAGTAATCGCGGTTGTCCAGGAGTTGCTCGAAGCGGGTCATGAACTCGTTGAGTTGCAGGCCCAAAGCGGTCGGATTGATGCTCGTGCCGGCGAACCTCACTCCCGGGGGCAGCTTCTCTCCCGCCACCTCCAGGGTGAGGATGGCGCTGCGTTCACCACCTGTCCCGCCGGTGGCCGGCTGGAAGGTCCACGTTACGTCTCCTTCGCCGGAGAGCCGGTGCGCAGCGTCCGGTCCCAGGGAGAACATCCCCGCCTGCTTCCCCTCCAGGTCCAACTGCACGGTTACGTCGTCCGGCAGGTGGTAGAAGACCTTCTTCTCACGGACGAAGCTGCCGGCCGGGTCGGCCAGCGTCTTCCGGAACAGGGCGTCGGCGCTGTCACCGGAGGGGTCCGTTGTGGCGAGCCAGCGGGCGATGAAGAAGGTCTCGCTCAGCAACTGCTGGGACGGGTCGGCCGCCGGACGGGCCGTCACGACGACCCGAGCGCCGAACAGATGGTCCCACTTCAGCCGCGAGAGCAGATGCGCCTTGGGCTTCATCAGTATTTTGACCTCTTTGCTCTGCGCGCCGCCGACGCGGACCGGCTGGCCCTTCCTGGCCCCCTCGAGTTTGAGGAACTTCTCGTGCGGTCCGTCGAAATCCACGATGAACTCGACGTCACCATCGCGGACGACGAACCGGTTCTCCAGGGACAGTGTCAGCCCCTTATCGTCCTCCCAGTAAAGACGGTTCTCGGCCCCTTTGACGCGGGCGGTAATAACGCCGCTTTCGGGCGGCATGAAATCGACGGCCATCGGGAACCCGCCCGTCGGGATCGGCGCCCTGTCCTGGTCGTAGACTTTGAAGCTCTGGCTTCCACCCCAGTCCGGATAGGGAATCTCCAGGCGGTAGTCCGCCTTCACGTCGATCTGCTCGTTCACCGCCCACATGCCACCCGACAGGTTGTTGACGGGGAACCACTTCAACAGCGGCTGGTCGGGCCCGTGCACGACCTGGTTCTCCGAGACGTCGATCTCGTAGAGCATGGCCTCGACGTCAAAGACGAAAAGGGCGTCCACAGCCGGCCCTGAGTAAGGGGCGTACAGATACCTGCCGTCCGGGGAGACGGCCACGTCCGTGGCGCGGCAGTAAGGTATGGGCCGGGTGGCGGCCACCAGTTCGGGGTCGGCCCCGAAGGGGTCCCGGACTATGGCGATGTTGCCGCCCGACGGGCAGTGCTCCCACCTGTCGGGATGGGCGGGGTTACGATCGGGGTAGTCGGCCGAGTAGCTGTTTGCGGTGGTCACAAACGCATAGGCCGGGTGGGTACCATAGCTGGACTGCAGGGCGTTGGCCGGCAGGATGGCGATGCGGCTGGGGTTGTGGGCATCGAAGGAGTCCCGCCGGTTCATCTTGCCCAGGGACATGCTGAGCTGGTGCACGTCCAGTTCGGCGCCGGTCACGCTGACGCTCCCCAGGCTCCCGTAAAGGCGACCTTCCTCCGCGAATACCGCCCTGTTGTTGTCGGTGGGGTCCACCACGATGTCGCGCAGGCTTGCGCGGGGCCCTTCGGCAAAGGTGTTGTCGAACTCGCGTTCTGACGTGATGGTCCCAAAGCCGGGACTCGCTGGATCGATGTCCATCACGAGGAGCCGGCTGGGCTCTCCGTACCCCGCAGACTTGGGATTGCGGGGCGCCACGGCGGTGACGAAGAGACGGGTCCCGTCAGGACTGACCGCGAGGCCGCGGGGGCGCATGCCTGTCTTTGTCATCAGGCCTATCCGGGGCTGATGGTAATGCTTTGATTCCGGGTTGACGATGACGCTTGCCACCCGGTTGGAGAACAGGTCGCAGATGAAGGCGGCGTTACCGGTGGGGTCCAGGACGATCTGCCCCGCCCGTACCTTGTTCCCGAACAAGAGCGAGATGGAATCTATCTGTGGCGTGTCCGGGTCAACGTCGATCTGCTGCAGCGCCATGGTGTCGATGACCGCCAGGGAGTTGCCCACCACCACGTAGGCCCGCGTTCCGTCGGGGGCGACTGCAAGGTCCGTGGCCCCCCAGCCGGGATTGTCCGGGTTCGCCACCGATATTCTGGCCACGATCTCGTGCGTCTGCGCGTCAAGGGCCAGAATTTCCTGGGGCCAGGCGTTCGCTACGAAGCCGTAGGCGGCTTCGTAGGCCACCGTCGCGGGGTTGCTGATCAGCTTCCGGGTTACCTGCCGGCGCAGCAACGCAGAGGCCACCCACAACTTCTGGGTCCGCTCCACCTTCACGGTGCAGAGCCCGAGGGCAACGTCGTTGGGCACAATCGCCTTGACGGTATCGGCCGTGGCGCTGAATCCGCCCTTCCGGCTCTCATGACCCGTGCGGGACTCGGTGAACACCACGTCCATGTCGATCGCGCCCGGGCAGGAGAAATTCTTCCCCTGGAGCGTTACCGTCGGACGGGGCCCGGAACCGAGGTCCTCGAAGGCGAAGCTGAGGTTGGTGATGACCGGCGCGGCCGTGGGGTGATCGTCGGGCAGTTGCGCCGGCGTTATCGTCCGGCTGAAGTGGGTCAGCGAGTCGGGCTCAACCCGGACGTTCACCAGGGCCGAGGCCGGCGGCACCGTCGTGCCGTCGATCAGTTCGGTCAGGTAGACCGGCTGGTCGCCTGCCGGCAGGTCCACCGGCGAGGCGTGTGGGACGCAGACGAACCCGGACAGCATCTCGGCGTGCCCCGCGTGAGAGGAATCCCCGTAGGGGTCTCCCCACCACTGCAGACCCGGTTCCGGCGGCGCCGAAGGCGCCCCCGAATTGCCCGGTTCCACAGGCCCGGCCGAAGCTTCCACGCCGACGAAGAAGCCCATTGAAACCGGCGAAAGCGGCCTGTCCACCCCCAGGTCGAAATCCACCGTCCCCGTCGTTCCCGGCGGGGCGAACAGCACGGCATACCATCCGCTGCGCACAACGCCCGCCAGCTCGGCGGTGGCCGTGTGGGCTGCGCCGTCCGGGCCCACCACGCCGCGGTCCACCTGCGACCAGGCCGGGCTCCAGCCACCCGAACCGTCCCTCACCACTATCGCGCGGCAGAACAGCACTTCGGCGCCGGCCGGCACGCCGGGGACCACGGGCACGGAGAGGCGGGCCGGCCCCCACAGGGCTCCCTCCTCGACATCCAGTTCGAAGCCGGCCGCGAACTCGAACGGCTCCGGAATGGACCAGGTCAGCCTGCCGGCGTCCAGGACGGTCAGACTCACCGTCCGTTCCTTCTTCAGTGCGCCGGCTCCCAGGGAGAGGGAGGCGCCCTCGGGGGTCCGCAGCACTCCGCCGTCCCCACCCCAGGTGGCGGGGCCGGTGTCGGCGGCGGCGACACGGACGGGTATCAGTGCCTCGGCGCGCGCGTTGATGACGGCGATCTCGGTGGTGCCCCGACCCACGGCGCTGACCAAACCGTCGGGCCCGGCGGTGGCGACGGCGGGGTTCACGGCGTAGTACTCGGTTCCGGCCACGGCCGCGCTCAGGCTGAAGTCATCCAGGAGGCCAACCTGCAACTGGGCGGCGTCGCCGTCGGCAAGCGTCAGCGCTTCGGGCCGGGCCTGGAGGCCGGCCGAGAACAGGAGCAGTTCCTGCTGATCGGTCGGCATGCCGACGCTTGCGGCGGTGGCCGCACGGATGCCCCGCGCGGAAGCGGTGACGGTGGCAGAGCCCTGCTGGAGGCCCCTCAGCAGCCCCCGGGAGTCCACCTGCACGACCGAAGGATCGGTTGACTCGTAGGCAAGATAGTAGGCCGGCAGCACCACGCCGCTCTGGTCCTCGAAGTCCCCGATGAGTGAGAGCATCGTGCTTTCCCCGATCTCCAAGCGGGGGAGCCGTTCCTCGAAGTCCATGTGCAGCAGGGGCGCGTCGCTGACCTCTACGGTCACCAGGGTCGGCTCGGAAGCGCCGGCACCGTCGTCGGCGCCGATCCGGAAGCTCGCCTGCCCGGAGAAACCGGCCTCGGGCATGAAACGCACGCTCTCGCCGTCCGCGCCGAGAGTGGCGGTTCCGTGCGCCGCGTCGATCACCCGGAAGTAGACGTCGTCGCCCTCCGGGTCGCTTACGAAATCCTCCAGGGGCACCCTGATCGCCAGGTCTTCGTGGGTCAGCACCGAACCGGGCGTTCCGACGGGCGCGTGGTTGTAGGTGAACCCGTAATTGGCGGTTAGTATCTGTGCGTCCGTTTGGTCGACCAGGCCGTCCCGATCGGCGTCCGCGCCGAGCTGGTAGCCGGGATCGCCCGACGCGGTGCCCAGGGCACCCTCCAGGGCGTCCGCGTCCGTGCCGTCCACCACTCCGTTACCGTCGACGTCACCGGCGATGAAGAGTTCCAGCTCCAAATCCCCGGCGGCGCCGCGCGTTGCCCAGGAGACCTCCACAAGGAACACCCCGGGGCTCTCGATCCCGTAGAGGGCGAAGGCGTCCTCCGCGCCGATGCGACCGGTCAGCGGCGTCTTCCCTCTGATCCGCGGCTGGTCGGGCTGAAGTCCGCTGCCGTCCGCCGGCCTGGCGACCATGCCCACGAGGACCTCGCCGCCCGCGGTCGAGCGGATTTCCGAATCGCGGACGCTGAAGGTGTAGCGGGCGGTCTCCCCGCTGCCGAGCGCTTCGGTCTGCACGTGCCCGACGAACTGCCCCGCCGGGCCCAGGTCGCCCTTGACCGCGAGCAGTTGCGGCTCCGGCGTGTAATCCACCACCACTCCGCCCCTGTCGGAGGAGACCGCGAGGTTCAGCCGGTGGCCGTCGGGGCCGCCGTAGCCGTAGAGGATGGACCGGGCCTCGGTCAGGTCTCGAACGGTGGTCAGGTTGCCCCCCGCGTCGTAGCCGTAGACCAGGTGCGACCCGTCCGGGCCGAGCACCGAGGTGATCCGGCCGGACGCGTCGGAGGTGAACAGCACCGCTTCGCCGTTGGGGCCGATTATGCCGCCGTCGCTGTAGATGATGCGGGCGCCGCCGGGCCGGAATTCTTTCTCTACGCCGTGGGCGGTGCTGAGTTGATAGACCGTGCCGTCCGGGGCGGTCAGCGTGAACTCGGGAGAGCCAAAGGCGCCGCCGGCTGGATTGTAGGGCTGCGCCGTTTTCAGGTCATAGAGCCGTCCGCCGGCCAGGGTGAGAACTCCCTGGGCCGAACTCAACGCGTAGTCCACCCCGGCATCCGGGACCCACGCCGGCGTGTAACAGACCACCCCGTTGTGTTGGTGTCTTTCGGGGACGAAGGTGAAGCCGACCCGCTCTCCGCCGGGCAGGGTCACGAACAGGCGGGTGCCGGTTCGGTAGGGACTGTAGACTCCCATGGACTCCCGACCGGTGAGGGGGACGTCCACCTCCACGCGGGTCTCGCGGGCCGCGAGTCTCCAGCCGAAGCCGAAGTCGCCGCTGCGGGTCCGGTCGAGCGAATCGTAGCTCCGGGTGATCTCCACCGTTTCCCCGCCGAGGTCCACTACAAGGTCCGTCTCGTTTCGGAGGTAGCGCGTGGACTTGGTCGCTCCGGCGACCTCCACGACGATCTCGTCCCGGCCCGTGCGTCCGTCGACGTCGAGGGCCCTCAGTTGCAGGTGGTAGAAGCCGTTGACGTGCGCGGCGGCGTCGAAGGTCCCAACAACGCCGTCCACAACGGGTTGCGTGCCGACTGCGATGAACTCGGGCCGGCCCCCGCCCAGTGGAAGCGCCTCCAGCACCCAGCACTCCAGGTTCGCATCGTCCACGGTGCCGATCAGGTCCGTCGCTTCGTTGAGCCGGGCGTACTCCTGCCCCGCAGCGAAACGCACGACGGGCGCCGCGGCGTCGTCCGGATCGCTGACCCGCAGCACGGTTTCGGCCTGCCCGGACCGGCCGTCGGCGTCGGTCGCGGAGGCGGATACCGCATACAGCCCCGGCGCGGAGGGGACGTACTCGGCCCGTCCCTGGGCATCGAGTACGAGGGGGTGGCCCTCGACCTCGACAGACATCTCGACGATGCCGCTCAGGCTCGACGCGAGGGGGTGTATCGTAACCGCCTGTCCCGGCTCCACCGGGAAGCTCGGGGTCAGCTCTATGTTCACCGAGGGCGGCTCCGGCTGGAGGGACGCTCGCAGGAGACAGGCTTCGCTGACGGTGGCTTCGCCGTCGCTCACCGCGAAGACAACGCCGTAGTCGCCGGCCTGGGCGGGCCCGGGCGTCCAGTTGAACTCGCCGGTGGTCGGGTTGAGCGTCGCTCCCTCGGGCAGGCCGTCGGCCCGATACGTCAACGTGCTCCCGGCGTCCGGGTCCTGGGCGGTCACCTGGAAGCTCACCGGCTGGCCCAGAGCAACCGCGTAGTCCCGCACCTGGACGGTCGGCGGCCGGTTGACGTTGACCACCCGGATTTCCATCCTCATGCTATCGGTGAGGCCGTCGGGGTCCCGGACCGAGAACTCGACGGGATAGACGCCCGCCTGCTCGAAGGTGGGCGTCCACTGGAAGGAGCCGGTGGCCTCGTCGAGCACGGCTCCTGAGGGGGCTCCCGACAGGATGGCGAACGTGAGATCGTCGCCGTCCACGTCGGCCGCGGAGAGGGCGAAGTTGATCGCCTGCCCTTCGGCCCCGGACACCGGCCGGCGGGGCTGCAGCACGGGGGCCTGGTTGGTGTTCAGGACGGTGACGGAGATCGTCTCCGAATCGGAACTGTGCCCGTCGGTCACTCCGAGTGCGATCCCCGGGTATGTGCCCGCGCCGAACATGCCCGGCGTCCAGCTCAGCACGCCCGCGGCGGGGTCGAAGGCGGCGTTCGCGGGAATGCCGGATGCCGTATGGCTGAGGGTGTCGCCATCGGGATCGGAGGCCCCGAGCGCCACTACGAGTTCCTCGCCCTCCTGCACTACCTGGTCGCCCACGGGGTCCAGGGCGGGGGCGGCGTTGCTTCCGCGGACGACGATCTGGACTGCCCTCTCGTCGCTCATGACCTCCGCGGGGTCGCCGTTTCCGCTGTCGGTCACCCGGAAGCTCACCTGGTGGGTTCCCAGGTCGCGGACGCCGGGAGTCCAGGCGACCTCCGCGGTGCCGTAGACGCTCCCCTCCGAGAGGGTCATGCCCGCGGGCATGTCCACGCCCGTAAAGGTCAGCGGGTCCTCGTCCACGTCGGAGACGCCGAGGGTGAACTCGATGGTCTCGTCCACCACGGCCACCTTCGGCCCGAGGTAGGCCATGTGGGGTGGCTCGTTGGGGGAGTCCACGGAGACAACGAAGCTCCAGGAGTCGGAGAGCACCGCGTACTCGCCCCCGCCGTCCCCGTCGTCGGTCGCCCTCAGGGCGATGGTCCAGTCTCCGCGGTCACCCACGCCGGGGCTGAAGATGAAGGTGCCGGTTCCGTCGCCGTTGTCAACGAAGTCCGCGAAATCCGGCAGGTCGTAGCCCGCGATGGCTCCGGTGGCGTTCAAGGTGAGGGGGTTCCCATCGGGGTCTGAGGCCTGGACGGCCAGCTCGACGGTCTCCCCCCGGTTGAGCTGCTGGTTGAGGACCGGCGTTATCTCCGGAGCCCGGTTCCGGTTCCGCACCGTGATGGGCACCGAGACCGTGGAGAACAGTGGCACGCCGGTTCCATCGCCGCCGTCGGTTGCCGTGAACTCGGCCGTGTAATCGCCGGCCGCATTGAAGTCGGGTGTCCACTCGAAGACGGCGGTTGTTGAATCGAACTGCGCGCCGGGCGGCAGATTCGCAGCGCTGTAGGTGACCGTTGCCTCGGTGCCCAGCGCCGGCGTGAGCGTGTCGTCGGGCAGGCGTTCCTGCGGCTCGTACAGCGGATTGTCCGGGTCGAACGCGAAGGCCCGGAACCTGAGCTTCTCGCCCTCGATTGCTTCCCAGGCCCCGAGACGTTCAAAGACGGGGGCGGCGTTGACGTTGGTCACCGTGATGGTTATCGGCTCCGTGGCGGCCAGTTCCCCGTCGCTCGCGCTGAAGAAGAACTCGTGAACGCCGGCCTCACAGTAGGCGGGCGTCCACTCGAAGAGCCCCGTGTCCGGATGCAGCGTGGCCGTGCCGGGCAGGCCCTGGCTGGAGAACGTCACCGGATCCCCGTCCGGGTCGACGGCGGAAAGCGGTATCCGTACGTCGTCCCCTTCCCGAACGGTTCTGTCGGCCGGCGGTTTGAGCAGGGGGGCCTGGTTCGTCTCGGCCACGAGGACGGTGGTCTGCCGGCGGGCGCTGGAGATGCCGTCGCTCACGGTGAACGTGACGCCTTCATAGGTGCCGGCGCTCTGGGGGCCGGGCGTCCAGACCAGCGCGCGCAGAGCCTTGTCGAAGGTGGCGCCCGGCGGAAGGTTGTTCGCCCAGAAGGTGAGTGGGTCTCCTTCCGGATCGGAAGCCGAGACACGCAGCACCATTCCCTGCTGCTCGGCCCCATGGACCTCTTCGGGAAGCGGAGTGAATGCGGGCGGCTGGTTCCCGCCGGCCACCCGGATGGTGAACTCCTGCTCCCCGCAGCCGCCGATGGGATCGTAGGCCCGCAGCAGCACCTCCGCCTCGGCGGGGCTCTCGGCGGTGGGTGCCCAGGTCAGAAGGCCGGTGTCGGGATCGAGGCTCATTCCGGCGGGGGCTTCGTAGAGCAGGTAGGTCACCGTCGAGCCGTCCGGGTCCTCCGCGACCGCCTGATAGCCGTATGCCTCCCCGGCGGTGGCGCGCCGTTGCGGCATAGACTCGAAGCGGGGGGCTTCGTTGGGATATGGCAGCACCCAGACGCCGTGTTCGAAGGAGGGCCGCTCGGAGCCGGGGTTGCTGATGGTGAGGGTCTGTCCGGTCGTGCTCTGGCCGGCCGCCAGTCGGCCGTCGGGGGGCAGGCTCCCGCTGAGGTCAACCAGCCAGAAATCCTCCTGGGACTCTGCCTCCAACGGGGTGCCCTGGAAATGCTTCGCCGGGTCCAGCACCAGCAGCATCGGCAGCAGGAGATCCCGGCCGCCGGTGTTGGTCACCGTGACGTCGTAGGAGACGGTCTCCCCGTCGCGGTCGGAGCGCACGGCGACGAACTCCATCTCGCAGAAAGCGGAGAACTCTGTAACGGCCGTGAACGGGACGGTATGGACCTGCTCCATTCGGACTTCCTCGGCGCTTCGCAGGCCCTCCAACACGTGGAGTTCGAACTCGCCCGGCGGCAGGGCCTCCAACTGCAGCATGGCCGTCCGGCTGTCGGGGTCGTAGCTCACCGAATCGAGGGGGATGGCCGCTCTGCCCTCGGTCATCAGGCCGTAGTAGGTCGGGTTCAGCACAGAGCCCGGCTCCATGTTGCCGCCGACGAACATGTCGCGGTCGAACGTTACGGTGACCATCGAGCGGGGCAGGGCCACGACGGCGTTGGCAGGCGGGTTGGTATAGGCGACCTCCGGGGCGGCCAACGGCTGCAGCACGTCCACCTGATGGGACTGGCTCAGCAGGACGCGGCCGTCCGAGGTGGTTCTGACCACGTCCCCCCGGCTCCCGCCGCCCGCCACGGTCACCCGGCGGAGCGTGGCCGGGTCCACCATGGTCAACTTACCGCCTTCGCCGGCCGGCCCCATGTTGTGGCTGATGAAGAGCAGCCCTTCCAGGTCCGTGCCGGGGCGGCCGAAGGCGAGAGAATCGACGGGGCTGTCGAACTCCAGCATCATGTGGGCTTCGGCCTCCGCGTCGAACTTCACCACGCCGCCTCGAGCGGGCCAGAGCGCCGCCCACAGCTCCCCCTGGGGGCTGAAGGCCATGTTGCCGACGCGGACATCGCTGAAGTGAGTCAGGCCGCCGTCCGCAGGGTCGAACGTCTCTATCCCCTCCCCGGAGGAGATGTAAATCAACCCGTCGGGGCCGACGGCGAGAGTCTGGGTAAGGCCGTCGCCGAACTCCGCGAGGACCCCGCCGGTGGCCGGATCGAGTTGGAGCAGGGGGCCGCCGCCGGTTGCCGCCCACAGCCGGCCCTCTGCGTCGAGGGCCATGTCGTAAACCGGATAGGGGAGGGCGGCCAGTGCTTCGCCGGTGGAGCCGCCGTCGAAGGGCACCCGGTAGAGCTGCGCTCGGTCGCGTCCGCCGCTGGCCAGCACCGACCCGTCGGCGAGTTCGACGATCGCCATCGGGCCAATGCCCGCGTGGCTCCGGGGGATTCCCGTGGCGAAGGCGTGCGCGCCGAACGGCCGCAGCACGGTGTCGAACTCCGAGGGGGCCGACAGCGGCTCGGCGGCGGGGATGCCGAGTTCCGCCGACAGGAACAGGGGGTTCGTCGAGGGTTGCGGGTCGGGATCGGGGGCGCGGCCGGGGTCCGGCGCGGTGGTTGCGGACACGTCGGGAAGAGCGCCGAGATTGGCCCCGGAATCGTCGTCCGGAACTTCCGTTCCGGAGGGAGGCTGCTCCTGGTTTCCTGCGTTATCGGTGGCCAGGACCAGGAACTCGTGGGTGTGGCCGGGCTCACCGTTGTAGACGGCCGAGGTCTCGCTCGTCTGCTGGAGCCACATCTGGAAGGGAGCCCCGTCCTCGGAGAGATAGACGGTGGCGTGCTTAACCCCGGAGCCCCCCTGGTCATCTGCGGAGGACCACTCCAGCAGGAAGTCGCTGCCCTGGGTGCCGAGCGGGGTGACGTCGAGTTGAGTGGTCGGGGCGAGGCCGTCGACGGTGCAGAGGACCTCCCGGGTGTCCAGCGGCGGCAGGTTGTCGAAGAAAACGCGGGCGGATGCGGCGAGTTCCGTGCCGGTTGCCAGGCCCGGCTCCGGCCGGACGGTGTAGCTGACGAAACCGGCACCCCCGTTGTTCGCCCCGCCGGGGAGCAGCAGCCCGATGTTGGGGTCTTCAACGACCTGGCCGGTGTCGGGGTTGAGGGCCTGGAGCACCCAGCTCGCCGTGCCGGACGCCACGTCAACCCCGGCGCTGACCCGGAGGATGAAGCCCCTGCTCTGGGAGAAGTCGAAGTCACCCTGGAAGGTGGCCCGGTTGCCGGGGATGTGGACCTGGATGTCGCCGACCTGCAGGTCCCCCAGGCGGAACAGTCCGGCGTGCAGGTCGGCGTCCAGCTCCGTCACGATCTGCATCTCGTGCACGGCGGAGCCGGCCGGGTTCTCCAACTCTACGGTATAGGGATAGGGAAGGCCGACGGGCACCATGTCGGCGGCGCCGTATCCGACGGGTCCGGTGAGGGAGACATAATCGCTGCCCGTACCGGCCTGACCCAGGTAGTCTGCGAACGGCAGCGCTGCCACCGGCACGAGGAGCGGCTGCCGGGGGTTAACCTCGATTTCGAACCATTGAAAGTGTGTGGGGTGAGAAAGGCCGAGGTCGTAGTCCGCTCGCTCGGGGACATTGTGGTTGGAGGGGGAACCGCAGGTCAGTTCGTCGTCGTGCCCGTACCAGTGACGCACCTTCTGGAAGAAGCCGGCCAGGTCACCATCGGTGATGATCTGGTCCCCGGCGGGTCCGGCGAGGACGCCGCTGCTGAGGGTGCCCATCAGGCTGACCACTGCCGGGTCCTCTCGGGCCGGAGGGGCCCGCGTGGTGGGCCTTAGCAGGCCGGCGTCCTCGAGGGCCGCCAGATACAGCGTTGTCCACTGGTCGGCGTCCGCGGCCAGCACGGTGAGGGCCTGCGAAGCGGTGTTGTCCGCCAGAATCTGTTCCCGCAGATGGAGCGCCTCTTCGGTCTGCCGGGCGACGAATTCATGCCGCGTGACGGCGGTGGCGGCGGCAAGGACCTCGAAGCGCCAGGGCTCCATTAGAAGCATCGCACCCGGATGCTCCTCCAGGTAATCCCGCACGCCGGGCAGCGTCTCCGCGGTGAACGTCCTTCCCACGTAACCGGTCGTCGGCAGGTCCACCACGTAGCCCGGGGCCAGGTTCCATCCCGTCGTGTTCACCTCGTGGGCCAGCGCAGCCCACGGGAGGTCCTCCAGGCCACCGCCCGGGGGCTCGTTGAGGAGGCTCGAATCGAGGGCGACCCAGGGCGTGTCCCTGCCGAGAAGAGACGAAGCCTGGGGACAGGGACCATACTCTGGCAGGCCGAATTCGAAGAAAGCGTAGGGCGTATCCAGGTTGGAGCGGCTCCCGATGGAGAAGCCGTACAGCCCGGTCGCCCCAGTGCCGAGCTGCGCGGGACCGCCGAGGCCTACGGTGACGTCCGGCTCGACGGCCCGCTCCACCAGGTAGCGGTAGGGCACGACGGCCTCGGCTCCGTCCGGGTTGATGACCTTAACGTCATAGAGCCCGTGGGGGGCGCCGGCCAGATCGAACACCGCCACGATCTTCGTGGCGTCGGTGACTTCCCAGCTCACCGGTTCGTATTCGGCGAAGCCCGGCCGGACGAGTTTGACCGCCGCGTCCGGGTCGAACTGCGCGCCCCGGATGATGGTCGTTACGTAGCGGCCTTCCCCGCCGACGTCCGGGATGACCCCGGTTATGGCGAAGGGAAGAAGCTCCGCCGTGACCGTTACCGGCGTGTCCTGGGCCGGTTCGTCGTAGCCGTGCAGCAGGACGTAGTACGTGCCGAGTTCCGTGCTTGGGATGACGGCCGTCTGGTTGGCTTTCAGCGAGCCCTCGTAGGCGGCGTCGTAGTCGGTGCCCGTGGGCACGTCGGCGTGCCGGAGGAACAGCTCGTGGGTCGCGCCCTGTTCCCGGCAGTTCAGAGTCACCTGTAGGGTCTCGCCGTGCTCCACCTCCACGCGGTACAGGCGGTACTGGCCGCTGCTCAGTGTGGTCTCGAAGGGAACGCCGAGTTGCAGGGCTTCCACCGAGACGTCCAGAGCGTCGGCGGAGACGCGGCGATTGTTGCCCTCGTCGGTGCCCTCGTAGACCTCATCGAAGATGTCGGCCCGGACGATGACCCGCCACTGGCCTGCGGCCACCGGCGGCAGCTCCGTCTCCAGCGTGGCGCTGTAGGAAGCTCCGACCGGGAGATTCCCGGAGGAGTCCGCTCCCTCCGCGCGGCCCAGGAGCGTGTCGTGAATGTCCCAGGCGCCGTCGGTCGAGAGGTAGACGGCGTCGCGCCATCGGGCCCCCTGGATCGGGTTCGTCCCCTTGTTCTCCACAGTCCACTCGACGGTGACGGGGCTGCCCGACTGTGCCGAGGGAGGCAGGCTGACCTCGCTCACCTGCAGGTCGGAAGGTGGGGGCAGTTCGACGATCAACGGCTGCGGGCTCACACCGATGTTGTTCCCCTCATTCTCGCCCTCGAATACGTTCCCGAAAGGGCTGTCGCTGCCCAGGAGGGCGTCGGTGACGACGAACGCGTAATAGGGCCCGGAAAGGCCGTGACGGACTTTCAACCCGGTCGCCGTTTTCTGATGGCTTTCCCCGGGGGCGCGGCTGCCCGTGTGCCCGACCTGCCCAAGGCAGGTATCCGTCCGGATGTCCAGAAACTCGTCGCGGGATAGGTAGATCAGGTCATGCCAGGAGCTGTGCTGCACGGGAACGGCGCCGGCGCCCAGGTTGGTGACCGAGTAAGTCAGGTCGAACTTCTGGTTGGCCAGCACGCGGTCGGGGATGTCTATGGAGGTTACCTGGAGGTCCGGCGGCTCGGTAAGAATAACCGAAATCGGGAGGGCTTCGATGTTATTCCCCTCGTCCCGGTACTCGTGAACTTTCCCCATCACCTGGTCACCGTCACCGCCCGGCAGTCCGGGTCCTCGAGGCGGTGTCGGTCCGGAGCGGTTGGAGTCCGTGAAGACAAGCAGATAGTATTCGCCTTCCGCCTCGTAAGGCAGCGAGACGCTCAGGCTGCAATCCAGCGACTCGCCGGGCTGCAGCTCTCCACCCCTCGAGAGCCTTCCCAATTGATAGTCATTGTCGTCCAGGGAGGGATCACGGGACAGGTAGACGCGGTCGGACCAGCGCGATGGCCAATAATTCTCCGCCGTTGCCACGCGTGTGCCGGCGTTCTCGATGGTCCAGGAGACTTCGACCGATCCGCCGGAGTAGTGGGGCCCGGCGGTGAGGTTGGCCTCGCTGATCCGAACGTCGGGTTCGCGATAGATCACCTCGGTGGGTGCGGAGGCGAGGTTGTTGGAGGTGTCTTCGAAAGCGTTTTGTTTGAAGTGCTTGAGCAGGGAGCGATTGTTCTCGGCCGCCAGAGCGTCGGATGGGTTGCGGTAGGAGTGGGGATGTACCAGCGATTTCGCCGCTGCGTTGGTGTAGACGTAAACATACCACTCTCCCTCCACTCCCCGCGGGATGTCGATCTCGGCCGCTTCGGTGTAGCTCTCGCCGGCTCCGAGAGGGGACGGCTGATCGTGTATGACTTCCGCGGCCACTTGCCGTCTGTCCTGGGAGTTCCACCAGGGCGCTCCCAGGCTCAGCTTCGGATCTTTGGAGAGATACACGAGGTCGCGCCAGCAGCGCGTCTCGTCCCAGACGCCGGCGCCGACGTTTTCCACCGTCCATTCCACGGTGACGGTGTCGCCGGAGAAATTGGTGGAGGGCAGTTGGATTGAACTCACCTGCAGGTCCGTGGGTGCTCGCGTGACGGTGCCGGGGCCGGCGAGCACGTTGTTGTCCCAGTTCGACTCTCCCCACCCGGGCTCTGCTGAGAAGGAGCGCGGCGGGTTCACGGCAGCCTCCACGAGGACGTGGGACCCGAAGGCGGCCGGGTTGAGATGGAAGGTGGATTCTCCGCTGCAGCTCTGGCCCGGCTCCAGGTCCTCCGGAAGGCCTTCCGATCCCAGGCTGTGCCAGGTTCGCCGCTCATAGACGGGCTCTTCGGTGAGGTAGAAGCGGAGGTCCCAGTATTTGGACGCCAGGGGTGCGGTTCCCTGGTTCTCGACGGTCCACTCGACCGTTGTCTCCTCGCCCGCCTCGGCGTGGGGCGCGGTGGTCACCGAAGTGACCGCGATGTCGGGGACCGAGACAAGGACCGCGATCGGACGGCCCTTGTAGTTGTTGTTGTCCGGCTCGTGGGGGTCGTCGGGGTTGGTGTTGGCGGCCAGCGTTTCCTCGACCACCGCGTCGTAGGCGTCGCACCAGGGCGTGATGTAATAGGTGCCGGACTGAAAGCCCGGGACGTCATCGTCGCTTCCGAGTTCGGCGGGTGTGGGCAGGCGCACCGACGCTTCCCGCTGGTAACTCTCCCCCACCGGGAGGGAGCCCTCGTGCTCGAATCTCTTCAGCAGTATGCTGCCCCGGTGGGAAGTGGGCTTGGTCGGTTCGCGGGTCAGGTAGACCGCGTCGGTCCAGCCGTCCACGTAAGTCTCCCCCAGGCCCAGGTTGGTCACCGTGTACTGAACGGTGATCACCTCGAGGGAAGTCGCCTGGTCGGGGGCGGCCACGTCCCCGGTAACCAGGTCGGGCGGGGGCAGGGGGATGACCTCGATGGGGACGGCCAGAGTGTTGTTGCCCTCCCGGGGGAATTCGTCTACGACTTTGTGGGCGTCGGTCTCTACCAGCAGGAACATCTCCCCCCGCATGTGCTTCGGGATGGCCATGGCTCCGGTCTCGGTCATGTATGCCTCGTCGGGCGCCAGAGCGGCGGCGTTCCCGAACGATCCGAGAGGGGTATCGTCGCCACCGTACTGCTCGTCGAAGGACAGATAGACTCTGTCCTCCCAGTGGGGCGTCGTGGTCGAGGCCGAGCCCCGGTTCACCACGGCAAACTCCGCCGAAACCGTGCCGCCGGCCTGGACGCTGTCCGGGGCGGTGATGGATTGGACCTGCAGGTCCGGAAGCGGAGGCACGTTCACCTGCATCGTCTGGTCGTCGAGGCTGAGATTGTTGTCGGTCTCCGGCTCATAAAGCAGTCGTCCGCCCGTCGTGTAGTCTCTTGCGTTGGTCTCGACCGCCACGCGGAACTGCCCCTCTTCGATGCGCTCGGGGAGGCGCAACTGCTCGTACCGGGTATAGGACTGGCCCGCCGGGAGGCCGTCGGTGTAGTAGAATCCGCCTCTGCCGGGTATGGCTTTCCATGCCTCCCAATTGCCGTCAAGGTCCACCAGGTGCACCCAATCGCACCAGAGCCCGGTCGTCTCGCCCGTCCCCGTGTTGGTGACCGTCCAGGAGATGTCGACGGTGGTTCCGGCATCCGCCTGGGAAGGCGCCACGATGTCGGTGACCACCAGGTCGGGCGGGGGCGGGGAGGTAATCTCTATCGGGCCCGTCACAAGCGTGTTGTTGTCGTCGTGAGTCGACTCGAAGGGACCTCCGGTTGTGACCGAGACGTAGTAACTGCCCGCGGCGACATCCGGCTGGATCCGCAGCTCCGCCGTCCGCGCGTAGCTGCCCCCGACCGCCAGAACGCCCTGGTGGTCGACGGTTCGCAGCCACACGGCGATGGGCGTGCCGTCCGGCTCGGAGCTGAGGGCAACCCGGTCGCCCCAATCGGCCGTGTCCGTGGCCGCGATGCCCTGATTTTCCACCATCCAGGAGACCGTCAGGTCCTGTCCGGTCTCTGCGGTGGCCGGCGCGTCCACCGAGGTCACCACCAGGTCCGCATAGGGCTTCCCGGTGATCTCGACGGTGTGGGGCGGTTCGGCGGCGTTGTTCGCTTCCTGTTCGCCCTCGTGGACCGCCTCGTGGAAATCGGCGATCACGAACACGTGGTACTTCCCGGAGGCGGCCAGCCCGAAGGGGTGGTCGCCGGCCGCCCCGGGCATGCAGTAAACCTCCTCGCTCCGGGTGTAACTTTCGCCCGGTTCCAGCTTGCCTGTCCGGACGAACTCTCCCAGCACCACATCGTCATCATTGCCCGTGAACTCATCGGAGCTGGCCACTACAGCATCGGTCCACTGGCCGACGCGTGAGCCGGTCGAGCCGGAGTTCGTCACGCGCCAACCAGCGGTGAACCTTGCCGGCTCCCCGACCACGAGCGTCGGCGCCGTCACCTGCGAAGCCACGAGGTCGGCGGAGGTCAGCAGAATCGGCGCGGCGACGACGTTGTCGGTGCGGTCGGTCTCCGGCTGGTCCTCGCTGCCGTTGGCCACAAACAGGAGGAACCTGTCGCCGGTTCCCGTGTTGGGTACATCGAACTCAACCGTAGAGGTATAGCTCGCACCGGGGGCAAGGGGGTTGTGGTCGCCCGCCCATTCCGCCTGGACCCGCTCGTCGTGCCAATCAAGGGCGTCGTCGTCGGAGAAGTAGATATGGTCGAACCAGCCGACCACGGTCTCCGCACTACCCGCGTTGGCCACCGTCCAGGAGAGTTGTATGCTCTCTCCCAGCTCTGCGGAAGCCGGTGCGAGGGGGTCGGAGACCGTCAGGTCGGGGCTGTCGATTTCCAGGGGCAGGGCGCGGATGTTGTTCGACGCATCGATCTCCGGCTGATCCGTCCCGTAGTCGGCGTAGAGGAGGATGTAGCGGTTGCCCACGGCGGTGTCGGGTATGATCACGTCCAGCTCGACGGTATAGCTCGTCCCGGCGGCCAGCGGCGTGTAATCTCCGGTCGGCTTCTCGGCGATGAGCGTAGCGCCGGTGGTGGATGTAGTGTCGGAGATGAGAATGCCGTCGGTCCAGTCGGCCATCGCGGCCACGCCGCCCTGGTTGGTAACGGTCCAGGAAAGCGTCACCGTCTCGCCCAGCACCGCGCAGGTCGGCGCGTCGGCATGGGAGACGGTCAGGTCCGGCGCGTCCAGGGAGATCTCCAGCATCTGTGCGTTGTTGGTTTCGTCCGTTTCGATGTGGTCATCCGCGGAGTCGGCGGCAAAGAAAAGGTAGTAATCTCCCCGGTCGACGAGGGGGAGGGTCACGGTGGCGTCCACCGAGTAGTCATCGCCGACCGGCAGGGGGGCCTGGCTGGAGATCGGCTCGTGGTGGATGGGCGTGTCGTCGTCGTCCAGCACCGCGTTATCGCTGAGGTAAACGGTGTCCGTCCACGGATCGGCAGCCTCGGCGGTCCCCTGGTTGCCGGCGGACCAGGAGACGTCGATGGGGCCGCCGATCAGCCCGAAGCCCGGTGCCGTGGCGGAGTGCATCGCCAGATCGGCTCCCGTGATCTCTATGGGGCGTGCCAGCAGGTTGTTGCCCTCGTCGACTTCGGCCTGTTCGTCGTCCACGTCGGCAACGAACAGCAGGTACTGGCTGCCGGCCGGGAAGGAGGGAAGTACGACGCTCTGGTAGATCGTGTAATGGTCGTCCGGCGCCAAAGGCGTGTGACCACCGGCCGCCCGGCGCAGGACTTCAGGGTCCGTGCCGGGGTCGAGCGCGGTGTCCTCCGAGAGGTAGACGGCGTCCTCCCAATCGGCCACCGCATCCAGTGCGCCCTGGTTGCGCACCCGCCAGGAGAGGTCGAACGGCTGCCCCAGGACGTTGGAGGCCGGGACGGTGGCGTCGAAGACCAGCAGGTCGGGGGCGCCCAGTTCGATGGGGTGGGCCAGCAGGTTGTTGTCGTCGTTCTCTTCGTTCTGCCAGTCGGCCCAATCCGCCGAGAACAGGAGGTATTGGGTGCCGGTGCGGTCGGTGGGGATGGTTACGTCCCGTGTGATGACGTAACTGTCACCGGGGGCGAGCGGCGTCTGGTCCTGGATGTTCTCCTCGCCTATGACGTCGTCGACGATGTGGAGGATGTCGTCATCGGAAATGTGGACGCTGTCCACCCAGTCCCTCACGGCCCATCCGGAGCCCTGGTTCTGGACCGTCCAGGAAACGGTCATCGTCTCTCCCGGCTGGCCGCCGGCGGGCGCGGTGGCTTCGGTCACGACCAGGTCCGGTCCGGAAAGGGTGATGGGCAGGGCCAGCAGGTTGTTGGTCTCGTCCGTCTCCGCTTCGGCCTCCTCCCCGTCGGCCACGAACAGCAGGTGCTGGTCGCCGATCCGGTCCACCGCAAGCTCCAGGTCGAGCGTGACGGTGTAGCTGTTCCCGGCGGCCAGGGGTGTGTTGGCGTCGGAGGGCTCTGAGGCCAGCAGTACGTCGCCCATACCCAGCGTGGTTCCCCATGACAGATAGACCTGATCGGCCCATTCGCCGAAAGTGGCGGTGTCGCCGGTGTTGCTGACGGTGAAGGAGGCCTGAATCGTCTCTCCCGTTACCGCCGAGGCGGGCGCAGTGGCTTCGGCCAGGACCAGGTCCGGCGCGCCGACCTGCAGGGGCACCGCCAGGACGTTGTTGTCCTCGTCCTCCTCGATCTGGTCTTCGCTCGCGTCGGCGCAGAACAGTAGATACTGTGCCCCGGCCCGGCCGGTCGGGAGGGTGACCTCCAGGGAAGCGGTGTAGCTTCCGCCCGCCGCCAGAGGGGTGTGCGGGTCCGCCGCGTAGGTGGTCAGGAGCGTGTCGGAGGTCGTTCTGCCGGAGTAGGCGGAGATGTAGACGCCGTCCGCCCAGTCGGCGGCCGCCTGCACGTCGCCCTGATTCTCCACGGTCCAGGAGACCGATATCGTGTCGCCCGCGACGGCATAGGCCGGAGCCACGGCGTCGGTCACCAGAAGGTCGGTCGCGCCGAGTGTGATGGACTCGAGGTCTGAGTTGTTGATCTCGTTGGTTTCGTTGACGTCCTCGCCGTCATCCGTAACGAAGAACAGGTAGTAGCTCCCGGAGGAGACGGCGGGAACTGTGGCCGACGCATCGATGGTGTAGGACGCGCCGGGGGCGAGGGGCGCCTGGTCGGAGATTGTCTCCTCCCAGATCTGCTGGTCGCCCCAGCTCAGACGCCAGTCCGAGGAAAGATAAACCGCGTCGTACCAGGGTCCGTTCGCCTCGGCGTTGCCCTTGTTCTCGACGGTCCAGGACAGATCGATGACCCCTCCGATTACGGCCGAGGAGGGGGCGGTGGCGGCGGTGATGTCCAGGTCCACCCCGGTCACGTGGATGGGCAGCGCCATTACGTTGTTCCCCTCGTCGGTCTCGCCCAGGTGATCGCGACTGTCGGTCACGAAGAGCAGGTAGTGGGAGCCGAGGGAGACCGTGGGAATCTCGACCCACCGGTCCATGGTATAGCTCGATCCGGCGGGAAGAGGGCATGGGTCCGATATGTAGTACTCCTCCGCCTGGCGGTCGGAGTCGTCGAGGGTCGTGTCGTCGCTGACGTAGATGGCGTCGTACCAGCGAGTGGCCAGCGCGTCGTAGCTCGAATCGTTGGTCACCGTCCAGGAGACTGCGACGCTCTCCCCGATGACCGCCGAGGTGGGGGCATCGGCGTCGGTGAGAACCAGGTCGGGAGGCGTCAGGTCGATGCTTATCGCGAGCTGGTTGTTTGACTCGCCGGTTTCCGGCTCCCGGTCGTAGCGGTCCGTGTAGAAAACGAGGTAGGGCGATCCGGTCCAGTCGGTCGGAAGCGTGGCGTCCCTGGTGATGGTGTAGCTGGCCCCGGCGGCGAGGGGCGTCTGATCCACGATGTCTTCGCCGCTCAGGTTGCTGTCCCCGCGGTCGTACGTATCGTCTTCGGAGAGGTAGACCCGGTCATCCCAGTCCGCCTCCGCCGGCTCGGTTCCCTGGTTGGTCACCGTCCAGGATATCTGCACGGTCTCTCCGGGCATCGCTTCGGTGGGCGCGGCCGCGTCGGAGACGACCAGGTCCGGGCCGGAAAAACTGATGGGCAGTGCGAACGTGTTGTTCGTCTCGTCGGTCTCGCCCTGGTAGTTGCCCCAGTCCGAATAGAAAATGATGTAGTTGCTGCTCGCCACCTCCGAGATGGCGGTGATGGTCTCGGTCATCGTGTATTCGTCGCCCGGCGCGAGGGGGAAGTCCATGGCGTAGTAACTGCCGTAGAGGTAATCCCCGTCGTCATGAGTGCTGTCGGAGGAGAAGTGGACACCGTCGTTGACGAAGGAAGCCAGCGCGTCGACGCTGCCCTGGTTCGACACGGTCCAGGATACATCGAAGGATTCGCCCAGGACGGCGGCGGTCGGCGCCGTGCCGGCACTCACGACCAGGTCCGGCCCGGCGACCTCGATCGGCAGGGCCAGGACGTTGTTGATCTCGTCGGTCTCGGCGTGCTCGGAGTCGGAGTCGGTCACAAAGAGCAGGTACCTGCTCCCCGGCGCAAAGTAATTCTGCAGGGTGCAACCGGTTGAGAGGTCGTAGGTGGCACCGGGGTCCAGCGGCGCGGCGGAGGCGGACGCATCCACCGTCGCGAGATAGTCGTCAACGGCGGGGTCGAACGCCGTGTCATCGGAGAGGAACACGCCGTCCGACCACTGGCCCGCGGCCGCAACGGTCCCGTCATTCCGCGCCGTCCAGGAGACGTTGATGGTGTCTCCGAGGGTCGCCGTGCCGGGCGCGTTGGCCGAAGCGACGGTCAGGTCGGGGGCATGCACCTGGATCGGCACCGCCACCGTGTTGTTCGACCGGTCAACTTCCGGCTCAAAGCCCCCGTCGTCGGCCTGGAAGATCAGGTAGTAGTCCCCCTGGGTCGAGAGCGTTACGGCCGTGTCGAGGCTGTAGCTTTCGCCGGGTGCCAGCGGGGTGTAGGAGCCGGTCCACTCGGAGGCGAGGAACGTGTCCTGCATGTAGTCCAGCACGCTGTCTTCGGAGAGATAGACGGCGTCCGACCAGCCCTGGCCGGTGGAGGCGTCTCCCTCGTTGGCGACGGTCCAGGAGACGATGAACGGGTCCTCGACTGCGGGGCCGGAGGGCGCGAGGGCGTCGGAGAGCACCAGGTCGGGGGCGTGGACTTCGACCGGAACGGCGACGACGTTGTTGGTCTCGTCGGTCTCGCCCTGGCGGTCGTCGTAATCGGTGACGAATACCAGGTAACGGCTTCCGCTTGAGGATGCGTCCCAGAGGGTGGTCTGCCGGGTTACCGTGTAGCTCTGGCCTGCCGCCAGGCCGGACCCCCAGGGGGAATCCGAGCCGGTCGTGACGGAGGTAAGGTAGTCGTCGTTGTCGTCCGGCAGTTGGTCGTCGGAGAGGAATACGACATCGTCCCACCATTCGGCGACAGCGTCTTCACTGCCCGTGTTGGTCACGGTCCAGGAGACCTCTACCATGCCGCCGAGGTCCACGTCGGGCGGGGCCCGTATGTCGTCCAGCAACAGGTCGGCGTCGGGTTGCTCGAAGGTGACGGCGACGGCGTGAACGTTGTTGGTTTCGTCGGATTCGGCCTCCTGGTCGTCGGCGTCCGTCACGAACAGAAGGTATCTCTGGCCGGCGCCGGCGTTGGGCACCTGGACCTGGCGCTCAACGGTGTAGCTCTCGCCGACGGCCAGCACCGGATTGTTGGAGATGTTTGCCTCTTCCAGCAGGTCATCCGCCCCGTCCAGGTTCCCGTCTTCCGAGACGAAGAGGCGGTCCCACCATTCCGTTGCCGATGCGGGATCGGTCCCCTGGTTGGTGACGGTCCAGGAGATGTTTACAGTGCTGTGATTTTCGATGGATGAGGGGGCGGAGGCGGAGCTGACGACGAGGTCGGCCGAGGCGCTTCCGTCGAGGGACGTTGCGAGGGGATCGCTACCGGAAAGGCTGGTGGTTTCGCTCCCGCCGGTCTGCTCGGAACTGGTGACGTTGCCGTCGCCGTCGAAGGTGAACACCATACCGTCGGTGGACCCGCCGGAGGTGTCTTCTTCCATTCCCTCCGGCATGCCGGCATCCTGGAGGGCGTCGGCCTGCACCGTCCCGCATTCGGCACAGGCCCAAAGCGCACCGGTATCCAGGACGGGACCGGCCGAAGGCAGGATTCGAGGCTCGAGCTGTTCGAGCTTCAAACGCCTGCCCCGGCGCTGGGAAGTCCTTCTTCCCACGGCAAACGACTCCCTGACGCGGCGGAGAGGCCTTTTGATCCTTCCGTCCACAGGCAGCAAGACCGGCGCTGGACGCTACTGCCCGCCCCGCACCGGCCGGCACTCCCTGAAGATGCGCAGGCAGGCTACACCTAATGGGCCGGATAGTCAAGACTTTTTTCCGCTCTCGTTACGCGCCGGCGGGACGCCGGTGGAGCGCCAGGCTGCCGTTCAAAATCGACAGCCTGACTTCCCGATGCCCGGCGGGCGGGGGTCTTCTCGTTGTCCGCACCCCAGCGGTGCCCCCGTTCTGTGGGGCTGCCACAACGCCTCTGAGCTGCGCCGGGGCTGTGCCTCCTCGGGGGCAGTCCACCGTCCGGTTCCTTGACGGTACGAGTTCTTTGGGCCAAAATCCCGTAGTTCGGCCACCGCCTGCGGGGGCTTCGCCGTCGGAGCACCGGCTTTTCACAGCGGAAGGGGGTTGTAACGATGAAGGTATTCATGATCGCCCTGGACACGCTTTGCGCCTCGCACGTGTCCTCCTACGGGTACCGTTTTGACACCACGCCGAACATCGACCGTTGGGGCGAGCGGGCCGTGCAGTTCCAGCGTTGTTACGCCAGCGACGTTCCCACCCCGCCCTCCTACACGGCCATGTTCTCCGGCCGGTTCGGCGTTCACAATGGCATCTTCGGCTTCCAGGACCCGGGCAGCTATCGCGCGGGCCCGCCGATGGTGCAGGAGCTTTTGTCAAAGGCCGGGTGGGAGACCTGTGCGGTCAGCAACCTGTTCTATCCGTGCCCCTGGCTGCTCCCGGGGTGGCAAACCATCATGCCGCCGGGCCTTCGGTTCCAGGGCGGCCGCGCACCGGCCGTGACCGACCGGGCCGTCCGCTGGCTCGAAGCCAACCGGGACGCCGAGGACACGTTCCTCTTCGTGCACTACTGGGAGCCGCACCAGCCCTACAACAAGGCCCCGCTGGAGCACCGGGAGCAGTTCCCCGCGGAGCAGTACGCCGAAGTCGCCCCCGACCTCGACGTCCTCAACGCCAATCCCATCATGAGGTCCTTTTACCGGGAGTATCACAGGAGGGGCGAGAACAACCCCGACCTCAGCCCGGCCGAAGTGATGGCCCGCTACGACGCGCAGGTCCACTACGTGGATCAGGCGGTGGGACGGCTGCTGGACTATCTGGACGCTGAGGGGCTTTCCGACGGCGCCCTCACGATCGTTACCAGCGACCACGGCGAGGCATTCGGTGAATACGGTTCCTTCGACCACTTCACCTGCTATGAGAACATCTCCCACGTGCCCCTCATCGTGCGTCCGCCGGAACCTCCCTCCGAGCGGACACAGGTGCCGGGTTTTGTCTACGGCGCGGACCTCGCCCCCACCATCATCGACCTGGCCGGCCTGGAGGCCCCGGCCGGACTGGACGGCAGGAGCCTGCGGGGATGTCTGACGGGCGAGCCGGCGCCGCACTCCTTCGCCGTCACTGACTGCAACGCGCTGGTGGCCCAGAGGATGATCGTCGACGGCGACCTGGCGCTCGCCCACACGCTGAACCGCGGGCCCTTCGAGCACATCCAGCCCTATGAGCTGTTCGACGTGAACGGCGACCCCGAGCAGGACCTCTCGGCGGAGCGGCCCGAGAAGGTGCGGGAACTGAGGCTGAAGATGCAGGACTGGCTGGCGGAGGTGCTCGACGGCGGACCCGACCCGCTTCAGGCCGCCGCCGAGCAGGGCGGCTGGACTTTCGGGCACCCCTGCCTGCTGCACGGCGTGCTGGAGAACCTCGACTACGCGCGGCGGAACCGGACGTTCTGGCGGACGCTCTGCAGCAAGCACGGGCCGAGTTTCGACCGGCTGACCGGCATGGTGTCCGGCGGGTAGCAAAGGCAGATTTCGGAGAGGAAGCGCGCTGTGGACATCGAGGAGAAGAACGCGAGGCTGCGCGGGCGGCATTGGGGCGCGCGCGACAACTGGTGGTTCCGGGGGCGGTTCGACACGGTGCCCTACGAAGAGGAGCGGGAACGGCGGCTGAACCTGTGGTTTCGCGACGCCCGGCTGGGTCTTTTCTTCCACTGGAGCCCCTCGGCGCAGCTCGGCCGCGGCGGCTCGGCGGTGCTCAGCGAAGAGATGCCGCCCGGCGACTGGCGGGAGATGTGCCTGAACTGGCAGGTCCGCGACGACTTCGTGGAGGAATGGATTCGACTCGCCGTCGACGGCGGGATGAAATACGTCGTCTTCACCACCAACCACTGCGACGCCTTCTGCATGTGGGACACCGAGACGACGGGTTTTAACTCCGTGAATCACGGGCCGGAGCGCGACCTGATCGGCGAGTGCCTCGAGGCCGCCCGCGAGGCCGGCCTTAAGGTTGGCCTCTACTACAGCCCCAGCGAGCCGTTCCCCCACCTGGATCCCCGCTACGTCGGAGAGGACACGCCGCCGGCCGGGCGCCGGGAGTTCCTGGCGGAGACGGCGGAGCGCCCGCGATGGGCCGCCCGCTGGCGAGAGCGCGCCCTCGCCCAGATAGAAGAGCTTCTCAGCAACTACGGCCCCATCGACCTTTGGTGGCACGACGGCCCCCTGCCGCCGCACCTGATGCCGCCGGAGGAGACGCTGGAGCTGATGCGCCGCCTTCAGCCCGACATGGTGGTGAACGATCGCATCTGCTCCGACCCCGTACCCGCCGACTTCGCCACCCAGGACTACTTCGAGGAACTGACCCGTCCGGTCGCGGTCGGTGCCCCCGGACGCGACTGGGAGGTTGGCATGCCCATCAACATGAGCTGGAACTACGCGCCCGGAGCGCTGGTCGACACCGCCTCCCTCCGCGGGATACTCCACGTGCTCTACCACTGCATTGCCGAGCAGGGCAACCTGCTGCTGAGCGTGGCGCCGCTGCCGGACGGTTCGGTGGACGCCCCGGCCTCCGAGCGCATCCGCGAACTCGGCCGGTGGGTGCGCCGGCACGAGGAGGTGGTCTACGGGCACTTTCCCCGCGCCATCCGATGCACCGACGATGGCCGGATCGTGCAGTACGTCGGGGGCGGCTCGAAGGTATGCAAGTGGATACTCCGCGATCCCCGGACCGCCTACCTCTGGGTGCGGTGGTGGCCGGGCGCCGACCCCCGGTTGGACTCCTCCGAGACCTTCGAACTACCCGTAGGACAGTTTCAGCACACTCTGCGGGGCGCTACAATGGTCCCGACGGGCGAGCCGGTGGAGTTCGAGCAGACCGGCACCCGGCTGGTCTTCCGGGACCTTCCGGCGGACTGTCCGGACTCGATCGGCCGGCTGGCCGTCATGAAGCTGGAATTCGAACCCGGCCTGCCCTGGGCCTGAGGAGCTTCCCATGAGCGATCCACGACCAAACATCCTTTTTCTGTTCAGCGACCAGCACAACGCACGCTGCCTCTCCTGCGCAGGCCACCCTGAGGTGCAGACCCCGCAGCTCGACCGGCTGGCCTCCGAGGGCGTGCGGTTCACCAACGCGTACGCGCAGAACGCGATCTGCACTCCCAGCCGGATGACCATCCTGTCCGGCTGCTACTCGTCGGTGCACGGCTATTACGGCCTCTACGGTCGGGAGCCGGACATCTCCCTGACCAGCATGTTCGAGTACTTCGGCGAGCACGGCTACCGCACCGGCGCGCTGGGCAAGCTGCACACCCCCCGCTACTGGATTGAGCGACATTGCCAGTTCGTCTACGACGAGTTCATCGAGTACCCGAAGTACCTGGAGGGCGCCGGTCTCTACGATCGCAACGACGGCCGCGGCTTCATGGGGCCGCGCAACGGCGTCGCCTCGCCGCTTCCCTTCGAGCATTCCTGCGAGATGGCCCTCGCCAAACAGGCCGTCCGTTTCCTGCGCAACCAGGGGGAGCCGAAGGACCGCGCGGAGGAAGCGGAGCCCTGGATGGCCTGGGTGAGTTTCAGTCGCCCCCACGGGCCGTTGACGCCTTCGGAGCCCTACGCCTCCCTCTACCCGCCCGACCACGTCGAGCTGCCCCCGACCAGCGAGACCGAGTGCCCCCGGTTCCGCCGCATGCGCCGGGAGAATTCCGAGCGCTACGACGAGGAGACACTGCGGCAGAACCTGAGCGCCTATCTCGGCCTGTGCACACAGGTGGACGCGGCGATGGAGGTGGTGCTGGAGGAGCTGGAGCGCCTGGGCGTGATGGACAACACCATCATCGTCTATACCGCCGACCACGGGGACTTCGCCGGCGAGCACGGGCTGTGGGAGAAGGTGGGCGGCATCAGCTCGCGCGCCGTGACCCGCGTGCCGCTCATCGTGCGTTATCCCCGCTCGGTGGTGGAAGGGCTGGTGCGGTCGCGGGTGGTGGAGACCATCGACATCTTTCCCACGTTCTGCGAGCTGGCCGGCCTGCCGGTCTCGGATCACCTCCAGGGCCGCAGCTTCGTGCCGCTGCTGGGAGACGATCCGGAGCGGACGCGCGAGGACGCACTGACCGAGAACAGCTATCGCAAGGCGCTCGCCACGGAGCGTTTCCGCTTCGTCGCCAACATCGGTGACGAGTCCGACGAGCTGTACGACGTCGAAAACGACCCCTGGGAACTGCACAACCTGATCGACGATCCCGATTACGCCGAGGTGGCCTCGCGGATGCTCCGCCGGACGCTGGAGCGTGTGGTACGGGCCCGCCGACCGGTCACCAACGGGCACGGCGGCTGGCACAACTACCTCTATGATCGCGACGGCCGTTTCGACCGACGCGCCCGTCCCTGGGACGCCCCCTTCTGCTGATTGGCTCGGCGGTTCGGGGAGCCCGCGGGAGGTCGCCTCAGGTCTCCAGGATGCGCCGCAGGTTGTCGTGGCTGGCTTTGGCGCTCTCCATCGGGGACAGCTCGCGCATGCGGTCCTGCTCGACCACCAGCCACTCCACCCCGCTTTGGCGTGCCGCCTCCACCGCGCCCTCGATGTCCACCACCCCGGTGCCCACCTCGGTGAAGTGCGTTTCCCCGCGGTCGTTCCCGCTGTAGCCCCCATCGGGCACCTCAACCAGGTCCTTCATGTGCAGCACCGGGCACCGGCCCGCGTACTTACGGATAATGGTGGCCGGATCGCCGCCCCCGTAGGTCACCCATGCCACGTCCAGCTCGAATGCCACGGTTTGCGGATCGGTGTTCTCGTAGAGGATGTCCAGGGCGTACTTCCCGTCGAAGGCGGCGAACTCGTGGTTGTGGTTGTGGTAGAGGAACCTGAGGCCCTCGTTGGCGCAGAGGCAGGAGAGGCGGTTGAAGGATTCCGCTTCCTCCAGCAACTGCTCCCTGCTCTCGACCGGTCCCCAGTATTCGACGACGTACTTCGAGTCGAGCGCCCGGGCGAGCTGGAGCTGTTCCTGGATTTGTTCCTCCGTCATGTGCACGCGCACGCGCCCCTGTGCCGGCACGCCGAAGCCCAGCTCGTCCAGCCTTGCCTTCAGTTCCTCCGGGGGAACATCGATCCTGCCGGCGATGCCCTCCACGCCCTCGTACCCTATCTCGGCGAGGCGTTCCAGCGTGCCCCACGGGTCTTTCTCCAGCTCTTCGCCCACGATTCCGATCAGCCCGATTCTCATGCCCACGGTGCTCCTGCTGAGTCGATCGATACGCGCCGGCCTCCCGAGGCCGGCCCACGAAAGAAGCCACAGGTTAGCGGGGGGTTTTGCGGCGTGTCAAACCCTTCGGGTCAGTTTTGCGGGATATGGTGCCGGCGTGCCGAAGAACTCCGCGGTACGGGCTGAAGCGGGCCCGATGCCGTCAGCCGAAGCCGGCCCACTCGTCGGCGCGCTCGGGGTCGTAGTCCGGATTGGGCTTCGGCATGCGGGCGCCGACCCCTTCCCGCCAGTCGGCCAGCTTCCGCTGCAGCCGTCGGGCCTCTCCGGGCATGGCGGCGGCAAGGTTGTGCTGCTCCCCGATGTCCTCCGCCAGATCGTACAGTTCCAGCCGACCGCCCTCGAAGTATTCGATCAGCTTCATCTCGCCCTCCCGGATGGCGCCCGCCGGCGGGGCGTGATGGTAGTGGGGGTAGTGCCAGTAGAGGGTGTCGCGGTCCGCCCGGCCCTCCCCCGAGACGACGGGGCCGAGGTCGACTCCGTCCACGAGCTGGCCCGGCGGAAGGCCCCCTCCGGTCAGGCCGACCGCCGTGGGCAGGAGGTCGTTGCTGATCACCGGCGCGTCGCAGGTGACGCCCGACCGCCCGCCGGGCGCCCGCAGGATGAACGGCACCCGGATGCCCCCCTCGTAGAGCGTGCCCTTCTCGCTGCGCAGGGGGGCGTTGGACGTGATGGTCGGGCCGGTGCCGTCGAATCTCTTGATGGTCCCGCCGTTGTCCGAGAAGACCATCACCGCTGTGCGGTCCGCCACGCCCTGTGCCTCCAGCTCCTCCAGCACGCGGCCCACGCTCCAGTCGAGGTGTTCCACCATGGCCGCGTAGACCGGGTTGGGCGAATCCGGCCCCTCGAACCGCTCCTCGTATTTCGCTACCAGTTCCTCCGGTGCTTCCAGGGGGATGTGCACGGTGTGATGCGACAGGTGCAGGAAGAACGGGCGGTCGCTGTTGGCGCGGATGAAGCGGACGGCCGCCTCGGTCAGCGCGCGCACCTTCTTGTCGCCCCGGCTCTTCCCGGCGGGGCCCGTTACGGCGTAGAGGTCCCTTCGCCGGCTGCCCTCTTCACCGCGGACGTGCCACTTGCCGAAGTGGGCGCAGATGTGACCGCCGTTTTTGATGGCTTCCGGCAGCGTTGTCAGGTCCGCGGGGACGGTGTGCTCGATCGGCGGCGGCTGCAGTTTTGCCCACGGGTACATGTGACCCGGCAGGAAGTCCGTCAGGTGATACCGGGGGGTGTACTGCCCGGTCAGTATGCTGGCGCGGGTGGGCGAGCAGACCGGACCGCCGGCGTAGGCGTCGGTGAATCGGACTCCATCGGCGGCCAGGCGGTCGATGTGGGGCGTCTCGTGGTGCCGGTTCCCGTAGCATCCGAGGTCGGCCCATCCCAGGTCGTCCACCAGGAGGAGCAATAGGTTGGTCGGTTCCCCGGGCGGCCCCGACGGGATGGCCCTGCACCCGCTCTGCAGCAGCATGGCCCCTCCCAGGGCGCCCAGCGTTCCGGCCCCCGCGCGCCGCAGCAATTCCCGTCTGGTGAGAGATTTCATCCGTCCCTCTTGCGCCCTTCGGGCTTCGAAAGTTTCAGGGTTTACTCAATGGCTTGTGCAAGGGCTTCCGCGAGCCCTCTGAGGTCCATTTCTCTTCTGTTGGCTTCGCAGACCGTGTCCCCCCAGTCGTCCGGCAGCCCTGAAAGCCCGCACAGCGCCCCCACCCAGGAGCCGACGGCGCCGGGACGGATGCGGCCACGATCAGTCCTCATCCGGCAGGACGGTGGCCAGGGGGACATCCCGTCCGGGGTCCGCGTCCCGGTTGACCACGTCCGTGGTGACCACGAACCGGGCCGGGTCGGCGTAGTGCTCGTCGGGAACCGGCCCTCCGGCGGCATCGGCGGATGCGACGGACAGGGCAAGCATGAGAATGCAAACCGGCAACAGCAGGACTACGCTATCCAAGGCCTTCGACATCTTCCCACCTCCGTACGCTTCGGGCGCCACACCCGGGTGAATCCTACCGCCGGCGGCGCGCGCACACAATTGGCGGCGCGCGAGGCCGGTCGCCGCCGCGGTCGCGCAGGCACTCACCCGTAGTACTTCTTCTCCTTCTCGCGCAGGTAGGCCAGGCCTTCCTTCAGGCTCTTGTCGGTGTCTTCGGCCAGTCGCCGCCAGATGCAGGTCGCCCCGGCCATTGCGGGGGAGACCTCGATGAATGCCTCCATGCCGACGCAGCCGCTGTAGCCCCCGTCGGCGAGCCCGCGCATGATGCCGTCCCAGTCCACCAGGCCGGTGCCCACGGTGCCCCGATGGCTCTCGCTGAGGTGGAAGTGGCAGAGCTGAGGCACCGCCGCCAGGGTCGAATCGTAGAAGTCGGTCTCCTCGATGTTCATGTGATAGGCGTCGAGGTGGACCCTGACGTTCGGCTCGTCGACCATCCCGGCCAGGCGGCGCGCCTGCTCCCCGGTGTTGATCAGGAAGGTCTCGTACCGGTTGACCGGCTCGATGCCGATGGTAACCCCGAGGTCCCGGGCGTACTGCGCCGTCTCCCGCAGGGCGGCCGCGGCTCGCTCCCAGTACTGCTCTCCGGGCATGCCCGAGATTCGCCGCCCCAGGGCGGAGTAGGTGACCCCGGTGAAGGTGCTCGCCGCCATCTCGGCGGTGGCCTTCACGCAGTCCTTCAGGTAGCGGACGGCCCTCCGGCGGTCCTCTTCGCTTTCGGCGGTGGGATCGTGGGCCTCGTCGCAGGCGGTGGAGGTGACCACCCCGATGCCCACCTCGTCCAGCCGCTCCCGGATCGCCTCGGGGTCCACCGTCTCCAGCTCCATCAGTGGGACTTCGATCATGTCGAAGCCGAGTTTCCGTGCGCGATCGATGAGATCGAGCGTCTCGTTGCTCCAGCTTCCCGTCCAGGCGTAGGCGTGGATCGAGTATTGAAGTTCGCCCATTTCGTCCTCCTTTAATGCTGGGGCGCGCGGCTCACCCGCGGCTCCCTTTGATCACCACTTCGCCGTCGCGTGCGAACACGCGCCGGGGGAAACCCTCTTCAACGATGTCGCCGTAGTTGTGCCCGGCCTCGGCGGGGTAGACGCAGAGAGAGACAAGCGGCTCGTCCCCGGTGTTGACCGAGCGATGGGCCCAGCAGGGCGGCGCGTATACCAGCACGCCGCGGCTCATCCGCTCCACTTCGCAGCGGCCGCCCTTCGTCTTCATCAGCATCAGCCCCTCGCCGCGCAGGCACAGGTAGATCTCGGCCGTCTCGGCCACCTCGTGGTAATGGCCTTTGGTCATGAAGAACTCCTCGCCGACGCGCCCCGGCTGGAGCTTGCTGATGCAGTAGCTCAGGTGCCCGCCCTCCTCCGGCACGGATACCCCGAAGACCTCGTAGTGGAGCGGATCGTCGCCCTCCCGGATGAGTGCCTCCAGGGCCTCCTCGTCGGCGTAGTAGCCGCGCAGGTCGGACGCCCGGCGAACCAAGTGCTCCTCCGGCTCCCGCAGGACGCCGGATTCCAGGTCGATCAGTACGCTGGAAGGCTCAGACAAATGGGTCTCATCTCTACGTTCCATGATCGGCTCCTCCGGTGCGGGCTTCGGCGGCGATTCGGGATATCTCCTCGAACTTGGGGCCGGAGATCGGGATCTCCATGTCGAAGACCTCGGCCATGACGCGCGTCCAGCCGTGGAGGAAGTAGACCCAGCCGTCCTCGATGGAGACGTTCCGCGTCGACCGCTGGGCGCGCGCCTGGTCAAGGAACACCAGGTCGCCGCGGTAGTTGAAGTCCCAGGCGAACCCGTCGCGCGGGAACAGCGCCGCGTCGGTCACTGGCGAGCCCGGCGCGTCTTTACCCAGCCCGGTCGCGTTGGCGACCACGGATGCGGGGGGCAGTTCGTTCACGACGGCGTCGTTCTGCTCCGGGGCGGGACAGTGATGGTAGGTGGCCTCGAGGCCGGGGCTGATCTCCCGGTGCACCGCCCGCATGTGCTCCAGGCGTGGCTCGCTGCGGTTGGTGACCCGAAGGGCCGCCGGGCGGCGGTCGTCCGGCGCGATTGACAGCAGGTACGTCGTCAGGGCCAGCGATGAGCCGCCGGCACCGAGTATGCAGACCTCCCCCGGGCTCCGGCGCCAGTGCTCGCGGGGCACGAACGCCTGCAGGGCCAGCCCGCTGGTGACCGGGTCCTTGGCGTGCCCGCAGAGCCTCCCGTCGCGCTTGGAGATGCTGCTGACCTCGCCGAGCAGTTCCGCGTACGGCCCCAGCTCATCGAACGAGTCGCGGCAGGCGCTCAGCAGGTCCATCTTGTGGGTGGTGACGAGGGCGCCCAGCGACAGTTCATCCTCCTTGATGAACGTGACCACGTGCCGGTAGACCTCCGGCTCGTCGTGCCACTTGCAGTCCACCCCCCGGATGACGGCGTCCAGGCCGAGGTGCTCGGCCCACGCGGGGAAGACCCGCATGATGGAGCTCTGGCCGGTGGTCATGCCGATGAAGTAGAAGGTGCGCTGCTGCGCGGGGGTCAACTCGTCGGGCTTCACGGCCTCTCTCCGATGGCATGATGCGACCCGGGGCAGCGCTCGAGCCCTCCGCCGGCCGTAACCGGCCGACCTCGGCACGTTGCACACTGAAGTTCCCGCCCGCTGCGTGACCGGGGGCCGTAGGATAGCAGGGCCCCATCGGGAAAGCAAAATCGCCTATCGGCCGCGGCCGCGCCCCATCGTGCTGCACGAAGGCCCTCTCAGCCTTCTCAAGCCTGGGGGTGATCGTCGTGAACCATGTCCAGATCGGCCGCTGCCGCGTTGGACTCAACCTGCTCGACGCTCTTGCAGCCGGGGATCACGCAGGTGACGGCGGGATGGATCAGGCACCACGCCAGCGCCCATTGGGCCATGTCGATGCCCTCGGGCACTTCCTCGTCCCGTATCTTCTTGACCTCCCGGACGGTTCGGCGGATTTGCTCCCGGTCGCGGCGCGAGCGCACGTCGTCATCGGGGAACTCCACTTCCTCCCCGTACTTCCCGCTCAGGAACCCGCTGGCCAGGGGCACGCGCGCCAGCACGCCCAGGTCCTGCTTCCGGCAGGATGGGAAGACGCGTTCCTCCGGGGTCTTGTTGAGGCGGTTGTAGACCACCTGGATGACCTCGGCGCCGACCTCGCCGGCCTTCTCCGTCTGGTAGAGGTTGTCGTTGCTGCCGATGGATATGCCGAGATGACGCAGGACCCCCTCTTCGACCTGCTTGCCGAGCATCTCCCAGAGCCCCGGCGTGTCGAAGACCTCGTTGCTGCCGGAATGGAACTGGAAGATGTCGATGTAGTCCGTCTGAAGCGCCTCCAGGCTGTCCCCGATGGTCTGCCGGACCTCCTCGGGCCGCCAGCCGGGCATATGGCCGAACTTCGTGGCCACCACCCAGTCGGCGCGGTCTTCCTTGCGGAGGAAGTTGCCGATGAACTCCTCCGACAGGTGGTCCCCGCCGTAGCATGCCGCGGTGTCCAGCAGGTTGACCCCCAGCTCGCGCGCCCGCCCGAGCATGGCGTCCACCTCGTTCTGCTCGAACTGCTTGCCCCAGTTGCCGCCGAACTGCCAGGTGCCGATGCCGACCACCGAAACTTTCAGACCCGTCCGACCCAGCCTGCGATAGCGCATTACGTTCCTCCTTCGTGGTGTCTCGATTCCCCCTTGCCGTCGGTCACGGGCGGTAACGTGCGCGCTCCCCCGCCCGCATCCCTTGAGTTTAGGGGTTCGAAGGCACCCTGTCTACCGGCCTTTGGTTCGTTCGCGAGCCGGGGCGGGCTATAATGAAACCGGAACCCCTCGAATCTGCCCGAGGGACGAGCCGTGATGGACGTCGGTGCCGTACTGCTGAAACTCTACGAGCAGGACCCCGATGTCTACTTCGAGGACCGGGCGGCCAACGCCGAGCAGGACGAGTTCCCGGACTGGCTCTGGGCGTACGCACGGACCTTCGGGGAGCGGTTCAATAATCGCCTGCGCTCGGGGGTGGCCGCCCAAACCGGCAGGGCGTATTCGGAGCGGCGAGAGGCCTTCGGCTGGGACGGCGTCTACGGCTGCGGCCTGTGCCAGACGGGCGTGCCCTGCGAGAGCCGCAACCCGGTGGAGTAGGCCAACGGGGCCGGCCCCCGCCCCTACCACCTGTGGGAGTGCGGGCGGCTGAACTGCCAGCCGTACCAGTTCTGACGCGCGGTCCAGCCGGGCGGACTGACTTCGTCCAGACGCTCCAGGTCCCCGTCGGTCAGGTCAACCTCCAGCGCCCCGAAGTCGTCTTCGAGCTGCTCGAGGCGGCTGGGTCCGGCGATGGCGCTGGTCACCCCGGGCTGCGCCAGGCACCATGCGAGGGCGAGCTGGCTGGTCGTGCAGCCCTTCTGCCGGGCCATGCGCTGGGCCGCTTCCAGCACGCGCCACTCCCGCTCGGACAGCTCGACGTGGCCGGGCGGTCGGTCGCGGCTGAATCGGTCCGTCAGCACACCGGCCCCGAGCGGCGACCAGAGCATCGTGCCGATCCCGTAGGTGCGGCACATCGGCAGCAGCCCGATCTCGACCCAGCGGGCAAACAGGTTGTAGACGCATTGTTCGGCCACGAAGCGATTCAGCCCCAGTTCGGCGGCCGCCCACAGCCCCTCCAGTAACTGCCAGGATTTGAACCCGCTGGTGCCGATGTAGCGAACCTTCCCCGCGCGCACGAGCTGGTCCAACGCGCGCAGGCTCTCGTCGATCGGGATGTCCGGGTTGGGCCGGTGGAGGAGCAGCAGGTCGATCCGGTCGGTGCGCAGCCGGCGGAGGGACTCCTCGCAAAGGCGCATGATGGAGCCCCGGTCGTTGGCGGTCGGCGTGATCTTGGTGCAGATGTAGACCTCGTCGCGGAGCCCGTTCCGCTCCAGCGCCCGGCCGACGATCGGCTCGCTGTCGTAGGCGCGGGCGGTGTCGATGAAGTTGATGCCTCCCTCGACGGCCCGGTCGATGATTTCCCGGGCGGCCCCCTCCGGAGTTTTCCGTCCGAACTTGACGGTGCCGAGGCAGAGGGCGCTCACCTCCAGGCCCGTGCGGCCCAGCGGACGATATTCCATGGCTCCATCCCGTTTCGGTTGCCGGCCTATCAGATGCTTCTCCGTCGGTCACAGTCCTCTCCTTGCGGGAGAGCTTCGCCGTGGCGAACCCGTCGAGGCCGACAGTCCGCCGGCAGGCGTAAACAGGAGACCGGCAGAAGCGCTCAACGGCGGCTGCCGAATCCACGCAGGACTCCGCGGGAAGCGCGCCCCACGCGGTGACCACCCCGCAGGGTGGTCCACAGAGTACCTCAAGTTGCGTGATACGGCAAGATAGCGGAGACCCCTGGGCGGGGGCGGGCTGCCCACTTCAGAGGGAAGAAAGCATGGATGCCCGGGCTGGGGTCAGCCGGGCTCGGGAGCCTCACCGACCAGCCGGGCGAGGAAATCCGTTATCTCCGGCCAGAAGCGCCACGCGATCAGGACGAGGGCCCCGAGGACGGCAAGCTTGATCAGCGCGGGCACCATCTTGCGGAGCTTCTTCTTCCTTCGGTAGGAGCGCTTTTCCTTATCGAAATGCGCCATGAGGTCGTGCAGCTCAGCGCGGGTGGTCGTCTCTTCGGATTCCTCCGGCTGCCCCACGGAAACCGCGTAGTCCTGGGGGAACTCGCGGGCAAGCCTCCGGTAGGAGCCGGCCGGCTCATAGGCGACGCGTCGGCCGGCGGGTCTGGCCGGGGTATCCCTGGTAACCTGTCCCTTCCGAATTCTCTTGCGCAACTGGTCCAACGAGAGGCGGCGCTTCTCCCGCCGCCCGTGCACAGCGATCTGTACGTCCCACAGTTCGCCGCTCGGTTTCTCCGCGTCGACATGCAGCTCGCGCAGGATGTTCCGGTCGCCGAGGCACTGGGTTCTTATGGTCTCGCAGACATCTTCGGCGGTCTGTATTCGCCGGTCGGGATCTTTGGCCATCATGCGCTCAATGGTCACAGAAACCGGACGGGGGACGGCGCTTCGGACGGCGGCGGGCGACTTCAGCGGCTCGCTCATGTGCTTCTGATAGACTTCCAGCGAACTCCCGCCGTCGAAGGGGTACTGCCCGGTCACCATCCGATACCACGTTGCCCCGAGGGAGTAGATGTCGCTGCGCTGGTCGGCGCGTTTGGCATCTCTTATCTGCTCGGGCGCCATGTAATAGGGCGTGCCCATGGCCGTCCCGGTGCGCGTAAGTGCCGTAAGGTCCGTGTCCTGCTGGTGGGCCAGGCCCAGGTCCATCAGCTTGGCTTTGCCCTCCGGGGTGACCATGATGTTGTCCGGCTTGATGTCGCGATGGATGAGGTTGTGCTCGTGAGCGTAGGCCAGTGCCTCGGCCACCTGGAGAACAATCGGGCTTGCCCGCTCCGGGGCGAGCGGTTCGCCTTCGAGCAGCATGTGAGCCACGGTCCGGCCCTCGACGTACTCCATGGCAAAGAAGTAGTACCCCCCCTCTTCCCCGATGTCCACACCGCCGACGATGTTCGGGTGCTGCAGCTTGATGGAGGCCTGCCCCTCGCGCATGAAGCGGGTCAGGTAGGTGCGTTGTTTGCTGAGTGCGTCCGAGAGGACTTTGATCCCCGCCCGCTGCCCGTCCGGACCGATTCCCAGGTAAACGCTTCCCATCCCGCCTTTCCCGATCTTGCGGACCAGGCGGAACTCGCCCAGTCTTTCCATCGGCAGCTCACCGGCGGCTCGCCGGAGTCTCTCAGCCGTTTCCTGGCGGAGCAGACTACGGAGCACGGCGCAGTCCCAGAGGGGAATACTGGAGCCCTTCCGCCGCTTATCCGACTGGAATTTCAGGCAGGCCCGCACCTGTTGCCGACTCAGCGCACCGGTCTGTACGGCCAGGCGGACGAAGCGCTTTTCCTGCGGTGTGGGCATGCAGAACGCCTCCCTCCCCCCCGGCGAGGGTCTGCGTACACCTTCCGAGGAATTGCCGCTCCCCAAATATAAAGGGAAGACGGCCCCGCCGATGGCGGATGCTGCCGTCCCCGCACGGAGAGTTCACGTGTCAGGCCAGACCAATGTTATGCCACAATGAAAAAGCCGTCAAGGCTTAAAATCGGGCCGTCCGCGCGTTTCGTCCTTGAACGGCGCGCGCGGGGGCCTATAATCCCGACCGCCACAGGCGAGAAGGAGAGGCGCATGAAGACCGAAGGCATCATTTTCCCAGAGCCGAAGCGGGTCAGTTTCGGGGAGGTTGAGGTCGCCGATCCGGAACCCGGTGACGCCGTCGTCCGCGTGCTGCGCACGGTACTCAGCACGGGGACCGACATGCGGACGCTCCGCGGCGGCCAGACGAGCGAGTTCCCCCTGGTCCCCAGCTACTCGTCGGTGGGTCGCGTGGAGCGGGTCGTCGGCACCTCCGAGCGCGTTCGGGAGGGCGACCTGGTCTTCGCCGGCGGCCCAAAGGAACTGATCGGCGTCAACAAATGCTGGGGCGCACAGGTCCGCCGGTGCGTCAAGTGGGCCGACTCCCTCGTTCTCCTCGATGAGCGCCGACCGCTGGAGGAGTACGTCTTCACAAAAGTCGCGGCGATCGCCCTCCACGGGGTGCGGCGCAGCTTGAGCGAGCCGGGCGACCGTGTCGTGGTCGTCGGCCAGGGCCTGATCGGCCAGCTCCACGCGCGCATCCAGCTCGCTTTCGGGAGGAGGGTCATCGTCAGCGACATCCTCCCCGGAAGGCTGGAGCACTCGGAGGCCGCCGGCGTGCTCCGCGCCGTCAACGCCGCGGAGGAGGACGTTGCATCGGTCCTTCGGGCAGCGTGGCCCGACGGCGCGGACGTGGCCGTGGAGGCCAGCGCCCGGCAGGAAGGACTGGACCTCTGCGCGGAACTGCTCAGGGGGCGGCAATGGAACTCCGACGACCGCATGCCCGTCCTCGTGATACAGAGCAGCTTCCTGGGGAGGATCGAAGTGGACTGCCGGCTGCTGTTCAGCAAGGAGCACCTGCTGCTGAACCCGCGAGACACCGACGGGCGGGACCTGGTGGGAGCGGCGGGGATGATCGGCTCGCGCGCGCTGCCAATTGCCGACCTGGTTACCATGAAGGCCGATCCGAAGGACGCCGCCGACGCCTTCTGCGAACTCCAGGATAACCCCGACCGCCACTTCACCTGCGTCTTCGACTGGGAGTGAGGGAACCGGCGGGGTCGCTCAAGTCGGCTCTCCGGCGGCCCGGCGGCGGGACAGGGCGCTCTCCAGCAGTTCCACGTCCTCCTTTAGCATGTCCGGATTGTCCCCGGTGAAGATGCCCACGCAGACCGCATCGCCGGGCCGGAGAGCTTCGGCCACGTACCCGAGTGCCTCCGCCGGATCATTGCGGCCGGCGGCCATCACCTTGTAGTGGATTGCGGGGCGGGGCAACTCGTGGATCAGTTCGGTCATGGCGCGCCGGTCTTCGTCGCGGTATCTCTCCTTCAGCCCGGACCGGTGAGCGGCCTCCCTGTCGCGGGGGATGGGGTTGTAGTAACTGCACATGTGGAAGTCCAGCTCCAGGTTCCGGGCGCCCCAACGGTGGGTCTCCGGGTTGTGGCCGGCCAGTCCGACGGCGAGCCCCAGTTCACGCGCCAGCTCGGCCGGCTGGTGCAACTCTTCCATCCGGTCGTTGGCCAGCATGTGGTCGGCGTAGCCCCCGTGGATGTGGCAGGCCACCGCCCCCGCGTCGGCCAGCTTACGGATGGTCCGCTGAGGAGGACCCAGCTCCGGGCAGGTCTGGCCGATAAGCTGCAGCGTGCCCCCCTCGTCCCAGTACTCCAGCAGCACGCGCAGGATGTGATGGTCGCCGCGGCCGATTATGGTGTTGATACCGAGGGATTCGGCGCTGCGGAGGACTTCCTTTATGCGGGCGGTGGTATAGTGACGGACCATCTCCCGGTCACGGTCTTTGCCCTGATGGCTGAACCCGCTGAACGGATTGCTCCCCAGGATGAAGCGGCTCACCTGGAGGTCGGCTATCTGCACGGTATCCATCGCTGTGTCCTCACATGTTCTCGACTACGGCCTCTCCGAACTCCGAACACTTCACCAGCATCGCCCCCTCCATCTGGCGCTCCAGGTCGTAGGTAACCGTCTTCTGCGCCACGGCGTGGCGAAGGCCGCGCAGGATGTTGTCGGCGGCCTCGGTCCAGCCGAGGTAATCCAGCATCATGCGGGCGCTCAGGATGAGGCTGCTGGGGTTCACCTTGTCCATGCCGGCGTACTTGGGGGCGGTGCCGTGGGTGGCCTCGAACAGCGCGATGCCGTCGCCGATGTTGGCCCCCGGCGCAATGCCGATGCCCCCCACCTGGGCGGCCAGGGCATCGGAGATGTAGTCCCCGTTGAGGTTGGGGGTGGCGATGATGTCGTACTCGTCCGGCCTCAGCAGCACCTGCTGGAACATGGCGTCCGCTATGCGGTCCTTCACCAGGACCATTCCCTCCGGCCGGAGCCCGTCGTGTTCCTCCCACAGGTGCTTCTCGGTTATGGTCAGTTCGGGGAATTCCTCCTCGGCCAGTTCGTAGGCCCAGTCTTTGAACGCCCCCTCGGTGTACTTCATGATGTTGCCCTTGTGCATGATCGTGATGCTGTCACGGCCGTGCTCAAGGGCGTACTCCATGGCCATGCGCATGAGGCGGCACGTTCCGAAGCGGCTGATCGGCTTAATGCCGATGCCGGAATCCTCCCGCACCGGGCTGTCCAGCTCCTCGGCGAGGAACTCCGCCAGTTTCTTGACCGCCTCGGAGCCGGGCTGGAACTCGATGCCGGCGTAAACGTCCTCGGTGTTCTCCCGGAAGACCACAACGTCCAGCTTCTCCGGTTCCCTGACCGGACATGGCACCCCCGGCACCCAGAAGACGGGCCGAACGCAGGAATAAAGGTCCAGCGTCTGCCGCAGGGCGACGTTGGCACTCCGGAAGCCGCCGCCCACCGGCGTGGTCAGAGGGCCCTTTATAGCGACGCGGTACTTCCGGATGGCCTCGAAGGTCTCCTCCGGAATCCACTCGTCGAACAGCTCGATCGAGCGCTCGCCGGCGTATATCTGCGTCCAGCATATCTCCCGCTCCGAACCGTATGCCTTCCGAACGGCGGCGTCGGTGACCAGACGGGAGGCCCTCCAGATGTCCGGGCCGATGCCGTCGCCCTCGATGAACGGAATGACCGGCGAATCGGGCACCTCCAGCTCGCCGGCGGAGTACCCGATCAATTGACCTTCGGCGGGAACCTCGGGTTCTTTAGTCGGAGCTTCGCTCATGTGCCTGTGTGCCCTCTGGAGAACGTTCTGCCGTTAGTCCACGACGACCCAACATTGATGTGGATTCTGAAGCCCTGCCGCCCCGGCGGGTCCGAAGGAACGGCTCTGCGGTTCCGCTGGCGCCTTCGGTGGTTTTTGTTCCGCCGTTCGTCCTTACCCTGCCCTTTCCCGCAGCAGGTTCAGTCGCCCGCCGGCCAGGAGGATCTCCTCCTCCCGGTCGCTCAGCTCAACGCGCACAGTGAATTCCACTTTCGCGGTCCGGTTTTGCACCGCCATCTTCCCCTCTCGGACGGCTTCACGCGCCCTGGATACAGTCAGTTCGTCGCCCTGCTCCACGCTGTTCCAGTCGGCCGGGTCTTCGAAGAGCAGAGGGGCGATGCCGAAGTTTATCAGGTTTGACCGGTGAATGCGGGCAAAGCTCTTTGCGATGACCGCTTTGAGGCCGAGGTACATCGGCGCCAGGGCGGCGTGTTCGCGGCTGGAGCCCTGACCGTAGTTCTCCCCGGCTACAACGAATCCCCCGCCCTTCTGCTCCGCGCGACGGGCAAAGTCCGGATCAACGCGCTCGAATACGTGCTGGCTGATGGCGGGGATGTTGGAGCGCAGGGGCAGTATCTTGCTGCCGGCCGGCATGATGTGGTCGGTGGTGATGTTATCGCCCACCTTCAGGAGCGCCTCGCCGCTGAGTTCCTCAGGCAGGGCCTCGCGGCGGGGGATGGGCTTGATGTTGGGACCGCGATAGACCGCCACCTCCGAGCCGTCCTGCGGCGGATAGATGATGCCGGCATCATCGACCGGAAAGCGTTCCGGCATCTGGACGTGGGGGTACTCCCCCAGCTCGCGCGGATCGGTGACGCAGCCGTTCACGGCCGCCGCCACGGCCGTCTCGGGGCTGCACAGGTAGCATCGGGCGTCGGCGGTGCCGGTCCGGCCTTCGAAGTTCCGGTTAAAGGCTCGCAGCGTGACCGCCCCGCTCGGGGGGGCCTGGCCCATGCCGATGCACGGCCCGCAGGCAACTTCCAGAATCCGGGCGCCGGCCTCCACCATCCCGGCAACGCTGCCGCTCCGGGCGATCATCTCCAGCACCTGCCGGGAGCCGGGCGATATGGTCAGGCTCAGACCCTCGGCCACCGTCCGTCCCGCCAGCAGGGCGCCGGTGAGCGCCAGGTCCCGGTAGGAGGAATTGGTACAACTGCCGATGCACACCTGGTCGACGTCCAGCCCGGCCAGCTCCCCGACCGACACCACGTTGTCGGGGTTGTGGGGCTTCGCAATGAGGGGCTCCACGGCCGAGAGGTCTATCTCGATAACCTCTTCGTATTCGGCGTCCGGGTCGGGGGCAATCTCTCGGAAATCGTCCGCTCGTTCCTGCAATTCGCACCACGCGCGCGTCAACTCGCCGGCCGGGAAAACGCTGCTGGTGGCGCCCAGCTCGGTGCCCATGTTGGTGATGGTCGCCCGCTCGGGCACGGTGAGGTTCTTCACGCCGGGACCGGTATACTCCAGAACCTTCCCCACGCCCCACTTCACACTCAGCCGGCGCAGAAGCTCCAGGATGACGTCCTTCGCGCTGACCCACGGCTGCAGCTTCCCACGGAGTCGGACGTTGACCACCTCGGGCATACTGAGCCGAAACGGCATACCCGCCATGGCGCAGGCCACGTCCTGCCCGCCGGCGCCGATGGCCAGCATACCCAGGCCGCCGCAGGTGGGCGTGTGGCTGTCGCTGCCCAGCAGCGTGCCTCCGGGCACGCCGAACCTCTCCAGGTGCACCTGGTGGCAGATGCCGTTGCCCGGCCGGCTGAAGACGATGCCGTAGCGGGCCGCTGCAGACTGCAGGTAGCGATGGTCGTCGGGCGCGCGGAAATCGGTCTGCAGCAGATTGTGATCGACGTAGCTCACCGACAGGTCGGTCTGCACGCGATCGACGCCCATTTGCTCGAACTGCAGGTAAGCGGCCGTTCCCGTGATGTCCTGGGTCAGCGTTTGATCGATCCGTATCGAGACGGGCTCGCCCGGGGAGGGTGTCCCGTCCACGAGGTGGTCCCCAATGATCTTGTCGGTTAGTGTTTCGGCCATGTGCGTCTGTGGGCTTGGGGGAGCGAGACCTCCACGTTATCCGCCCGGTGCCCCGCTTTCAAGTAGCGGGGCGGTTTGCCTCTTACACCACAGGCACTAACCACGAAGGACACGAAGGGCGCGAAGAAAGGCAACGACGAAGGGAACCAAAAAGGGCACGGAGAAAAGCGAAAGGGGAGGCACAACGGAACGGCGAGGGAACCGCGGAGGGCGCAGAGGGACGCAGAGGAAAGGCGGACGGATTAAGACGAACCACGAAGGACACGAAGGGCGCGAAGGAAGGCAACGACGGAGGGAACCAAAAAGGGCGCGGAGAAAAGCGAAAGGGGAGGCACAACGGAACGGCGAGGGAACCGCGGAGGGCGCAGAGGGACGCAGAGGAAGGGCGGACGGATTAAGACGAACCACCGAGGACACGGAGAACACGAAGAAAGGCGACGGCGAAGGGAGCCACAGAGATCACGGAGGAGAAGGGGGACACGGAGAAAGGCGACGGCGAAGGGAGCCACGGAGATCACGGAGGAGAAGGAGGACACGGAGAAAGGCGACGGCAAAGGGAGCCACAGAGATCACGGAGGAGAAGGAGGACACGGAGAAAGGCGACGGCAAAGGGAGCCACGGAGATCACGGAGGGGAAGGAGGACACGGAGAAAGGCGACGGCGAACCACGGAGCACGCGGAGAACAAGAGAAAGGCCAGGAGGAGGAACGACAACACCAAAAAACCAAAAAAGAGCACGAAGGACGGACCACAGAAGGGGCTGGCGCCGGACCCGCCGGCGGCCTCGCCCACGACGATCAAGCTCGCTTCGTAGGCTCCCGGCTCCCCGTGCGTATGATTGACGACCGGGGTATCCCCCCGGCGCCTGCAGAGGTCAAAACCGCCGGTGGGCGGCGTCACCCTTGTTGACGACCTCCCCCAGCTCCAGTATGCGATAATGTCCCAAAGGAATACAATCGAGGTCGCGCGGCGCGAGCAGTCCTGCCCAACTGCGGCCGGGATGGCCGTACAGCCCCTCCGCGTAGAGAACGTTTCCGCCGGCGCCGTCGACGTTGACGGCCCCATACTCCTGCAGCGCTCGGGCGACGGCCAGCGCGCCCGGCGGGAGTTCGAACTGCGCGAGGTCGAGTGCGGGATCCAACTGGAGCACACAACCCTCCGGCGGCCCCTCGGCCCGGCCGCCGTCCGTCCAGGCCGCCGGCCACACGAACCGCTGGAACGCGTTGTTGCTGGCGAAGGCGAGCTTGTGTTCGATGCGCCGCTGGAGGATCTCCTCATGCATGATGAGCCCGGCGACGGCCGGGACGCCGGCCGCGCGGCTGGGCCCGCGGAAGTGCATGCTCTCGCCGTTGCGGATGGGGAAGTCCTCGGTGCGCCAGACGCCCTCGTCGGCCAGGCTGTAGACCATCCCCGTCGCCGACTCATACTCACCGTCCTCCCGGGTCCGCACGTGCCACATGTCCCAGGCGGTTCCGCTTCCCCAATCCACGAGGGCCATGTGGGCGTCCCCTGCGGGGTCCGGAAGGGCGCCTTCCGGTATGGGCACTTCCGGTCCGAAGTCCGGGTGTTGGGAGTAGCGGCTCTGGCGTTCACGGGCCCTGCCGGTCGCGCCCGGTTCCGGACCCCGTTGGTGCACCACCCGCCGCGGGGTCGATGCGTCGACCTCGTAGACGGGGATCGTGTAGTCGCGGCAGTTGACATAGAGGGGGCCCTGTCGCTCGTCCATCAGTTCTATCAGGTGATCGCTGGTGGGGGCGACCTTCGCATCGGGCTCAATCGGCCGGTTCCAGTAGCTGTCGTCGCTGAAGAGTCTTGCCATGTTTCTCTGCTCTCTTCGAGTCTGTCAGGGAGCCACGGAGGAGCGCGAGTTGCTGCAGTGATCATCGGGACCGCCCCGGCCATTCTCGGGCGTTCTGGCCCTCCAACACGACGCCCCAGTCCTGGTAGATCGGGAGCTGGGGTAATGACCAGTTGCCCTCCTCGTCCGGCGTGACACGACCGATTTTTCCGTTCGGAGCCGTCGGCCGGTTCCCGGCCGGTAGGGGTTCTCCGTCGGCGAGCATTCCGCGTCCTCACCGGCAGCTTTTCAGTTCGATTTCGCGAGTACTTCCTCGTAATCCGTGCGCCGGTCCTCCCAGTAGGCCGACTCTTCGGGCCGGAACTGCTCCATGGGAAAGGACTCGCGGACGATACGCCGGATTTCCTCCGGCGAGCCGACGTTGCCGGTGGCGAGCGCCTGAACCAGCAGGTTGCCGGCCACGGTGGCTTCCACGGGTCCCGCGTGGACGGGCAGTCCGGTCGCATCGGCGGTGAACTGGTTCAGCAGCGTGTTCTGGGAGCCGCCACCTACGACGTATACCGCTCCGAACCGGCGGTCCAGGATGCCCGACAGCCTGCCCAGGGTCCGCGCGTAGGAGAGCGCCAGGCTTTCCAGGATGCAGCGCACTACCTCCGGCGGTTCCTCCGGTGGCTCCTGGCCCGTCGCACGGCAGAAACTCCCGATCTCCTCCACCATGTCATCGGGCGCCGTGAAGACCTCCTTGTTCGGATCCACCAGGGGGCCTCCCGGGGGAGCGTCCTCACCCAGGCCGACCAGCTCCGGATAGGAGTAGCTCCGCCCCTCCCGCTCCCAGGCCGCGCGGGCCTGCTGAAGCAGCCACAGCCCCATGATGTTGCGGCACAAGAACAGGCCGTCCACCGTCATCTCGTTGCACAGTCCGGCCTCGAGGGCCTCCTTCGAGGTGTAGACCTGGTCGGTCAAAGAGCCCAGGATGGACCAGGTGCCGCTGCTGAGGAAAGCCCAGTCCTCGCCCTCCCCGGGCACCGCGGCCACCGCCGAGCCGGTGTCGTGCGTGCAGGGCGCTATGACCGGCGCTGCCGCCAGGCCCGTCTCCTCGCACACCTTCGGGTCGAGTTGGCCCAGCACGGTGCCCGGCTCGACCAGGTCCGGCATGATGTGCAGAGGCAGGTCGAAGGCATCGAACACGTCCTCGCGCCATCGCCGCGCTCGGGGGTCATAGAGTTCGGTGGTGATGGCGTTGGTCCGCTCGCAGCCGGTTGCGCCGCAGAGGAAGTAGCCCAGCAGGTCCGGCATCATCAGGAGCCGGTCGGCGCACTCCAGGAGCGGGCTGTCGTTCTCCCGCAGGGAGACCAACTGGCAGAGGGTGTAGATGGGCAGCATGTAGATGCCCGTGCGTCGATACAGCTCCGGCTCGGGGATGCGGTCGGTGACGACCCGGGGCATTCCCTCGGTGCGGGCGTCGCGGTAGCAGACGGGGTTCTGCAGCAATGAGCCGTCGGATGCCAGCAACCCGAAGTCCACCGCCCAGGTGTCGATCCCCACCCCGGACACACCCTCGCCGTAGCGCCCGGCGTATTCCCTCATGCCCTTTAGAACGTTGTTATAGAGAGAAAGGACGTCCCAGTGCAGCGTGCCGCGGACCGTCACAGGCTCGTTGGGGAAGCGATGTATCTCCTCCAGCGAGAGCTTGCCGTCGCTGAGTGTTCCGAGCACGACGCGTCCGCTTTCGGCACCGAGGTCGGCGGCGAGATAGCGGTTTTCAGCCATTTTCACTCCTCCTCCACCGGGGTGACCATCTGGTCATGGAGGTCCCGGTAACGCTCCAGGACCTCCTGCTTGTCCCCGTCGTGGGCGAAGTTACGGGTTTCGTAGGGGTCTTCCTCCAGGTCGTAGAGCTGTTCACGGTTCTCTCCTTCATCGTAGAGGGCGTACTTATAGCGCGGGCCGACAACCGAGTAGCCGATCTGGCACTCCACCGCCAGGGCATCCCGCCACGCCCCCGGCTCCGACCCTTCCAGGAGGGGTCGGAGACTCCGTCCCCGGAGATCTTCCCCTGGCCGAACCCCTGCGTAGTCGCACAGTGTCGGGATGAGGTCCAGGCCGGTGGAGACGAGGGCCTGCTCCACGTGTTCGGTCACGGCCGGTCCCGGGGCAGAGATGATGAACGGGACCCGCATGGCTTCCTCATAGAGCGCCGTCTTGTGCTCCAGACGATGGGCGGAGTCATGGTCGCCGTGGTCGCTGGCGAACACCACCAGGGTGTCCTCCTCCAGTCCGGCCTCCCGGAGGGCCTCCAGCACCCTCCCGATCTGCGCGTCCACCCTCTCGGTGAGTCGGCCGTACGCCCACCGGTGCTCCCGCCAGCGCCGCACGGACCATCGGTCCCGGGCGTCCTTGCGGAAACCTCGCTCTTCGACCAGTTTACGGACGGCTTTGGGCTCGTTTTCCTGTGGGTCGAAGTTTGGTGGCGCCGGGGGGCAATAATCGGCGAAGAACTCCTCTTCGTCCACGCCCTCCGGCCGCTGGAGTGCCCAGTCGAGGGCCGCCAGCTCGGTCTTGCCCTTCTCGATCAGCACGTTGTCGAAATCCGACTGCGCAAAGTCTCGGATGCCCATGTAGCAGATGTCGTGCGGGTTGATGAAGGAGGCGACAAGGGCGAACGGCTCCCCGGGGCTGCCGCGCAGGTACTCGGCGCACTCCTCGGCCAGTCCCCACCTCTCGTCGGCGGTCAGCACGTCGAAGCCGAGTTTCTCCGGATCGAGATCCTTCGGCAGATGTACCTTCCCCCCGTAGACCGTCTCGTAACCGGCGTCCCGCAGAAGCCATCCCATGCCGTTGCCGCTGATGTGCTCGGGGATTGGATCGAGATGGCGGGAAGGATTGGCCCGCTGGCCGATTCTGCTGGGGTAGTAACCGGTGAACATGCTGAAACGGGAAGGAATGCAGACCGGATTCGTGCAGTAGGCTCGGTCGAAACGCACGCCGCGCTCGGCCAGGCTGTCCATCGCCGGTGTGTTCAGATGGGGGTTCCCCGCGCAGCTCATCATGCGGGAGTTCTGCTGGTCGTCCAGCAGGAAAAGTATGTTCGGCGGCCGCTGACGGCCTTTCCTGCCTGTGCCGGTGGCCATGGCATGCTCTCCTCAAGGAAAACTTCGCGCCGGGCGGTGCGGAGCCGCTTGCTTGCGCGGTCGGCACGGCGCCGCCTGCCGACCGGAAGGGGGCTGTGAGAGCCGTTTTCGGCGACCCGGTCCGGAACGTAGCGCAGTCGGCCCGACTCGTCAAGGCCGCGCAATTCTGTGCCGCACAGACGGAAGTCTGGGGCGTTTGTGCCTTGCGCGATGCGCGCGACCGGGACATAATAGCCGGAGTGGGGCACGCAAATTCAGGGAGGTGGGGGCACTTTCCCGTCAAAGAACTACGTCTGTTTCCGGGGAGACGGCCCATCGATGCGGCCGGAGCGGGCCGGGGAAACCGATGCGGGCGATCCTGCTGTTTGCGGCCTGCACGCTTGGCCTGTTTTGGGCTGGATGCCGCGGGATTGCGCGGCAGGAGCCCGTTTTCGACGAGGGCACGGGCTGGATAGGTGTCGCCGTGACGGGCCTGCGCAACACGGACGGGCAGGTGTTGGTCACGCTCTTCTCCTCGGCGGAGGGGTTTCCCGGGGACGCCGGGAGCGCCGTGCAGGCCCGCCGGGTGGAGCCGACCGAAGACACCGTCACGGTGCGCTTCGAGGAGGTGCCCTACGGCCGCTGCGCCGTCAGCGTGCTGCACGACGAGAACTCGAACGGGAAGCTCGACACGGGCGTGCTGGGAATACCCACAGAGGGGTACGGGGCGTCCAATAACCCGCCGCCGCGGTTCGGGCCGCCGAGGTTCGGGGAATCTGCCTTTGAACTGCGACAGGCCGCCCGACGGCTGAACATAGAGGTTCACTACCGGCGGTAGACTCGGAGCGGCATTGGCCTACCTGCCGCCCCTGGTGGCGGTGCGCCGTTTCGGAGAGCCCCTGGCGGGGGCGCTGCTGCAGCCGGCGGGGGTATCTCTGCTGATAACCATCCAGTGGTACGCACTGGCAAGGGACGTCGTCGGTCGCCCGATGCCGTGGAAGGGCCGCACCTGACTGCCTGGAGGCGAACGTAATCGGCCCGCGGTTGCGCGCGGAGGCTCGCACGTTTGCTTTGCTTCGGAGCGGCGTTCCAGTAACATACACCATCGTCCTGAACGCGTCCGAGATGTGTAGCAGCCCTCTTCGCAAGTCCTGCTCAAGCCGACTTGCGCCGGCCGGCGACAGGTTTGCGGGTGCGCCCGTAGCTCAGGCGGACAGAGCGGCGGTTTCCTAAACCGCAGGTCGCAGGTTCAAGTCCTGCCGGGCGTACCACTTCCCCTTCCGGCCCGACAGGTCAGGCACGCGAACAGGCGCGGAAAGAAAGAGGGCCCGCGTCCGGGGAGCGAAGCTACGGGGGATTGAACCGATGAGAAAAAGGCGGGGCACGATGATCAGGTTTCTGGTGCTGGCGTTCTCTGGGGCTTGCCTGGCGGTCTCGGCGGCACTGGCCGGGCCCGCCCCCGTGGTGGACCGGGCGAGGCTCTTCCCCGCACCCGGCCGGGCGGAGGCCATGGCGGGCGGGCGCGTTCTCGGCTCGAACGGGGGCGAGACGGTCGGCTTCGTCGAGCTTGGCCGGGGCGCCGACCGACTGGCTGTGGAACCATCCCGGGAAGGGGTTCGGCCGGCCCGATTACCACAGGGCCTTCCCGGAACTGGCGCCGATCGACATCCTCATCACCCAGCCCTTCCACGGCCACGGTCGTTCAATCGAGAACGAGGCGCGGCATTCCGGCAACTTCTACATGCTGGCGCGGGAGTCCAGCCCCCACGTCCAGCTCTATCTCTACCAGCAGTGGCCCGGCAGGGACTTCCAGGACGGGTGGGCGCAGCTCACCCGCTCCTACATGAAGCCCATGGCCGAGCGGCGCGGCCTCACCCCGGCCGAGACCTGGGAGGAAGGGGTCAAGAACCACCTGGCCTACTTCGAGGCGCTTCGGGAGAAGATGGACGCCGAATATCCCGGCCCGCCCGTCCTGATCGTCCCCACGGGGCTCGCCCTGGCGAATCTGAAACGCGAGCTGGAGGGCGGACGCATTCCCGGCCTGCCGTCCGACAGATTCTTCGAGCTGCACTACGGGTCGAGCGACCGCGGGCCCGGCTGGAACATTCACATGATCCAGAAGGGACGCTACTTCGTCTCGCTGGTCCTCTATTGCTGCTTCTACGGGGAAGCCCCCGACCGGGTGGACCTGCCGGGGGAAAGGACAACCCTCACGCCCGAGCAGGACGCCGTCTACAAGGAGGTCGCCTGGGAGACGGTGCGGAACTACAGGTGGGCCGGCGTCCGCCTCCTGCCGACCGCCGACCGAACCGACTGAATCCCGACACCCCGCTCCAACACGGAAGGCTTTCCGGCTGGCGCCGCTGAAGAGCACGCGAGGACTTCCCATGGGTCGCAAGAAGGTTCTGGTGATCGGCTTCGACTCCGGCACGCCTGAACTGGTGCGCAGGTGGGCCGCAGAAGGCAGGCTGCCGACCCTGAAGGCGTTTATCGAGGAGGGCGCGTCCGGACCGCTGGCCTCCACGCTGCCTCCCCAGTCGCCCGCCGCCTGGAGCACGTTCGCAACCGGATGGAACCCGGGCAGGCACGGAATCCTGAATTTCGTCCAGTTGTCGGCCGACAGCTACGACCCCGTGTTTGTGAACGCTACCCACCGCCGGGGGACCCCTTTCTGGGCCAGGGCCGGGCGGCACGGGATTCGAGGCGGCGTGCTGAACGTGCCCTTGACGTATCCCCCGAGCCCCTACAACGGATTCGTGGTGGGAGGGATGCTTTCACCGAGCGTTGGCCCCGCGATGTGCTGCCCCTCGGAGGTTTACGAGGACCTCGCCGATGCCGCTCCGGATTACCCGGTGGACGTTGAGATACCGGGGCGGGAGAAGACGGGGGCCGCGAAGCTTTTCCTCCAGCGGGCGCACGAGGCGGTGGAAGCCCGGACCCGGGCCGCCCTGGCCCTCTACCGCAAACACGACCCCGACCTCTTCTGCGTGGTCTTTACCGCGCCCGACCGGGTCAGCCACTACTTCTGGCCCTGGGGCCCCGATGGAACGGAGGCAAGCGGGGCCGCTCCACCGCCCGAGGGAGCGGCGAACGCCGTCCGGGACATTTACGCGCACGTCGACCAGGCGATAGGGCGGGTGCTTGAGGAAGTGGGGGCGGCGGACGTCATCGTGCTCTCCGATCACGGGGCCACCGGGCTGAGGCGAATGTTCAATCTGCGGCGTCTGCTGCTTCGCGAGGACCTGCTGGTCCGGAAGAGGCGGGGCGCCTTCCGGAGCGCCTTCCACCGGCTGCTCTTCGGTCTGAACGACGCGCTGCCCAATTGGCTGAAAGCGCGCGTAAAGGCTCGACTACCCGGCCTGTCCTCGCAGGTGGCCGGTGAAGTGGCGCTGGAGGGGACGGACTTCGCCGCGAGCCGCGCCTACCCGGCGCTCGCCGTGCCCGGCGCCTACGTGAACCTGCGAGGCCGACAGCCCTGCGGCATCGTCGAGCCCGGCTCCGAATACGAATCCGTCCGGGACGAGTTGATACGCATCTTCCAGGAAGTCAGAGACCCGGAGAGCGGCCGGCCCGTCTTCGCCCGCGCCTATCGGCGGGAGGAACTCTGGGATGGTCCTCGGCTGCCCCGGCTGCCCGACGTGGTACTGGAGCAAAGGGACTGGTCCTACGATACCCGTCTGAAGACCGCCGGCCGGTCCGGGCGGCTCTTCGCACCGCTTCTGAGTTCGCGGAGAGATGGCCTCTACTACCGGGCCCATCATAGCCGTCGGGGGCTGTTGCTGGCCGCGGGCTCCCGGGTCCGCAACGTTCGGCTTCAGAGTGCCCAGATCGCCGACGTGCCCGCAACGATTCTCGCCCTGCTCGGCTGCCCGGTGCCCGATCATTTTGACGGTCGCGTATTGACCGAGATGCTCGCCGACGGGGTGACGGTCGAGGGCGGTGGGTCCGAGGAGGACACCCCGGACGGGGAGGCCGAGGAATTCAGTGCCGAAGAGCGGGAAGCCGTGCAGAAGAGGCTGAAGGACCTGGGTTACCTCTGAGTGCGCCTCCCGGAACGGGCGCAGTCCCCCGCGCCGGAAAGGACATCTTCGCAGAAACTCTCGTATGCGCGGGCCGCCCTCTCCCAGGTGAACCGGCGGGCCTTCCGCCTGGCGGCCGTCCCCAGCCGTTGCCGCAGGACGTCGTCCTCGATCAGGCGCTTCAGGACGCGGGCGTAGCATTCCGGGGTTTGTTCCGGCGCCAGCAGGCCCGTGCGTTCCCCCTCCACGGCGTCGGAGACGCCGGGCACGTCGAAGCCGACGACCGGTTTGGCGCAGGCGGCCGCCTCCAGAGCAACCTGCGGCCACCCCTCGCGGCGGGACGGCATGCACACCAGGAGCGCCTTCCGGAGGACCTCCACCTTCTCTCGGCCTTCCACCCAACCCGCCCATCTGACCTCGTCGCTCAGGCCCCGTTCCCTCACCATCCGCCGGAGGCGCTCTTCATCGGGCCCCCCGCCGGCGACAACCAACCGCAGGGCCGGATGATCGCCGCACAGGATTTGATAGCTGTCCAGAAGGCGGTCCAGACCCTTGTGTTCGATGTCGATCCGGCCGAGGTACAGAAGGTAGGGGTCCTCCTCCGGCGCGGCCTCGAGGTAAGCGCTGCGGATGCCGGGGGGTATGCAGCGAACCCGGGCGGACGGCCCGACTTCGCTTCGGATGAACCGCGCGAGGCCGGGCGAGACGGCCACGAAGTTGCGGTAGTTCCGCAGGTTCGCCTTCAGGCAGCCGGCCGCCAGGGGGCGGATCATCGGATACTTCCCGGCGGCCTCGAGCGGCTGAAGGCGCAGGTCCGCTATCCTCGGCTTCCGGCTGAGCAGGCCCGCAAACGTGGGGCTGAATGCGCTGATACCCTCGATGAGAAGGTCGCAGCGCGCTCCGGCGGCGGCGAAGGCCGCCTTCGCGCAGTAGGTCAGCCGGCTGAGCGCCCGCCCGGGAGCGGGCCGCGCGTGCACGTAGCGAACGCCGTCGGTCCACTGCTGCCGCGGCGCGCCCGGCCAGGCGCCCGTGAAGACCGTCACCGTGTGCCGGCGGGCGAGCTGCCGGCAGACGGCGTGGATCTGCCGCGCTCCCCCGCCCCCCAGCCAGGGGTTCCGGGGGTGATCGTAATGGAGGAAAAGGAGTCTCATAGTCGGCCGCCGCCCGTCGGTCCGCGGGCCATTGCGTAGAAACAGTGCGAGAAGTGCACCGGGTCCAGGAAGGCGTTGAGGCGCTGCAGCCAGCGGGTCGACCGGACCAGGCCCATCCAGGGCAGAGAGCCGTGGTAGGAGATCGAGCGGAAATGCAGCCCCAGGAACTCCCGGAGTTCAGAGAAGGTGAATTCCCTGGTGTGCGTGGGGTCCGGGGGATCTCCGCAGAGCCGGCATTTGAGCCGATAGATGGGACGGTTCGGGGTCGATAGCGCCAGGAGGCCGTCCTTTTTCAGGCGAGATTTCAGCCTGTCCATCGTCCCCTCCCGTGCCCGCGGCGGCACGTGCTCTATCACCTCAAACAGCAGTATCACGTCGAAGCGTTCCTCTGAGTCCCAGTCCTCCAGGGAGGTATGCAGCACTTCGGCCTGCGGATAGTCCTTCAGCTTGCGCTCCGCCCGGCGGTAAAGCGGGGACGGCTCCAGGGCCACGGCCTTTGTCACGCGACCGCCCGCGCGGTCCAGCATCCCCCGGAGCTTATGGGCGTCGCCGCAGCCGACGTCCAGCACCGATCCCCGGAGGTCCCTCAGCAGGGCATCCACCACGTGGGGCGGGATGGGCATCTCCGAGCCCGCCTCACGGAACACCCGGTGATAGTCCGCGAACCGGCCGGCGGTGTTCTCTCTCACGTTTCCTTCGCTTCCCTGATGGAGATTGGAGCGGGGGGCATCAGGGCCATTCGATCTTCACCGGTTCCCGCTCGGTGGGGGGCACCTCCAGTCTGCGCAGCCTGCCCTCAACCATCCCGTAAAGACGCCAGAACCGGTGCGGATCGATCAGTTTTCCGTCGCTTCCTATGCCGGGCAGACGGGAAGCGTTGAAGTGCCAGATGCGCCGGGGGGCGGAGTGGGAACGCACTACCAGGTACGTCACTCCGTTCTCCCGGGCCCACTTCTCGAACGCGGCCGTGGCCCCGGTGCCCGTCGCACGAAGAGGCAGGTTCTCCACCTGCCCGCCGTAGAACGCGTTCACGAACGTAGTCGGGCCGGCGGACTTTCTGCCCCTGAGGACGCTGGAGGAGGTCTCCACCGCCACCGGGGGTTCGGCTTCGGCGTGTTCGTCAAGGTAGCGCACGATATCCCAGAGGGCCCTGTACTCCCCCGCCTGATAGGTGCGATAGACCTCCCCGGAGCGCTGCACCCCGACGCACACCCCGTAAAGGACGGCGTTGGAAGCCATGATCGATCCCAGAACCAGGAGAGGGATGAAGCCGAGTAGTCGGTTCAGGCCGCCCGCGTCCGGCGTTCTGTCCCGCAGCCAATCGGCGGCGGCGCGCGTCCCCTGCCAGACGGCCAAAACCAGGAAGGGCGCAAACGGCACCAGGTAGCGGCCGACCGGATGGGGCCACCTCAGCACTATCACCCCCGCATAGGCGAGAACCCCGAGCCAGACCCATCGCCGCTTGAGCGTCTCGCCGGCGGCAAAGACCACTACCGGAATCCATAGAATCCATCCCACCCCATTTGCCACGTGGAAAAGCGCGCCCCGGTGGGCCAGCTTCGCCGGGGGAAAGAGCAGCTCGGTCAGGAACACCCCCGCCTGGGAGGCATGTATCAGGCCCCCCCTGAACGAGGGCAGCAGCGAAACAACATAGGACGCGTCCGCGGTGTGCTGAGAGACTTTCTCAACACTCTCCGCGCTTTTCTTCTCCTCCTTTTCCTTCTTCTCTTTCTTATCCGGCGCAGCCCGCGATGGGGCCTCCTGAGCCGGTTTTGGGCGGACGCGTTCCTTCGGCTTCGCCATCCGCGCCATGCGCCGGTGCCGTCGGCCGAGCGTGCGATGGTGGTGGTAGAGGTAGCCGAAGGCCAGCAGGCCGCAGGCAACAACGGCGACCGACCCGATCCACGGCCGAAGGCGGAGCGGCTTCAGCGTCCGGGGCAGCAGCACAGCGGCCAGCGGCGCCGCGGCCACTACGCCGGGCCACCGGATGAATGCCAGGGCGCCCGCCAGGGCGGCGACCGACAGGCAGGCCCACCACGCGTAATGCCGCTTACTTGCGGTCCGCCCCATGACCAGTGCACCGGCCAGAAGCACGATGAACAGGCTCTCGCTCAGCAGGTGATATCCCAGCCGGAACCAATGCCACAGGCAACCCGCAGCCAGCACCGCGACGAAGACCCGCTTCGGCGGGTAGATGGAGGAGAGGTATGTGTAGTAGAGCACCCCCCCGCCTACCAGGAGCGCCTTGGCCAGGATATTGAGGAACCAGAAGTGATGGTTCAGCCGAAGTGCGCCGGCCACGAAGAAACTCCAGGCCGGGGGCCATTTCGTGGCCGGTGCGCCGCTGTAGACATAACCCTTGCCCGTCAGCAGGTTGACCGCGGTCCGCAGATACGTGTTGGACATGGCCACGGGGACCCAGGTGCCGTTCTGGAGCAGGGCATAGAGAACCGTCAGGGCGGCCGCCAGCAGCAGCCCCCAGTAAAGCCGCGGTCGCCGCCTGAACCGCTCCCCGACCGTCCCGATTCCCCCTTGCCCGATGTCCTCCGGCATCCGACTACGCCTCCGACAGAATCGCAGCCAGCTCCTCCAGGACGCGCCGGGGCGGCAGGTCGTCCCAGTAGCTCTCCGGCACCGGCTCCAGGCGCGAGCAGCAAGTTGCGAAGGGATACCCGAAGCTGTCGCCGGACGCAACCTCAAGCACGCGGCAGTCCGCCCACGGCGGGGCGGTGCGCGTGCAGTCCGTCGGTCCGAACAGCGCCACCACCGGCGTGCCGACCGCCGTCGCAACGTGCATCAATCCGGAGTCATTGGTCACCATTGCGTCACACCGCTCAATCATGGCCGCCACCGACCGGATGGGTCCTTCGGGAAAGAAGACGCCGTCCCGTGATTGCAGCCGAAGGTCCTCCTGCAATTCTCGGCGCAACGGCCGCTCCTTCGGCCCGCAGAAGACCAGCACATGCCCCGAGAGTTCGTCTACTACGCGCCGAATCAGCTCCGCGAAGTTACCCACCGGCCAGCGTTTGGCGGCCTGGGCGCGGCCGGCCCCCCTGCCCCCGCCCGGGTGGATGCCTACCACCGGCCGGCCGAGCGTGCGGCGGGACCACCACCGGTCGCAGAAGGCCCTGTCCTCGGCGCCAAGGTGCAGAATGGGACGCGGCAGCGGGCCGTCTTCTTCGGCGCGGTCTCCGCCCGCGAGTGCTTCTACCAGGCGCAGGTTCTGACCGATGTCGTGAAGCCCACTGACGGCCCGGACCTGGACGGTGTGAATCCGTCCGAGGTTCGGCTCCGGGCATTGCGGATAGCAGTGGGCTGCCCGCTGGTGAGCGCCGATGGCTCCGGCCAGGAGGCCGAACCTCAGCTTGTTGGAGGGGAATGCCGTGATGCTCAGGCCGTAGCGCCGCCGCCGGAGCCCCAGAGCCTTCAGCAGCGCGCCGAACCTCGATCGGCCGTAGCCGAGTTCATCTATCCCGCTTACATCGGGGTTGGTCTCCAGGACCTGCCGGGAGGCGACGCCTTCGAGCAGCGCATCCACCCGGGCGGACGGGAAAAGGCCGCGAAGCCGACGCAATGCCGGCGTGAACATCAGCGTGTTGCCCAACCCCGAGATGGAAACGACCAGAATCCTGCGGGGTGAACTCTGCAGCATCGGCTTCAGTCCGGTCGGATTGAGTTCTCCGGAAGACTGTCCGCAGCGGGGACCGGCGAGGCCGGCTCGCCGGCGAGAACCGCGCCGCCTGCCCTTATCGGGGGCGGAGATGAATTAAAGTTGGCACGTGAGCACCGCCCGGAAGGCCCCCCACCGCAGCAGCGGACCAGTTGCGCGCGCCCGGTAAGGAGGGGCTCCCGTTTCAGGCGGCCTTCTCGCCTTCCGATGCAATCGAGATGGCTTCCGGTTCTTGCCCCGTCTCTTTCTCCTGTTCAACTTCGAGGCGTCGCAGCCGACAGAGTATCTCCTCCAGCAACTGACGGTTGGCGGAAATCATGTGGCTCGTCAGGCCGATCAGGCCGACCAGGGACGCCACGATTATCAGCACAGCAGAGAAGATGAGCGACTGCACGTGCCCCCCTCCGCTGCCCCTGAAGTAGTAAACCAGGAAGCGGACGAATCCGGCCAGGCCCGGCAGGAAAAACACGAGCGCCGCCAGAAGAAAAACCTTCATCGGCTGCACGCTGGCAAAGGCATGCAGTATGTCCACTCCCTGTCGGCAGACGTAATGGAAAATGCTCCGGCGCAGCCGTGATTCACGCAGTTTCTCGTTCGTGCGGATTGGCACGCTGGTGATGCGGATCCCCTGGTGGGCGGCCCGGATGATGGTCTCCATGCAGTGGCTGTAGGAGGCGTCCAGGTTGAAGGCGAAGGCGGCCTCCCGGTCGTAAGCCCTGAACCCGCTTGCCGCATCCGGCACATCCACCCCGGCCAGCAGGCTCACCACCCGGGAGCCGAGGCGCTGCAGGCGCTTTTTCAACCAGGAGAAGTGCGGGATCTGCTCGATGGGCCTTTCGCCGATTACCATGTCGGCCCGCCCCTCCAGGATAGGCCATACCAGCTTCCTGACGTCTTCTCCCCGGTACTGGTTGTCCGCGTCGGTGTTGACGATGATGTCCGCCCCGGCCTTCAGGGCGTGCTCCATCCCCGCCGCCCAGGCGCTCGCCAGGCCCCGGTTGTCGTTCAGCTCGACCAGGTGGTCAACGCCGCAGGCCCGCGCCACCCGCACTGTGCCATCTTCGCTTCCATCGTCCACCACCAGTGTCTCTATCCGATCAACCCCGGGAATGGACCCGGGCAGTTCCGAGAGCGTCACCGGCAGGGTGCGCTCCTCATTGTAACATGGGATCTGGATGATCAGCTTCACCGCCTGTCCCCTTCCTTGCTATATCGATGCGTTTCACGCCGGCGAGCATCCAGAAGCCCAACAGGCCGGCCGTCGCTCCACCCCGCACCGGAGCGACTCCCCCTCAGAAGTCCTCACGCGGGACAGAAGACCGGTCCCGGGCCGATGCCGCACGGTACTGGCCGGTTCTGCGTTTTTCCTCTTCAGTCCGCATTGTCCCTCTCGGGTTCAGCACTCGGGGGCGAATCAAGTGGGCTGGAATCCCAGTCTTTCAAGAGCACATAACTGAACAGCAGCCCCAGCGAGAAAGTCACCACCACCGAGGCGCCCCGCTGCACCAGAGCCGCCAGCATGGCCGTCTGGGGCGGAAGGCCCATCAGGTGCGCGGCGTAGGAGACCACGCCCTCCCGGATGCCCAGGGCGGCCGGCGTCAACGGGAGCAGAATCGCAAAGGTCCCCATGCACTGAACCGCCACCGCCTGCACCGGCGTCACCACCAGCCCGAGCGCACGACAGCTCACGTAAAAGCCGGTCGCCGCCAGGGCGACGTTCAGGACCCGGCAGCAGGCCACCTTCACCAGTGCTTCTTTCTCCTTCAGGTACAGGGTAATGCCCTCGGCCGCCCTCACCAGGACCTTGCGCAAAGCCGCAATGGGAACGTATTCGACCACTTTCGTCGACAGCGCGAGCAGGCAGGCGCCACCGACCGACACAGAAAAGAGCACCACGAAGACCCCCAGGAGCTTCCAGCGCCCGGGGGCGCCGGCGAGGGCCATCGCCCCGGCGGCGCCGGTGCCGATCAGGCCGGCCACCAAAAGTGCCAGCACGTTGGAGCCCGCAAAGACGGCGCTGAAATGGGCGTAGGACAGCCGATGCACGCGTTTCAGGTAGAGGGCCCGGGCCACAATCCCGGGCCGGCCGGGCGCCAGGTAGTTGTACATTGCGTTGCAGGCGGCCAGGCCGAACCATTCGTTTGCCTGCAGGTCGGTTCCAAAGACTGCGCATAGAAGTTTCAGTTGAACGCCGAGGCAGGTAAGACCCGCAACCGAGATGCCGATCAGGACCAGCAGGGCCCCAGCAGGCATTTTCCGCAACGACCCCAGCAGCTCTGGATGCCCCGCCGCGTAGGCCACTCCCGCCCCAACCAGCACCGTCAGCAAGGCCCATTTGGCAATTCTCTTAAGCAAGTGCCCGAGCTTTCCTCAGCAGCGGAGGGCCGTCCCTGGTGCCCCGGCTGACCGGACGGCCGGCGGGACAGATTTCCCGGGCCGGCACCCGCAAGCTTCCTGACCCCAGAGAACACCATCTTAAGGTACCTTTCCGCGGCGCAAGCAGGCTGCATGCCCGAGGAAAAGAACCTTCCTTATGTACTGCAATAGGTTTCAGTGGGCAAACGAAACTGGGCACAAAGCATGGTAGCGGGAGCCCCCCGCGCACTGCAAGTGCCGCTCTGACCGTGGAGGTTCCATCGCCGGGCTGCGGTTGCCGGAGCACCCCCGGCTCGATAAGCTGGGGGCAAAGACCGCACCAAGGGGAGGCGTGGACCGCTCAACCGGAGGACGGCGGAAGGCCGCCCGACTTCGCTCGGCAGATGTCTGATCCTGACCGATGTCTGCCCGGCGCGCGGCGGGTCGAACCGGCCAAACAGAGATCAAAGCGCCTCAATCAGTCCGGAGGGGTTCAGGATGGACCGGGAAGGAAAAAGGGGACGGGTGCTGATCTTCACCGGCAGCGGCAAGGGCAAGACCAGCGCCGCCCTGGGCACGGCTCTGCGCGCCGTGGGACAGGGCATGCGGGTGCTGGTCGTGCAGTTCGTAAAGGCCAGACGATGCGGAGAGCACGACGCCGCCGAACTGGTGGGTCCGAAGCTGCAGTTGCGCCTGGGGGGGACCGGATTTGTGCCCGAAGGGGACGAGTCGGCACGTCTGCGCGCTGCCGAAGCGGCCCGCAAAGCGCTGGCCGATGCGGCCGAGGAACTTTCGGCGGGGGATTACGGATTGGTCGTCCTGGACGAAGCGCTCTACGCCGTCAAGAGGGGCATGCTGGAGCCGGAGGCCGTCGCGGAGGCCGTTCGGGGGCGGGCGCCGGGCGTCCACGTCATACTGACCGGCGACGGCCCCCACGAGCCGTTCGCTGAGGTGGCCGACACCATCACGCGCATGGAGAACGTCAAGCACCCCTTCGAGCGCGGGGGCGGCGCCACGCCGGGGATCGAGTTTTGAGGACCTCCGCGCGCGGCCGATGGGGTCCTTCGGCTGGCGTTGGCGTTGAGCCGTTCTGTATAATGCACGCGGTGGTTTGAGGGCTGCGCTGCGTCTTCTCTCTGGTTTTTCGAGCTGCGAAAATGTCGAAGATGTTCTGGGAAAGGGGTCGTTTTCGACGTCGCCAGCCCGAAGAGCTGGACCCGGAGGAATACCGCGCCGTGCTGGAGCGGCTCCAGGACGGCAGCGGCGTGGAGATGGAGTTGGGTCGGGAGGAACGGAAGGCCGAATCGGACCGCATCGCCTGCCCGGTCCGGCTGGGGGGCAGCCGGACCGGCTGGGTGGTGCTGGGCAAGGGAGCCGGCCCCGAGACCCGTCAGGCCACAGAGACCGCCGCCGAGATCATAAGCCGGCTCCACACCGCCGAGCAGGACATCGCCAGCCTCTCCCGGGAGGTGGCCGATCGCTACGAGGAGCTGAATTTCCTCTACGAGATGGGCGACCGGGTGTGGGCGCTGCTGGACGAGGAGGAGATCTGCGACTTCGTCGCCGACGAGGCCGCGTGGCTGCTGGAGTGCGAGCGTGCATCGGTGATGGTCGTCGATCCGGAGAGCGGAGAGCTGAAAATCCGCGCCGCGGTGGGTCTGCCGGAGGAGATATCCGACGAGGTCACCGTCCGGCCCGGCGAGCGCATCAGCGGCAAAGTCTTCGAGACCGGCCACGCTATCGTGGTCAACGAAGGCGACCCGATGCCCGCCGAATCCCTTAACGTTGAGGAGCTACGGGAGTCCAACTCTTTCCTCAGCGTTCCCCTCAAGATCACCTCTGACGCCAACAGGGAAGAGCAGATCCTGGGGGTCATCAACCTCACCCGTAAACGCCGCGGCGGAATGTTTACCTATAGTGACCGCAAGCTGGTCAGCGCCGTGGCCGCAACCGCCGCCACACAGATACACAACTGCCGCCTGATCAGCGCCGAGCGGGAGCGCCAGCGACTGGAGCAGGAACTCGAACTGGCCGCACGCATCCAGTTGAGCCTGCTCCCGGAGAAACCCCTCAGTGCCGGGGCGCTCCGGGCCGGAGGCTACTGCCGCCCCGCGCGCCACGTCGGCGGAGACTTGTTCGACTACTGGGTGGAGAGCGGCCACGTGTGCCTGGTCGTGGCCGATGTCTCCGGGCATGACATCGGTGCCGCCCTGATGGCCGCGGCCCTCCGCAGCGTCGTGCGCAGCGAGGCCAGCCATCGGCGGTCCGTCGCCGGCCTGCTCAGCCGCGTCAACCGGGTGCTGTTCGACGACCTGGTGCGTTCCGAACTTTTTATCAGCATTTTCTACGCGGAAATCGAACTCTCTTCGGGCACCATGACCTTCTGCCGCGCCGGCCACCCGAAGCCCCTGCTCTTCCAGGACGGCGAAAGCAAGTTCCTGGACACCGAGGGCATGCTGCTGGGCCTTCAGGAGGAAGGGGGGTATCAGGAGAAGACCGTCCAGCTCGACACCGGCGACGCGGTGGTCTTCTACACCGACGGCCTGATGGAGACCATGGACGGCGACGAACGGCCCTTCGGCGTGACCGGTGTGGAGGAGGCGGCCGCAAAGAACCTGCCCGCCCCACCCCGAAAAGTTGCCGTGGGCATCGTGGACGCCGCCCGGGAGCACAGCGAGGGCGCGCCCCCGAATGACGACATGACGGCGCTGGTGGCTCGCTTCGGCGCCCGAACCGAGTGAACCAATGAGTTCCACCTCGGAAAGCAAGCTGCGGAGCCGCTTCTTCTACGCCGGTATCCTCTTCGCCGTCAACGTCGGCATCCTCGGACTTATCTGGCGGTTCCGGGAGGCCAACTGGATACTGCTCGCCTTCAGCCTGTGGTGGATACTGCTGGTCAGCGCCTTCGCCTGGGAGATCGTCACCCGCGCCGAACGGCTCGACCGAACCGTCCGTTCCCGCACCGACGCCCTCCGGAGGACCAACCGCCATCTCAGCAGCCTGCTGGGTCGGTTGCGGGCCTTCCATCGCCTCAGCTACCAGATGAACCAGAAACTGGACCGTGGAGAGATCGGCCGAGCATTCGTGGAGGAACTCTGCGACGGCCTCCCCGCTGTGGGGGCCGCCTGGCTGTGGCTCGGCCGGACCGATGGCGATCCCGATGTCCGCCCTCGGCCGTTTCGGTTGGCCGCACGGGCGGGACCCCGGATGGGAATGCCCGCCGAACTGCGCCGTCTGCGGGCGGACAGCCCGCTGGTGGCAGGCTGCTTTGGGGAACGGGCCGTCGCCATCTTCCAGGACCTGCCGGCCGCCGGCAGGAAGTGGGGATGGCACTGGGTCAGCGAAACGGGGATGCAGTCCTTCGCGGCGCTGCGCCTCCATCTGGGGGACAGGACCCTCGGAGTGCTGGGCGTCTTCAGCGAACAACGCCTCTCGCCCGAGTTCCTCCGCCAGTTGCACCTCAGCGTCAACCAGTTGACCGTCGCCCTGGAGAAGGCCCGCCTGTTGAAACAGGTCCGGCGCAGGGCGCGGGAGCTGGCCGACGCCAATAAGCAACTTCGGCAACTGGACGAGATGAAGGATTGGTTCGTCTCCGCTGTCTCCCACGAACTGCGAACTCCCCTGACCAACATCCGCTCCTTTGGGGAGATTCTGGAGAACTACGCGGACCTGGAGCCGGAGGAAAGAAAGGAGTTTGCCGGCATTATCCGCCGGGAAAGCGAGCGGCTCTCCGCCCTGATCGGTAACGTGCTGGACGTGGCCAAGATCGCCAACGGCGAGATCGAGCTGGAGCCGCAGGCACTGGACCTGCCCGCACTCGTGGAGAGATGCTGCAGCCCGTTCGCCCGGGAGGCCGCCGAGCGAGGGATCGACCTGAGCTGCAGCGTCCGGGAGCGGCCGCCGGCGGTCTTCGCCGACGAAAACGCCGTCGCCCGCGTACTGAACAACCTGCTGGGGAACGCCCTGAAGTTCACGCCGGACGGCGGACGGGTGGAAGTCACCGTCAAGCCGGTCGGCACCCCTCGGCAGGACCGCCGGATGGTGGCCGTCCTCGTCAGCGACACCGGCGTCGGCATCCCCGCCGACCAGCAGGAGAAGGTCTTCCGCAGATTCACCCAGTTGGGCAAGCAGCTCACCGACAAGCCCCCCGGCACCGGCATCGGGCTGGCCATTTGCCGGGAGATCGTGGAGAACTCAGGGGGCAGGATATGGGTCGAGAGCACCCCGGGGGAGGGCAGCACGTTCGCGTTCAGTCTACCTGTTGCCGATTCCGACCGAGGGGCACGCAGGGAGTCCGCCTGAGGAAGTTCGGGGACGGGGACCGTCCTCAGCCGGCCCTGGCGCGTGGCGGCGGTTCCGAGAGATCGCCTTCTTCGACGTCTTCGAGACGGACGGACAGCTTCCGGGTAACCCCGTCGGTCATCGTCACCCCGTAGAGGACCTGCGCCACGCTCATGGTGAGCTTGTTGTGGGTGATGATGATGAACTGGGTCTGGCGGGCGAACTCCTGAACCAGGCTGAGGAAGCGCTCCACGTTGCTGTCGTCCAGGGGGGCGTCCACCTCGTCCAGCAGGCAGAAGGGGCTGGGCTTGGACTGAAAGATGGCGAACAGCAGGGCCACGGTGGTGAGGGCCTTCTCCCCGCCGCTGAGCAGTGAGATGGAGCAGGTCTCCTTGCCGGGCGGGCGGGCCTTCACCTCTATGCCGGCCTCCAGGATGTCGGCGTCCTCCGGCACGAGCCGCAGCTCCGCCGTTCCCCCGCCGAACAGCTTTCGGAAGAGCGCCTGGAAGTTGTCGGAGACCTCTTCGAAGGTTTCGCTGAACCTCCGGCGGCTCTTCTTGTTCAGCTCCCGGACGATCTGGCGTTCGTGGCGGCGGGCTTTCTCCAGGTCTTCCTTCTGGTCGGTCAGGAACTGCAGCCGGGTCTCCAGCTCTTCCTGCTGGCGGATGGCGGCCACGTTGACGTTCCCGATGCGGTCCACCTTCTTTTTCAGCCGCGCGATCTCGCCCTTCACGTCCTGCCAATCGGCGTCGGCGTCGTCGGCCAGCTCCAGCACCCCGCCCCGCAGCTCCCGGGCCTCCTCCAGGCCGATGGTCTCCTGCTCGTCCTTCTCCTCCTCTTCCGGCTCCTCCCGGTACCAGGCGGCGACCTGCTCGGTGGGTGCCTCTTCGGGAGCGAACTCCCGTATCTGTCGGGTCAGGAAGGGCGACTCCTGCTCCCACGTCTCCGGATTTCGCTCCAGCACCTCCAGGGCGACCCCGTAGTCCTCCGCCGTGCGTTCCAGCAGGTCCTGCAGTTTCACCTCGGTTTCGTTTTCTGCCAGGCGGAGTTCCTGGAGTTGCTGTTCGGCCTCTTCCCGTTTTTCCGCCAGGGCGGCCTCCCGTTCTGCGAACCGTGCGATTTCGGCCCGCAGTTCCTCCAGCGCGCCGCTCTTGCTCTCGATCGTCGCCCGGAGTTTTTTCTCCTCGCTTCGGAGTGACTCCTGTTCTTGCCGAGCTTTTCCGGCCGCTTCTTCGGCTTCTTCGCGGCGGCGGAGGATAGCTTGTTTTTGGGACTCGATGCCTTCCAGTTCCCGGCGCTTCTCGTCCCTTTCGCCGTTCAGCCGCTTAAGGAGCTGCTGCAGGCTCTCCCGGCGTTCGCCGGCGCGGGCCAGTTCGGTCTCCAGAGAGGCCGTTCGGTCGGAGATTTCCCGTCGCCGCTCCTCCAGGTCCTCAAGTTGCTGCTGCCGCTTCTGGACGCCGCGCTGTGCGCTTTCCCTCCGCTCCCGCGCGGCGTCGGCCTCACGGCGAAGCTCCTCCCGCCGGAGTTCCACCTGCCGGATGTCCGCTTCGGCCGTTTCGCACTCAGTTCCGGCCACCTGCAGGTCGTCGCGGAGCTGTCCAATGCGGCGCTCCACGGACTCCACGTGGCTGCGCAGTTCCGAGGCGCTCCGGTCCAGAACCGCCGTGCGCCCGGCAAGCTCCCCTCTCTGGTCCTCCAGTTCCTCCAGGCGCCGCCTCCGGCGCTGCTTCTCCTCCTCCAGCCGTTCCAGGGCCTGCCTGCGGTCCTCGATCTCGGATTCAAGCTCGGCCAGTTCGCTGCGTCGACTGATCAGACTGGGGGCCTGGGGAGAACCGCCCGACCACAGGCCGTCCGACCCGAAGCACTCTCCCTCCGGGGTCACCAGGGACGCCCCGGCGGGCAGGCCGCTTTCCAGCAACCGGCAGGCGGCCTCCGCGTCCTCCACCAGCAGCGCGTTGCCCAGAAGCAGGTCCATGGCATCCGCCACAGGGGGCGCGCACCCGACCAGGTCGCTCAGCCGTCCCCGGGGTAGCCTCGACTCGGGGACCTGTATCTCGGGGCAGGGGGCGAGACGGTCGAGCACGAGCATGTCTGCGCGACCCCCGCCCTGGTTCCGCAGCCACGCCAGGGCTCTGCGGGCCTCCGCGGCGGTCTGGAACACCGCCGCCCGGGCGCGGTCGCCGAGGACGGCCTCAACGGCCGGCGCCAGCTCCAGCGGCACCTCCACCAGGTCGGCCACCAGGCCCAGAAGCCCTTCCGGCCGGCGGTCGAGCAGTGCCTTTACGCCGGGCCGGACATCTTCGGCCCGGGCCTCCAGGTCGCGCAGAACGTCCCGACGCCCCACTTTGACGCTGAGTTCGGCCTGGAGCCGCTCTTCGCGCTCGACCGTCTCCTCCAGCCGCTTGCGGGCTTCGGCCGCATCGTGGCGCAGCTCGGAATCTTCCTCGGCGAGGGCGGCCGCGGCCGTCTGGACGATCTCCATCTTCCGGCGGGTCTGGGAGCATTCGGTCTCGGCCCGGCCGAGTTCGGCCTGCAGCTTTTCGCGCTGGTTCTCCAGCCTCTCCGTGCGCCCCTGGAGGGTACGCTTCTCGGCGGCAAGCACTTCGAGCTGGTTCTTGAGCTGCGTTTCGCGCTCGAACAGGTCGAAGATGTCGTTCTTCCGGTTTTCCAGCTCCTCTCGGCCTGTGCGGAGGCGCGAGCGAAGCTCCTCGGCCTCTTCTCGCGTGGCGGTCCGTTCATCGGAGAGGCGCTCCAGGTCGGCGGCGATCTTCTGCTCCCGGGCGCGGACTTCCCGGAGTTCGGCTTCCACCTCTTCGGCGCTCTCCTCCAGCTCCTGCCGGCGTCCGGACACCTGCTGGAGCTGCTCCTCCAGCTCCTCGCGCCGGCGCTCGCTGAGGCGGGCCTCACGCTGCAGGCTTTCCAGACGGGTTTCCACCCGTGTCAGGCGGTGGCGGCAGCGGTTGGCTTCCTGCCGGGCGGCCTCCAGCCGCTCGCGCCCATCCCGCAGTTTTCGGCGGGCCGTCCGCGCGTCCCGCTCGAGCTGTGATTTGCGCTCGCGGGCGGCGTCCCGCCGGTCCTGGACATCCTGCCTCTTTTTCTGCAGGCGCCTGTGATGGTGAAGGCTGTAAGCCAGCCGCAGTTTCTGCAGCTCGCGGGTCTGGCGCTTGAACGTGCGGGCTCGCCCGGCCTGGTACTTGACGCTGCGGAGCTGGTGCTGAACCTCCTCGATGATGTCACCGACGCGTTCCAGGTTGCTGTTGACCCGCTCCAGCTTCCGCTCCGCCTCCCGTTTCTGTTCCAGGAAGCGATTTATGCCGGCGGCCTCCTCGAAGACGGTGCGCCTCTCGGTGGCGCTGGCGCGCAGGAGCTGGTCTATCTGGCCCTGCTCGATGAAGCTGTAGGCGGAGGCGCCGACGCCGGTGTCCAGCAGGAGATTGCGGATGTCTTTCAGGCGGCACTGCTGGCCGTTGAGGAAATAGTCGCTCCGCCCGGTTCGGTCCACGCGCCGCCGGATGCAGACCTCTTCGTAGTCGGTGCGCAGCCAGCCGCCGGAGTTGTCGATGGTGAGTTTGACGTCCGCGAAGTTGAGGGGTTTGCGCCCCTTGCTGCCGTCGAAGATGACGCTGGCCATCTCGCTGCCGCGCAGTTTCTGGGCGCTTCGCTCCCCCAGCACCCATTTGATGGCGTCGGCCACGTTGCTCTTGCCCGCACCGTTGGGGCCGACCAGCGCCGAGACGCGGTCCTCGAACTCGAAAAGCGTTCTCTCGGCGAAGGATTTGAAACCGTAGAGTTCCAGCTTCTTCAGCTTCAAGGTCTGCCTTCCCGCCGTTTGCGCAAGAACTCCGGCGGGCCGACCGCACGCCCGGCGCCGGCCGGCCCCGCCTCTGGCTATCCGGTTTCGCAGGCCGGAAAGGCAGATTGTAAGCAAAGCGCAGGGGCAAAATCACAGGACCGAGCGGGTCACCGCAGCGGGGCCGGGTCGGTGGGACGGGCGACCGTGGCCCGGCGGACCCATAACCCTTTGCATGGTATATAGTTGTGATTGGCCCTGACGCGCGCTTCCATCTCTTGCTGCCCCCGTGCTGCACCTCTCCCGCCCGCCGGAGCAAAAAAGGCCCGCGAGAATACAACCTCGCTCCGCCCGAGGAAACGCCGTTCAGAATACTCGTCATCTCCTTCGGGGAGTGGCGCGCGGAGGACCAGGTGCGGCACGAGGACGACTACGGGCGGGAAGGCGAGACGCTGACGATCTAATGAGCCCGGTATTCCGAAAGCAGGGTCGGCAGTTTACGATCATTCGGGGTATGAGACCACGCGGAAGTGCAGAGGAACTGGAAGCCCGACGACGCCGTGCAGTTCGCCTGGTCGAGCAAGGACACTCCCAGGCGGAGGTGGGAAATCGGTTCGGCGTCACACCCCCGTATGTGCCGGACCTGAACTACGCCCCGGCCGAACTGGAGGGCTGCCCCTGAGTGTTGCCGACGCAGCCGCGCAAGCGCGGCAACGTCAGCAGTTGCTGCGGGGCTTCGCTGTGAACGATGACCACATTGCTTTTCCTGGTCTCAATAGCGTCGGCGCCGCTCCGCGGCGCGGTCGTACAGGCCGGGGCACGCCACGGCGCGTAAACTTCAGCCCCGGTGATTGGCCGGATAAGCGAAATGCGACCCGAAGGGGAGCGGTGAATGTCAGGATGCTCGCACCGACCGCGCCCACTCCGGGGCGCAAAATTGGGCCTTATGCGCCGGTAACCAGGGCTAAAGCCCTGGGCTCCATTACATGGCCCCCTGCGGGGCCGGCCTCCCATATTGCGGGACCTGCGGCGGAACCTCGCCGGGCCGCTATTGGTGATTTGGGACCGCTGGTCGGTGCACCGGGCCCGGGCCATGATCCGCCTGATGCGGACTGCGACCTGCAAGCCTTGTGCGCCTACGGCGCATTGCCCGCCTCCGGCGGGGCTTGCCCGTCCTCCGGCGGGTCGCGCCACAACATGCCGGCCGGCTGTAGCGCGAGCATCCCTGCTCGCAGTGGCGGTGCTTCCAGCGCCGCCTGCTGTTCGCGCACGCTAAACATGTACAAGCCGCCGGAATCAAGAGCGGTGCCAGGGCACCGCACTCCGAAAGTACGATTCGGGTTGCCGACGCCGCATCTCCAGAGAGACGGGCTGTCTACGAGGATTGCGCGCGCGTGAGCCTTCCGGTTCGCCTGCCGGGGTGCCCCCCGCACATGGCCGCCGGTTCACGGATTCGCTGCGCGGTGCGCAGCATGGACGCAGTCATCGCGAAGCGTGCGCAGTGAGTGAGTCCGCAGCCAAAGACCAGCAGTAAACGCGTAACCGCATAAGGAGGAATCGGCGGAAGGCCGGCCGGTTCAGCCGGCGGTCAGGGCGTGCTCGCGGCCGCGGACCACGCAGCGCTCGGTCCACTCGGAGGCGAGGGTCTGGAAGAAATCCATCTCCTCGGGGGCGAAGGGCCTGACCTCGGAGAGCTTCGGGTCGAGGCAGTCGTCGGGCCGGAAGTTCTGCAGCGCGATGCGCCGGCTGCCCTCCAGCTCCGGCAGGATGCGCTGCAGCTCCTCGCGTCCCACCAGGTCCGGCACCAAGGTGATGCGGAACTCGTAGTCGAGGTCACTTTCCTTGATGAGCCGGATGGAGCGCCGCAGATCCTCGATTTTTACTTCGGCGCGGGTGACCGCGGCATACGCCTCCGGCTCCAGGGCTGCTTTCACGTCCATGGAGAAGGCGTCGACCTGCCCCCCTTGGATCAGCTCCTCGACCACGTCGGGGCGGGTGCCGTTGGTCTCCACCAGGACCTCCAGGGGGAGGGATTTGACGGCCCGGATGAGTTCGACGAGCCCCTCGCCGTGGAGCGTCGGCTCCCCGCCGGTTATGGCGACGCCGTCGACCCAGCCGGCCCGCGCACGCCAGTGGGCCATGGCGTCCTCAAGGGGGACGGTATCGAGCTTCTCGGGTGCCAGCACGAGGTCCCCGGCGTGGCAGTAGCGGCATCGCAGGTTGCAGCGGGGCAGGAAGAGCACGGAGGTCAGCTTGCCCTCCCACTCCAGCAGGCTGCTCGGCATGAATCCTTTGATTTCGATTTGCAAAGCTCCGGCGCAAAACTGGTGGGCAGGCTGGGGGCGCTCTCAGCGCATGGCAACAGTGGTCAGTAGCCGGGAACGCAGGTCCGCCCCTTCATGCGCAGAAGCGGCGCAGGGCGCTGCTGGGGGGTGGTTTGCCGTCCCAGCGGGCCAGCACGTTGTCGGGGTCTTCTTCCGGCTTCAGCAGCACGGAGGGAATCTCGAAGACGTCGAAGAAGTCTCCTTCGGCCGCGCCGTCCACGGTGTCCATGTCGCGGAACAGAACTTCCACCTGGTCCCCCACGTCCCACTTGCTGACCAGATGGCGCACTTTCCTCTTCGCGCTTTCACACTTGCTGCAGTCCTGTCGGCCGTAAATCTCGATTATCATTCCGGCCTCTCCCCTCGATGTATCCTGAGAATTCGTCGTGTCCCGTCTCGGCGTTCGGCGTGAGTTTCCGGTGGGCGGGGCCGTTTTCGCCCCGCCCGCCGGGATCGGGGTTCCCTCTACTACGTCAGTGCGACGCTGTAGTTGCCCCGATGTCTATCCTGAAGTTCGCCGAGCTTGGATTTGTTCCAGTTGGGTATCCGGCTGAAGTAGCCGACCACCCTCGTCATCCCGTAGACGTCGCTGCTTTGACAGTGCCCGCAGGCCTCCTTCAGTCCGGGGGTGGATTTGTGGCAGTCCTGGCAGATGGTGAACTCCGGGCTGATGGTCAGTTGTGCGGCCTGGGTCTTGCGGTAGGTTTTCTCCGCCAGGTTCATGATGCTTCCGGCCGGGGGCCGCTCCTCGCCCACGAAGGCGTGGATGATGGCGCCGCTCTCGATGGCCCGGTGGAACTTGCTCTGCCACTGGATGCGGCTGAACAGGTCCACGGGCGCGTCCGCGCGGATGTGGACGCTGTTGGTGTAGTACATCCGATCGCCGCCGACGTCCCCCCGGACGATGCCTTCGGCCTCCGGGAAGCGTTCCAGGTCCACTTTGGCCAGTCGGCGGGCGGCGCTCTCCGCGGGGGACTCCTCCAGTGCCACCCGCATGTCGTGCTCCTGGCCCATTTCCCGGGCGCGGAACTGCATGTGGCGGATCAGGTGCAGGCCCTTGCGGAAAAGCTGTTTGTCCTCGTGCAGCTCCTTGCCGGTCATGTAGAGCATGGCTTCGTTGAGGCCGATGATGCCGACGATGTACGTGGCCTTCTTCAGGTCCACGTAGGGCCGTCCGTCGGCGGCTTCCTTGCCGATCTGCCAGAGGGGTTTGCTGGGATCGGTCATCAGGGAGCCGATGAAGGCGCGTTTCTGGAGGTGGGCTTCCATGACCAGCTCCAGCATGCGGTCGACCTCAGCGTAGAAATCGTCCCAGTTCCCGGGCCCGGCCCGGTAGGCCGCCTGGGGCAGGTTGATGGTGACGTTCTGGAAGCCGCAGAACCGCATGCTCTCCGGATGGCGGATCATGTAATCGTCCCGGATGGTGGTGCGCAGGCGGCAGCAGGCGCTGAGGGTCACCTCGTCGCGATCGAAGATGAAGTAGGGCACCCCGTTCTCGCCGGCGATCCGGCAGGCGTACTCGAATATCTCCCGTTGGGCCGGGTCCTGGAGGGTGTCCTCGTTGATGTGCAGGTCACACTTCGGGAAGGCGAAGACGTTTCCGTAACCGTCGCCGGCGCGCCATACGTCCAGCATCGCCTTGCAGAACCGCTGGGCGGTCTTCTCGTACTCCCCGTAGGTGCGGCCGTTGTACTTGCCGCCCGGTCCGATGGCGGGGACGTCCTTCAGGTAGTTCGGCACGCCGGTGTGGACGTTGAAGTCCAGGAACAGGGTCTGTCCGCCACGGCTGAAGGCGTTCTGGGAGGAACTGAAGATCAGGTGCTGGGCCTCCTGTTCCATCCGGCGGTAGGACATGCCCTCCACCAGAGGGGCGTAGAACACGTTGATGTAGCCCACCCCGAGTGCACCCGCGTAGTAGGCCTGCATGGAGGCGAGGAACGTGTTGAGGTGCCCGGTCAGGGTGCGCGCGTGGCGGGCCGGCGCGCTGGAGCTGTCCAGGTTCTGCAGGTCGAGCCCGTACTTCTTCAGATACTCCAGGGAATGGCTGGAGCAGTAGACGCGGGTCGGATAGCCCAGGTCGTGCACGTGAATCTGGCCGAGCATGTGGGCCTCGGTCACCTCGTCGGAGAAGACCTCCTGGAGGGCGTACTGTTTCAGGACGTGCTCGGCGAGGGAGAGGTTGATGGCCTCCGGGTTGTTCTGGGCTATGTTGGCGTTCTCTTTGCTCTTGCTCTGGATGATCTGATCGAGGTCGAACTTGGGCATGCCGATGACCGCCTGCTTCTTCAGGCGGCCGGTCAGCCCTCTCTCGAACAGCTCGTTGTCCACCAGTTCCCGCACCAGGGAGGTGGAGATGCGGGTCAGCCCGCTGTCCATGACCCGGCGCTCGACGGCGGAGGCGATGTCCCGGGCGGTCCGGGGAGCCAGGTCGGCCTCCACCTCCAGCGCTTTGGCGATCTTGCTCTTGTCCCACCGCGCGAGCTGGTCGCGGGTCTCGGTGCCGACCAGCAGGGCGATGTCGGTGGAGTTGCCGCTGCGGCGGACGGGTTTCCGCACCTGGAGGGACTGGCGTATGCGCGCCCGCCGGTCGCGGTAAAGGATGTAGGCCTTGGCCGTTCTGGCGTGCCCGGTCTCGATGAGCACTTTCTCGACGGTGTCCTGGATCTCCTCGATGCTGGGAGGCCGGCCGTTGTGGTCCTTCTCGAGCATCATGGTCACGGTGGAGGCCAGTTCTTCGGCCATCACCCTGTCATCGCCCCCCACGGCCTGGGCCGCCTTGAAGATGGCGTTGGCTATCTTGCTTTTGTCAAAGGGTACCAGCCTGCCGTCGCGCTTCTTGACCTTCTCGATGGTTCCCAGATGATCTTCGTCCTGTCCGGGGTCCGTCTCGACCGCCATTTCAAACCTCCTGTCTCCCTTTCGAGGCTGCCTGATTTCCCGGGGCCGTCCCCTGCTCAGGGATTACCCCCCCTCCGGTTCCTCCGCCCCCCGTCCCAGGACGGTATCGGCTTCCTCCACGAAGTCGGTCACGTCCTTGAACTCCCGGTAGACCGAAGCGAACCGGATGTATGCGACCTGGTCGAGGTCCCGAAGCTTCTCCATGACCAGTTCACCGATGTGGCGGGAAGGGACCTCTCCCTGCCACTCGCGGTGAAGCTCCAGTTCGATTTCCTCGGCCAGTTCGGTGATGCGGTCGGCGGGGATGGGCCGCTTGTAGCAGGCCTTGTTGAGGCCGAGCAGCAGCTTGTTCAGGCTGAAGTCTTCCCTGGAACCGTCCTTCTTCACCACCCGCAACACGCTCTCCTCGATGCGCTCGTAGGTGGTGTAGCGCCGACCGCAGTTGTTGCACTCGCGCCGTCGCTTCACGTAGCTGCCCTCCCCGCCCGGGCGTGAATCGACCACCCGGTCGTCTTCCTCTTTGCAGTAAGGGCAACGCACGGCCACGGCCCTCCGCTCGCTCTAAGTCGGGTACCGAAACGAGGTTGGGAACGCTCAACTCCACACATGCTGCGTTACTACATCTTGAGCACGCGCACATGATAACGCCCCATATGTGGTAAGTCAAGGACCTCTTTGGCTTTTTTTCAGATTCTCGCGAGGTTTCCGTTAGCCCCCGCCGCACGCCGGCCGGCGCAACCCTGTAAACGGTTGCTCGTCCCGCCCTTGGCCGAATGGGGACTGCCGGCCCCGGCCATCCGGAGACCCCAAAATCGGCGGATCGGAAAAGGAAAAGGCGCCGGGAAAAGTCCCCGCGACCACCCGTTTTCCCCCTTGCTGCACCCGGGCCGCGGCGTTGCGCGCCCCCGCCACGGCCGAGAGGTTGCTTCGCCGACGGGGGGAGACTATAATTCGAAAAGAGGGACGAGCAGTCTGTGCTTCATCCGCGGAGGTCCGGAGTTGACTCAACTGCAAAGCGCCCGGCACGACGCGATCACCGACCAGATGCGGAGAGTCTGCGCCGACGAGGGCGTTGAAGAGGAAGGCCTCCGCCGGAAGATAGCCGAGGGCACGGCCGTCGTGCCGGCCAACACTGAGCACGCCGGGCTGCGCCCGATCGGCATCGGCGAGGGTCTGCGCACGAAGATCAACGCCAACATCGGCACGTCCCCGGAGCGGAGCGGACCCGAGCAGGAGAAGGCCAAGCTCCGCGCGGCTCTGGAGGCGGGCGCCGACACAGTCATGGACCTCAGCACGGGCGGGGACATCGACCAGGTCCGCCGACTCGTCGTCGCCCACTGCCCGGCTCCCGTGGGAACCGTCCCCATCTACCAGGCCGCCATCGAGACGGGCGGCCCGGAGGAAATGTCGACGGCCTCCTTCCTGGAGGTCTTCCGGCGCCACGCCGAAGACGGGGTGGACTTCGCCACCGTCCACGCGGGGGTCACCCGCGAGGCGCTGCCACTGCTGGAGAAGCGTCTTATGGGCGTGGTCAGCCGGGGCGGCGCGTTCCTGGCACGCTGGATGCGCCGGCACCGGCGGCAGAGCTTCCTGTATGAGGACTTCGATGAGGTCCTGGCCATCGCGCGGGAATACGACGTGACCATGAGCCTCGGCGACGGCCTCCGGCCCGGCTGCCTGGAGGACGCCACCGACGAAGCCCAGCTCCACGAGCTGAGGGTGCTCGGAGAACTGGCCGAGCGATGCCGGGAAGCGGGCGTGCAGGTGATGATCGAAGGGCCCGGACACCTGCCGCTGGACCAGGTCGAGGAGAACGTCCGGCTGGAGAAGGAGCAGTGCGGAGGCGCTCCGTTCTACGTGCTCGGCCCCCTGCCCACCGACATCGCCCCCGGCTACGACCATTTGGTCGGCGCCATCGGCGGGGCACTGGCGGCGGCCTGCGGGGCGGACTTTCTCTGCTACGTGACCCCGAAGGAGCACGTCGGCCTGCCGGAACCCGAGGACGTGCGCCAGGGGGTGATTGCCAGCCGCATCGCCGCCCACGTGGCCGATGTCGCAAAAGGTATACCCGGCGCCGTGGAGGCGGACGCTCGCATGAGCAGGGCACGGGCAGAGAGAGACTGGGACGCCATGGCCGTGCACGCGCTTGACCCGCGGCGGTTCGCCGACATGCTGCGCGGGGAGAGCAAGGGCGACCGCTGCTCGATGTGCGGGGAGTTCTGCGCCATCCGGCTGTTCCGGGACGCGGAGGCGGAGCGGCCCACGGCCCAGACGCCGAGCATAGAGAGGGGATAGAGATGTCGTTCGAGACGGCCGATGCTTCCGTACTGCGGGATGAGATCAACGTCCTCAAGAAGACGCGCAACGCCGTGATCCTCGCCCACGTCTACCAGCGCCCTTCGGTGCAGCGGCTGGCCGATCACGTGGGCGACTCACTGAAGTTGAGCCGCCTGGCCGCCGAAGCCGCCGCCGACGTCATCGTCTTCTGCGGCGTGCGCTTCATGGCCGAGACGGCCGCCATCCTGAACCCCCGCAAGGTCGTCCTGCTGCCCGAGCCGGCGGCCGGCTGCCAGATGGCGGAGATGGCCACCGCCCAGACCGTTCGCGCGCGCCTGGAGGAGCTGCTGGAGGGCACGGGAGTGGTCAGCTACGTCAACAGTCTGGCCGAAGTGAAGGCCGAGTCCTACGCCTGCTGCACCTCCGCCAACGCGCCGGAGGTGGTCGAGTCGGTCCCCCACGAGCGCGTGCTGTTCGTTCCCGACCGCAATCTGGCTTCCTATGTTGCCCAGCAGACCGAGAAGGAGGTCTTTCCCTGGGACGGCCATTGCTACGTGCACGATCCGGGCATCAGCCCGGACAGCATCCGGGACCGTCTGCGGCTGCATCCCCAGGCGGAAGTGATGGTCCACCCCGAGTGCAGCCCCGCGGTCAGGCAGATGGCGCATTTCGTCGGCAGCACCTCGCAGATGCTCGACCACGCCGCCGAGTCCGAGGCCGAGGTGTTCATCGTCGGTACCGAAGAGGGCCTTCTGCACCCCCTGCAGGAGCAAAATCCGCGCAAGGAATTCTACGCCACCGGCAGCGTCTGCAGCTCCATGCGGCTGACCACCCTGGCTTCGGTGCGTCGGGCGCTGGACCGCATGAGCAACGTGGTGCGGGTGCCCGAGGCCATCTGCGAAAAGGCGTCCGCTGCACTGGAGCGGATGCTGGAATCCTGAATCGGGGTCAGTCGCCGGCGGCCTCGTAGTAGGTGCGGTAGCGGCGCTGACGGCGTCGGACGGCCCCCTCATCCAACAGCGCCTGAAGGTATTTGACCGCCTGGTTGCGGTGGATGCCAAGCCCTTCGGCGATGTCCTCCAGCGTGCAGGGACGCCGCAGGAGCAGGTCCAGCACCTCCCGTTTCTCCGCCTTCGCCTCCGGGTCCAGGGGAGAGGCTGCGGCCGCGGCCACGATCTCCGCCCGGGGGCCCAGCATGTCTCTGATCTCCACCAGGCGTTCCCACGAAGGGGCCGTCACGGAGCCTTCCGCCGGCGGCCGAACGGCGGTATTGATCTGCACCCGGTCCGGCTGAATGCGCACCACCTGAGCCCGGATGCGTTTCACCTGCGCGTCCGATGAATTCACCCCCTGGACGACGAAGACCTCCAGCCAGATTCGTCCCTCGAATTCCTCCCCCAGCGCCACCAGCCCCTCCACGACCTTCTCCAGCCGCAGCTCCGGGTCCGGCCGGTTGATGCACCGGAACGTCTCCTCGTCCCCGGCGTCCAGGGAGGGCAGCACAAGGTCCACCGCCGCGCATCCGGCGCGGACCTCCGGCAGGTAGAACAAAGACCCGTTGGTCAGCAGGGCGATGGGCACGTCGGTGATTTCGCGGGTCCGCTCGGCCACCTCACCGAACCGGCTGTGCAGCGTCGGCTCCCCCGAGCCGGCCAGGGTCACGTAGTCGGGACGGGGAGCATCCTCCAGGCGCTCAGCCACGTCCCGAACAACTTCGTCGACGGGAACGTATTCCCGGCGCTCCAGCGTGGTTCGGGACGTCGAGCCGAGCTGGCAGTAGATGCAATCATAGTCGCACGTCTTCAGGGGAACCAGGTCCACGCCGAGCGACCGCCCCAGCCGCCGGGACGGCACAGGTCCGTAGGTATACTGGCTCATTCCCGCCTCCCTCGCCTGCCGGCTCAGCCGGCTATCTTCAGGTCGACCACCGGTGAGCCGTCACGGGCGTCCAGACCGGTGACGCTCAGCCGCCGTTCGTCGACCTCGGTGACCTCGACCACGGTGGAGCCGATGGGATTCGGACGCATGGGGCTGCGCAGGGCGAAGACCCCCCGCTTCGGCCTCGACCGGTCGCCCCGGGGATGGCATTGGAGCACGTCGCGGTCCTCCTCGCTCAGCCGATGCATCCAGAACAGCACCTGGAGCTGGTCCCCGGGCTCTAAGCCCAGGAGGGCCGGCTTCAGCTCCGGCCGAACCTCAATTACCACCTGCGCTTCCCTCGAATCGGTGTCCTCTTCCCGGTGCACCGTTCCCACCGGCACGATCTGAAGTGCTTCGCTCATGGGATTCCTCTTCCATTGTGTGCAAAACACCCGATTATAGACCCGCCGGGCGGGGCCGTCAAAAACGCTCCCCCCGCCAGTCATCGCCGTTCCGGCGGGTGCGGCACTGCGATGCGGCGGCTTGTGGCGCGGGCATCCCTGCTCGCAGTGGCGGTGCTTCCAGCGCCGCCTGCTGTTCGCGCACGCA
>CAZEAP010000009.1:0-115738 GCA_964510315.1 uncultured candidatus Brocadiaceae bacterium
GCCTCAGCCTGCTGGCGCTCGTCGGCTTCACGGCGGTTCTGTTCTGGGGCGCCTGCCGCTTTCACGGGATGTGGCGGGCCAGGGGCCTGTAGGAGACTTCTCCGCGCCTTCGTGGCGGAGTCGAGCTGGTTCTGCCTGCGCCCGGCTGCGGAGCGCGGCCGACGCCCCGGGAGGTGCGTAGCTAAAACGACCCGAGTCCCGGGGGCCGTTGCGAAGAGAGGCGCCCTTCAGCAGCATGTGGCCGTTTCCTGCACAGAGAAGGAGGTTCGTGATGGACAACGGGCTACCCCGCCAGGTGCAGATGCAGTTCATGCGGCCCGCGCAGTTTGAGCAGGCGCTCCGCGCCTTCCCGGTCGTCTACGTGCCGTTCGGCCTGATCGAGTGGCACGGCCGACATCTGCCGCTGGGCAACGACGCATTGAAGGCCCATGCCTTCCTGGTGAAGGTCGCCGAGAAGTACGGCGGCGTGGTCTATCCGCCCATCTACTTCCCCACGGCGGACGGCGGCGAGGACGGACTCGGCGAGGAGGACCTCCGCTGGAAGGTCCCCATGGTGACGGCCCTGTTCGAGCGCCTGAAGGGCATGGGCTGTCGGGTCACCATCGGCGTCTCGGGACACAACGTCCGGCCGCAACTGGAGATGATCCGCCGCGGCCTGGGTCCCGTGACGGCGGACGGCACGCTGACGGGGGACGCCCTCTTCGAGGTCATGCCGGAATGGGCCAGAGAACACGAGGGGGAGTGCGGCGGCGACCACGCTGCCAAATGGGAGACGTCGAACATGATGTTCTTCTACCCGGACCTGGTGGACCTCGACGCCCTGGGCGAGGACCCACTGGCGCCGGACATGCAGCCGCCCGACGGGATAGGGGGGCTCGACCCCCGCGAGCACGCCAGTGCGGAGGTGGGGCGCCGGAACGTGGAGATCGCCGTGGAGATCATCGGCCGCAGGGCGAGGGAACTGCTCCAGTCATTGCCCGAAGATGAGCGGTCATTCGCCCTCGAGGCCGTAAGCCCCGAGCACTGGTGGCACGTGTGAGGATCCGTTGCGGGTTGTCTCGATATGAAACGCGTCGGGGCACCCCCGGAATCGCCGCCAAAAGCGGCGTGGCGTAAGGCATTGCTGGCCATGGATATACGACAGGCTTTGCGCTGCAGGCGGCGCGGCAGCGCATCGGCGGCACGGCCTTTGCACCTTCAGCAGGCAAGTTCAGACTGTTTCAGTTCTTTCCAAATTCCCGGAGGTGCTGTCGTGAAACGCTTTCTTTCAAAGCTGTGGTTGGCGTTGCGTTCGGAGAAGGGCCAGAGTCTGGTGGAATACGCCCTGATCCTGGCGCTGGTCGCCATCGTGGTCATCACCGCCCTGACGGCGCTGGGCGGAGAGGCCGAGAACGCGATGAACGAGGTGGCCACGGAACTCGGCAACGCGACCTGATTACCTGACGCGACGGGGCCCGTTCGGCAGCAGTCGAGCGGGCCTCGCTTTTTTGGGGGCACAGTTCAAGATAATCCCGGAGCCGTAGCCGACCACGCGGCACACCGCCCGTAGAGGTCACCTTCCTCCCCGTGCCTGCAGTTCCTCCCGGCCCTGCTGAGCTTCCGATGGTCTCCAGTCAGCAGCCACTTCTCTCGATTCAGTCCGCTCTTTTGCCGTCCGGCGATTACGAAATCATCCTCGTCGATGATGGTTCCACGGACGAGACCCTCCGAAGTATGCCGTCGGATGCAGAGTTCGATGTCCAACCTCCGGTACGTGACGAACGGCCGTAACCGGGGCACTGCCGTGGCGATGAGCAGGGGCGTTGAGGCAGCGCGCGGCCCCCGATCATTAAACTTGCTCGAGAAGACCATGCGGTCGTTGAAGGCATTCGACTATCCGGCGGACCGATACGAGGTGCCGGTCGTCGGCGGTTCCGATCAGACCGATGCGGTGGGTTCGGCGCTTCAGCGCGGCTGCGCGCGGGTTCGGCCCGGTGGGGCGCCGCTACCGCCGCGCTGCCTCCGGGGGGATCGCACACCCACCCGTGAAAAGCCACAAACAAAAGTCTTGCATCTCACGCCACTCTTCCTTATACGGAGACCGTGCCGGCGGCGACGGGAGGCCCATTTTGCTCGGAGTTGGATCAGGGGTGCTGACGGCGAAGCTGTTGCGGCAGTACGGCTACGACGGGGAGGGCCCAACCGCAGATTGACGCAGATAAACGCAGACCAAGCACTTGCTTTGCCGATCTGACTCCACCGGGCCTTGGGTGGACAGGCTCCGGCGAGGTGGTGTATTATCATGCGAGCACCATCTACAGCATTTTTGCTCTTTCAAATGCGAATGAATCGGTGGTGGAGCGCTACCGCCACACCGCGTACGGGCAGACCACCGTCCTGGACGCCGATGGCACGGAGGATACGGACGGCCGCTCGGATGTAGAGAACCCGTATCTCTTCCAGTCGCGCCGGTGGGAGGGGGCGGCGGGAGTGATGCAATTCCGCCACCGCGAATACGCCCCCGACCTCGGCCGCTTCCTCCAACGCGACCCCCTGGCGCTATCTGTCGGATCAAGGCGGCAGGCGATGGAAGGCACCGGAGAACTCGGTGAGCCCGTGGCCCTGTATGCGTTCCTTGAATCAAATCCGTTCAGAGCGTCGGACCCACTCGGCCTGAAGCTAGTCAAGCAGGGTTTCTGGCGTATTGCCAAGCGGCCCAGCGAGATTTCTGTGATAGGGGGGGCGGCCGACCACTGCGCGCTTTATGTTTTCGATGTCGAGCGGCTTGAGATATGTGAGTACGAGATAAGCCCGCAACCCAACTACGAGGATGACAAGAAAAAATGCGATGGATCTCACCCAGCAGGCTTCAGTTGGGGCTATACCTTGCACAGCTCCGGTTCTAGCTCAGGCTCAAGTTCTGGAAAGGGATGCGCCGGACGGCAAAAAGAGTGTTGGTCTCTTGAGGAGCTGGGGGATGCACGATGGGCGGTAGCTGCGCATTCCGTGTGGCCAGAAGAGTACCCTGAGCGGAGCCCAGAGGAGGAAAGGCTCAGCGACATCTTCTCCACTGAAATGCACGCGTTGAGCCGGGGGTGGTACAAAGACGTGTGCCATCCCGTCGATTTCGACTCCGCGACGGACGAAGTGCCACCTGGGGACGAGCCTTTTGACTACAATGTCTTCACGAACAACTGCTGCGATTGGGTCGACGAGGTGATTGACCAGACAGACCTGCGAGACTGCTGAGTGGAGGGAAGACAGATGGAAGTGAGCCGGTCTATCTCGTTGAGCTGTCTGTCTTGTTTGTTGCTTGTTCTTGGCTGTGCACCCTCGCCCTGCGGGCACATGCCGCAGCACAGAGACGCCTTTATCCTGATCACGCGTTTTGGCCGCGTTTTCCGAATATCCCTTGAGGACGCCAGCCGCTCCACTGTCTGCGATAGCGAAGGGGGCGAGAATCTTGTCGGTGCAGTCTATGATGCTATGAGGCATCGGTATTACGCATTGGATACGGGAAGCCCCAAGAGGGGGACTGTCGCTGGGTTGATCAGCTACGATCCAGCAGTCGACGAGAAGAAGCGGCTGTTTGATTTCTCCTGTCCCTTTCCTTCAACCTATGACGGTGATCGCCTGCTGCAGATGCGGATTGCCCAAGATTGCTCCATTATCTACTTCCCGGGGCCCGACCGGGGAATCTATGCATGGCACATCGCCAAACAGGAGGCCGAGCGGATCGCAGGAAAAGCATACCGGCGCTCCATGCACGTGTTTGCCACGAAGCGGCTCTTTATTGTTCGCAGTGGCTCACGCTATCCATACCGCGTGTACAACCCGGAAACCCGCAAGGTCGAGAAGGTCGAGAAAGGCGGAGTTCCTTGTCGCTATGTTGCAATCTTCTCAGACTCCGCCTGTCCTCACGACGCGTTTTCCATCCGGCTCGGGGGGGCTGAGATCGCCAGGTACTGCGCCCCGCAGATGGTTACAGGCGCCCGTGAAGGTCCGATCCTTGCCGCCCTGGTGGACCACTCAGAGATCGTGTACGCAGGCGTCAAACGGCGCACGCTGATCGGTCCCGAATTCGCGCTTTTCCTCTATAATGCAGACACAGGCCGGAACTGCATGCTCGCCGATATATGTCCAGACCAAATCTGGGTTGGGCGCGAATCGGAGCAGAGCCTGCGTGGTAACTCCAAGCCTTAACCGCACCGAAGGGGGAGCGTCATACAGAGAGCAATTTGGCTGGGAAACGCTGGAGGAGCGTGATCGCTCGCCAGACCTCGTGGCCTGCGTCCTGTACGCCTCCCGGCTATCCGTCGCACGGCGGAACTTCTCCGCCCGGCAGGAGCCCTTCGACAGGGCTCAGGGCAGGCGTCGACCTTTTACGCTTGCGCCGACTGCTCGACCTGAGGTGTAGCGAAAGGAGGCAAGCCAATGCAGAGACGCAGCCTTACTTGCGCTGGCCGGGGAGTGCTCTTTGCGTTGCTGACCATCGGCGCGGTGTGTGGGCCCGCTGTTGCGCTGGCCAATCTGAACGCGGCACGCCGCGACCGGGAGACGCTTCGAGCGGAGCAGTTCGTGCTTGAAGACGATGAGGGGCGCGTCCGAGCGTCCTTGGCCTTGGACAGGGACGGAATGGTGGTGCTTAAGGTCTATCCACCCGGGGCAGCGCATGGCGCTCCTCACGGCGGGAGCCGGGCAGCGGCCCTCGCTTTGACCTCAGATGGCTCGGATCGGATGGTTTACATCAGGTTGGGCGCTAACCCAACTGTTGCCCTCAAAGGAGAATCCGGCAAACCAGCAGCGTCGGTTGGCCTCCAGGCACACGGACCTCTCGTTACTCTCTTCGATGGAGCAGGCCAGGTTCGGGCCTGGCTGGGACTTGTGGGAGATCGTTGTGAACTGGTCATTTTTGATGAGAACGGGAAACTGATCTGGGAGGCCCCTACCCCTGCCGAAGCTGTTAAGGTCCCGACTACGGGGGAACTGGTGGGCGTGCTGCCCGGCGGAGCAGAGCTGGGGCTGGTCGCCGTGTCACGCCCTGAAGACCGGACTCAGTGGTGGCGGCCGGACGGTTCCGTCATCGACGACCCCGAGTGGATCGTGACCGAGGACGCGGCGCTACTGTCCCGGACTGGCCAGACCGAAAAAGCATCCTCCGAGCAGCACGGACCGGGCTCAGGTCGCTTTGTCTACAGACGGTTCGTGTTTCGGGCCTCCCCCCTGGAGCCGCCGCCTGTTGTATCAGCGGCGGTCTCTGGTCAGAAACAAGTAAGAGCCTGCAACGTACACGCCCGGGAGGGTGGAGTACCTCTGCCGTGGGCATGCCGCGTGGTGGGCATTCCTGACTCGACAGAATCGGCCGACCTTGCAGTCCGGGCGGCCGCCGGACAGTACCGCTCCTACCCCCTGGACGATGTGCCCCCCAGATGGGGTACTGCCAAAATAGTCAGGACTTACGAGGAGAACGGGAGCGCAGCGGCCCAAGTCATCACTTCTCTAAGTGGTTGCCAGTGGCGACTCGTGGCCGAAGCCGACGATGGGGCCGTCCGCGCGGGTCAAAGGCGGGCGGGGCGCTGGCAACTCAACAGCGGCGTATCGCGGAGCATCTGGCTCTTCGAAGGGCTGTCGGTAGACCGTGTCGAACAGATCAGTCTTGAGTTGCGACCTTACTATCGAGTCGACTTCGGCAACGTCTCGCTCAAGCCCGGCCATCGGAGTGAGCCAAACGTCGCCCTCGAAAGTGAAACGCCCCGATGAGCCCCGGAGGCGGCATCGGCCCCTTCGACCGGGCTCAGGGCAGGCTGGGAGTGCCTGGAGGAAAGAGACGGCTCAGGTGATCTCATCGCCCGTTACACCTACGCGCCGGGCTATATCGATTCGCCGGCCCGTCAGGAGCGCGACCTCAACACGGACGGTGACTTTGCCGACAGCGACGAGGTGGTGTATTATCATTCGAGCACCATCTACAGCATCTTCGCTCTTTCAAATACAGATGAATCGGTGGTGGAGCGGTACCGCCACACGGCGTACGGGAAGACCACTGTCCTCGACGCCGATGGCAGCGATGACGCGGACGGCCTCAGCGACGTCGCCAACCCGTATCTCTTCCAGTCGCGCCGGTGGGAGTCGGCGGCGGGCATCATGCAATTCCGCCGCCGCGAATACGCCCCCGGGCTCGGCCGCTTCCTCCAACGCGACCCCCTGACGCTATCTGTCGGATCAAGGCGGCAGGCGATGGAAGGCACCGGAGAACTCGGTGAGCCCGTACAGGTGGCTTTGCCTCCTCAAATCCGAGGTCATGAAGCTCTCGTTGATGCACAGTGGCTTTCCGAAAGCTCGATAGCCATAGGATTAACCAACTACGGGATCGTCGCCCTGGACCTACCCACGGGGGAGACCCAAGTGCTCTGGGAAATCAGCGAGAGCAACCTGCCAGGCTCACGAGAACCCCGAGATGCTGGAGGTCGTGCGGCAGCCTCCCGCAACGATGACGCAACCGCACGTTGACGCACATCAAGCACAAGCTTTGCCGATCTAACTCCACCGGAGCTTGGGTCCTTCGGGCTTCAGCGCATCCATCAATGTGGGGATTGAAGTCGAGAAGGCGTCGGTATACTCGGCCCACAAAGCGCTGTGGAGGGAAGAACTCTCGCCTATAGAGCGGAAATTGGTTCGCGGCCTGGGGTGTTCACCCGTCCCTGACCGCCTTTTGGCTCTGCCACCAGCGCAGCGAAGCTGGGTGGATCTTCCCGCGCCGAGGAGCATTCGTAAACGAGTGCAATATTGGCCTCCCTGACGTGCAACGTCGAAGCCCTGAAGCAAACAGAACCGGAAGCGAGAACGCACACATCGCTTGAGAGGCTGTAGTATGACACGTGGCAAGAACAAGGCACTGGTCGGACTCGACGTGTGGTTTCTGGCCTCTGTTCCGGTGGTGGCGTTTGCCGTTTACGCCAACATCGCCGCCGGCTTGAGCCCGGAAACTGCCGCGGCCTGGCATCAGTTCGGCCCTCCTTGGCCGGTATTCACCGGCAACCTTATCGGCTGCCTGAATGTGCTGATCTGTCTGGTTTGGGCCGACCGGATATTGACCGGCGGCCGCCGCCTTGGGTGGGTTGCCGCGGTCTTGCTGGGCGCTCCTCTCGGGCCCTCGGCATTCTGGTTCGCCCGTATGAGGCGCGCGATGCGCCGGGCTCTGGGGGGTGGCCGTCACGCCTCACCGGCCGATGCGGATGGCACCCTCCCGGTAGGGCCCAAAGCCGCCGCTTTGCTATGGGGTGCACTCGTTGCCTGGCACGCCCTGTTGCTGGTGGGCTGCCTCGTGTTCATCACCGCCGCGGCGCTCACAGGCTCTCTGCAACCTGACCTGCCGGCGTTGCTGGGCGAGCCGGTGGCCGCAATTGCGGAGGTAGCGGTCGGTCTGATCGGCACGTTCTGCTACTTTGTGGTTCTGTACTTCGCGTACTGTATCTACTCGAGATCCCGACAGGATGTGACGGGCTTTGGTCGCGTGCTGGCGCTTTGGTGGATTCTGGCGGTTCCCGTGTACGGGCTGTGGTACCTGAGGAAATTCCTCAGCGCTTCGCGGCTCGTAGACTACGCCGCCCGCAAAGCCTGAATATAGGCTCCGTCCGCCCGGCACCCGCGGAACCCCGCCGGCAGGCCCCCAGGCGGCTGGAGCGCTGGAAGGAGCGCTGGCGGCAAGCAGAGCCGGAGGCGGTGGAGCGTTTCTGCTACGAGTTCGAGGAGACCCTGACCTACCTGAACGCCCCGTCCGAGGAGTGCGGGCGACTGAGGACCACAAACGCCATCGAGCGTTTCATCGGGGAGCTCAACAAGAAGATCCAGAGGGTAGGCATCTTCCCGACTGCTGAGAGTCTGGAGAGGACCGTCTATGTGGTCTGGCGGAGACTGCACCGCCAGGGCTACGGCCGCGTGAAGCGCCGGAAGCCCCTACCCGTTTTTACACCGAACTATTGACAGCACCGAGCGCCGTCTCTCTTGAGTTGACGGCGCGCGGATGGTATGATTCAGACCTTTGTTGGGCTCCGGCAGAGCCTTCGGGTCCCGCCCAACTGCGCCGCTTTCTCTTGCTCTTGGCAGAGGGCGTTCCAGCATGTCCGGTCGTCTAACCAAGTGGGTTGTGCTCGTCATCCTGCCGCTTCTGCTGGCCCTCTACGCCAGCTATCCGCCCAGACCGGTCGTCCTGCAAAAGGAGCGCATCGTCAAGCGGCGGGCCGCCACGGCCGAGGAGGCCGAAGAGCATGAGGTCGAGGAAGGGGACTACTACGTCGCCGAACGTGAAGTCCTCCAGAAGAAGTGGTTGCCCCTTGCCTACGGCGAGCGCCGGGAGGAGACCCGCGAGCTGGCCCGCCCGGAGCAGGGGGAACGTGTCCTGGAGAAAACCACGTTCGTTGAGGGCCGGGTGAAGCTGGGGCTTGACCTGGCCGGCGGCACGGAACTCCTCTACGAGTTGAAACCCCGGGAAGGACAGACCATCGGGGGCAGCCTCACCAGCACCATCGACATACTGAAGAAGCGGATCGACCCGGGGAACGTCAAGGAATATCGCATTCAGGCGCTGGAGGAGGACCGCATCCTCATCCAGGTGCCCGAAGCCACCACCGCCGAGGTGGAGCAACTGAAGGGGCGCCTGGAAAGGATGGGCAAGCTGGAGTTCAAGATCGCCGTCCCCCGGGGCAGCCAGAAGACCAAGTTCCAGAACTGGTACGCCCAGGCGGAGAAGGGAAACGTGCCCGAGGGGTACGAGAAGGTCCACGTTGACGGCGATCCCTCCAAGCGGTTTTTCCTGATAAAGAGCGGCGATGCGGAGATCACCGGGCGCTACCTGGCCCGCGTCTTTCCGGAGTTCGACCGCTACGGCAGCCCCGCGGTCGGGTTCGAGTTCGACGCCATCGGCTCGAAAAGGTTCGCCCGGATCACAGAAAACAACCTGGGATGGTCCCTGGCCATCATCCTGGACGATGTGCTTCAAGATGCTCCGCAGATCGAGGAGCGCATTGCCGGCGCCGGTATCATCAGAGGCGATTTCACCCAGGCCGACGTCAACGAAATGGTCAACATCCTGCGGGCTGGCAGCCTGCCAATGGACATCGACCTGCTGCAGGAGAGCACGGTGGGGCCGGAGCTTGGGCGGGACTCCATCCGCCGAGGTCTGTCGGCGCTGGCGGTCGCCGGCCTGCTGGTAGTGGCCTTCATCGGCTTCTACTACCTGGCCTGCGGACTCATCGCAGACGGCGCCCTGATCATGAACCTCGTTCTGCTGGTCGGCATCCTGTCGCTGCTGGGAGCCGCCCTGACGCTCCCCGGCATGGCCGGTATCCTGCTGACCGTGGGAATGGCGGTGGACGCCAACGTCCTGATCTTCGAGCGCATCCGAGAGGAATCACAAGGGGGCAAAGGGGTCCGCATCGCCCTTCGCAACGGTTACGACCGCGCATTTACCACCATCGTGGACGCCAACGTCACCACGCTCCTGACGGCGATCATCCTCTACGTCGTGGGAACCGGACCGGTTCGGGGCTTCGCGGTCACCCTCTCCTTCGGCATCCTGCTCAGCATGTTCACCGCCCTGGTGGTTACGCGGCTGGCCTTTGAAACGCTGATTGACAAAGGGCTGATGGAGAAGTTCCGGATGTTCTCCCTGGTGGACCAGCCCTCGCTCAGTTTCGCCCGGTTCCGCAAGCTGGCCTACGTCGTCTCCCTGATCGTGGTCGTCCTGGGGATGGCGGCGTTCTTTACGCGCGGCTCCGCCCTTTACGACATCGACTTCACCGGCGGGTCGCTCGTCTACGTCTCCCTCTCGAAGCCGACCCCTGTGGCCGAAGTCCGGGACAGGCTGGAGAAGGAAGGATTCGCCGGGGCGGAGGTGCAGGCCCTCCAGCGGACCGGCGCGCAGCAGGAGGGCTTCACGGAGTTCGGTGTGCGTTTCAAGGGCGCGGGCGCGCAGAAAGTCAGGGAATCCATCGTTCCGGACATCCGCCGCCGTCTGGACGCCGCCGGCCTGCTGCCGGCCGACGCGAAGGTAGAAGTCAGCGCCGACGGCAGGTCCGTCCACCCGCCGCTCTCCGAACCCGTCGATGAGATGACTCTGCGAAGAGCCCTCGCGGAAGATGACCCGTTCTCACTTCCTCACGTGGGGACCATCGTCCCGGCCGACGATGAAGATGCCGGCGCCCGGCGCATCACGGTGCGAATCTTCGGCGTTCCCGACCTGGTCGAGAAAAGGAGTGTGTGGACCCGCGCCCTGGGAGCCCTCTCCTGGGCCGGACTCGAGACGGAGGAGTACACGGTTGAGAAGCTTGAGGCGACAGGGGAGGGCAGCCGTCTGCGGCTCGAGCTGGACCGGCCGATAGAGCCGGAACTGCTGGCGGCGGAGCTTTCCCGAAGGGGTTTTGCCGAGCTGCGCTGCCGGGCGGCCGAGGACGAGACGCAGAGCTGCCTGCTGGAGGGGCCTCCCGAGGCACTGGAGAGCTTCCGCACGGAGTTCCCCGCGGGCGCCGCACTGAGGGGCGTTCCGGCGGCCGAAATCAACGGGTATGCGATACGCGCCGCACTCCGAGAGGCACTTCCGGAGTCCGAGATCCGCGTCTTCTTTGAGAAACGCGATCTCCCCAACGTTTACATCGTGGCCGAGGAATTGAAGACCGATGCCTGGCAGCTCGACCTCAGCGCCGAACCCATCCGCGAGAAACTGCGGGCGGTCTTCGCCGACCTCGCCCGCCGCGAAGGAGGCGTAAAGTTCCAGCCGGTTAGCACCGAAGGGGACTACCGGATATTCCGGATGGAACTTCAGCAACCGATGGCGTTCTCCGACGTGCGGCACTACATCGGCACCGCCGGGATCGGGACCTACGCAGAGGGGATCATTGTGAATGAGGAGCAGTACGGCCTGGAGACGCTGGTCTCGGAGCTGGAACTGCGGCTGCCCACCGAGAAGGCGGAAGCTATCCAGCAGAAGGTCAGCGCCGCCTTCAGCCAGCCACGCCCCGTGGAGAAGGTTGTGAGCATCGGGGCCGTGGTGGCCGAAGAGCTGCAGGGCAGGGCAGTCCTGGCTGTTCTCTTCGCCTCGGTTATCATTGTCCTCTACGTGGCCGTGCGCTTCCACGCGCTGCGTTTCGGGGTGGCCGCGGTGATAGCGCTCCTCCACGACGTGCTCATAACGGCGGGCCTCATAGCGCTGGCCGACTGGAGTGGCATGTTGGGCGACATAAAGATCAACCTGGCCATGCTGGCGGCCTTCCTGACGATCCTCGGCTACAGCCTGAACGACACCATCGTGGTGTTCGACCGAATCCGCGAGAACATGGGCATCCTCGGCCGGAAGAGGGTCAGCGCCGACCTGATCAACATGAGCATCAACCAGACCCTGAGTCGGACGATCCTCACCTCCATGACCACCCTGATGGTGGTGGTTGTGCTTTTCCTGCTGGCCGGCCCCGTTCTCCGCGGTCTGGCCTTGACCCTGATCTTCGGAATCATCGTCGGCACCTACTCCAGCATGTTCATCGCCAGCCCGGTCCTGCTGGACTGGTCGGGGCTTACCGCCGGGGTGGCCGCCGTGTTCCGCACGGTTACCTATCCGGTCAGGCTTCCGTTCAAGCTGCTCGGCATGGCTTTCGGCGGGGCGCGCTGAGACGCAACGTCCACAACAGGGGGGTAGTAACGTGGAACCGCGCGAATGCGTCGTCATCTTCGACATGGACGGGGTGCTTGTCGACACGGCCGAAGCCCACTTCCAGAGCTGGCAGGTCATAGCCGACGGTTACGACATAGAGATCTCATGGGACGCCTTCCACGAGACTTTCGGCCGGCCCAACCACCAGATCATTCCAGGGTTCTTCGACCGCGACCTGAGCGAAGAGGAAATCAAGCGTATAGACCGTTTGAAAGAGGCGGCGTTCCGCGATATCGTCCGGGACGATATCCAGCCGCTGCCCGGCGCAGTGGAGTTGATACGCGCCCTGGACGGGGAGGGTTACCGGCTCGGTCTCGGCTCCTCCGGGCCCCCGAAGAACATTCGGGCAATTCTGGAGGCGCTGGGAGTGGCCGACCTGTTCGAGGCGGTGGTGAGCGGACGCGACGTGGAGAAGGGCAAGCCCGCGCCCGAGGTCTTCACGATGGTCGCCGAGAAGCTGACCACACCGCCGGAGCAGTGCCTGGTAATCGAGGACGTGCCGGCCGGCATTCAGGCCGCCCACGCAGCGGGCATGCCGTGCGTTGCGGTCACCACAACGCACGCATCCGAGTCGCTGAGCGAGGCCGAGAAAGTACTCGAAGACCTCCGGGACCTCAGCGTGGAAGACGTAGCCCGACTCGTCGGCGGCAAAGAGGGTCGGTCGGCCCGGTGAGTGGACTCAGCCCACCTGTTCGGCGGCCGGCGGAGTGCTTTGGCGGAAGACGCCCTGGCGGCGGTAACGCTCATAACGCTCCTCCAGCAGCTCCTCGACGGCCATGCCCTGAAGCTCGTCGAGTGCGTCGGTGAGGTAGCGCTCCACCTCACGGGTGGTCTTCTGCGGATCGCGGTGTGCGCCCCCGAGGGGTTCGGGGACGATGGTGTCGATAACCCCGGCCTCCAGGAGGTCATCGGCGGTGAGTTTGAGGGCTTCGGCGGCCTCGGCGGCCTTCTCGCCGTCCTTCCAGAGGATAGCGGCGCAGCCCTCCGGACTGATGACGCTGTAGTAGGCGTTCTCCAGCATGGCGAAGCGGTCGCCGACCCCGATCCCCAGGGCACCGCCGCTGCATCCCTCGCCGGTGATCAGGATGATCAGGGGCGTGCGCAGGCCGGCCATGGTAAAGAGGTTCTCGGCTATGGCCATGGCCTGGCCGCGCTCTTCGGCGCCGACGCTCGGAGCCGCCCCCGGGGTGTCGATCAGGCAGACTACCGGCAGGCCGAACTTCTCAGCGAGCCTCATCTTGTGGAGCGCCTTGCGGTAGCCCTCGGGGCGGACCATGCCGAAGTTGGCCGTCATCTTCTCCTCGGTCTCCCGCCCCTTCCTGGTGGCAACGATCAGCACCTTGTGCTCGTCCAACCGGCCAAGGGCGGTCATCAGCGCGCCGTCGTCGCCGAACCGACGGTCGCCGTGCAATTCGATACGATCGGCGAAGATTCCGCCGACGTAGTCCAGGGGATGCGGCCGTTTGGGATGGCGCGCGAGCCGCACCCGCTGGTAGGCCGAGAGATTGCTGAAAGTGTCCTCCAGCAGCCGGTCGCGCTCCGCTTCGAGCTTGGCGATGTGGTCGCTGAGGTCCTCGTGTTCGGAAGCCGCACGCTCCGCGAGGCCCTTTATCTTTTTTTCCAGCTCGATGATCGGCTGCTCGAAGTCGTAAGCAAAGCCGTTGTGGTTTGCGCTGCCCGGCATTCTTCTTCCTTCCGCGAAGCCCCCGTCCAGATTGATAATCATTGTAGCGGGGCCCCATTTTTGAATCAAGCGGGCGGCCGGGCTATAATCCGTCTTCAGGCCTTGATTGGGGGAGACGGCGATGGACTTCAGTGATGCCGACCGTCGGCACATGCAGGAAGCACTGGCGCTGGCTGAGAAGGGCAGGGGATACGCCGAGCCCAACCCGATCGTCGGGGCAGTTGTCGTGAACGACGGACGCGTGGTTGGAAGAGGCTATACTCAGCCCTACGGCGGGCCGCACGCCGAGGTTGTGGCCCTGGAGGACGCCGGCGGAAGCGCGCCGGGGGCGACCATGTACGTGACGCTGGAGCCGTGTGCCCACCAGGGGAAGACTCCTCCGTGCGCACATAAGCTGGTGGAGGCGAAGCTGCGCCGTGTCGTGGTGGCCGCCGTTGACCCGACAGAAAAGACAGGCGGGAGGGGAATCGAGGTGCTCAAGGAGGCGGGACTGGAGGTGGGAATCGGCCTCTGCCAAGAAGCGGCGGTGCGGAAGAACGCAGCATTCTTCAAGGCCGCGGCGACGGGGCGCCCCCTGGTGACCGCCAAATGGGCCATAACGGCCGACGGGAAGATCGCCACCCGGACGGGGAATTCTCACTGGGTCAGCGGCGAGGAAGCCCGCGTGGAAGTGCATCGCTTCCGCGGCATAGTGGATTGCATCGCCGTCGGTATCGGCACGGTCCTGGCCGATGACCCTGAGCTTACATGCCGGGACGCCGAGAAGAGGCGCACGGCCGCCCGGCTCGTGCTCTGCGGGCACGAAGCGCCGTCCCCGGAGAGCCGCCTTGTGCAAACCCTGCACGAAGCCCCGGTGCTCCTGGCGTTCGCAGAAGGGCATACGCCGGAGGGCCTGGGAGAGGCACTCGACGCCGGATGCAAAGCCGTGGCGGTGCCTCCGGAAGAGGACGCGGCAACCAGAGTCAGCCCCGGTGGACTGCTGGAGGAACTTGGTCGGCGGGACATGTCAAACGTGCTGCTGGAGGGGGGCGCCAGGATCCTGGGCAGTTTCTTCGATGCCGGGCACGTGGACCGCGCCGTCGTCTTCGTGGCCCCGAAGATCGCCGGCGGGGAGCACGCCCCTTCCGCCGTGGGGGGCCGGGGAGTCGAACTCATGCGAGACGCATGGTCCCTCCGAGAGGCCGAGACCGTGTCGGTAGGACCGGACATGATGCTCAAGGGATGGGTCCAGAACCCCCTTCAATGGGCGCCGTGAGGCGTCAGCGGCGGTGCACCCGAAGGAAAGGGACCAGATGGAGGGGCACAACTCACACGAACCCGGGGAGAGGGTACCGGAGGGGCCGAGAAGTCCGGACATCGGCCATCTGCATCTGCGCCGCCACTACAACATCGGGCACACCACCATCCAGCTTGAGTGTTCGGTGACCCCGCAGCAGGAGCAAGCTACCTCGCCCCGGGAATGGCCCGATGACTACACTCCCCCGTGAACGAGCAACACGCACCCTGAACTCCTTCGATAGGGCAGAGGTCGACTCCTCTCCCATCAACTTCCTGCGGCGTCCCTCGCCGACCGGCCCCCCCTACACTAAACATGCCGCCCTTCGGCAGTTCAGTCGTGTTTTCATCCAACGTGCCCGAACGGCGGTTGCGAACTCAGGGAGGCCACAGCCAGCGGCCCCGACACGAAGGACGACGCAAGCAGAAAGAGTCCGCCGACGGGAAAGGACCCGTTAGCCCTCGTGGATGCATCAGGGAGAGGATGTCCGATAACATATATTATGTTACATTCAGGCTTCCCGTCCCGAGCACCTTCCTCCGGCGTCGGGCTTCTCCTCCATGCGGCTCGTTGTCGCCAACGCCGCCGGCTCTCTCCTCCAGGGCCAGAGCCGAACTGACCGCGCCCATCTCCCGCCGAACTCCGGGTTCCCGCAGCCCGGCCGGCCCCGGCGCGCGGCGCTCAAACCCGCCCCGGAGTACGCTGCCTCCTGCACGAAAAGCCCAATCCGGCCGGGCGAAGGCGGCTTCGGCGTTAAGAATCCGTCGGTTTGCTTCAGGTCCCTAAAAGAGAAACCGGACTCACGCGGCCGGAGCCGGCCCCGACGCGCTGCGCCCTGCCAGGTTCGGGGCGAAAGCGCGGTTTGGCGCGCCGGATCGACATAAGCCGTGTCCTGAGAACAGGATACGGCAAAAAGCCCGGATCTCGGCGAAGAGGCGGCCTTTCAGAGGAGAATTGCCGTTTTCCGCGGGCGGTAAGGGCAACTCGGGGGGATTCGCTCGGAATCGGCCGGTGAGCCGCGGCGGATTTGCCGTGTTTGGCCGCGCGCAAGATTGTTGACCTATACACTCAGGAATAGCGCAGCGCCTCAGCCACACTACATGCAGATGATCGCCTTGAGCACTCCGCCTTCCCGGTCCCGCACCTGCTCGAAGGCTTGCTGGGTTTCCTCGAGGGGGAAACGATGGGTGATCAAAACGTCCGTCCGGATCTCCCCGGCCTCGATCAAGTCCAGCGCCCTGCGGTACTTGCCCACGGTGCGCCGCACCGCCGTGACGGTCAGCTCCCGCCGCCGGGCGGCGGTCACGTCCACCTCCACGGTGTCGGCGGGCGGTATGCCGAGGATGAGTCCTTTGCCGTGGATGGCGGCGATGCGAAAGACCTGTTGGATAGTCTGGACGGCGCCAGCGGCTTCCACGGCGAAATCAACCCCCCTGCCGTCGGTTCGCTCCATTACGAACTCCTCCATATCGTCACGCGCCGCGTTGCAGGTGGCCGTCGCGCCCATCCGTGTGGCCGCCGCGAGACGTTCGGGGAGAAGGTCGCTGACGAACACCCGGGAAGCCCCGTTCTGCAGGGCGGCGAACAGGATGCTCAGCCCGTCCGGCCCGGCGCCCATGATCGCCCAGGACTCGCCGCCCTCCGGACGGCCCAGGTTCTCCACCACGTGCAGGCCGATGGCCAGCGGTTCGCACAGGGAGGCGGCGGCGAAGTCGGTTTCCTCTCCGATCGGATACACCTGGTCCCGGCGCACCACGTAATAATCGCACAAGCAGCCGGGCTCTCCATGGGAGGCGGCAAAACGCACATTCGGGCAGACATTCGTCTCGCCCTTGCGGCACCACTCGCAGTTGCCGCACGGCCTGTCCGGCGCACAGGCCACTCGCTGGCCTTCGGAAAGGCCGGCAACGTCGTCGCCCGGTGCCGCCACCTCGCCGGCGAACTCGTGCCCGAGCACGTAGGGGTAGGTCGTCTCGGCCTGCAGTCGGCCGCGGAAGATGGCCACGTCCGAACCGCAGACGCCCACGGCCCGGACCCGGATGAGGACCTCTCTCGCGCCCGGCTGCGGGACCGGCCGCTCACGGACGTGGATTCTTCCCGGCCCAACCAGCTCGGCGCAACGCATCGTCTCGGCCATCGTGCAAGGCTCCCTTCGGGTTGGACAGCGCCCAACCCGAGCTTTGGGCAGATGATTGTTTCAATTTGAGAGCGTCCGGACGCCGGGAAAGGCCGCCCGACGGCCCTGCTTCGCAACCTCTTTCTACGACATGGCTTACGACACTTCGGACGCGGAGAAAGCGCTTGAGGAAGTGTCTGGCACAGGCTTTGCAACTGTATAAGGCGACTGCAACATGTTCCACTTTTCTCACATCCAGCGGAGGTGTTGTTGTGAACCGTTTCCTTACTAAGCTGTGGCTGGCGCTGCGTTCGGAGAAGGGCCAGAGTCTGGTCGAGTACGCCTTGATTCTGGCTCTTGTCGCCATCGTGGTCATCACCGCCCTGACGGCACTCGGCGGAGAGGCCGAGAACGCCATGAATGAGGTGGCCACGGAAATTGGTAACGTCACATGACCGCACCATGTGACAGGGGCTCGTTCGGCAACAGCCGAACGGGCCCCGCCCTTTTTTTGTACGCGCTCACGCCGGGTGCCACGCCCAGGCGGCGTCAGTTCAGAACGTCCTCCATGGTGTAAAACCCCGGTTCGGCTTCAGCCAGGAACCGCGCAGCTTCCAGCGCGCCCCGCGCGAAGACGTCGCGGCTCCCCGCCCGGTGCACCAGTTCTATGCGCTCTTCCGAACCGGCGAAGATGACGGTGTGCTCACCGACTATCCCGCCCCCCCGCAACGAGTGCACTCCGATTTCCTCCGCATCCCGCTCTCCGGTGATCCCCTCTCGCCCGAATCGCAGCACTCCACTGTCCCGGCCGAGCCGCTGGCACAGGCGTTCAGCCAGTTCCATCGCGGTGCCGCTGGGCGCATCCTTCTTCCTGCGGTGGTGGGCCTCGACGATCTCGATGTCGTATCCCGACGGCAGAGCTTCGGCTACGCGTTCAGCCACGCGGAATAGCAGATTCACGCCGAGGGACATGTTCGAAGCCAACAGCAGGGGCACCCGCGCGGCCGTCTCTTCCCGAAGCCGGGTGCGTTGCTGGTCGGACAGACCGGTGGTGCCGACCACCAGCGGCACACCCATACCGCCACACTCCCGGGCGCGGGCCATGGTGGCGTCCGCCCGACTGAAGTCCACCAGCACGTCCGGGCGGACCGTGAGTTCCGAAATCAGAGAAACGCCCAGCGGTCCGACCCCCGCGCAGTTCCCGACGTCGCGCCCGAGGTCGGGATGACCCTCGCGCTCCAGGGCCGCCACCACCGTGCAATCGTCCGCCTCCGCGGCGAGCGCGATCACGCGGAGTCCCATCGCCCCGGCGGCGCCGTTCACGCCAATGTCCATGTTTTCGCCTCCCTGAAGCGGCTGAGCCGGTGACCACGTGCACACCTTCCGGCACGGACGCTATAATAGTTTATTCGGCGCAGCCTGGCAATACGTTATCGGTTAACTCTCATGGACCAGCAGCCCATAGCCAACATCGCGCGCATCTGCGTGCGGGCTCCGAACTGGGTCGGGGACGTGGTAATGGCCACGCCGGCCCTTCGTGCCGTCCGCCGGGCGGCACCGTCGGCGCGCGTGACGGTGGTGATCCGCGAACGCGTCGAACCGGTCCTGCGGGACTGCCCGTGGTTCGACGGGAAGATCGTCTACCGGCCGCAGGACCGATGGGCGCCGCGGGAATTCCTGCGAGTCAGCGGAGAGGTGCGCTCCGGGGCCTGCCAGCTCGGGCTGATTCTTCCGAACTCCTTCAGTTCCGCTCTGATGTTCTGGCTCGGAGGAGTCGAGAGGCGCGCGGGCTACAAGCGCGACAACCGCTCACTGCTGTTGACCGATGCCCTCCCCCGCCCATCGGAGCGTGGAGAGTTCAAGCCCACCTACATGGCGGATTACTACCTGGGGCTCTGCGAGCACGTCGGCATCCCCGCCGCCGGCCGCCGGACCGAGCTGTTCTACCGCCGGAGCGATGTTGCACAGACACGCCGAATACTTGCAGATCAGGGCATCCCGCCCGGACGGGAGCTGTTCCTGATGCACCCGGGCGCCGGCTACGGACCATCCAAACGGTGGCCGACGGCGCGGTTCGCTCGGCTGGCCGAGCTTCTGGAGGCGGAGTACGGCGCACGGGTCGCCCTCATCGCCGGCCGCGCGGAGCGGCAGACGGTGGACAGAATAAAGGATGCTTCCGCCGCCGACATAGCGGACCTGACCGCGTGCGGCATCGACCTCCACCTCCTGAAGAGCGTCGTTGCCCGCAGCAGTCTGCTGGTGAGTACCGACTCCGGCCCACGACACTACGGGATTGCCCTCGGGATTCCGACGGTGTGCGTGATGGGGCCGACACATCCCGACTACTCCACCACCAACCTGCCGCACGATCGCCTGGTGCGGCTCGACGTAGACTGCGGTCCGTGCCAGCGGAAGGTCTGCCCTCGCGACCACCGCTGCATGGAGGAGATATCGGCGGAACAGGTCCTGGAGGCCTGCCGCGACGCCCTCGCCGACAGCCGGAAGGCGGAAGATGATTGAACTGGACAACCTGACGAAGCGCTTCGGGGAAGTGCTGGCCGTGGACCATCTGGACCTCCACGTGCCGGCCGGTGAGTTGTTCGTATTTCTGGGTCCTAACGGCGCGGGCAAGACCACCACCATCAAGCTGATAGCGGGTCTTCTGCGCCCGACCGAAGGAAGGGTCAGCATTCGGGGTCATGATGTCCAGGCGGAGCCCATCGCTGCGAAGCAATTGCTCAGCTACGTTCCCGATCAGCCTTACCTGTATGAGAAGCTGAGCGGGCGGGAGTTTCTTCGCTTCGTCGGCGACATGTACGCCGTAGAGCCCGCCGAAATGTCCCGTCGAATCGACGAGCTGTCCGACATCTTTGAAATGGAGTCTTTCCTCGACGAACCCGGAGAGACCTACTCCCACGGGATGAAGCAGCGGGTGGTGGTCAGCGCCGCCCTTCTGCACGACCCGAAGGTGATAGTGATCGATGAGCCACTGGTGGGCCTCGATCCAAAGGGGGCGAACACACTGAAGGGGCTTCTGCGGCAGCACACCGAGGACGGCGGAGCCGTATTCATGTCCACCCACACGTTAACCGCGGCCGAGGAGACCGCCGATCGAGTCGCGATCATCCGCAGGGGTTCGGTGGTGGCTTCCGGCACGCTGGAGGACATCTATCGCACGGCCAGGACGGACCGCCGGCTCGAGGAAGCCTTCCTTCGGCTGACCGAAGAACCGGAGACCCCACAGTCCAATGCGTGAACTACTGCTGCTGGCCGGGGCCAGGGCCAAGGCCGTCCGCTACTCCGTGCGGCAGTTCCTGCGCAGTTCCCGCCTTCGTATAGTCGTGGTCGCGGGGCTGGTGGCGTTCTTCTGGTTGTTGATGTTCGCCGCCTTCCTCGACGTATTTCTTTTCCTGCGCGACAATTTCCAGGCGATCACCGACGTTCTTTTGGATTACCTGTTCGCCTTTCTATTTTTGTCGCTGCTGGTGATGATGACCATCAGCGACGCGATTATCGCTTACACCTCACTTTTCCGGAGCGAGGAAACGGAGTTCCTCTTTTCCCTGCCGCTCAGGGCGCAAAACACGTTCGCCTACCGCACCGCGGACTCGATCGTGTTCAGCCTCTGGGGTATCGGCGCGCTGGTTTTGCCAATGGTGCTGTCCTATGCCCTCGTTTTTCCGACAACGTGGTATTTCCTCCCGGCATCGCTCGTCCTGGCATTTCTGTTTATTCTATTTGCCACTACGTTCGGAGGCCTGTTCGCCCTGCTTACCGCTCTGGTCTTGCCACGGCGCCGGAAAAAATGGCTGCTCCTCCTGGGCGTCCTCGCCGCTGCGATCATCGCCTGGGCTGTGCTGCCGTGGCGAGAGCGGCTCCGAACCGGCCTGTTCAGCGAGACGACGGTCAGTTTCATTATGGAGCGCATCGCGTTCTGCCAGCACTGGGCCTTGCCCAGCCAGTGGGTGGCGGGCGGCATGCTGGCCGCGGCGCGGGGAGCGTTCGGCGAGGCGGCGTTCCTTACGGCCCTGCTCCTGTCGAACGTCGCGTTCTTCGCCTGGGCCGCCCGGCGCACAGCCCGGCATGCTTACCGTCGAACCTGGGAGCGAGCCCAGAGCACGTCCACCCGGCGGCCGATAGGCCGAAGCGGCCTTCGGGCCAGGCTGCTGAGGGGAACTGTGTTCTTCCTGCCGTTCCGGTTGCGCCAGCTCGTGCTGAAAGACCTGAAGACGTTTCTACGGGACCCCTCGCAATGGTCGCAGTTCCTGCTGTTCTTCGGTCTGCTGGGGCTCTACGTCCTGAACCTGCCCCGGTTCCGGCTTGCGCAGCTCGAGCCCTACTGGCACAGCCTGATCTCACTGCTCAACCTGGGGGCGACGTGCCTGACGCTGGCCACTTTGACCACCCGTTTCGTGTTCCCCCAACTCAGCCTTGAGGGGCGGCGTATCTGGCTGCTCGGGCTGCTTCCGGTGCGCAGGACGCTCATCCTCTGGAGCAAGTTCCTGTTCACCACGGTGGGGACGTTCCTGATCAGCGGCGGGCTCATAGCCCTCAGTGACCTCATGCTCGACCTTCCCCTGTGGGTCCTCGGCGCACACCTGCTGGTGGTACTCTGCGTTTGCTGCGGACTGAACGGGCTGGCGGTGGGTCTGGGGGCGGTGTATCCCCAACTCGGCACCGACAACCCCTCCAAGATCGTCAGCAGCTTCGGGGGCACACTCAATCTGATCTGCAGCATCTGCTTCGTCGCCGCCGCGATCGCCCCCGTAGTCGTCCCGCTCCATCTCCACATGATGGGCAGGTGGGAGACGTCGGCGATGCTGCTGTGGCTGGGGATCGGACTGGGGGTCGTGCTGCTGGTGTCGCTGGCCGCTTCGCTTATCCCCATGCTCGCCGGCGCCAGGGCCTTCAGCCGGATGGAGTTCTGAGGAACCCCTCCGATCGCCGCCGGTGCTGCCGGGCAACGGCTACAACTGGAGGAAGCGGGCACTGCGGAAAGTGACCACGCAGCGGGCGGCCTCGGCGCTGTAAGAGGTCCACTGGATCGTCTCGCTCCGTCGGACGGGGAACTCGTGAACGTCGGGGCGCTCCGCCACCTGCTCGGAGCGGCCGGCGGCGTCAAGGAACCGCACGCGGATTTCCGCATCGTAGGGCTCTTCGCCGGCGTTGCGCAGCTCCAGGGAGACCACCATGCGCCCGCGGGCATCCCGTCGGCAACGGTAACTGAGGACGCGGAGTCGGCGCCGACTCCACCAGTCCATCCGGACTTCCACCCTCTCGGTCTGTGCGACGGCCGAAGTGCGCCCGGAAACCGCCGCGCAGCCACTGACCGCAAACAACAGCGAGAGCGCCGCCAGCGAAAGCGTCGAAGGCCGCCATTGGGCCATTTGGACATCCTTTGGGCAGAAAGTCTGCGGACCTCCGGTAGTGTAGCCTCGGCCCGCGCCGGGAGTCAACCCGCCACCCAAACGAAAAGGGGCGCCGCGTCGGGGGCGCCCCTTTCCTGTCTCGCAGCCGGATTTTACTCCTTGGCGGCGGTTTCCCGAAATTCCACCCGGCGCGTCTTTACGCTCTTCAGTATCTCGCGGAACTCCGGCCCCCTCTGCCAGCACCGGCATGCCTTCAGCAGGCCGATGGCGCTGTTGGCGGCCGCCTCGACCTCGGCTATTTTGCGCTTGCGGCCGACGGCTGCCTTTACGCGGTTCTTGATGTCGTCCCGGTGTTCGTCAATCCACTCCAACTGGGACATGGTCCCGGCGTAGAGGTGAGCGGTATTGATGTTCCGCTTGAAGACGGGTCCCACCAGATCATCTTCCCACTTGAAGCCCGTGCCGCCGTGGCCCGCATAGGCTATGTGCCGGCCGGTGGCCTCCTTCAGTGCGCTCTGGGCGGCCTGGAGCTTGTCGATGTCGATGGGGAAAGCCTCGCCGGCCTTCGCGGCGTGTTTGCTGCCGACCTCGTAGGCGATGGCGTCGGCGTCGGAGAGGGTCACGAACGTGGTCAATCGGTCCAGGAACTGCTCCCGGGCCTCATCGCTCATTACGGGCGCGCCTTCGGGCACGTGGGGTCCGGGCCAGTACTCGTAGGCCTCTTCCTCTCCGCTGCTGCCGGTGGCGCTGAACTCCGCTTCGATGACGACGTCGCTCTGGTCGAGCCCGCTACGCACGGTGTCGACCATCCACTTCGTGCTGGCCATGTTGACCGCCTGGGGCGTGTCGCCGGTGTCGATCATCACCCAGGCCGCCCCGCTGAGGTTGACCGCTCCGAAGAAGTCCCGGGCGTACTCTCCGAACTCGTCGCTGGTCAGGTAGTTCATGTAGGTTTTGAACTCTTCGTTGCTGACGTCGAGGCCCAGAACTTCGACAGCTTGTTCCAGCAGCGTCCGGGCGATGGGCGCGTACATGCCGCCCTCGCCCCGGGGGTCGCCGTAAGCCTCGGGGTCGAACGTGGGCGAGGTGAAATGGTCCAGACTCATCCACATCAGATCCGCCTGGTAATCGTCGGTGTACCAGTCCAGCATTATACGGGCCCTCTGGGCGCCGACGGCGGCGGGACGTGTCTCCGAACTCCGCTCGACACCTTCAACGGGGGGCAGCTTTTTGGGGTTGGTGCCGGTCTGGTCCGACGCAGTGTAGCTGATCTGTATGATCTGCGGGCTCCCGTCGAAGGCGGCGGAAGCCTGGCTGAAGCCCCGCGTCTGGATGGGGAGGTCAAAGTTCGCGTTCGAGGCCAGAAGCGTGCAGCGCTCCTCCAGCGGCCGAAACTCGCCATCCTCGTCGAAAGGATACAAAGCCTCCATTACGGCTCTCAATTCTCGGCTGTTCCTTAGCATCGGTTCCTCCTGAATGTGTTGGCGCGGCACAGGCCCGTGCCGAAACACCTGAGCGAACCGGGGAGGATATAGCTTTCGGGTCCGGTCGTCAAGAGCACGACCGGCACATCCTCATCCGCTCTGCTCCTCGAATTCCCTGCGCACGGCCCGATAGCTCTCCAGGGTGCCGATGTCCCAGGTCCCTTCCGGCCTGGGCAGGCCGTAAACGGTCGCTCGGCTCACCCACCAGGCCAGCAGATAGCCCGGGGCGTCCGGGTTATTGCCCGCCGCCAGGTAATCGGGTAAAGACGCAACCGCCTCGGCAGTGTAGATATAGAAAGGCGGCACACGGTAGTGCCCTTTCGGCTCGTCGGGCTTCTCTTCAAAACTCACTAACCGGCCGTCCTCGTCGAGCTGTGCCACCCCCGAGCGGCGCAGCCGGTCGTGGTTTTCCTCGGGACAGGCGAACACGGCGCTGGTTCCCCGCCTTCGCCAGGCATCGATGATGCCGGTCAGGTCGAAACGGGGAAGGTTGTCGGTGGCCAGCACGTAGACCGGCCCCTGCCCTGCCCCACCCTGCTGGAGCGCAAACCCGATGTCGGCCACCGCGCCGAGCCGGTCTTCATTGCACGTGGATCCGTCGTTCAGTATCAGAAGCGGGGTGTGGAAGTCACGTGAGGATGCCCAATCCCGGAAATCCTCGAAAAAGCGTGCGTTGCTGACCAGAATAAGCCGTTCGACCTCCGGATCCTGGTCCAGTCGCTCGGCCAGGTAGTCAATGATCGGCCGACCGCCGACCGGCAGAAGCGGCTTGGCCTTGTGCCGTGTCAGCGGGTAGAGCCGCGTCCCGTAGCCGGCCGCCAGAAGGATGGCGTTCACTGCCCCTCCTCCTCGATCAGGTGCCGAATGGCGGCCGACATGCGCCGGAGTTCCCGGGGAGAGAGGTCGGGGAAGGTTCGTCCTTCTTCCCGGGCGCCCTCCTCCTGGGTGCGGAAAGCCTCCAGGAGGCTCCCGATCACCTCTCTGAGGGCGTCCTCTGGGTTTACGCCGGCTGCGTCCGCGAGAACGGTCGCCGCAAGGAACAGGGCGCCGGCGGTTCGAGTGGGGTGCTCTCCCCCCGTCTCGGCGGCCTGCATGAGCTTCGGCAGTTCCTTCTCGACCACGTTCCGCGCATCTTCGACGGGCATCGGCTCCAGGCCTGTCTGACGGATTTTGTGCACCACCCGCACCGCCTTCAGCAGGGCCGGCAGTGCGGGGGGAACGCCGGCCACGTGCGAGTTCTTCTGCTCCTTGCCCACCTTGATGTGTTCCCATCGGTGAAAGACGTCCTCGGGGGTCTCCGCCTCGGCCTGCTCGAACACGTGAGGATGACGTCTTACGAGTTTGGCGTTGATCCCGGCCAGCACATCTGCGATGGAGAAGAGGCCGCGTTCCTCCGCTATCTCCGCCTGGAAAATGATCTGGAGCAGGAGGTCTCCCAGTTCTTCAGCGAGGTCCTCGTAGCGCTTCTCGTCCAGCACCTGTAGCGTCTCGTAGGTCTCCTCCAGCAGGTAGGCCCGCAAGGTCTCGAAGGTCTGGCTCCGGTCCCAGGGGCATTCCCGGCGCAGCCGGCGCATGATCTCCACCAGCCGGCTGAACTGCTCCGCGGCGCTCATAGCATGGTCCATTCCCATCTCAGGCAGGTCCGTGATGAAAGAAGGGGGCTTTGGCGAGAGGCATCAGCGCTGGAGGAGGACAACCCCAAACCCGCCCATCGGCACCGTTCCGGAGTGTTTTGCCTCGCCCAGCAGGTCGGTCACGGTTGTATCCTCGGGCAGCTCCAACTCGCAGGGCTCGGGGGAGTGGTTCAGCACGAAGGTCAGCGTTGCCCCTTCCGGCCCGTTCTGCAATGGAACGACCTCCAGGGTCTCGCCGGCCCAGGGGCTCGTTCGGACTTCCGTCTCGGTCAGCATTCGTTCCAGCACCTGCGCGTAGAGTTCGGGGCTCGAGTTGGTCCCCACGTAATAAGCCGCGCCCTCTGCGAGTTCGTTGCGCGTCACGGCCGGGGTGCCGGCGTAGAATCGCTCGGTATAGGTACCGAGCACCTCGGCGCCCCGGCTCTCCACGATGGTGCACAGGTCTGCCGCCGGAAACTCATCGTCGTTCAGGGCAATGCCGTTGGCCGTCTCCGCAGTCGAGGTGTCATGTTCCACGACATTCAGACCCAAAAGTTCGCTCAGCGGGCCCGGCGGAGCTTCACTCAGCGCGGCATTGTACTCGTTCCGATATCCGGCCGGGGCGGTGATCAGCAGTTGACCGCCCGCCGCGACGAATTCCTCCCAGGCCCTGGACACCTCAGCGCGTCCGATGATGGGCATCGGCACGACAAGAATCCGGCAGTCCTCCGCCGGCTCCTCGGACGGGGCAAGCACCTCCACGCCAATTCCCTTCCGCCGCAGGATGGAATAGAGCAGGCATAACTGCTTCCGGTAGTCCAGCTCCGTTCCCATTGAATCGGCCCGCAGGGCCCAGTGGCTGTCGTAGTCCAGCACCATGGCGGCGGTCGGGGCCGGCGTGGCGGGCTCCCAAAGGTCGGCCTTGTTTTTGAGCCGGCCGATCGTCTCGCTGATTTCCTCGAATCGCCGCCCTGCCCTTCCGTCCGGTTCCAGCATGCCGTACCAGTGCATCTCCTGGCCCCACCGGCAGGTGCGCCAGCGGAAGTAGCAGATCAGTTCGGCCCCCCGCGCGGCGGCCTGGTAGGACCACAACCCCAACTGCCCGGGTGCGGGCTGTCCTTCCCTGGTGGGAATCAAGGAGGGGCCGGCCTGCTGCTCCGCCACCCAGAACGGGCCGCCCTGCACCGACCTCGTCAGGTCCAACTGGAGCGCCGTCCAGTCCAGGTTGCCGGTCGCCACCGGGTAGTTGTCGTAGGCAGCGACGTCCACCACGGAGCCCAGGCTGAACTGGTTGACCTGGTCGGTGGAGAGCCCGAGGCCGTTGGTAGTGACGGGCTTTGCCCCGCCGGCGTACTCCTCGATGATGTCACGCTGCTCGTCGAAAAAGTCGCGGATGGTGGCCGAGATGAAACGCTGGTAATCCAGCTCCAGCGACGGGTGCGTCCCCGCCGGCGTACGGCGCGGGGCGGGGATGTAGTGCCAGTCGCCGAACTCCTGGCTCCAGAACGCCGTCCCCCACAGGTTGTTGAGCCGCTCCACGGTGCCGTAGCGTCTCTTCAGCCATTCCCGGAACGCCTGCTCGCAGTCGTCGCAGTAGCAGCGGCCGCTGGCGTGGCAGCCCAGCTCGTTGTCCACCTGCCAGGCGAACACCTCCGGCTTGCTGCCCAGGTTTTTGGCGATTTCCCGGACGATGCGCAGCACGTAGCGGCGGTAAGGTCGGTTGTTCAGACAGACGTGGCGTCGGCTGCCGGGATACCAGGGCTTACCCTCCCGATCCTGCGGCATCATGGGGGGGTGGCGGTGGAAAAGCCAGCTCGGCGGGGCGGCCGTCGGCGTGCAGAGGATGACCCGGAGGCCCTCTCCGGCAAGAACGTCGATGGCCCTCTCCAGCCAGTCGGTCTCGTATCGTCCGCGCCGGGGCTCCAGGCGAGACCAGGCGAACTCCCCTATCCTCACCACGTCTATCCCCGCCTGACGCATCATGGCGGCGTCCCTGCCCCAGCGCTCCTGCGGCCAGTGCTCCGGGTAGTAGGCTACGCCGATCTGCATTTGTGCCTCCAGGCGGGGAAGCCTGCTCTGGTTCGATCCCGGTGAGCTAAAGGACGTGCCTCAGCGTCGAAGCATTATAATAGGGGACCGTCTTGGGAAATCAAGCTTCTGGCCCAGGCTCCGGAGGCCGCGTGCCGACCGAAGCGCGTTGCGGCCCCCGCGGCGCGGGCTTAAAATACATCTCCGCCGTGACTACACCATTTCTTTGGTTCCCGATGCCCGAAACGGATTTCGACATCATCGTGGTCGGGGCCGGTCACGCCGGCTGCGAAGCGGCCCTCGCAGGGGCACGCATGGGCGCCCGAACCGCCCTGCTGACCATCAGCCTGGACTCGGTCGCCCGCATGAGCTGCAATCCCGCCATCGGCGGCCTCGCAAAGGGCCAGCTCGTGCGGGAAATTGACGCCCTTGGAGGCGAGATGGCCGGGGTCATCGACGCCACCGGCATACAGTTCCGCATGATCAACACCGGCAAGGGCCCCGCCATGCACTCCCCCCGCGCCCAGGCCGACAAGAACGCCTACCACGTGGAGATGAAAAGGCGTCTGGAGGCCCAGGACGGCCTGCTCCTCCGCCAGGACATGGTGACCCGCGTGACGGCCGAAGACGGCCGCGTGCGCGGGGTGAGGACGCGCAGCGGAGACACCTGCACCGCCGGGGCGGTCATCCTGACCACGGGCACCTTCCTGAACGGCGTGCTGCACTTCGGGCCGTCCGTTGTTCCCGGCGGACGCATGGGGGAACCGCCGGCCCGGAGACTCTCCGAATCCCTCTCGGAACTGGGGCTTGAGGTGGACCGCCTGAAGACCGACACGCCCCCGCGGGTGAACGGCAGGACGGTCAACTGGGAGAGGCTGCGACCTCAGCCGGGGGACCCGGAGCCCCGGCCCTTCAGCTTCCGCACCGAGTCCATCGACGTCGAACAGCTCCCCTGCTACATGACCCAGACCAATCCGAAAACCCACGAGATCATTCGGGGAGCAATCGACCGGGCGCCGCTCTACGACGGACAGATCACCGCGGGACTGGGGCCGCGTTACTGCCCCTCGATCGAGATCAAGGTGTTGCGCTTCCCGGAACGCGACTCCCATCTGCTGTTTCTGGAACCGGAGGGACGGGACACCCACGAGGTCTACTGCAACGGCCTGTTCACCAGCCTCCCGCGCGACGTCCAGGACGCCATGGTCCACAGCATCGAGGGGCTGGAGGAGGCGCGGATCATGCGCTACGGCTACGCGGTGGAATACGACTACGTGCCGCCGACCCAGTTACGGCCAGGGCTGGAGACCAAGCTGGTGGAAGGCCTATTCCACGCCGGCCAGATCAACGGCACGAGCGGCTACGAAGAGGCCGCCGCGCAGGGCATCATGGCGGGCATCAACGCCGCCCGCGGCCTCCGCGGGGAGGAGCCGCTGGTCCTGGGGCGCGATGAAGCCTACATCGGCGTGCTCATCGACGACCTGGTGACCAAAGGCACCGACGAACCCTACCGGATGTTCACTTCCCTGGCCGAGTACCGGCTGCTCCTGCGCCAGGACAACGCCGACCGGCGGCTGATGAAATACGGCCACGACAACGGCCTGATCGGCACGGAGCAGTGGCGGCGCCTGCAGGCGAAGGAACGCGCCATCGAGCGAACCCTTGAATACATCCGCAGCACCTACCACGAGGGCAAGTCGCTGGCCAGGCGCCTTCGGCAACCGGAGATGGACATCGACGGGCTGGGTGAGCTGGATCCCCGTGTGAACGAGCTGGCCGCCGACCCCGCCGTGCGCGAGCAGGTGGAGATCGAGACGAAGTACGAAGGCTACTTCAGGCGCCAGCGCGAGCAGATAGAGCGCTTCCACCGCAACGAGGACAAAAAGATCCCCGAGTGGCTCGACTACGAGGCCATTGCCGAACTCCGGCGCGAGGCGAGAGAGAAGCTGAGCGAAGTCCAGCCCGTCTCCCTCGGACAGGCTTCCCGCATCAGCGGAATATCGCCCGCGGACATCTCCGTGCTGATGATATACCTCGAAGGGCGGCGGCGCATCGGGCAGACCAGCTCCGAGGATGGATAGACCATGCGATTCCCAGCCGGCAAACTCGACCCGGACTTCCTGGCCGAACTCCTCGCTGCCAATCGGATAAAGGATGACCGTGTGGCCATAGGGCCGGCAGTGGGCAGGGACGTCTGCGTGGTGCGCGTCGGCGATACCTGCCTCGCCCTGAAGTCCGACCCCATCACGTTCACCAGCGGTCGCATCGGGTGGTACGCCGTCCACGTCAACGCCAACGACGTCGCCACCGTGGGCGCCCGCCCCCGCTGGTTCCTGGTGACGGCTCTCCTGCCCGAGGGACGCACAAACGAGGAACTTGTGCGGGAGATTTGGGATGATTTGACGGCGGCCCTGGGCGGCCTGGACTGCGACCTGTGCGGCGGACACACCGAGATTACGCCAGGGCTTGACCGGCCGATCCTGGTGGGACACATGGTAGGTGAGGTCAGCCCGAACCGGTTGGTGGACAAAGAGAGCGTCCGCGAGGGTGACCGCATTCTTCTCACCAAGGGCATTCCCGTGGAGGGCACCGCCATCATGGCCCGCGAGGCATCCAAACAACTCAGCGACGCCTTCTCCGAACAGCAGCTCCGCCGGGCCCGGGACTTCCTCGACGATCCGGGCATAAGCGTCGTGGAGGAAGCCATGGCCGCAGTGGAAGCCGGTGTCGTGCACGCCATGCACGATCCCACCGAGGGCGGGGTGGCGACGGCCCTGTGGGAACTCGCCGAGGCGGCCGATTGCGGAATGCTCGTGGAAGCCGAGAACATACCCCTCCTCCAGCCCGGGGCCGACTTCTGCCGGCATCTGGGACTCGACCCCCTGGGCACCATCGCCAGCGGGGCGATGATCATTTGCACGCCCCCAACGGACGCCCCGGCCGTGGCCGCCGCCGTCCGGGAGCGCGGCATCCACTGCACCGACATCGGTGAGATACGCCCCGGGGAGGAAGACGCCGTGCTGGTGCGTTCCGGCGAGCGGATGCCGATGCCGGTGTTCGCTCAAGACGAGATCACGCGCCTGTTCGGGTGAGGGCCGCAGAGGCTTCTCGTTTGCGCGCGACGGGCCGGAACGCTATCATGGGGCGCCATCGCTAACAGCTTTGTTTCGAGGAGATCGATGGAACGGCACGCTCTCTTTACGGCCTTCTTGTTGGCTGCCCTGCTGGTGTGCGGTTGCGACGGGCGCATGGAGCAGCAGTTATCCGAGGTCCGGGCACAGGCAGAGGCTCTGAGCGAGAAGCACGACCAGGCAGTTGCGGAGAAAAAAGAGCTGCGGTCGGAACTGGAGACGCTCCGCGCGCTCAATGAGACCCTCCGGAGCGACATTGAAGAACTCCAGGAAAGGGCGAAATCTCTCGACGAGGTGCAGTCCAAACTGACGGGCAGTCAGCGGCGCGTAGCCGAGTTGGAGGAGAAGCTTGCCGAAACCGCCGAGGAGAGGGCGGTTCCCGCTGAGAAGTCGCCCGAAGACGAGGCCGGGCTCCAGAAGGTGAAAGCGCGCCTCGAGCTTCTCGGGGCGGACCTTTTCCGGCGCCACGAGTACGGTGCCGCCCGCGCAGCACTGCTGAGCGCCCGCGAACTGGGCTCTGATTCCCCCGCTGCCGCCTTCCGATTGGCGTACTGCGAGACGGCGCTCGGCAAACTGGAGGAAGCTCTGGAAAACTACCAGGCCTGTCGCGCAATTCTCGATTCTGCCCTGGAGTCCGACGAAGAACTTCTGAAAAAGTGCCTTGTAAACCAGGGGGTTGCTCTGGCCAAGCTGGGACGCTTCCAGGAGGCCGCTGAGCTTTACGAGAAAGCGCTCTCAGTCGACCCCCAATACTCCCCCGCCCATTTCAACCTTGGCCTGCTATACGCCGGCGAACTGGGCGAACCCGAGCAAGCGGTCGAATCCTTCCGAAAGCACATCGCCAACGGAGGCGGTCGTTCGGTATCCGCCCGTAAGATGATCCGTGAAATTCAGCAGGGCTCCGACGCCGAATAGCGGCTGAGAGCCTTCCCACCTCTGCATCGACTCTCCGGACAAGTCCCCCCCGGTGAGTTGCCAGTGACGATCAACGCACGGTCTACGGCCCCACCCAGTGCGCCGTAATGGTTTGTGTGGCCGAGTAATTGCCGGCGTTGGGAGCTTCGGCGGGGTCCATCTGCGCCCGCGCGTAAAGCGTGACGTCCACGTCATCGTCGCCGACCACGTGACTCACCGTGACGGACGGACTGAGAAACGTGTCGTAGGAGGCCCAATCCACCGTCGCCCTTCCCGTGGCGCTGCCCCCGTCCCCGTCGAAGGTCATCTTGTAGTCGGTAATCAGCGTATCGCCGCCTGCCTCCGAAAGTTGAGCGGTCGTCGTATTGTCGGCCGACAGCTCGACGTCCCCGGTCATCACCAGCCGCGCCGTGGCGCTGCCGGTGGGCGCGTCCGACATCGCCGTGAGCGTACCCAGGCCGATCGACCCGAAGCTGCTGTCCCAATACATCTCCTCGGCCGCCCGCAGCGGAAACGAACTTAAAACCAGGAGAAAGACGCTCAACCCGATGCCCGCAGTCCCCAGTACCGTACGCTTTTTCATCGTTCCACACCTTGTCTGGAGCCATCAGCCCCGAGATTTTCCGGCTCGCCACGACCAATTGCGCGGCGCGCTGCCCCTGGAGCCAGGCACGTTGCGGCGTGCGTCATGTCGTCGACGCAGAACTCCAGGCAGTAGTCCGACATCGGGCCGCTCATCGTGTTCACGCCCTGGAGCCAGACCCCCCAGTCCTCCGACATAGCCGAAACTTGTTCCGTTCTCAGCAGGCGATGAGTGGTGCTGTCGTACCGGTAGAAGTTTCCGGAGGCGGTAACGTCCACCGGGCCGCAGGGATGGCAGTTGCCACAATCGTCGATCAAGCCCGTCTGGGCTTGCGGAATGAACTGGTTGCCCAGGTCGACGGCGGGGAAGTTGCCGCTGCGTTCCATGGCGGCCGCTTGCACGAGATCGGCGCTTACCCCGGCCAGAGCAACCATCATCAATAGGATCAATCCGCGTTTCCTCCCGCTTCCCGTTCGCCGTGAGGCCCGGACACGCCGGCAGGGCGGTTCAGTGCTGCTCGGACACTTCCTGCGGCGCCCGGTGCGCGCCCATCTCGCTCCGTTCCTTCTCGACATCCATCAAAGAGTGGTGCTCCGCCAGCGGGGCGCCGGCTTCATCCATGAGCCGAGGTGTGATCAGGATGACGACCTCCTTTTCTTCTTGTTCGGCCGTTTTGGAGCGGAACAAAGCGCCCAACAACGGTATTGAACCCAGCACCGGAACCCGCCTGACCTCTTCCCGCTCCTGCGTCTCGATCAGACCACCGATCACGATGGCGTCTCCCTCTTTAACGCGCACGCTGGTCTCCACCTTGCGGCGGCGGATCAACGGGAGGGAGCCCGCATTCACGCCGTCGTTGGTGCTGATCTGGCTCGGCTCGCTTGCGACGTCGCTCACCTCGGTCGACACATCGACAGTGATCCGCCCTTCCTCTCCGATGTGCGGGGTCATGCCCAGTATCACCCCGGACTTGATCACCTGCAGCTCGGTCCGCAGGAAGGCTCCATTGATGTCGGTGACGATGTTGAAGTACTGCTCCAGGGCGATGTCGATGGTGGCCTTCTCCCCATTCAGGGTGGCGACCCTGGGCCGAGAGCGGATGCTGGCGCGCTTCTGTCTCACCAGTATGCGAAGTGTGACCAGGAGCGTGCGGAGCTGCCGTTCGTCCATACTGGCATATCGGGCTGTGCCCAGGAAGTGTTCGGTGGACTCCACGATGCCAAAGACGGTGTCCGGCCCGGAGCGCTCCCAGTCGATGCCCAGCTCCGAGCCGGCCTCGCGGGAAATCTCCACAACCAGCGCCTCCAGCACCACCTGCCGACGGGGCACGTCCAGCTTACGAACGATCTCCATGATCCGCAGCGTCCGGTGCTCCGGCGCATATACCAGCACCTCGGTCTGTCGGTCGCCGCTGGTCACAAAAGGCTGCAGGTCGCGGGGAAGGGACTGGCGCAGATGTTGAGCGGTGACGTACTGCAGGCAGACTCGCCTGCTCCGGGCCAGCTCGTCAAAAGCCGGCGACTCCGGCGTGCCCGTTCCCAAAACGTAGAAATCCGGCTTCACCCGGCGCACGGCCAACCCCTGCCCCGCCGTGACTCGTCGCAGCGCCTCCTCCAGGGGCATTCTGTCGGCTTTCAGCGACACGACGTAATCCGTCACGGAGGGGTCAACGCTGATGCCCACTCCCGTTTGCATGGAAATGTCCCGGAGCACCTGCCGTATCGGCACGTCAACCCAAATATTGCTGACCAGTTTGGGCTGCGCCCCGGCAGCTTCGCCAGAGGCGAAGTGGGAGAGCGCCAACGTGAGCGTAACCACCAGCAGCAACGCCGGCAGAGACGTCCTGTATCTCTTTGATCGGCTGTATGCCTGGTTCATCGTGGTCACCTGCTTACCTTGAGCGAGATAGGAACCGTGCGCGTCTGTTCGGGACGCTCCTCCAGGAGACCGCCCGCTTCCCCCTTCACCACCAGCGCGGCTTCGTATTCTGCTGCCTCAACCCCCTTTGGCACGCTGATGCGGCAGAGCAGGCCCCTGGACGAGCGGGGCGCCAGTGTGAACTCCCCACCGTCGAGAGTCAGCCAGCCCGCCGGTACGGTTCCGCGTTTGAGGCTGCACTTCAGCCTCATGGTAGACAAACCCTCGTTCCGGAACACAAGGCTCCGCGTGGTGAACCGCCCCGGCCCGGCCTCAATATGCAGTTCTCCCGGTTCGACCTCCAGGCCGCTTGCCCGTGCCGCGGGTATGCTCCCGGCCCACGTCCGGGCCAGTTCCTCGGATACGACAAACTCGGTCTGCCCAAAGGCCTTGCGGCCGGTCTTTACATTCGGATCGACCGAGCAGCGCGCCTGGTAGCGCCCCGGCGGCAACGCCACTCCGAGGACGCCCTCAAAAACCCGTGCGCCACCGGGCAGAATCCGTCTCCTGGCGGCATGCAGAGGGACGCTGGCTACATGGCGGCGGGCGTCTCTGTAGATGTCAGCGGCGGCGGAGCCGATGAAGAACACCGGACTCTGGTTGGATGCCTTGGCGGTTATCCTCAGACCGGTCATTTCCGAGTTTCCCGGCGGTTCATCTCCGGGGACGCCCTTTGGTTGTTCGAACCGAGGAAGGGCAGCTTCGACCCATTCCATTCGTGGCCGCACCATGTAGTTTCGGCGCCTGACCCGCACCCACACGGCAGAGGCGGTGCGGAGGACGACGTTCACGGCACCGATCTTTTTGCGCGACCCTCCGAAGGTCATCATTACCGCCGCCCAGTAGTCTCCGTCGGCACTCACCGGGGCGGCCACCGTGCCGTACAGTGTTCGTTTCTCTCCCGGTTGGAGCGTCACCTCCCGGGCGTCGAGATTGATCCAGTCAACGGCGGAACGCGAAGGAGTTTCTTCCGGCTCGAAATCGACAGCCCCCTGCTCGGTGACCCGGAAATCGACCACCTCAAAATCGACGGAGACCGGCTGCCGCACGTTGTCTCTTGCCACGTGGTTCAGACGTATGGTGAAGTCCGAAGTCTCTCCGGGCCGGAGTGGCACATTCTGTTGCAGCGGCGAGACCGCCACGCCGCCCTGCGCGGAGGGGCATGCAATAGAGAAGATGAGAGCGCAGAGCGCTGCCGCCTTAAGGACAGGCGACAAACCGCGATGGGGAGGAAACCGGCCGGTCTTTGTCGTCCCGCTCAAACTCATGGTTCTCCGCACTCGGCCGTCCCGGACGACCTCTCAGGAGTGCACTTCTGACGGGCCGGGGCTCTCTCGGCAAACGCTAAGAGTCCGCCTTATTGAGTGCCCCAGCTCGCCGTGATCGTCTGCGTGGCGCTGTAGCTGCCGGCGTCCGGCAGTGTTCCGGCGGCGTTCGAGGCACGCGCCTGAAGGGTAATATCCACCGCTCCGTCGCCATCGACGTGCGTGATGGTGGAGGGGGTACTCAGAAAAGAGCTATATACGTCGTAGGTTACGTCCGACCCGCCAGTCGCCGTGCTGCCGTCACCGTCGTATTGCAGCCCGTACTCGGTGTACAGGGTGTCTCCGCCGGCCTCGGACAGTTCGGCCGTGGTCGTGTTGTCCGCCGTGACGTCGACGTTGCCATTGGTATACAACGTCTGGGTGGCGGAGCCGGTCAGCGTGTCGGCCTGGGCCGTCATGGTGCCCAGGTCGATCGCGGCGAAGTTGCCGGCCCACTCCATGATGTCGTCCACCGTCGCCGAAACCGAGCAGGTGCTGGTATCATCCGCCGGCTGGGCTACGACACTGCCGGCTGCAAGGCACATCAACGCCAGGACAGCAACCGCCGCATGGAGACTTGCTCGCATTCTTTGTCCTCCTGTACCTGAAGGTAGGAAATCCTCGGAGCGCCGCTGGCGTCCTGCCGCGAGGCGGAACCCGTCTGGCGGAACCTTCCGCCGCCGTTTGTGCGGCACATCATTTGCTACTTTGGGTGCACAGCTTTGCCCGTCATCCAAGCGAAGCGCAACTCACGTACCGGGCGGCGGCTGTTTGTGCTTCCACCCCGGCCAATATCGCCCTTTCCGCAACATTGCCTGGGGAACCCAACTCCCCTGAAGCCGCTTCTGAGGCCTTTTCCTTGGCTCTCGGCCCTCCATCCGCTTGACCTGTTCCCAACGCCTTGATCGCCCGGAAAAATCCAAACTCACAATGGCTTAGCCCAAACCACCAACAGGCTGTTCGCCTTGCCTCAGAATGCAACGCGCCTGCTTAGGGCCCCCCGGCGAGGAGCAAGGACATTTTGAGCCGGGCCCACGGGCTGCCCGTTGCCCCGACGTTTCGATGTCCGTCCCGGCACATGATCAGCCGGCTTCCAGGCCGCTCAGTCCGCCCTGTTCCCGGATAGCCTCCAGCAGGACCTGGTTCTGCAGATAGACCGCCAGGGTAGCGTGAGAGACCACCTGCAGGTAGCGAATCTGTTGTATTTCGGGGTCTTCCCGGAACTCGGCGTCGGAAAGAAAGCCTTCTGCGGACTCCGCGTGCTCATGGGCACGCTCCAGTAACTCCTCTGCTGTAGCCATCTGTGGGTCGCCCCTGAGTGAAAGCAGCTCACAAGCCGACCGTCAGCCGGTCACCCAAACTGTCGGCCAGCTCCGCTTCGTCCTTGATTTTCTGGATCGTTCGGCCGACGTCGTAAGGGGTTCGTTGGATATTGACCACCTGGCTGACGATCCGGAAACTCATGTCTTCCTCGCGTATGTAACAGAACTTGAAGCGCACCGGGTCCAGGGTGGCATAGCTGGACATCCAGTTCCTGTCCCTCGGCTGGCCCACGCTGCCGGGGTTGACCACGTGGGGGGTTCGTATGGGCAGATGACTGTGACCGATTACCAGCATCTGACCTTCCACCTTATCGCTGAGGGCCTCCATGCCCAGCCCCGGCAGCACGTATTCGTTCAGCATGTCTTCCCTGGAGCCCGGCTTCCCGTGGAGGATCGTCAGCCCTTCCACCTCGAGTTTCAGTGGCAGTTGGCGCAGGTAATCCCTGTTCTCCGGGCTGAGCCGGCGGTTGGTCCACCATGAGGACGCCTTGGCAACGGAGTTTTTCTGTGCGTATATCTTGCGGCACAGAGCCCTGTCCTCCTCCGGCAGCCCGCCCTCCTGTTCCAGCAAGTGCAGGTTCGCGCAGACGAAGTCATGGTTGCCCATCACGCTGGGGATCTGCCTCGTCCGCAACACTTCGCAGCATTCATTCGGGTTCGGGCCGTAGCCCACTATGTCGCCGGCACAATATACCTGGTCCCTGCGGCTTAGCTGCGCCAGAACGGCTTCCAGCGCTTCCAGGTTGCCGTGGATGTCCGAGATAAGCGCGATCATTACCGTCAAACCCCTCTGCGGCCGACAACAATTGCTGACCATTTTAGCAGAGCGGCGAAGCCGCCTGCAAATCCACCCCGGGAACCTGACCATGCGTGACCGGCTTGACAAGCCTGCTGACTGACGTAGAATGGGCAATGGTTCAACACCTGTCGAGTGTCATTGGCCGGGGCGGCGGCACATGAAAGTCCTCCACACGGGTGACCTCCACCTCAGGGAAACCGGAGACGAGCGCTGGCAGGCGCTTAGAAAGCTGGTGGACCTTGCTCGCACCCGCGATGTCGGAATCTTCGTCGTGAGCGGCGACCTGTTCGACCGAGAGGTGGACGCCGAAACTCTCCGGGTGCCCCTCCGCGAAGTGTTTTCCGAAACCGGTTTCGAGGTTTTTCTTCTGCCGGGAAATCACGACAGCGAAGCTTACGGAAACCGTTATTTCGGTGCTGACGTACACGTGTTGACCGAACCGGAGCCTGTCAAGCTGGACGGCGTTACGGTCGTGGGCCTGCCCTACGAACCGATCCGGGGCGAGGAAGTGGTCAGCCGCATACTGGCACTTCAGGGCGTCTTCGACGGGACGGACGTAGGTCTGCTGATCTATCACGGGGAGTTGTTGGACGCAGTGCGTTACGACCGATCGCCCCTGGACTATGGCGACGAAGGCGCCGGACGCTACATGCCGGTGAAGCTTTCGTACTTCGAATCCGTCTCCGCCGACTACGTGCTGGCCGGCCACTTTCACTCCAATTTCGACGTCTGGCGCTTGCCCGAGGGTGGTTTTTTCGTCTACCCCGGCTCACCAGTGTCCATAACGCGACGGGAAACCGGGCGCCGCAAGGTCAACCTTTTCGAGTTGGGCGAGCCCCCCGACCAGCAACTGCTCGATACGGCCCACTTTGCCGAAGTTGAGGTCAAGGTGGACCCCTTCAGCGGTGCGGACCCGCTGGCCCTGGTCCGGGAGCAACTCAGCAAAGTCCATCCGCAGGCCGCGGTCATTCTGCGCGTAGGGGGCTACTTCAACGGGGAGGAGCTGGAACGCTCCGAGCAGGAGTTAGCCGCCGAGCTGGAGGAGGCGGCCGCCGGCTGCGTCACCTGTCAGAACGAGCTGTTGGACATCTCCCGCGTGCTTAACAGCGATCTCTTCCGGGAGTTCAAGAAGCGATTGGGCGCCGCCGAGGACTTGCATGGACCGAAGGAGCCGGTCATCGAGATGGCGATCCGGGCAATGATGGAGGCGGGACTGTGAGAATATCGGAGTTCCTGGTGCACAGATACGGCCCGCTTTCCGGCCCCAGCCCCGCCAGGCCGAAGGACTTCTGTCTGCTGTACGGTCACAATGAGGACGGCAAAACGCTCACGGTCGAAGCCCTGGTCCGCATGCTGTTGCCCGGCGACGTGAAGCAGTTTTCCGGGATTCAGCGGATACCCGAGGAACCCGAAGGCTATGTGGTGCTGTGCCACGAAGACGGCGGGGAGACGAAGCTGCCCGAAGCCGGCAGTCTCCCTGACTTCACTGACCTGGGAAGCGACCATTGTCGCAACATCTTCGTCATCCGAGACAGCGACCTCTCCATCGTCGCAGAGCCGGCGTTCTACACCGACGTGGCCGACCGCCTCACCGGACTGCAGACCCAGGAGATAGAGGCAATCGTGGAGAAGCTGCGCGAGTTGGGCTCCCTGACCCCCACCGGGCGCATCGCCGACAGGGAGGATCAGCAGAAAATTGGCTCACGGCTGGAGGAGGCCCGGGCTGCGATCGATACGGTCGAAGCCCTCTCAGAACGGGTAGAGAACCAGCAACTGGACCGCTGCGAGGAGCGAATCGGGGAAATAACGGCCCGTCTGCACAACATAGAGGCCGAACTCCAAATGCAGGAGCAGGCCCGCATGCGCGAGAAGCACCGGACCGGCTCCGCCGCGCTCGAAGACCTGCGGGAGGCCCTCGAGGAAATCGAGGGGCTCGGGCGGTTCAACGCCGAGGAGGAACAGACCTGGAGCGACGCCGCACAGTGCCGCAAAGCCGCCCTGGACGATGTGGAAACCCTCACCGCCGAAGCCGACCGGCTCCAGGAGAAAGCCAAAGACCTGGCCGGCCAGCTGAACCAGCGGGAGCGAGAGCTGCAGTCGCTGGAGAGACGTGCCGACAGGCTGGAGGGGGTGCGGGCGGCTGTTCAGGAATACAGGGAAGGCCCCGGACGAGCCGCCCCTACGGCAGGCCAGATATCCGCACGCAGGTTTTTCATGGCCATCTTCGGCCTGCTCGCGGCGGCGTCGCTGCTGGGAATGGTGGCGGCTTTCCATTGGGCGTTCGCCGTGTTGGCCGGCCTTTTTGGGGTGTTTTGCGCCGTAGCGGGCCTCTCGCTTCTTCGCCAGACCGCCCTGGCCCGCGCCGCCCGGCAGGAACTGGAGCGCATCCGTTCCTGGGCCGCAAGCGGCGGCATCGCCGCCCGCAGGGTCTCGGAGATCATCGTCGAGCTGCGCCAGTTCGATCACCACCTGGAGCAAGTGGAGGACCAGGTCTCAACCACGCGAACCGAGCTGGAAGTCGCACGCCGCCGTCTGGAGGAACTGAGGAAACAAAGGATCCCCGAACGCGAAAAGGCCGCGGCCGAGGCTGAACAGACCATCGACGAAACCCGCAGAAGCGCCGAAGTGGAAACCCTCCAGGAATACCGCGCCCGCCTGGAGGTGAAGAACCGACTGCAACAGCGGATCGATACGCAGAAAGCGGTCCTGCAGAATCAGCTCGGCAGCGAACATGAAGAGCTGAACAAGAACATCCAGGACTGGCAGCAGAAGCTGGAGGAACTCGCCGGATACCGCGAAGAGGCCCCGGAGGTAGCGTACAACGAGGACAAAGTGCGGCGACTGCGGGACGAACGCCGCCGTCTCCAGGAGGAACGCAGAGCGCTGCGGAATGAACTGGACGCCTTGCACGGGCAACTTCGTGACCTGGAGAGAACGGGGGTCGATATACTCGGCCCCGACGCCGACCTGACCTGCACCCACACCACGGACCTGCCGGCGGTCCGGGAGGAACTGCGCCGGTTCATCCAAGAACACGAGCAGAGGATCGAGCACGCCAGGGCGGCCATAGCCGTCTTTGAACAGATCGGCCGGGAAGAGGAAGAGAAGGTGGCGGAGCTGTTCGGTCCCGAAAGCCGGGTCACCCGGCTGTTCGGTGAGATCACCGGGGGCCTCTACGATTCGGTCGATTACGTTCGTGAGGAAGACGCGCGACGCGTCGAAGTCCGCATGTCGGACGGCAGGGCTCTGGACGCCGGGAAGCTTTCCGGCGGCGCCTGGGACCAACTCTACCTTTCCGTACGTCTCGCGCTCGGTGAAGCCCTCCTCGGAGGTGAAGCCGGGTTCTTCATAATGGACGACCCCTTCATAAAGGCGGACCCCGACCGCCTGCGGCGCCAGCTACAGGTTCTTAAGCGCATTGCCGACAGGGGCTGGCAGGTACTGTACTTCACCGCCAAGGGCGAGGTGCGGGAGGCTCTGGCCGACGAGATAGACGCCGGACGCGTCACGGAGGTCCCCCTCCCCGAAATGCGGCGTCCATGAGGAAGCCGGATGACTCGGGGCCGCTTCAGCGCCGCTACTCCGGCTCCCGAGCCAGCCGCCGATTGTACTGCTGAAGGAGCGCCCGGTAGCGGGCGGGCAGTCGGCCGGTGCGGAACGTCTCCCTCACCTTGCGTCGCTGTTGATCGGGGAGTTTCGGCGCCCAGTCCCCCTCCTGTCCGGACGGCGGAGGCCGACGGCTCCATTCCCACGTCCCTCTGGGCGCAACGTCCTCCTCGGCGGGTCTCCCGGACGGCCCGGTGGCGGTGCCCGCTGTCAGCCGCCCGGCCTCTCCGGGGCGCCCCCGGCCCACCTGCGGGGCACCGGTGCTCTGCCCGACCGCCTCTATCAGGGCATCCAGCCCGTCAAGAATGCTCTTCTGCACGCGCCGCAGTTCGGACCCCGTCTCTCCTTCCCGTAGCAACCCGGCCGACTCCGCCATTCGGGCATCCACGGGAGCGAAGCCCGCTTCGGGGGGAGCGCCGGCGCCGCCGCAGCAAAGCAACATCGAGCCCCAGAGCAGTCCGATTGCGATCCCACGGCCGATTGACCACCTCATGGCAGCGTCCCCCCTCCCCTCTTCCCAATGGACCGGAGCGTCCGGCGCAGCTCCTCCTGCTGCTGTGCCAGTTCTTCGGCGACCCCGGCTTCTTCGGTCAGCGCGGCGCTCCGGCGGTTGATTGCCGTCTGCAGGGCTCTGACGACCGTCAGCTCCTCCTTCATGCGGGCGGCGCGGCCGGCCCGGCCCGGCTTACGGCCCTCCTCCGGGGTGATCTGCAGTTGCTCCTGAAGGTCCCGGCGGGCGGCCTCCAGGGCTTCGATCAGCGCCCCCAACAGCCGTTCCACCCGCCGTTGCACGCGGACGGCCGCCGCCGGCCGGCTCTCCTCCAGCAGGCGGGCAGACTCCTGGAGGTCTCCTCTGAGCCGTCTCAGCGCTTCCGGCCAGGCCGCCGTCTCGCCCAGTTCCCCAACCAGTTCGGATGGCTCCTCCGCCTCCCCGGCCAGTTCCCGCTGCCGGGCCGACAGGGAACGAAGCTTCAGCCTCAGGGCGCGCGGCAAAGAAGCTCCACCCCGGGCGAGCGCCGCCAGTTCCTCGGTAGCCGTCCGGACCCCCTGCTGTTGCCTCAGCAAGCGTTCCAGCTCTTTGCGCAGGGCAGCCCGCGCCCGTGCTTCCCGTTCTGCCTCCGCTTGCTCGGCCGCCCTTTGGAGCGCTTCCTTTAGCTTCTCCAGGCTCTCCAGGGACTGCATCTGAGCGTTCAGGGCGGCTTCTGCGCGTTGTGCGCTCAGGGCTGCCTCGGCCGTTCTCATCCGCTTCAAAGCTGCACGCAGGGCTCCTCCACCGGGCAGGTCCTGCACATCCTGAAGGAGTTCTTCCGCCGATTCGGCGATATCGCTCTGGCGCTCCACGGCAGGTTGGAAGTCGGGGGGGGTGCCGCTTTGGGCCAGCCGGCGGCTCAACTCGGCTGCCTCGGACTGGCGCCGCAGCAGTTCGCCGGCCATTTCGGCCGCCTGGCGAAGCCGACTTAAGTCCTGCCGTCCCCTGCCTTCCGCCATCATGTCGGCCAGCACCCGAAGTTCGGCCAGCACTTCCCGCTCGCGGGCGGACGCCTCCTGGAACCTGCCCTTTTCCAGCAGGGAAGCGGCCTGTTCCATCTCACTCACCAGGAACTTTCGGCGGGCGAACTGCAGCGCCCGCCGGAGCTTCTCGGCCTGTTCGCTGTCCTCCGTCACGCCGGCAAGCTCAAGAAGCCGTCTTTCGACCCCTTCCATGCGCGCGGCCAGTTGCGCCTGCCCGCGTCCCAGCTCTTCCGTCGCGCGCACCACCCGGCAGCACACCAGGAGCAGAACGGCAAGGGGGATTATGGCAATGAGCCTCACTTCCCCACCTCCTCTCCCGCGAATGGCTTCCAGCCCTTCTCGGTTTCTCGAAGCAGCTCCGCCTGATCCTCCGCGATCTCCTCAACAGAGGCGGCCACGGCGGCGAAGCCTTCCAGCAGCATCATCCTGTCACGAACCTTCTCCATTGTCCGGGCGGCCGCTTCCATTCCACCCACCGCCGATCGCTGTGCTCTTTGGATGTCCTCGGCGGCTTTCATCAAAGGGCCGCCGGGTGCCGAGAGTTTTTCCAGTGGCCGGACAATCTCCCCCGTTCGCTCCATGTAAGCAGCGTCGCCGAGAGTGCGATTGTTGCGCATCTGCCGAAGGAGGAAGCGATAGGCCGCCGCGATGCGGCTCAGCTCCTCTACAAGCAAGCTTTCCTGCCGCCCCGCGCGCCGCAGTTCTTCCTCCGCCCCCTCCGACAGCGCCTTCCGGGAGCGGCCCGCTATCCGTCTCTGGGTCTCCAGGTGACCCTCCAGGTCGCGACGAAGGTCTTCCTGGCGCGCGAGCAGCCCCCGCAGGAACTCTCCCGCGGTGACCAATCGAAGGTCCAGGGGAACCGAACGACCGACGTTCGGACCATCCAGGCCACAGTTGTCCCGGGCTGTGGCCGTGACAACCAGTCCGCCGCGCGCCTGTAGGTTTCGCGTCCGAAGGTCCACCACGGGTTCGGCCTGGAACCTGCGGTCGGGCTCCTTCAGTTCCAGGGCGGTGTTCCACGATTCCCCTTTCCCGCCGCCCGGTTCGTATCGGAACTCCAGCCCGGCCGCCGTCACCAGGTAGTCATCTTCGGCCTCCAGGCGGAGGGGGAGGCGGGCGGAAGGCACGACCATACTGCCGATTCCCTCGGCTCTCAACTGCACCACGGGCGAGCGGTCCGGCACGGCGCGGAAGTGCATTCCCAGCGGCGGCTTCATGTCAATGTCGTGGCGGTCCCGTAGACTCAGTCGGCAAGAGACGTCGCTCCGCACCTGGAAGGAAAAAAGCACACTGCGCGGACCGCGGCGTCTCATCGGACGGGGTTCTTTCCCACCAAGGCTCCACTCAGCGGTTGAGAGCGGCCTGGTAGACTCCAGCTCCACGGTGACCCGGCTGCCGGTGGGCACCCGGAGTTTGGGTGCGTTCCAGCGCAGGCGAACGGCTTCCGGCCCGAGGTAGTCCGGCGGTTGTACCTCCACGCTCGCGTCGGCCACCTCCGGCCGGTCTACCACCTCCAGTCGGTTCTCAGCGGTACGGCCGTCGCCGCCCCGTGCCCGCAGGCGGAGGGACTGACTGACCTGTTCCACAGTTGCGCAGAAAACGCCGTAGTCCACTTCCTGCATGGCAATGGTGCCTGGCGTACTCTCTTCCGCCGGGCGGACCTCCAGCCGCGCAACACGCGGCACCACGCCGGAGGCGCGTACGCAGACCTCTGCGTCGCTGCCGCGGGCCACGTATCGCACGCCGTCCGTGAAGCCCTGCATGCTGAGGAAAGTGCGTCGCGGCCACTCGACATCCGCCAGCAGCACACCGCGGCGGAACCATGTCCGCGTGGACTCCGGCTGCAGAAGCGCCGCCGCGGCGAGCAGCAGAGCGAGGAGCAGGCCAGTGCCCAGCCACCTGAGGGGACCCTCCCACCGAACCAGCCGCTCGACCGGCACGGCCGGGGCAAGGTTCTCCGCCCGGGACAGGGCCAGTTCACGCAGGCCGGCCGATCCGGCGCCTGCAGCCCCCGAGCGGAAGGCAACGGCACTGGCAAGCAGGTCATCGGGCTCGCCCCGCCGCCGCTCGACCTCCATCGCCAGTGCCTCGTCCGGCATGCTGCGCAGAAGCGGGAAGACGACGTCGCGTCCGAAGCGCCACAGCAAAATGCCGCCGACTACGCCGAGCAGGGCGGCGCGCGCGCCCGTGGGGAGCTGGAACAGCCGGTCCAGGACGAAATGGACCGTCAGCGCCACGGCGGCCACGCAGAGGAACCGTCCCAGCCCTCCCGCAGCGAGAGCCGCCCGCAGCAGGCGGCGCAGGCGCGAGAGCTTTGCCTGGAGGGCGCCGGAGCCTTCCATGATAGGACCATCCAGTTCCTTGGACCTCGGGTGCATTGTCCGGGCGGCGCACAAAAACAGTTGCGCCGGCCCACCGGTTCTCCTAAACTATTATATTTCCCGGATCAGCGAGCCGAAACCGCACCCGCAAGCCGAGGGCAAAATGGCGGAGATTAAGACACACGAGGGCGATCTGAACGCGCGCGGCAAACGTTTCGCGCTGGTGGTGAGCCGCTACAATGAATTCTTCTCCAGGAGGCTTCTGGACGGCGCGGAGGATTGCTTGCTTCGGCACGGCGCGGCGGCTGACGATGTGGAGGTTTTCCGGGTGCCGGGAGCATTCGAGCTGCCCCTGGTGGCGAGGGAAGTAGCGCGCACCGGACGATTCGACGCGGTGGTGTGCCTGGGGGCGGTGCTTCGAGGCGAGACGCCCCACTTCGACTTTGTCGCCGGCGAGGCCGCCAAGGGCGTCGCCCGCGTCTGCCTGGAGACCGGCGTGCCGACCATATTCGGGGTGATCACCACCGAAACCGTAGAACAGGCGGTGGACCGCTCCGGCGCTCGCACGGGCAACCGAGGCGCCGAAGCAGCACTAGCCGCCATCGAGACCGCCAACCTGCTGGATGGACTGGGCTCGGGCTGAAGCCCCGTCGCATCGCCCGAGGCCGTTCGCCCTTCAGGACCAGCACGGGCGGCTGCCTCTTCCCCTTTTTCTGCGGCCGACTCTTTTGAGAATTGAGACGCAAGCGCGGGAACTGGCCCTCCAGGCGCTCTATCAGAGGGACCTGGCGCCGGAGCGCGACCGGGAAGAGTTGCGCCGGTTCTGCGCCCGAGAAGCCGGACCCAAACTCCTGGAACTGGCCATGGAGCTGATCGACGGATGCCTGGAACACCGGGAACAGCTCGACCGGCTGATCCGGCAGACAGCCGAGAACTGGGAACTGGAGCGGATGGCTACCAGTGACCGCAACATCCTGCGCCTGGGGGCCTACGAACTGCTTTTCCACGGCCAGACGCCGCCAAAAGTCGCCATAAATGAAGCCATCGAACTGGCCAAGCGCTACAGCACCGAGAACTCACCCACTTTCGTCAACGGCGTCCTCGACCGAATCTACAACACGTGCATGAGAAAATCCATACAACCAGACCCCGATGCCAGGGCGGACCTGCACCTGCACTCTACGGCCTCCGACGGTTCAGTCGCACCGGAACAACTCCCCCGCCTGGCCGAGCAAGCCGGACTGTCGGCGATGGCCCTCACCGATCACGATTCGGTCCAGGGAATAGCCGCAGCCCGGGAAGCCGCCCGAACCCTGGAAATCATCGTGGTTGCCGGGATGGAGTTGACTGCGTACGTGCCGGCGCTCGATACCGACCGGAAGCTGGAGATGCACGTCGCCGGGCTTTTTGTGGACGCTGACTCCCCGTCTCTACTCCAGAAGCTCCAAGACCTGCGCGAAACCCGGGTCGAGCGTGTCCACGAGATAGCTGACAGGCTGAAAGAGGCGGGCGTGGACTTGAGCGCCGAGGAAGTCCTCGGAGAAGCCGGCGGAGGCGCCGTCGGGCGCTCGCATGTTGCTCAGCACCTGGTCGGCAAGGGACAGTGCAATACCGTGAGAGAGGCCTTCCAGCGCTACCTCACCCCCGGTCGCCCGGGCTATGTGCCGAAGCAGGAAATGACTCCCGCCGAAGCTGTCGAGCTGGTGCACGAGGCAGGCGGATGTGCGGTGCTGTGTCACCCCGGCCTGATCGACGGCGTGGAGCGATACTTGGAGGAACTGCTGACCGCGGGCCTGGACGCCCTGGAGGTGCACTACCCCAGGCACTCTGCAGAGGACGAGAAGAGGCTGATGGAGCTGGCCCGCGAGTACGACCTCCTGGTGACCGGAGGCAGCGACTTTCACGGCGCGCCCAAGCCGGACATTCACATCGGCCAGGAGACCGTCTCCTTCGTCGAGCTGCACCGACTCCAGCAGAGAACTGCCGCAGGCCTCGGGTGACTGATCAACGGGTGCCTGGAACCGCACGCGCGCTCACCAACCAATTCGGAAAATCGTTATATGTGCCCTTTCGGACCGTTCAACAAGCAAGAAGAACCCCCGGAGGACGAAAAGCGGGGTAAGGGAATTTGGGGCAAGCTCCGTAGCGGCCTCGCAAAGACCCGCAGCAAAGTGGCCGGCGGCCTCCGGGGAGTGCTCTCACTGCATCCCGAGTTGGACGAGGAGACCCTCCAGGAGGTAGAGGAGCAGCTTTATCTTGCCGACATCGGGCCTCGGGCGGTCGCTCGTTTCTGCGAGGAACTGCGGGAGGCCTATCAGGAGGGCGAAATCGAGAGATCCGAGGAAGTAATCAACTTCCTCATTCAGCGCATGGAGGACTACCTTGGCGAGTGGGACACGGCCCTCCACCTGCCGAAGGAGGGACCGGCGGTGATCATGGTGGCCGGAGTGAACGGCTCCGGCAAGACGACCACTATAGCCAAGCTGGCAGAGCGCTTCCGAAATGAGGGACACGACGTGCTGCTGGCCGCCAGTGACACGTTCCGCGCGGCCGCGGTCCAGCAACTGGCCATCTGGGCCGAACGAGTGGGCGCCGACATCGTAAAGAACGAAAGCGCCGATCCCGCCGCAGTAGCCTATGACGCCGCCGAAAGGGCGTTGGCCCGCGAATACGACGTTCTGATCATTGACACCGCGGGCCGCCTGCACACCCGCAAAAACCTGATGAGGGAACTGCAGAAGATACGCCGTGTGGTTGGCAAGAAGATACCCGGCGCCCCCCACGAAACCCTGATGGTCCTGGATGCGACCACGGGCCAGAACGCCATCAGCCAGGCCATCCGTTTCAACGAGGGCATAGACCTGACCGGAATCGTGCTGGCAAAGCTGGACGGCACCGCGAAGGGAGGGGTCGTACTGGGCATGCGGGACCAGATCGACATACCGGTCAAGTTCATCGGAGTCGGTGAGTCGGCCGAGGACCTGGTGCCGTTTGACGCCGACCAGTTTGCTGAAGCCCTGTTCGAGTGAACGTGCAACAGAAGGAGAGGGCAAGAATGGAGTTCGACCAGATACGAGACCTCTTCGACCGTTACGTCATCGGGAACTATACGCGAAATCCCATCGCGTTCGTGCGGGGGGAAGGCTCCCATATCTGGGACAGCGAAGGGAATCGCTATATCGACCTCATGCCCGGGTGGGGAACCAGCGTGCTGGGCCATTGCCATCCGAAGGTAGTTACGGCCCTGCAGCGCCAGGCGGGCATGCTGCTGCACGTCGACAACACTTTCTACATCCCTCCGCAGGGAGAGCTGGCTCGGGAACTGAGCCGGCGGAGCTTCGACGGCACGTGTTTCTTCTGCAACAGCGGAACCGAGGCCGTGGAAGCAGCCATAAAGCTGGCCCGGCTGCATCAACAGGACGAGCAGCGCTACAAGATCATCACTATGGAGGACTCCTTCCACGGGCGGACCATGGGCGCCATCAGCGCCACCGGGCAGGACAAATACCACAAGGGCTACGTGCCCCTGGTGCCGGGCTTTCAGCACGTGCCGCTCAATGACCTGGAGGCCGTCCGGGCGGCGGCCGACGGGCAGACCTGCGCCGTCATGATCGAGCCCGTGCAGGGCGAGGGCGGCGTGAACCCTGCCGACCACGAGTTCATGACCGGCCTCCGGGAGTTGTGCGACGAGGAGGGTCTGCTGCTGATTGCCGACGAGGTACAGACGGGCATGGGCCGCACGGGCCGCTGGTTCGGCTATCAGCACTACGGCGTCGAACCGGACATAATGACGCTGGCAAAAGCCCTGGGCAGCGGCATGCCGGTCGGCGCCATGGTGGCCCGGCGGTCGGCGGCCGAAAGCCTGGTCCCCGGAACCCACGCCTCCACCTTTGGCGGCAATCCCCTGGCCTGCTCCGCCGCCCTGGCCACCATACAGGCCATCGAGGAGGAAAGCCTCCTGGCGGAGTGCCGCAGGAAGTCCGAACACGTGTTCGGACGCCTCAACCAGATGGCCGAGCAGTTCTCTGTCATCAGCGAAGTCCGTGGACAGGGCATGATGTGTGGCCTGGAGTTGGAACGGGGGGCAAAGGCCGTGTTTCAGTATTGCCTGGAGCAACGAGTGCGCATAAACTACACGCATAAGACGGTCGTGCGCCTTCTTCCGGCGATCAACACACCGGACGACCTGCTCGACGCCGGCCTTGACGTGATGGAAGAGGGCCTGCGGAAGGTCGAGAAAGACGACCTCTGAGCCGACGAGGAAAACCATGCACCTGATTAGCCTTCTGGACTGGGACGCCGAGACAATTCGTCGGCTGCTGGACTTGGCTCATTCCCTTAAGAGAGCGGCCGCCGAGGACGCCGTAGAGCCGACACTCAGGGGCAAAGTGCTCGCTCTGCTCTTCGAGAAGGCTTCTATGCGCACACGAGTCTCCTTCGAGGTGGCTGTGACTCAATTGGGAGGGCACGTCACCTATCTTGCCAGGGAGGATGTCAACCTGGGACAGAGGGAGCCCGTCAGGGATGGTGCGCGCGCGCTGTCGCGCTACGTGGACGGCATCGCGGCGCGGGTTTACTCTCACCAGATGCTCCAGGAGCTGGCCGCCCACGCCACCGTACCGGTCATCAACGCGCTCAGCGACGTCGCTCATCCCTGCCAGGCCCTGGCCGACCTCCTCACCATAGAGGAACACTTCGAAGACCTCTCGGAGGTCAAAGTGGCGTTCATCGGGGACGCCAACAACGTCGCTCGCTCGTTGGCTTCGGCCTGTGCCAAATTGGCAGCGCACTTCACGATCGCCTCCCCCGCTGAACACCGCTTCCCCACGGAGTTCGTCTCCGAACTAAGCGAAGTGGCATCGGAGACGGGGGGCAGCATCTCGGTCACTGGTTCGTTTACGGAAGCCGCCGAGGGAGCCCACGTGCTTTACACCGACGTGTGGGTGAGCATGGGCCAGCAGGAGGAACGGGAGGAACGGCTCTCCCATTTTGCCGGGTTCTCCGTGGACGAGCAATTGGTGGAACGGGCGTCGGACGAGGCAGTGGTGATGCACTGTCTGCCCGCCCATCGCGGCGAGGAGATCACCGACGCAGTAATCGAGGGGCCTCATTCGGTGGTGTTCGACCAGGCCGAGAACCGCCTTCATGCTCAGCGGGCTCTTCTGCAGATGCTGCTGGGCCCGTCCGCGTAATCCGCCGCCTCCCTCCCCGAACTGCCGGGACCGCCGTCTCGTCACCGGCCCCCCGTCGAGCTGAGGCGCCTCAACTTCGGGCACGAATGCATCTACCTGTGGCGGCGTGCGTGCCTCTACCCTGTCCGCGAGCTTGCCCTCAGGTCCACCCGGAGTGTTTCATTTTGAGACGTCTGGGGCCGCGGCAATCGGACCAACGGCCGGTTGGGAACCCCGAAAGTCTGCTGGGGCTTGTGCTGCTGATTTTTCCGCTCCAGAAGCCGCAAGGGCTGTGTGCGCGGTAGGCAGCAGTGAGCGGCACCTGATTTGCACCATAAGGATCATAGCAAAAGGTTTGGTCACGAGTTCCGGCAGAATCAGTCGCCCACGGGAGCCAGAAATGCCAATCGGCATGCTGAAAGACAGGCGCAGAGCACAGACCACAGTCGTGGCCTGCGGGGCGGTTTTGGTGCTTGCATTCGCGCTGGCTTTCGCAGTGGACGTCGGGTATCTGGGCGTGGCCCGGGCCCGCCTCCAGAATGTGGCTGACGCCTCCTGCCTGGCGGCCGCAGAGACTCTGTTCAACGCACGGCTCAGCGGCGAAGATGAGGTAAGCGCACGGCAGAGTGCACTCGCAGAGGCACAAAGGCTGCAGCAGGCCAACTGGAACGCGGCGGGGCTGGAAGTTGAGTTCGGCTACATGGACGAAAACGGCGCCTTCGTCTGCGCCGACGAGAGCACCCGGGCCACGGCCGTGCGTTGCTCGGCCAGCCGCGACTCCGAGGCTCCGGGCGGAAGGGTGGGGATGCTGTTCGGCACGATGCTGGGGGTGGACAGCGTCCAATCGGAAGCCACCGCCACCGCCCAGATCAGCGCTTCGATCTACGGAATACTCGCCGGACTGCGCCCGTTCGCCATCCCGGAAGGTGCCGTCGGTGCACCGGGTCAGGTGATGACTTTTTACCCGGCATCCCCCGACGACTACGAAGAAGGTCTTGGAGAGGACCAGGTTGCGCCGGGTTGCTGGGGTTTGCTCAACCTTGACGGCGGTTCCCTGGGCACCGATGAGTTGCAGGAATGGATCGAGAACGGCTTCAACGGCTCCGTGATCATCAGCTCAGAAGGAGGAGCGATCTGGTTCGATGGCACCAGCGGCTTTCGTGCCGCCATCCAGGGCAGCATACGCGACATGATCGGCGAAACCTGCTACATGGTTGTCTACGACGCGGTCGAAGGGGAAGGTTCAAACGCGGACTTCCGGTGCGTCGGCTTCATTCGCGCCACCATCACGTCCTGCCGCCTAACCGGCCGAGACCCCTACATAGAGTGCCGCATAGCGGAACGATCGACACTTCACGACGTCCTGGCCGGCAGGGGTATGGAAAGCTCCAATATCCGAAAGGTGCAGCTCGTCCAGTAGGACTTTGCAGGAGCGGGCGTAAGTGGCCCGCGCTTTGAGGGGAGGACAAAATGGTTTTCCACGACCTAAAGAACCATCGCAAAGGACAGGTGCTCGTCATCGCCTCCCTCGCGCTGGTGATCTTCAGTGTCGCACTGGCGTTCGCCATCGACGCCGGTCATCTGGTGCTGGCTGCAGCGCGACTCCAGAACGTCTCCGATGCCTCCACGCTGGGAGCCGCTCAGGTGCTCCTCCAGGAGCACACAGCCGGGACCGAGGAGGAGGACGCTCGGGCGGCGGCCGAGGCGGAAGCCCTTCGCCTGAGGGATGCCAACTGGCCGGAGGCGGGCCTCGAGGTCGAGTTCGGTGTGCTGGACGCCAACGGGGACTTCGTCGCTGCCGACACGTCCACTCCGGCCACGGCCGTCCGCTGCAGGAGCTTTCGTAACCCCGACGCTCCCGGCGGCCCGCTGAACCTGGCATTCGCTCACCTGCTGGGAGTGGATTCGGCCAGTCCCGCCGCCCGGAGCACATCCCAGGTGGCCAGTTCCATCTACGGGGTCCTCAGCGGGCTCAGGCCGTTCGCCATACCACAGGACGCTCTGGTGCCGCCGGGACAGCAGATGAATTTCTATCCGGCCGGTGGAGGCGGCCCGGGCCACGGGCAGGCAATGGTGGCACCAGGATGCTGGGGCCTGCTTAACCTGGACGGCGGCGCCTGCGGAACGCCCGAGCTGCGCGACTGGATCCGCAACGGCTATGACGAACCCGTCATCATCGATCCCGCCGCCGGGCACCGCTGGTTCGACGGCACGCCCGGGTTTCGGGCGGCGCTGCAGCAGGCAGTCAACGACATAATCGGCGAGACCTCCTACATGGTCATCTACGATCAGGTCACCGGCCAGGGCTCCAACGGCCAGTTCCGGTGCGTCGGCTTCCTGAGAGCCACGGTGACAAGCTGCCAGATGACGGGGGGCAATCCCCACATGACCTGCCGGGTGGAGGAAGTCGAAGACCTGCACGACATCCTGGCCGGTCAGGGTCACCAAAGCCCCAATGTGCGGAAGATCCAGATAGTGGACTGAGCAGGACCGGTTTGAGCACTTCTCCCGTGCCCCTTCGTTGCTTCCCGCCGCTCTTCATCCCTCCTTCCCCTCCCGTGGCATGCCCTTACCGCGTGCTGAAGTTTGACAATCCGCCGAAGCTGGGGGTACACTCGCTGGAACGTGGCGGAGAGGCAACTTTTCACCTGGAGAGAAGACCATGGCCCTGCGGCATCGTAAAGCCACCGGCGGCATCGAACGCATGCCCAACCGCTCCCTGCTCTACGCGACGGGCATCGGCAGACAGCGCATGGACAAGCCATTCATCGGCGTGTGCTCCAGCTTTACCGACCTGGTGCCGGGCCACATCGGCATGCGCGGCCTGGAGCGGCGTATCGAACAGGGAGTGGCAGCGGGAGGAGGAACTTCCTTCCTGTTCTACGTGCCCGGCATCTGCGACGGGATCGCCATGGGGCACGCCGGCATGCATTATTCGCTGCCCTCCAGGGAGCTGATTGCCGACATGGTGGAGTCCATCGTGGAGGCGCACCAGCTCGACGGACTCGTGCTGCTGACCAACTGCGACAAGATCACTCCGGGAATGCTGATGGCGGCCTGCCGTCTTGATCTGCCCACCGTGGTGGTGACTGCCGGTCCCATGCGCTCCGGACACCACGCGGGCCGCCGCCTCTCACTGGTGAGGGACACTTTCGAGGCAGTGGGCCTGCACAAGGCGGGCAAGCTGCCGGAGTCGGAGGTCCGGGAACTGGAGATGGAGGCCTGTCCCGGTCCGGGCTCCTGCCAGGGCCTCTACACTGCCAACACCATGGCCTGCCTCACAGAGGCCATGGGGATGAGCCTTCCGGGAACCGGCACCGGCCTGGCCGGTACCGCCAAAAAGCAGCGCATCGCCTATGAGGCCGGAAAGCAGGTGCTGGATTTGCTGCGTGAGGGAATAACCACCCGACAGGTCGTGACGCGGGACTCGCTGGAGAACGCCATCCGCATGGACATGGCCCTCGGGGGCTCCACCAACACCGCCCTGCACGTGCCGGCCATCGCCCATGCAGCGGAGGTAGACGTGACGCTGGAGGACTTCGACAGACTGAGCAGGGAAACTCCCCAACTCGCCTCTCTCCGGCCGGGCGGCGACCAGATGATGGAGGACCTGGAGTTCGCCGGCGGCGTCCCCGCCGTGCTCAAGACGCTCGCTCCGCTGCTCAGCGCCGGCTGCATGACCGTCACGGGCGAAACACTCGGGGAGCTTGTGGCGGAGGCCCCCGAGGGGGATCGGCGCGTGATCCGAGCCCTGGACGACCCCATCGCGGAGCAGGGCGGCATCGCGGTTTTGAAGGGCTCCCTGGCTCCCGACGGAGCCGTGGTCAAACAGGGGGCTGTGAACCCGGAGATGCGCCGGTTCACCGGCACCGCCCGGGTCTTTGACAGCGAGGACGCGGCCATGGATTGCCTGCTGGCCGACAAAGTCGTGCCGCGAGACGTCCTGATCGTCCGCTACGAAGGCCCCCGCGGTGGTCCCGGCATGCGTGAGTCGCTCGCACTGACCGCCGCCGTAGCCGGCTGCGGGCTGGGCGACAAGATCGCCATCGTCACCGACGGACGGTTCTCCGGCGGGACCAAGAACCTCAGCATCGGCCACGTCTCCCCCGAGGCAGCCGAGGGCGGCCCGATCGCCCTGGTCCAGGACGGAGATGAGGTCCGGGTGGACCTGCCGGAACGCGTGGTCGAACTGTTGGTCGAAAACGATGAGCTGGCACGGCGCAAGGACGCCTGGGAGGCGCCCGAGCCGAAGTTCACCCGCGGCTGGCTGGCCCGCTACGAACGGCTGGTTGCCAGTGCCGCCAGAGGCGCAATACTCGAACCGCCGAGTTGAACGGAGTAGCCGGCTCCAGGCAAGCCTCGTTCCCGGAAGCCGGGCTCGCCCGGAATCAAGCCCGGGCGGTGCGCCGCACGTTGGCATGCCGAGACGCCGTGCCTTCAGGCGCCGAATGCACTTCGCTGTTCCCGCACGCCGTAGGTTCTTCGTCCACCGCCGGTGCCCAGACGCCCTCGTCGTGATGCTTCCATGCTCGGAGTGCGACACCGGCGGCGAGCCAACGCCGACACTACGGGTGTGTCGCCGCGGCCCTGTTGAACCCATGGAACGCCCGGACATACAATGTATGGCAACCGGTTGAGGAACTGTGCCCTCCTCCCGCTTTCTCAACCCTGACGCGGAGATCCGGCGAGTGGAAGAGACCGGCCTGGCATTTGAACCGTTCTTCAGCCTGTGGTTGATCGTCGGCGTTGCGTTTGTGGTCTTCGTCTTCTCCGCGCTGGCGTATCATCGGACCTCTCGCCCCCTGGCTCCAGCTCTGAAGAAGCTGTTGATCGGCCTGCGCTTCGGCGCCGTCGCCGTTCTGCTGTTGTGCCTCCTTCGGCCGAGCCTCCAGACGATCCACCACGAGCTGTCAAAGCGGCCCCTTTTGCTTCTGATGGACCGGAGCGATTCGATGACGCGCATAACGGATACGCCGCAGGGCGAGAGCCGGTGGGACGCGGTAAGGGACCTGCTGCGGCAGCACGGGCGGGAACTGTCGGGCCTGGAGGAACGATACGAAGTGATCCGACTGCAGTTCGCCCGAGCGCTGCTCACCGATCCGGCGGAAAGAAGTGAACGCGACACCATCCGTAGCGCTTACGGGCGGTCCCTGCAGCAAGGCTTCCGGGAAGTGGCCGGCTCGCGGTGCGACGCGGTGGTTATTTTCGGAGACGGCTCCCATAACTTCGGACCGCCCGATCCCATGGACGTCGCATCAGCGATGGCCCAGCAGGGGGTGCCCATCTACACGCTGGGCGTGGGGCAGGACGCCGCCACTGCGCAGGTGCGCGACGTGAAGCTGGTGGAGCTGAAGGCCCCTTCCGTAGTGCCACTCTACGACAAGTTTACCGTGCGCAGCCGACTGGCCTGTCGGGGGTGCAGCGGACAGGAGGTGACGGTGCGGTTCGAGTTCCCCGGCCGGGAAGCCCAGGAGACCACCGTCAAAGTGAGCCACCCGGAGGAGGTGGTGCCTCTGGAGTTCGAGGCGGTCCCCGAAGAGGAGGGCGAATTCAAGCTCAAAGTGAGCGCTAAGACTCTGCCGGGGGAATTGCTGGACACCAACAACGCGTCCAGCTCCTTCGTAAAGGTCGTACGGGAGGGACTTCGGGTGGCTTTTTACGACAGGCTGCGGCCGGAGGCAAAGTTTCTGGTACGTTCCCTGGCCACTGCGGAGGAACTTCAGGTGCGCCACCTGCTGGCCCTGCCCGGGCGCAAACTCCCCGATGCCAGGGCCGATATAGAGAAGTATGACGTCATCATCCTCGGCGACCTGAAGCCCGCAGCCTTCCCCCCGGGCTGGCCCGAGCGGCTGAAACGCGCCGTTCAGCAGAGGGGCAAGGGTCTCGTGGCCCTGCCGGGGCCTGAAGCCTGGGGAGCGGCCGGCTGGCCGCAGACTCCCGTTCGGGACCTGTTGCCGATTCGGATCGTCGACGGCCTGCGGCGAGATCCCGGCGAGCGGCCGTTCCTGATCGCCACTGCACACGCTTCCCATCCAGCACTGTCCGTCGGCGAGGACCGACAGGCCACGCTGCGGATGTGGAAAGCGCTCCCTCCAGTAGCCGGCGCGATGGTGGGGGCGGAGGCCAGGCGCGCCGCCCTGGTGCTGGCCCGAGACGAGAATGGCAATCCTCTGCTGACCGTGCAGCGGACGGGATCGGGCCGGGCGGCCTGCGTGACCGGCAACGGCACGTTCCGATGGTTTTTTACCGCGCTGGACACCCAGGACCACCACCGGAAGTTCTGGCGCCAGATCGTGCTGTGGGCTGCCGGTGAGATGGAAGAGAAAGAGGCAAAGGTTCGGGCTGAACTCGAGCGCCAGCGCGTGGCGGTGGGCGAACAGGTCAGCATCACGGTCAAAGTGGTCGGCCCGGAGGATGAACCAATAAACGACGCGGACGTCGAGCTGAGCCTGGAGCGACCCGACAGAAGCACCAAACGCATGCCGGCCGCACTGAAAGGACGCACCGGCACATACCGGGCCGAGTACACGCCGAGGCAGGACGGGGACTACGAGCTGCACGCAGAGGCCAGGCGGAACGCGGCTGCCGTCGGGGAAGACCGGGTACTGTTCCACGCGACCGCTGCCAACCCCGAACTGGAAGACCCGGTGGCCAACCTGAAGCTGCTGCGCCGGATGGCCGCCGCCACCGAGGAGGCCGGGGGGCGGTACTACTCCTACCAGCGGGGCGGAGAGCTGTTCCGCGCCCTACGGGAGGCCGGAAGACCTCTGAAGCTCACGACTCGACGGCGTGCCGATATCTGGGACAACGCCGGCGTCTTCGTACTCTTCCTGCTGCTGATCGGCACCGAATGGGGACTCCGCAAGTGGAAGGACCTGGTATGAACGACCGCCGGGCTGTATTCCTGGACCGGGACGGTGTGCTCATCGAAGATGTCGGCTACCTGAGCGGCCCCGAACAGATGGAAGTGCTGCCCGGGGTGGCCGAAGCCCTGAAGGCGCTGCGGCGGGCGGGGTTCCTGCTGATCGTGGCAACCAACCAGAGCGCCATTGCGCGCGGCTGGCTCACCGAGAGGGAGCTTCGCCGGATACATCGCCGCCTCCAACAGAAGCTCCGCCGGCAGGGGGTGGAACTGGACGGTATCTACTGGTGTCCCCACCTGCCGAACGGATCGGTTGAGGCATACGCCCGGGAATGCGACTGCCGAAAACCTCGTCCGGGTCTGCTGGAGGTGGCGGCGCGGGAGCACGGCATTAACCTGGCCAGCTCGTACATGGTGGGCGACAGTCCCCGGGATGCGGAGGCGGGAAAGAGAGCCGGCTGCTACGCCATCCTGGTGGGAGAAGAGCCATGTGCCTGCGCCGACGGGTTGGCCGAGGACCTGAAAGGGGCCGCGGCGCTGATTCTGCGAAGGGAAGCAGAAGCGTCGGGGGGCCGAAGGGCACCGGCTACTTGACGGTCTGGAGGTCAGGATCGACCTGGTACTTCTCGGGCACCTCCTCAACCTCGGGCCTGCCCTCCTTCTGGGCCTTTTCGATGTTTTTCATCACCGTTTCGACCTTTTCTTCGCCCAGACGCTGCTTCAGGTTGCTGAGCAACTCCTCAGACAGGTTGTACCTGCCGGACAGGACATCCACAAGGACCGAATCCTTGATCTGCTCGTAGCGAACGGTCCCGCGGAGTGTGCGCTTGTCGCTCTGACTCCACCTCTCAGAGTAGAGACGGGCCTTCTTTTCCAGGACCGCAGCCTTCTCGTCGAGTCCGGCGGCCGTATAGAGCACGGCGCGCGTTATCATACCGCGGACGAGCCGGCGCATGGCGCTGAAAGTCATGGAGCTGGTGTAGTCCTTGATCCGCCAGTCCAGATACTCGTCGTAGGACTTCCCCATCGCAAACTCGGGGAACTTCGTTTTAAGTATCTGGAAGTATTCCCGGGACTTTTCGTTGTCGCCCATGAAATGAAATTCAACGACGCCGCTGTACAGGAAAGCAGCGTATGCTCTCCACACACCCTTTTTGTACCTGTCCCTCCAGGTTTCCATAGCCCGCTCGAAGAATTTGACAGTGGCGTCGGCAAACCGGTAGTCCGTGCCCCACTCCTTCAGCCATCTCCCCTTTTGGTCGAACAACATGCGGCCGTGCTTAACGAGGTTCTGCAGACTGCCGTAGATCAACCGCTCAAGCTGCACGCGCTCAAAGTCGTAGACCTCCTCTTTGTCGGTAAACCATTTATCCGCCCATTCCCGGGCCACCGGCTGGGGCAGACCAAATCGATCGACAGTGCCGAAGAGGCGGCTTTCCTTCTCTGCCAACTTCTCCAGCCCGACCGTAGCCCAGTAGATGGAATGCGGATACGGGCTGCGCCAGTCGAACGGACCGTAGGCGTCCATAAGGTCGACCATGCGCTGGGGCTGGAGCTTCAGCTCCTCCCGGAGTCGCTTTGACCGGGCGTAGATTTCCACCTTTTTCAGAGCTTCCTTCGAAGCGGGCTTGTTCAGCAACGCGCGCACTTTGCGGGGAACCTTGGCCGGCTGGTCCTGCCAGAGGAAGTAGTGCTTGGCGATATCGAAATCCCACTCTCGGCACCTCTCGACGAGCCGGCGGACCTCGGAATCCTCCAGGAGTTTCTCCACGTTGCCAGGAGCCTTGGCGAGCTGCCGGAGCTTCTCCCTGTCACCTGGTCCTCCGAGAACTTCGTGCATCAGAAGCGCGAACCGTTCCTTATAGAAAACGTGCGCGTAGTCGTCCTGCTGACCGATCTTATGCCAGGTGATCCACGCGAGGGTCCAGTACAGCTCAGGGGAATTGGGGTTTTGCGGGATGCCCTCGTCCCGCAAAAGCTCGATACCCTTCTTGACCCAATCCCACCGGCTGGGCAGGTAGTCCAACTGGCTGCTCACGTTATATGCCATGTTCCACCCATGGTAGTCCCAGACTTCGGGGACGCGGGGCGAAAGCTTGCAGGCCCAATCAGCCAGTTGGACCAGTTCGAAGTATCGCTTCTCTCGCTCCAGAGCGGCGGCGCGTATCCAAACTACGTCGATGATGATGCCTCTGGCCCATCCCAGCACCTGGGTTGCCAGCGCCAACTGAGGGCTGAGTCCTTTGACGGGCTCGTTGGTCAGGTCGTATTGGGCCCGCATTCGGCGGAGCGGTCGCACAGCCGTGCTTGTGGCCGCCAGCAGGGCCACGGCCAGCGCCGCGATGAAGAACCTTCTGAACTTTGTCCCCACGGGCCTCTCCGGCTCAGTTCACACGATGATGCGAGCCAACTCACGGCGGGTGTAGAAGAACGCGGCCACCACCATGGCAAGGCCGCCCTTCAAGAAAACCAGCGCGCTGCCGGCCTTCAGAACCCGCTTCATCCCCACGATTCTTCCATCAACCAGGAGGCCAAGGGGGCTGAAGCGACTGAAGTCCGGCAGAAGGGCGACGATAAACCCGGCAAAGCCGCGCCAGACCTGGTCCACGATGCGCGTCTCAGGGCTCAACCGATTGTAGATGTCCGGTTCCACAAACTCCCCGTGGAACCAGCCACCCAGCAGCCCACCGACGAAAAAGCATATGACCAGCAAACTGGCCACGGGGAAGCTGAATAGTGAGCCGGCCAGCAGGCCCAGGGCTGAAATCAAAGCAATGTGGAACAGCAGCACCATCAGAGACCGATAGTAGTTCAGCAGGAAGCCCTCCTCCTGTTGCAGCACCTCGATGGGGTGCTCAACGCTGAAGGTAATCTTTGCTTGGGGCGTCCAGTTTTCGAACACTAACCACAGCGTCCCGTTGTCCGAGATGTATTCGGGCGAAAGTTCTACCTGGTGGAACGTGTTTCCTCGCCATCCCTGCGCGGGAGACCAGACGCCGGGGCCCGCGCGACGCAGGACAGTCTCGGCCTGGCCCTCATCGGTCTTCGTCTTCTTCTTGGTGGCATAACAGGGAACGAACCTGCCCATAATCCTCCCGCCGCGGTGCGAAATAGCTCTGAACCGAACCTGCAAACGCCCCGGCTGGTCGGGGTCCAGCCCGGAGAACTTCCACTTAAGCGTCCGCCCGGAAACCACGCTCTGCTGTTCGCGCCATTTTGTTCGGAGCATGCTCTGCTTGTGGCTCCACACGGCGATGCGGACCGGCTGTTTCTCATGCCACTCCCGGAGTTCCTTCTCCATCTCCGGAGTCCACTGCGGCGGAGGTATGCTCGCCGAACGGCGGGCTACGAATACCTCCCGCCTGAGTTCGCGTCGTTCGGCTTTGGCCTCGGCAACGTCCCACTTGGTCATCTTCGAGTAGTCGGGCTCCCGGGCCAGATAACAAATCAGCCCGTAGGTGCCCGCCGTCATCACCGCCAGCACCGCAGTGCAGAGCACGACCACGCCGAGCCATTTGCCCAGGAGGAACTGCCAGCGGGCCATCGGCTTGGTATCGGTAACGTGGACCTGCTTTTTCTCCACCTCCGAGCATATGCTGGCGGTGCTCAGGAAAATGGCCAGCAGGGAAAGCAGCACCAGCGCAAGGCACAGCGAATAGAGCAGCACGAGCTGGACCTGGCTCTTCACGCTGCCCTCGGTCTTCAGAACAAAGGGCAGCGAAGGCATCAGGACGGCAAAGAAAATCAGCAGGATGATCACGACCTTGCGGCTCAGTGCCTCCATGATCATCTTGCGGGCAACCGCCCAGACGGTCTGCCGGTGGCGGAGCACCAGGTAAATCAAAAGCGCCGTGCCGGCGGCGCAGACAACCACCGCCAGAGCGGTCCACGGGTATTCGCTCAGGCTTCCCAGAACAATTCCCGGGTCCCTGACGAAATCCGCCGTGATCCGGTAGATCGAACGGCCGACCAGCCACACAAGGGGAGCCAGGGCAAGCAGGAAAAACACCAGAAGGGCCTCCGGCAACCGCCGGTAGCACCAGCGCAGGGCTCTACTGATCTTCCTCATCAGGCTCCGCTTCCTCTCCCGAGTCGTTTATCAGTTCGCTCAACAGGCTCTCGTCCAAGCCCTTCTCCGGTGTCACGGCCGGTCCGGAGTCCTCCTCGCTCTCATCCGGGCTTTCCGAACCTTCCGAGGCCACGTTGACCAGTTCATCGATGAAATCATGGTCTTCCACGCCGTGGACCGGCGCGACCTCGGGCTCGGGGCTTTCCTCCACCTCCTGCTCGGCTTCTCGCCCGGCGGCGACCAGGTCTTCAAGCAGACCTTCCCCCTCGGGCTCTTCGGCGGCGAGGAACTCGGCGGTTCCAGTCCCCATCTCAGCACCGGCTGTGGCCAGGCGCTCCTTCCTGGCCTCCCTCACGACCTCCAGGAAGTATTCCTCCAGGCGCCGGGTGGGGGCGCTTACGTCAATCTGGGCATCTCCGCCCGCCGACTCCCGAATAACGTTGCGTATTTTCTCCACGGCACGGGAGTCCAGCCGGGGCGCCCGTATCTGCGTCCTCTCTGCCGCGACCAGCAGCTTCTCCACCGGCCCCAGGGCGCGTTGCTTGCCCCCGTAAAGTATCGCGATGCGGTCGCAGACTTCCTCCACGTCGGCCAGCAAGTGGCTGCAGAGAAATATCGTCTTACCCCGATCCCGGAGGGTCAGGATCAGGTCTTTCATCTCTCGCGCGCCTACCGGGTCCAGTCCAGTTGTCGGCTCGTCCAGGATCAGCAGGTCGGGGTCGTTGATCAGCGACTGAGCGAGGCCGATGCGCCGGGCCATGCCCTTGGAGTACTCGCCCACCGGGCGCATCCGCGCCCTCTTCAGCCCCACCATGTCGATGAGCGCCTCGGCGCGTCGCCGTCGTTCCGAACGGGCGAGGCCGAACAGGCGGGCGAAGAAGTCCAGAGTTTCCTCCGCGTTCAGGTACGAGTAGAGATTGGACTCCTCGGGCATGTAGCCAACGCGCTGTTTTACGTCCACCTCTCGCGGGCTGCGGCCGAAAAGCCGGACCGCGCCGTTGGTCGGGAACAGCAAGCCCAGCACAATGCGCACCGTAGTGGTCTTGCCCGAGCCGTTGGGCCCGAGCAGTCCGAAGACCTCTCCCCGCTTGACGTCGAGGTTCAGCCCGTCCACGGCCTTCACGCGGTCTCGTCCCCAGAAGTCGCGGAACACTTTGGTCAGCTCAATGATCTCCAACACGTTGCTGTCAGTCTTCGGCATATCGCTCCTCTCGGCTTACCGCCGCAAAGAAGTGGCAGTTTCGCCTCACGCCGTTGCCACCGGCACGGGTTTGGCCGTATCTACCGCCCTGCCCGAATAAGGCGCCAGGTTCTCGCCGAACCGCACCAGCCTTGCGCTGTTGAAGATAACGATGAAGGAGCCCACGTTGTGCAGCACCGCCGCAATCACCGGCTCCAGGAAGCCCAGTCCGGCCAGCACCAGGCCGACGACTACGAACACGGCCGCAAAGATGAGGTTCTGGACAATCACCGTGCGCAGTCGCCTGGAAAGTCGCACCAGGAAAGGCAGGCGACTGAGGTCCTCGGTCATCAGGGCGATCGAAGCGCTGTTGATAGCTACGTCACTGCCGGCCGCCCCCATGGCGATCCCCAAATCGCCGGCGGCCAGGGCCGGAGCGTCGTTGACGCCGTCGCCGACCACGGCAACCGTGTGGCCTTCGTCCCGGAGCATCTCTACCAGTCGCAGCTTCTGCTCCGGGAGACACTCGCCCTGGACATCGGTGCAGCCCAGCTCGCCGGCCACTTTCTTAGCTACGCTCCATCGGTCGCCGGTGAGCATCGAGAGCCTCTTGACGCCCAGCTCCCGCAGCTCGGCCGTGGACTGTTGGGCCTCCGGGCGGGTTTTGTCCTCCAGGCCCAGCCATCCGATGCAGCGGCCGTCCTTTGCCACGTAGAGCATGCTCATTGCCCCGGTAGCGGCCTCGTGTTTCTCGCCGCGGATGTCGGAAAGGTCCAGCCCCTGGTCCTCCAGGAAGCTCGCCCTGCCAATGATTACGCGGCTGTCGCCGAGGGTGCCCACCACGCCTTTGCCCGGGGTCTCTTTGAAATTGCGGACATTCTTCAGCGGCAGATTGGCCCGCTCCGCAACCCGGGCGACCGCCTGCGCGACCGGGTGGCGTGAGTGCTGCTCGACGCTGGCCGCCGCCTCCAGAAGCTCTGCCCCGTCCACGTCCTCCAGCGGGGACATGCGCGTGACGGTCAGGGCACCGGTGGTCAGCGTTCCTGTCTTGTCGAACACAACGGCGGTTATGTCCCCGGCGGCCTCCAGGTGGCCGACGTTCTTGATGAGGATGCCCAGGCGGGCCGCCGCCGAGAGTCCGGCCACCATGGCCGTGGGGGTGGCAAGCACAAAGGCGCAGGGACAGGCTATGACCAGCACACTGACCGAACGCTCGTACTGTCCGGTGAACATGTAGACCACGAAGGCGATCATCAGCACCAGCGGCGTATACCAGGCCGCATAGCGATCGATCAGTTGCATGAAGGGGGTCTTCGTCTTCTCGGCTTCCAGGATGAGTTTCTTGACCTTGCCGAGGGTGGTGTCCTCGCCGGTGCGGGTGACTTCCACTTCGATCGATCCGGTCAGGTTGTGGGTGCCGGCAAACACCTCGTCACCTTCCAGTTTGTCGGCAGGCACCGACTCGCCCGTGATAGTGGCCTCGTTGATGGTGCTCTCCCCGTCCACGATGCGGCCGTCGGCGGGGACACGGTCGCCCGGGCGAATCCGCACGTGGTCTCCCGTGTTCAACTCCGCCACGGGAACGGTTTCCCCGCCGACCAGTTCGGCAGTGGGGGGAGTGAGGGTCATCAGTTTCTCCACCGACTCACGAGCCCCGGCGGCCGTCTGCCGTTCGATGAGGGTTGCCAGCATCATGAAGAAGGCAACGATTCCGGCCACTTTATAGCCGCCCGCCTCGGCCGCTTCTCCGGCCGCGGCCTCTCCGGTGCTGCCGAGGGCGAAGGCTGCGATGACGGCCACGGCCACGAGCACCGTCATGTGCATGCGGCCCCGCCTGACCTCACGAATGGCACCCAGGATGATGGGAGTCGCCAGGATCAAGGCACCGATGAGGGCGCTGATGTCGGCGATGGCGCTCTTCTCAAACAGGAAGTAGTCAGCAATGTAGGCGTTCAGCACAATGACGCCGCCGATGAAGGTGACGATCAACTGCGTCTGCACGGAGCCGACGTGGGAATGTTCCAGTCCGCCTGCTGAGTTTGTGTCGGCCACTTTTACTCCTCCTTCTCAAACCGATAGGTTTTCGGCATGATGGACCCGGCTGTGGAGGCTTCCTCCTGGCGCGCTCCGGTCGCGGCCTGTCTTTCCAGCATCAGCCGGAGTTCGCGCTGTGTGTCGTCGCTCCCCTTGTGCAGAACAATCCCGCCCGGAGAATAACCCATGACCTCCTCCAGGGCCCTGTGGTAGAAACGGTCCAGCAAAATGGTGCTGACCGCCGGGCTCTGATTGTAGATGGGCAGCAATTTCTCCAGCGTCTGGGCATCCGCCCTGGCGTTCCGCACCAGGCGTTCTTTGTAACCTCGGGCAGTGGCGATTATCTCGGCCTCCCGCGCCTTGCCGTCGTTGAGGATCTCCTGTGCGACGGTTTTGCCCTGGTGTTCGAGCTGATTGCGCATACTGGCGGCGTTTTGGGCCTCGGTGAAGGCCCTGCTTACATTTCCCGGTTCGCTGGGATTCTTGAGGCCGCTTTTCTCCATGGCCTCAACCGTGATGACCTTCACTCCGAGAGGCACACCGGCTTCCTTTTCAAACCGGTCCAGTCGGCTGCGAAGTTCACGTTCGATGCCGCTGAAAAGACCCTTTCGTTCTATCACGTCCATCGCGCTCATGGTGCCAACCACTTTACACGTGGCGGCCTGCAGGCACCGCCGGAGGATCTCCTCCGGTTTCTTCACACCAAACCCGTAGGCCAGCGCCCCTTCCAGGTCCGAACTGACCTTGTAGCGTGTTCGCAGCTTGAGATGGATGATGTTGACATCGCCGGTCAGCACGTAGCCGTCCTCTCGCATGTCCAGCTTGGGGCGGACCAGCACCTGGCCGGTTTTGGGGTTTCCGGTCCAGAACTGCTCGCTCAGTTCAAGGACCTTCTCCCCCGTGTAGACGTCCACCTTCTCTTCCCAGGGCCAGCGGAAGTGCAGGCCACTGCCCGGGCGTATGACCCACTTGTTGTCCACCGGGACCAGCCTGCCGAAACTGAGCTTGAAGCATAGCTGTGACGGATGGACGCTGAAGACACCTTTCAGCAGGTAGGCCAGCAACATAATGATGATGGCCACCTTCAAGAAGAAGAAGCTGGTCTTCAGGGCGTCTTCGAGCGCCCTGGTGGCCGTTTCCTCCGGCGCGGCCTCCTCCGCCGGCTCTTCGGCGTCCGCCTCTTCGGGGAGCCGCTCCTCTTCTTCGTGGTAGTCGTCCTGAGCCATGGGTTATTTCTCCGCAGAAGGGTTCAGCCCTGTAGCAACTTCCTCTATCTCTTCGAGGCCGGGGACCTGCTGCGAGGGCTTCTCCCCGACGCGCTGTTCCAACAGGCTGAAGGGCTCCGTCTTTGTGCTGATAACGAAGGTCACCGGGCTTCCGCTCCGGGCGGCGCCGGCGGCGATCGTACGAATGGCTTCCAGTCGCCGCAGGAACACGGCCAGCTCCTGGTCCTTGGCGAAGGTGTCGTAGAAGCGGGCGGCTTCCGCCTCGCCTCGCGCACGGATTTTCTTGGCCTCGGCCTGGGCCTGGGCGACGATCTTGTCGCGTTCCTCTTTGGCTTCGGCCTCGATGGTGCGCCGCAGTCGCTGGCCTTCGGCCCGCAGGGTCTCCGCGACGCGCATGCGTTCGGCCTGCATGCGCATGAAGACCGCCTGGGTGGTCTGCTGCGGCAGGGTGATCCAGCTTATGCCCATCGAGCAGACCCGGATGCCATAGGGGCTTTCCGCGGTGGTGAGGCTCTTTTTGACGCTCTGGAATATCTCCTGCTCGATCTGGTCGAATTCCAGCTCCTCCGGGTCGGTGTTGACCACGTCGTTGAGCGTATGTCGCCCGAAGACCACGCCGCTTTGATTACTGATGATCTCCTTCAGGCGCTTTTTAGCCTCTTCTTCGTCGCTTTTGAGGCTGCGTTCGAACGCGACCGGGTCCACCACCTGCCAGGTGGCATATACCCGGGGGATGATCTGGTTGTCGTCCGGCAGTTGCTGCTGGGTGAGCGGGCCATCCAGGGTGCGGATGCGCTGGTCGTAGTGGACTACTCTATCAACCGGCCAGGGAAGCTTGATGAACCAACCAGCCCGTTCCACGACTTCAGCTCCGGTCTCGCCAGGGACAATCTTCTGCGTGCCCCCCTCCCCGGCGAGTCCAATGTTTGGTTTGATGACCTTCTTCACCTTGTTGAATCGGTAGAGGACGACCATCTCGTCCATCCGGACGCTGAAGACGAACTGGCTCAGCAAGAGCCCGATGCAGACGGCTGCCACTACGGCTATGGTAAGTTTGCTTTCCTTCATCTGTTTACTCCTCCGCGACGTCAAGGTCCAAAAGCTGGGGACGCAGTCGTTCCTGCATGTCGATTATGTCAACCTCGCTGGCCGTCACCGGCACAACGTAGATCTTCTGGTCACTCAAGGCCCGCTCCACGTTCTCGAAATAGCGCCGGAACCGGTAAACCATGGGAGCTTTCTTATACGCCTGAAGCTGCACCAGGAACTGGTCCTTCTCCGCCTCGGCATTGGCAAGGGTCTTGGCTGAATAGCCTTCGGCCTGGGAAACCCTCTCCGCCTTGTGAGCCTTGGCACCTTGGACCATCTGGGCCTGCGCAATCTCCCCCGCCAGGACCGCCGAATGTTTCTCCTCCAGCGCAGTTACCACGTCCTCGTAGGCGCCGGCAGTGTCGGGGGGCGGATGCACCGCCGCGATGCCCACGAAGATCACCTCCACCCCCAGGTCCTTTTCCGCCACAGCCCGGCGGACCATCTGCTCGAATCTCTCCACGGTCTCGCCGCGCTCCTGGGCAATCCATTTGATGAAATCTTGAGTGGCCGCAATGCGGCACAAAGCCCTGAAGGCAAGCTTCCTCAGGTGCTCCTCCGTGTCGGCCTGCTGATAGGTGTACTGGAAGACGGCCTTTTCATCGACCATCCCATCTGCTTTCTGCCGAACTCGGAAGTGAATCTCCCCCACCACTCGGGCCAGGTTTACCTCGGGAGCTTCGGCCACGGCCTCGGACACAGGGAGCACTTCGGCGGCCTGTTCCTCCGCCAACTCTTCGACTTTCTTGACCACCGACTCCTCTGGAATGTCCTTCTGTTCCTCTTGGGTGGCCGCCATACTGGGCACCAGAAAATTCGCCTCGAACCCGATGGCCGGGTCAATGTGGCGCTCTCGCCACAGGATCACGTCCGGATCTTCCATGGTGGCGATTCCCTTGGCCATGTGCTGACTCTCTTCCGGGTAATATATCTTCCCCACGTCGACGCTCTGCACCTTATAGGCGGGGACCGTGCGGGTCACCGCGAAAGGCCAGGGCCACTTCAGGTGGAAACCCGGTTGGAAGACGCTGGCCGGCAGTCCTCGGGCGGCGTCGGCCTTGCTCACGTAAGGCGTACCCAGGGTCTCAACGAAAGCCACTTCGTATGGGTCCACCACCACCAGGGCCGAAAGCAGCCAAAGCGCCAACAACTGGATCAACACCAGGGGCACGATGGCCCGTTCCATGAATCGGTAGAACCAGGTCTCCGAGACCTTGAAGCCGAACTGATAGTCCAGCGTCGAGGCCACCGTCTTCAGCACGCCGCCGGGCTCCGCGAACAGGCCGAGAAGCCGACTGTCGTAGGGAGGCCGCCGTTCCTGCCCCGGAACGCGCGGACGGTAGATGTCCAGCACCAGGTTCAGCAGCAGCTCCACCCCCACCAGGCTCATGATGGCGGGTATGGCGTAGGTGACGACCGTTTCGCCCCAGGTCACGTCGAAATGGTAAAGCGCCATCGAGATGGCGATAAGAACGCAGGCGATGACGTTGCCCAACACGTACCCGCCAGCCGCGCGCAACAGGCGGAACCGGGGGCTCTGGGCAAGGCCTGCCGAGTACTTGCCAATCAGGAAGCCGCCGAATGCGATGAACACCATCCCCACCGCCACAACCACGGGCTGGGCCACGGTCAGCGCCGCGGAGGCGAACGCCGCGCTAAGGACCCGGTAGGCCAGAAACAGCAACCCGGCGCTGAGCGCGACAGTGATGACGGGGATTGCGTACCTCTCGAAGATCAGCAGGGCCCGGCTGGCCCGCATGGTGTCCAGTTCCGTCTCTTCGAATATCTCTTCGCTCAAGCGGGTTTCTTTGAGCTGTTCGAGTTCCTCCCTTTCCTCGCGTGCGAGGCGTCGCTGGCGGCCGTGCACAAGCACAGCCGCCCAGACCACCAGACCTACCGCCAGGTGCCACATCTCGGCCGTTACGGCCCGACTCCCGCTTTGAACGCTCAGCACCCAGCAGGTCAGCGCGAAGATCGCCTGCAGCACCAGCCCCACCAGGGCCGTGTATTCCAGCTTCTTCGGATTAGCCATTTTCTGTGCCTTCCTCAGCCGTCAGGGGCAGCAAGCACCAAAACCAGAGTCCCGCGCGCCACGCCCGTACTGTGAAGCAATCTCTAAACCACTTCTCGCTTCTCGAACAGAAAAGCCGCCACCATCACCATGGTGGCACAATACCCGACTGCGTAAGCCGCCGCCGTACCCACGTAAGGGAGCGGGATGAAGGGCAGCTCCTGCATCAACTTGTCGCCCACCCAGAAGACGTGCATGTTGGGAACCACACGCATTGCGGCCCACGCGGCTACCGACTTCTCGGCGAACTGCCCGAATAAAAACTGTGAACTCATCCCAACGAAAAATACCACGAAACAGGTTATGGCGTTCAGCATAACGTTCAGCCGCGTGGACGCCGCCAGGGCAACCGAACCGATAACCCAGATGCCGAACCACAGCAGAAGCGCCGCAACGGCAACCTGCGCGGCATGGCGCTCAAGGAAAACCGAGGGCACCAGCGCAAACTGCCACTCCGAATCCACAACCAGCAGCATGCCCATCGCCACGGTGTAAAAAAAGAAGCCGAACAACACCGCGGTGGAGCAGAAATTCCAGTGGTAGAAATAGTTCGCGTAGATACCCACAGCCACGGCCCCCAGGGCAGGCAGCAACATCGCCAACAGCGCCGGCCAGTCCATCTCCCACGTGGCGCCGCTGGGAACGCCCACGCGCAACGTGTTCAACAGCATGATGGTCAGAAGGTAGGTAGCCAGCGCCAATGCAGCCGTCATGCCCAGGAATTTGGCGACCACAAATGGCACGCGTCCCACCGGCTTGCTGAGGATGGCGCCGACGGTGTGCGCCTCGATCTCGCGGCTGATGATCTGAGTTACGCTCAGGACGGCCAGGGCAAGGCCCAAAAGCATGATGGTGGCAAGACCGACGTCCACCATCATCTTCTCCTCCTCCACCATGCTGAACATGGTAACGGCCGGAGAGAAACCGATGAGGACCATCCCTATGGCGAGGACGATGACGTAGACCGGTTGCCGGATGATCTCAACGAAGGAGTTCTTCGCGATTGTCCAGATGGCGGAGAGCAAGCCGGTCCTTCTTTCTTGGAAAGCTGTCGAACCCGCGGTGGGACTCCGTCTTTTCTCCGTCGGCTTAGTGCGCCGAGGCGCGCAAAAGTTCACCGGGTTTTCCGTCCGGTCGCCAGCTTCACGCGTTCAGCACGTCCAAAACCGCCTCCGGCGTGAGCCCCTCAGCGGCCCTGGCAAGGCGCGCCATGACGTCCGGTTCGGGGTAAGGAGGCCGGCCGACCCGGCGGAAGAAACGGTTGCGGGCCGCTCGCTCGTCGAAGTGCCGTTTCGACCATCCACTTTCCAGGCCCAGGCCGGTCGTCATCTTCAGCAGCGTGTGGCCCCACGCCGTGCGCGCGCCGTCAAGGAAACTGTCCCGATGCGGCTCCAGGGGCGGCGCCGAGAAGGTATCAACGAACTTCTGCCCGTACTTGTTCATCTCCGTCCCCACCAGGATGGGCATCTCCAGCTCTTCGGCGGCGGCGACGGCCTCGTGCAGATTGCTGACCTTCAGTGCCTTCTCCTCCGAATCGTCAATGTTCCAGTTCCGGTCCGGGACTATGGTCATCAACGGCATGCCCTTCTCCCGGAAGAAGCTGAACAACTCCATCGGATCCGATTCACCCTCGCTGGTTCCGTCCACCCACCCGCCGCTGGGCAAGGCGCCGCAGGCGTGGGTCATCTCCAGGACTTCATCCAGGGCCGGGAAGCTCCCCTCATCGGGGGGCGAGTATCCGACGCCGCCGTGCTTCATCAGTTTCCGGCGCATCAGCCTCTTCAGCGCAACCACGTCGTGGAGGAGTTGCTGCACCTTCTGCTCCGGCTCGTCCAGCTTCTCGCTCCAGAAGCGCGCCCGTTCGTCCGGGTCCTGGAACAGCTCTCTGGCCCGCTCCTCGTAGGCGACCAGCATGTGTCGCTCCGTAGCGTTCCCGGCCGGGGTCAGCGGGAGGACGTCCGCCCCGTAGTCGATGGTGACAGGGTCCAGGTGCTCGTTGACCCGTTTCATCATGCGACGGTTGCGCTGCTGGGCGCACTCGGACATCGAGCGAAGGGTCTCGGCGGCGGCGCTGCCCGGCGGCGGCAGTTCGGTAAAGCCGCTGGTGATCAGGTACATCACCCCGGGCTCTTTGGGAGAATTCAGAACCGTGTCGCTGTACTCCGGCACGTAGACCCGGCTCTCGAACCCGGCGACGGTCTTCAAACGGAGCAGCCGGCCTGCTGCCAGGAATTCCTCCACCCCGTCGAGCACGTCGAAGTCCACGATGCCCGCCACCTCCAGCCCATAGCGATGGGCCTCCCAGGCAAACCTGGAGGGAGAATAGCCATAGGCATTGTAGGAGAAGAAGGTGTGGCAGTGGACGTTGACTTCGGGCTTTCGCGGCGGCTTCTCCGGCATGGCCTCCGCCAGATGTTCCAGCGCCTCACGCCTCTCGACGGCGTCGAAGCTGTCCAGCCGCTGCACCTGCGCTTCCACATTTCCGGCGTTCATGGGAAGGTCCATCCACACAAAAGGGGGGAACGAAATCGACTCTAAAGCAGGCCGGCCCCCGCCGTCAAGCGCAGGTAATCAGCGGGGGGCCGGTTTGTTGACAATGCCGGCGAGATTGGCCTATAGTCCTAAGAGGCCGACATATGAGTGCGAAAACCCAAAAAGGCGCAAGAGTAGTCATCGTCGGCGCAGGGGCGGTGGGTTCGACCTTCGCGTTTGCCCTGATGAACAGCGGCCTGGCCGAGGAGATAGTCCTTGTCGACAAGGACGGCGACCGGGCCGAAGGCGAGGCGATGGACCTGAACCACGGCCTTTTTTTCGTGCCGCCGGTGAGGGTGTGGTCGGGAGATTACCCCGACTGCGCCGGGGCGGACGTCATCGTCATCACCGCCGGGGCGGCTCAGCAGGAGGGAGAATCCCGCCTGGAACTGACCGGCCGCAACGCTCGCATATGCCGATCCATCATGGAGCAGGTGCTGGACCACCAGAGCGACGCCACGGTGGTGATGGTAACCAATCCGGTAGACGTGCTGACCTACGACGTGATCCGCAGGTCGGGACTGCCCCGCCGGCGGGTGATCGGCTCGGGTACGGTGCTGGACAGCGCGCGGTTCCGATACCTGTTGAGCGCTAACTGCGAGGTGGACGCCCGCAACACCCACGCCTACGTCCTGGGGGAGCACGGCGACAGCGAAGTGGCGGCCTGGAGCATGACGCACATCAGCGGAATGCAGATCGACGATCTCTGCGAGCAGTGCGGCAAATGCGACTTTCAGCGCCGGCGCGCGGAAATCGTCAAGGAAGTGCGAGATTCCGCCTATCACATCATTGAGGCAAAAGGGGCGACCAGCTACGGCATCAGTCACGCACTCCTGCGCATCGTCGGCGCTCTGCTCCGCGATGAGCACAGCGTGCTCACCGTTTCTACGCTGGTTACGGACTACCTGGGTGTCGAGGACGTCTGCCTCAGCGTGCCCTGCGTTCTTGGACGCCGGGGCGTAGTTCGCCAAATGCAGCCGAAGATCTCCCAGAGCGAAGCCGCCCAATTGCGCCGCAGCGCGGCCCGGCTCAAAGAGGTGCAACAATCCCTGCCAGACTGACCTCCACGCAAGGTGCTATCATGCTCGACCGCCTCTCCGGTTTGCTGGAACAGATCGGGAGGCCCCGGATCGGCGTGGTCGGTGACGTCATGCTGGACACCTACGTCTGGGGAAGCGTCTCCCGCATCTCACCGGAAGGTCCGATACCCGTGCTGAAGGTCGCCCGTCGCGAGCACCGGCCGGGCGGAGCGGGTAGTGTCTCCGCCATGTTGGCCGCCCTCCGGGCGGAAGCGATCACCGTCGGAGTGGTGGGCGCGGACGGAGCCGCCCTCACCCTGAGGCAGCAGATGGAAAAGGCGGGCATGGGCGTGCATCGTCTCGTGGATTCTACCAGCCGTCCCACCACTACCAAGACCCGCTACCTGGGCTACGTCCAGTCGGCCGGCCGTGCCCTTCAGCAATTGGTCAGGGTGGACGAGGAGGATACAACCCCCCTTTCCCCCGAGGAACAAGAGGCCGTCGAGCGCAACGCGCTGGAATGCCTGGCGGAAGCGGAGGCACTTGTGCTCCAGGACATGGGCAAGGGCTTCTTCAATGATTCCATGCTGCGGGAGCTGATTCAGCAGGCCCGAGAGGCCGGCAAGCCCGTCATCGTCGATCCCGAACGGACCGACAGCTACGGGCGCTATGCGGGGGCCACCGCGGTGCTGCCGAACCGCCACGAGGCGGAGAAGGCTACCGGCCTCACCCTCCGGCGGGAGCCCGATTACCGGGCCGCCGCCGAGAAACTGCTCTCCGAGCTGTCACTCCAGTCGGTGGTCATCAAGCTTGACCGGGACGGCCTATACTACGCCACGGCCGCGGGCCGGCGGCAACACGTCACCACGCACGCGCGGGAGGTGGCTGACGTAACCGGTGCCGGGGACATGGTTACCGCCGTGTTCTCCCTGGCGCTGGCCGAGGGGCTGGAGTGCCGCAGCGCGGCCGCGCTGGCCAATTTCGCCGCCGGACTGGAAGTGGCCGAACGGGGCGTAACGCCCATTGCGCGCCGCACCCTGTTGAACCATCTGCAAGCGGCCACCGATCCGATCTCCCTGAAGATCGTAGACCGTAGCGAAGTGGCCGAACTGGCCAGCGAGTTTCACCGGCAGGGCCGCCGCGTGGCGTTTACCAACGGCTGCTTCGACCTGCTCCACATCGGCCACGTTCAGCTTCTGCGCTACGCAAGCGAGCAGGGCGACGTCCTCCTCGTCGGGGTCAACAGCGACGCCTCCGCTCGCAAGCTGAAAGGCCCGGGCCGACCCATCAACTCCGAGCAGGTCCGCAGCCGGATCATCGCCTCCCTGGCCGACGTTGACTACGTGGTGCTGTTCGAGGAACAGAGCGTGCTGCCGCTGATCCGTGAGGTCCGGCCCGACGTGCTGGTCAAGGGCGGCGATTACACGCGGGAGGAGGTCGTCGGGCACGAATTCGTCGAATCCAGCGGGGGCGAGGTGAAGCTCGCCCCCCTGGCGAAAGGTTTCTCCACGACAGAGTTGATAGAGAAGATCGCCCAGAACCATGATCGACAGGATTGAGCAGACTCTCCGAGAGACGGTTCACGTTCATCAGGACCTTCTGGAGCAAAGCGAGCAGCTCCAGCAGGTCGGCCTCTGCCTGGCGGCCGTCCTGGAGCACGGCGGTTGCATCTACGTGATGGGCAACGGGGGCAGCGCGGCCGACAGCCAGCACCTTGCGGGGGAACTGGTGGGCAGGTTCCGGATGGAACGCCCCGCCCTCCCCTGTCACGCCCTCACCACCGACACCAGCGTGTTGACCGCCGTGGGCAACGATTACGGCCAGGAACAGGTGTTCGTCCGCCAGGTGGAAGCGTTCGTAGGCGCCAGCGACGCCGTGATCGGCATCACAACAAGCGGCGAGTCGGCCAACGTGGTGGCGGCCGTCCAGGAGGCCAACCGCCGCGGCGCACTCACCGTCGGGCTCACGGGCGCCGACGGCGGCGCCCTGGCCCGGGCCTGCCGGATGACCATCCGCGCCCCGTCGGAGGAGACCCCCCGTGTGCAGGAAGCCCACGGCACGATCGTGCACGTGCTGTGCGACGTAATCGAACGCAAGTTATTCTCGGAAGCCCCTTGAGTTTGCTCCCGGGGCGCAAGGCGAAGAGTCATGTTCGATCCGACCAGGATTCTGATACGGCTGGCGGCTCTGCTCCCGGCGCTGGTGGGGCATGAGTTCGCCCACGGCTACAGCGCGTATCGCCTCGGCGACCCAACGCCCAAGCTCGACGGGCGGCTTACCCTGAACCCGGTGGCGCACCTGGACCCGATCGGAACACTGATGATAATCTTCGCGCCCATCGGCTGGGCAAAGCCGGTGCGGATAAACCCCTATAACTTTCGGAATCCGTCGCGGGACATGATGATCTCCACCGCCTGCGGCCCCCTCTCGAACCTGGCCCAGGGCACGTTCTGGGCGCTTTTGCTGCGGCTGATACTGGCCGTCGCCCCCGCCCGCCTTGCCTACGGCAACATGCTGGTCGGCTACCTGGCCATGTTGACCCTGATCAACTTCGTGCTCGCGCTGTTCAACCTCATACCCCTCGGTCCGCTGGACGGCCACGAGATTCTGGCGTATTTCCTGCCCTACCGGATGGAGCAGAAATACCGCCGGTTCAACCAGTACGGAATGGGCATACTGATAGGCCTGATCATGGTCTCGTTTCTGTGGAACGTGCCCATTCTGTTCTACCTCGTCGTCTGGCCGGCCATCCAGCTCGGCTCTGTGCTGTGCGGTGTCCGCCTCTACGCCCTGATCGGCGCGACCCTGGCATAAAGGGACCAAAGAAGTGGCCGGATCGAACGAGAGCGAAACCGCCGCATCCCTGAAGGATTTCCGGGCGGAACTGGACGTCTTCAGCGGCCCGCTGGACCTGCTGCTCCACCTGATAAAACAGGAGGAGGTGGACATCTTCGAGGTGGCCGTCTCCCGCATTACCGACCGCTACCTGGCCGCCCTGCGGGCCGTGGACATCTTTGACGTCAACGTGGCGGCGGAGTTTCTCGTGGTGGCCGCCACCCTGATGGAGATGAAGAGCAAGACGCTGCTGCCCCCCGGGGAAACCGAAGAAGAGGAGGACGACCCCGGCGTGGAGCTTGTGCGCCGGCTGCTGCAGTACAAGGCATTCAAGGAAGCCGCCGAAGACCTGCAGAACCGACGTGGCCGCCGGATTGCGCGATTCTCCCGCCCGCCGCCCGACAGAGAGCCCGCCGAGCAGCCGGGACCGGAGGCCCTGCTGGAAGACCTGTCCGCCTGGGACCTGATGAGCGCGTTCGCCGAGGTCGCCCGGCAGACTCGTCTGGAGCAGCCGGTGCGGGTGCTGCGGGGCCGGGTGCCGGTCAGCGACTACGTCGAAGAGGTGCTCCGACAGTTGGAAGAGTCGGGAGGCGAGGCGGCCTTCCTGGATTTTTTCCGCAGCGACTGTTCCCGCGAGCGGGTCATCGGTATTTTCCTTGCCATACTGGAGTTGATCCGCCGCGATAAGATATACGTTGAGCAGCCGAGCAACGACGTGCGCGAGATTCGGGTCCTGTTCCGTTCCGACACGGCCCCCTCAGTTGAAGCCTGAGTGCCCTTCTGATAACATGAGTCGTTTCCCAGATGTCCGACCCAAACGACCCAGAGCGGGCGTCCGATGACGCCGTTGACGAGCAACTGTTGAGTCTGCTGGTGTGTCCCCTGTGTCGGGAGCCGGTCCGCCAGAGAGGCGGACGGCTTGTCTGCAGCGAGTGCGGCCGCCGCTACCCGGTAAGGGACGGTATCCCGGTAATGTTGGTCGGCGAAGCCGCTCCCCCGGAAGAGAGCAATGAAGGGCAATCGCAAGAGTGAAGGCAATAATCTCCGACATCCACGCCAACCTTGAGGCTTTCCAGGCCGTGCTGGAGGACATGCGCCAACAAGGTGTCGAAGAGGTTATCTGCCTGGGAGATTTTGTCGGCTACGGGCCCGACCCCAAGGAGTGCATTGACCTGGCGGTAGGGTTCGAGATCACCCTCGTGGGGAACCACGAACAGGCTCTGATGACGGAATTTGAGGGGAGCAACTTCAACCTCCGAGCAAAGGAATCCCTCAACTGGACACGGGACCAGCTCAGTCCCCTCAACGAGGACCGGGAAGCCAATCTGAAGCGCTGGGACTTCCTGGGCGCGCTGGAGACCAGCCACGCGGAGGAGGAGATACTCTACGTCCACGGGACGCCCCGCGAGCCGACCACGGAGTACCTCTACCCCCGTGACATATATCGTCCCCAGAAGATGCGCGCCCTCTTCGACCGGATCGAGTGGCTCTGCTTCTGCGGCCACAGTCACGTCGCGGGCATCTGGACCGAAGACATGATATACCTCACCCCACAGGAAGTGAATCACCGATATCACCTCGTCAGCAAAAAGACCATCATCAACGTGGGCAGCGTCGGACAGCCCAGAGACGGGGACTACAGGGCTACTTACGCACTGTTCGACGGCAGCCAGGTCACTTTCCGCAAGCTGGACTACGACGTTGAGAAGACGGCCCACAAGATCCGCTCTGTCCCGGCGCTGGATACGTTCCTGGCCGAGCGGCTACTGGAAGGGCGATAGCGGCGCGGCCGGCCCTGCCGGTGAGCCCGGGGCCGCCGATTTTCTCTGACCCCCTCATCTTCGCATGGACAAAGAGACCTTCGCCAAATTTCTGCTCGCCAGTGCCGTCGTCCTCGGCGGATGGTGGGCCGGCAGCTACTTTTTCATGCACGAAGAGAAGGCTGCCCCGCGGCCCCCGGCACAGGCGGCCAGGCAGGAAATTCCGGAGAAGCCCGTCGTAGAGGAACCAGAAGAACCCACTTCTCCGCCCGCGCCGGCACCGCCGAAGAGGGCCGCCGAGCCGGTCGAGGGCCTCGTGGTGTCAAACCAGCACCTGCGTGCGGAGTGGACCAATGTCGGTGCCGCCCTCCAGAGACTCCAGCTGCTGGACGAGCAGTACAAAGCGCCCTACAAGGTCGGCGATGAGCGCCCACCGCTGACGTTGCTGAAAGGGTTTGAACAGGGCCGCTACAGCGACACGCTGCTCGGACTGACCGTTTCGACGGCGACGGAGGGAAAGCAGTGGTCCGCCGACATACCCACCGAAAACCTCGTCTACGAAGTGGTGGAGCACAGCCCCGAGCGGCTCATCTTCGAGGCCTCACTGGAAACGCCGTTCGAGGGCGTTCTGCAGGGGCCGGAGGGCCATCTTTTGCGCCTCCGCAAAACGGTGGAGGTCGGCGAGCGCCACCACTTGAGCGTGAAGCTGGAAATAACGAACGCCTGCGCGGAACCGCTGGAAGTGAACTGCTCCGTCCGGGGCCCCGCCGGCATCGAGCGAGAGATGCTGAAGACGCACTACCTTGGGACCCGCGTGGGCGCCAGGGAAGGCCCCGGCGACTACAAAGTGGCGGAGCGCTCCGCGGGCAAGCTCCAGCGGACGGATGAGGAACCCAACGAATCCGCCAACATCGTGTGGGCCGGCTCGGTGAATCATTATTTCGCCGCCGTATACCTGCTGGGGGAAGCCAACTGGGTGGACCGGGTCGAGTCGCTGGCCCTCATCGAGGAGGACATCGTCGGCGCCAAGGGACGCTGGAACAAGCCGTCCGTTCGGCGCATGGGCGACCGAACGCAGTTGGCCAAAACGCCCGCGGTGATCCTGCGAATGACCGTGCCCAAAGCGCTGCAGGCCGGCTCGGAGGCCGCCCAGACCTACCGGATAGTGGCGGTACCGAAAGAGGACGAATTGTTGGAGGCCTACGATGCCGGCCTGGGCGACCTCATCGACCTGGGCTGGCTGCCGGCGTTGAGTCGACTGGCCCTCGGCCTGCTGAACTTCTTTCACGCGCTCATCCCCAACTATGGGGTGGCCATCATCGTGCTGACCGCCTTCGTGCGTGTTATCCTCCATCCCCTGACGCGCAAGAGTCAGCTCAGCATGGCCAAGATGCAGAAGCTGCAGCCGAAGATCGCCGAGCTTCAGAAGCAGTACAGCGACGACAAAGAGAAGCTGGCTCAGGCACAGATGGAGTTGTGGAAGAAGTACGGGGTTTCCCCGCTGAGCGGCTGCGGCCCGCTGCTGCTGCAGATGCCCGTACTCATCGCGCTGTTCGGCGCCCTTCGAGCCGCCATCGAACTGCGCCACGCGGGCTTCCTGTGGGTGCCGGACCTCAGTCAGCCGGACGCGCTGTTCTCACTGCCTTTCACCATCCCCATCGTCGGGTGGGACACCTTCAACCTGCTGCCGGTCATTATGGCGGTGGTGATGTTCCTGAATCAGAAGTTCATGTCCCCGGCCACCAGCGAGCAAGCCCAACAGCAGCAGAAGATCATGAAGTACTTCCCCTTCTTCTTCGTGATCATCCTCTACCAGTTCCCCAGCGGGCTCTGTCTCTACCTGACCTGCAGCACTTCCATCGGCTTGCTGGAGAGGTGGGCCATCCAGAGAAAAGCCGATGAAATGGCACTCAAACCGGTGGCCCAACAGCGGCGGGAAAAAGGCACCGGACCGGCGGCGAAAGAGCCGAAGATGGGGTGGCTGGACAAGCTGCAGAAACTGGTCGAGGAGAAGACCGGCGAGGGACGCGGCAGAAACCGCAAAAAATAAGGTCCGGCCTATCGGCCCCGGGCGCCGGCAGCGGAGGGGCCTTCGGCACGGGCCTCCCGAGGGCCGAGGAACCGGATGAACGAACGCAAAAGATCAACGTCCAGTTCATCGGTGGCCGCCGCCAGCATGAACTCCAGCGCCTCATAGGGCTGGCGGGCCGCCGCATAGGGCCTGTCGGTAGTCATGGCGTCATAGGTATCCACGATGCCGGCGAGCCGAGCCACTGGCTCAACCTCTTGCCCCCAGAGTCCGTCGGGATAGCCGCTGCCGTCAAGGCGCTCGTGATGGCTCCGGATCACGGCAGCGGTCGCGGGGCGGACCTGGATGTTCGGCCCAAGGATCTCCAAACCCTTCTCCGGATGCTGTTTAATCATGGAGAACTCCTCTTCGGTCAGCCCCTCGGGCTTGCGGAGAACGTCCTCGGGCACCAGGGTCTTCCCGATGTCGTGGAAGATGCCGCCGCTGGCGATGTTCTGCAACGCGGACTCATCCTCCAGCCCGAGGCAGTACCGGGCCGCACCCACCAGGAACACGCAGACATTGACGCTGTGCGTGTAGGTGTAGTAATCGTGGCTGGCTATGGAGGTGATCTGCCAGAGTGTATTCGGCTCGTGGAGTATGGCGGACACGATGGCCTCGACCATGTTCTGGGCACGTCGGATGTTGCGGCCCGCACGGGGATCGCTGAACACATCCTCCATTACCCGCGTCGAACTCTTGTAGACGATTCGCGCCGCCTCTTCGGTGGGGAGCAGCCTGTCCCTGATGATGCCCGTGATGTGTTCCTCCAGGTACTGGTAGAGCGCCGCTCGGTCCTCCGTACGCAGGTACAGTTGCTCTATCCCCCGTTCGAGCAAGCGCTTCCGGACATCCTCGTCCAGAGGGGTATCCGCCGCTTTATAGAGCGTGTGCCGGAGGGTGCGCGGATCGCGGATATAAAGGTCCACCGGCGCGCGAGTTCCCGGCTGGATGACGGCCAGCGGTACGGGCATCAGTTGCTGCTGTCCGGCCATCGGCTCAGCTCCTGGCGCATTGATTTGGGGGCTTTCGCTTTCGGGTGACCGACGGCGCCGTCCGGACGCCGCAGCCTGCGGCGCGCTACGCCTCTTCACTGCCGGGCCCGAGGAACTGCACGAAGTCTCGCAGTAGGTCCTGGTCCAGCTCCGGCGCCATTTCCTCCAGCATCAGCCCGAGCGCGCGGTATGGTGGTCTGGCGGGGGCGTACGAACGCTCGGTTGTAAGTGCGTCGTAAACGTCCACGAGGGTGGCCAGCCGAACCACTCGGTCCACTTCTTCCACGGTCAGCCCGTCCGGGTAGCCGGACCCATCGGCATGCTCGTGATGGTGGCGAATGATGACTCGTGCCGTGGGCGAGAGGTCCCGCTGGTCGGTCAGCAGTTCCTCGCCCAGCACCGGGTGCTGCCGGACGTAGCTCCACTCTTCATCGTTGAGCTTGCCGGGTTTGCTGAGTATCCCTTCGGGTATCTCACTCTTGCCGATGTCATGGAGCATCCCGCCTATTCCGATCTGTTCCAGTTCAGCGCGCTCAGTGATCCCCAGCAGTTCTTTGCTGGCGGCAACGAGGAAAGCGCAAACGTTCACGCAGTGGGTGTAGGTGTAGTAGTGATGGGACGCGATGGAAGTCATCTGCCAGAGCGCGTCCGGATTGTTCATGATCGACTGCACCGCGCCTTCGACCATTTTCTGGGCTCTCTTCAGATTTGTTCCCGACCGGGGATTCTCAAAGACGTCATACATCACTCGGGACGAACTCTGGTAAACGATCCGGCAGGCCTCCTCCGGAGGGAGCAACGCGTCTCCCACAATCGCATCGACGTTGGCCTCCACGTAGTCGTAGTAGGCGTCCTCCTCCTCCCGGCGCAAGTAGAGTTCCGCGACCCCCCGCTCCAGAAGTCTCTGTCGCACTTGCTCGCTTAGTTCAGTCCTGCCCTTCTTGTAGAGCCTGTAAGCGGCCGGAGAGTCTGTTCTGATGTAAATGTCGACCGGCGCCAGGGTTCCGGGCTGCATGATCGCCAATGCGATGGGGAAGAACTGCTGCCCGGCGGCTGGCTTCTTATCTTCAGCGAGCGTTGCCAAAAGACCTCTCCTTCGGCCCGTTTTGTCCGCAAAAGCTCCAGGCAGTCACCGTGAAAAGGGCATACTCAGCCCTTCGCCATCTGTTTGAGCGCTTCGGCCGCCTCCTCGTTCCATCGCGCCCGCAGCGCCGTGCGCATGTCCCGGGGCCCGAGAAACCTGACGAAGGACCGCAGCAGCTCCCCGTCGAAGTGCCCTTGCATCGGCTCCATCATCAGCTCAAGTGCTTCAACGGGCGAACGGGCGTCCGCGTAGGAGCGCTTTGTGGTCAACGCATCGTAAACGTCGATGACCGTCGAGAGTCTCACTATGTCGGCGATGCCCTCGCCGGACAGTCCCTGTGGATAGCCCGTGCCGTTCCAGCGCTCGTGGTGGCCTCTGATGATGCGCGCCGACGCCGCCACCAGTTTCCGATCATTCTTCACCAGCCCGAGCCCGAGCGTGGGATGTCGCTTCACTTTCTCGAACTCCTCGGGGGTCAGCTTGCCCGGTTTGTTGAGTATCTCCTCGGGTATCTGGCTCTTGCCGATGTCGTGGAATATCCCTCCCAGGGCGATCTGCCTCAGCATTTTGCTGTCGGTGATGCCCAGCAAATCCCGGCAACCCGCCGTCAGGAACATGCAGACATGGACCGAGTGGGTGAACGTGTAGTAATCGTGGCCGGCCATCCCCGCCATGTGCCAGATACTTTCGGGGTCGTTCAAGATGGACAGCACCGTGGCCTCCACCACGTTGTGGGCACGCCGCAGATTGCGTCCGGAGCGCGGCTCCGCGAAGGTCTCCTCCATCACCCGGGAGGATGTCTCGTAGATCAGTTCGGAGGCCTTCTCCGCCGGCATCAGTTCGTCCCGGACGATCGACGTCAGATTCTTCTCCACATAGGTGTAATATAGCTCGCGATCGTCGCTTTTCAGATAGAGCACGGACACTCCGTGAGCCAGAAGCCGCTCTCTTATTTCCTCCCTCAAGTGGGTGTTGGCCGATTTGTAGAGCACGTATTGGCCGGGTGAACCGTAGTGGATGTAAAGGTCGATCGGCGTCACCGTGCCCGGCTGCATTGCGGCCAGCGGAATCGGGAAATGCTCCTCCCCGTCCCCGGGAGGAGGCTTCGTCCCGCTGCGATTGTCGGCAATTGTCGCAGAAGATCCAGACACGAAAGCTTTCACCTTTCCGGCTGCCTGCGGCGTAACGCCCAATTGGCTCATACTGAGACAGGTACACTAAAGCAAGCACAATGCCACAACTTCCAGGCAGCCGGCACGGGAAAATTGCCCGGAACGAGCCCGACAAGGCGGGCTCCCGGGCCTCCTATCGGCAGGAATAAGCGGAAAACTCGGCTTTTTCTCCGGATATCGGCGTTTTCCGGTCCGCAAGACCAAGTTCGGCGTACAACTTGAAAGTTCTCATATTTGTTCGTTTTGAAACACCACAGGCCCCGACCCGGACATTATCCGGCATGAAAATGGCCTTCTTCACCTTGCTCGCCCTGGCACTGGTGGGTGCTCTCCTCTTCAGTCTCGAGCCCACCCGCCGAAAGGTAAAATCCGTGCTGCTGGAAAGCCCCCGGGATAGCTCCACGACTCGCTCAGCCCAACAGCCGGGCCCTCCGACTCGCCGACCCCCCAGGCCGAATGCCCCCGGCCGGGATGGCAAAGAGGAAGAAGCATCTCTCAGCCGGGAGCCGGGCGCGGGCGGATCGGAGAGCGAAGAAACAAAACCCAGCGCAGACAGTCAAGAGGGCGGTGGATAACCCCCAGGCGGAGCTGCCGAGATCGCCGTCTGCCCGTTGCGCAAAGACCTCTCGGGCAGCCCGACAAGCCAAAGGACCAGGGCGACAGGCGAATCGGCGGTTCACCGCGGCTGGCCCGGCCGGGGCCTCTCCGATCAGTCCGAAGGTGGGTGAGGTGCTTCGGTAGTTTCTCCGTCCAGCCTCCGCTGGACAGAGAGCAGAAGGGCGTCCAACATTGGCAGGCGTTCCTCGGCCCGACGGCCTTTCCGCAGGCTGGCGGCGGCCTGCTCCAGCCTGCCTTCCACCAGGTGGTAGAACCCCAACAGAAGGGCCGCGTCGGCACGAAGGGGGCCTTCCAGGGCTTCCTCCATGCGCGCCTGAAAGTCTTCGGCAGCCGCGCGCCCGCCGAGCACTTCGGCCCAGTCGATGCGCACTGCGTTCCAGTCAACCAGTTGATGCAGGGCACGTCGAAGTATGTGCGCAGCCGAAGCGTAGTTCTCCTCGCCCGCCCAGGCCACGGCCAACGCAATCTTGGGCGCGGGGTTGTCCGGCGACCTTCGTACGGCACGTTTGAGCGCCGCCGCCGCGGCCCGGAAATCACCCCTCCGCAGCATGGATTCGCCGCGGCCAAGCTCCTGGCCCGGCCTGCTTGCATGCCCCGACGTGGGCCCGAGACGGGAGGCAAACCGGTCCCGGGTGCTCAGGGAAGGCACCGTCGCCCTTCGCGGCGGGGTCTTTACGGTGGGACTCTTCACCACCACCGAACTCTCGTAGCGTCGCCGTATCGGGAAGTAACTCCGCCTGTGGGACCCGTAGTAGTGCAACGGCACCTGGACGCAGACGCAGAGCGCTCCGCCGTGCCCTCCGTGCCTGAAACGCACCGTGGAACCGCAATGGGAACGGCGAGGGCAGCGACGCCCCGGCCCGTGCCGTCGTGGTCCGCGACGATGGAGGCCTCTGGAGTTCCGCTGTCCCTCCCGCGTGGGAATGAGGTGCTCCCAACGGGCGTTCGGCAGCGGCTCCGCGTAGGAAACTCTCTCAGCCACGCCGACGCGCACACTGCCGTCCTCAGCACCGGCCGGCCCCCCTCGCGCCTGCAGAACATCAGCATGGGCAGCCGAAGCCGCCGTGAGGGCCAGAACGACGGTGGCGAACGGTATGGACCTGAAGTCTTTCATTTGCTCCTCCTCAAACTCCATTATACAGCACGAGGCGCCCCCTTCCATCCTTTTCGGCCGAAACGGCGGATCCCGCCCAAGACGGCGCTTGAAGCTTTAGCAGCAAACTGGTAGAGTACAGTTCTGTAAAAAAGAGAGAGTTTGCTCCCGAGGCGCAAACGGCAGGGACGGGTAGGTTAACTGTAAGTCTCTGCCAAAAAAGGACATAAGAGATGACACACCGGGCTGCACACGGCACGACACGGGACGTCTTGAGCCCGGGCCGGGCGACGCTGAGCATGGAAAGCCCCCGGCCCGGGAGCGGCCTGGAAACCATAGGGTGGAGTCGATTTTTTGTCACGAGTCAAGCAGAACATTCGAATAAGGTTTACCAAAGATGGAGGCATTCGTTTCATATCGCATCATGACTTGATGCGTGTGTTCGAGCGAGCGCTGCGGCGTGCCGAACTTCCCGTAGCTATGAGCGAGGGATATCATCCCCGCCCGAGGATCAGCCTGCCGGCCGCACTCAGTGTAGGCTACGTGGGACGGAACGAAGTTGCCGATGTCGGCCTGGACCGATGGGTCCGGCCCGAAGATTTCCGGGACCGGCTCGAAGCCGAGCTGCCGGAAGGTATTCGGATAGCTTCGGTCGAACTGACCTCGCCCCATCCCGACCGCCAGCCCACTCAGCTCTCCTACCGCATTCCCTTGCTGCCCGGTCATGATCTGAGCGAGGCGAAACTGCAGGAGGTTCTCTCCTGTCGGGAGACCTTGGTGGTCCGCAAGCGAAAGGACCGGGAACAGCGGCGCGACATTCGCCCGTACATAGAGGCCCTGCGGCTGGAGAATGGTTCCCTGCACGTTCTGCTCAGTTGGGACCAGACCGGGACGGCGCGGCCTGAGGAAGTGATGCAAGCGCTCGGATGCCGGGAAGGCAAAGACTACCTGGTCAGCGCTATCGAACGCACCCACGTGAAAGTGCCTTCTTCGAAGTAGCCCCAAGAGGTGTCAGCCATGGCGAAGGAAATGTTGATTAATGTTGTTGAAGAGGAAGAGGTGCGGATCGCCCTCCTCGTTGACGGCCGTTTGGAAGACCTGTACCTCGAACGCACCGGTCGAGAGCACATCGTCGGGAACATCTACAAGGGCATCGTGGTCAATCTGGTGCCCAACCTGGAGGCGGCTTTCGTGGAGTTCGGTCACACCAAACACGGTTTCCTGCACGCCTCTGACGTTCTGCCCTCCGACGGCGGCAAGCGCGGGGGGCGGGACGATATCCGCCGCCTGCTCAGCGAAGGCCAGAAGATACTCCTGCAGGTCACCAAGGAAGGAATCGGTGACAAAGGCCCCAGCCTGACCACATACCTCAGCCTGCCCGGGAGGTACCTGGTGCTGATGCCCGGGGTGGCCCGCCGAGGGGTCTCCCGAAGGATTTCCGACGATGAGGAGAGGTCTCGGCTGCGGAACCTCCTCAGGCAACTGGACGTACCCAGTGACATGGGCCTGATCGCCCGCACCGCCGGTGAAGGACGGTCCAAGAGCGACTTGAAGAAGGACCTCGACTACCTGCTGCGGTTATGGCACGCCATCAGCCAGAGGGCCGATCGCTCCGAAGCCCCCGCCGTGGTGTACCAGGAAAGCGATCCGGTCACCCGCGTCATCCGGGACGTTTTCAGCGAGGATATCCGCCGGGTCGTGGTGGACAGCGAAGAGGTCCACACGAAGGTCAAGGATTTCCTGCGCACCGTCCTGCCCCGCCACGTTCGCAAGGTCAAGCTCCACACCGGCAGCGAGCCGCTCTTTCACCGCTTTGGGGTGGAGGAAGAGATCGAGAAAATGCACAGCCGCACCGTACAACTCCCCAGTGGCGGCAGCATTGTGCTGGAGCAGACCGAGGCCCTGGTGGCCATCGACGTCAACAGCGGCACCTATAAGGGACGGGGCGACGCCGAAGAGACCGCCTTCCAGATCAACATGGAGGCGGCCCCGGAGATCGCCCGGCAGATACGACTGCGGGACCTGGGGGGCGTGCTGGCCATCGACTTCATCGACATGAGCCGCGACGACCATCGCTCCAAAGTCGAGAGAAGCCTGTGGAAGGCACTGAAGTCCGACCGCGCCCGGCTGCGCATGCTGAAAATGTCACCATTCTGCATCGTCGAGATGACCCGGCAGCGCCAGAAGCAGAGCCTCAGGCAGTCCACCTACGTCGAATGCCCACACTGCCATGGAACCGGCCACGTGAAGGGGCCCGAGACCGTCGCCCTTCAGGCTCTCCGCCAGATAAAGGCCGGACTGGACACCGAGAAACTGGCCTCGGTGGAGGTGGCCATGCCTCCGAGCACTGCAAACTACTTGAACAATGAGATGCGCGGCCGGCTGCAGAAGGTGGAGGATTCCTCCGGCGTGCAGATCAACGTCTTCGCCGATGCCTCGCTTTCTGCCGGCGACCACAGGATACGCTTCCTCACCGAGGAGGGACGGGAAATCGTCCCCGACTGATCGAGCCGGTAGCCGCGCATTTGCAAAAAACGCCAAGGCCGATTAGAATATTCGTTGAATTTCCTCTCCTTCTTACAATCAGAGTGGGTGCGCCGTGTATGCCGTCATAGACAACGGTGGAAAGCAGTATAAAGTCAGCACAGGCGACGAGATACGCGTGGATTTGATGGACGTGGAGAAAGGCGAACTCGTGGAGTTCGACCGCGTGCTGATGGTGGGAGACAATGGGGAGGCGCGCCTTGGACGGCCGACGCTTTTCGGCGCCCGTGTGCTGGCGGAGGTCCTCCGACACGAAAAGGGCCCGAAGCTGACCATGATGAGGCATCAGGCCGTCAAGATGCGGCAGGCGAAAAAAGGACACCGCCAGAAATACACCCGGATCGTGATCCGCGAAATTCACCCCGAATGAACAGCGAGCTCTACCCATGGCACATAAACAGGGACAAGGTTCATCGCGCAACGGACGCGACAGTAACGCCCAATACCTTGGAGTCAAGAGATACGGCGGACAGCGCGTGCGAGCCGGCAGCATCCTGGTGCGCCAGCGCGGCACGCACTTCAAACCGGGCCGCAACGTAGGCTGCGGCAGGGACTATACGCTCTTCGCCAAGGCCGACGGAGTGGTGGAGTTCATGGGGCAGCGCATCAGCGTGGTCCCCGACTGAGGCGCGAGACACTCCGCAGGAATTCGCGGCCGCTTCCCCGGAGCCTGGGGAGCGGTCGTTTTTGTTACGCCCGCAACTCACACCCTACCGGAGAACCCGTCGTGCGGTTCGTTGACGAAGCCAACATTCACGTCAAGGGCGGGGACGGGGGCGATGGGTGCGTCAGCTTCCGGCGCGAGAAATACGTCCCCCGCGGCGGCCCCGACGGCGGCGACGGCGGAGACGGGGGCGACGTCATACTCCGCACCGACCCCAACCTGTTCACCCTCATGGACCTGCTGGCAAAGACGCACTACGCCGCCGGGGACGGAGAGCGCGGCAAGCCGAAGAAGCGGGACGGTGCGGACGGAGCGGACGTCCTTATACGCCTGCCGGTGGGTACTCTGGTCATCGACCGGGAAACGCACCTTACCCTGGCCGACCTCGATGAGCCGGAGCGCAGCGTCGTGGTGGCCCGAGGGGGCAAGGGGGGCAGGGGCAATACCCATTTCGCTTCCGCCACCCACCAGACTCCCCGCGAGTATGAAGAAGGCGAGCCGGGCGAGGAGCGCGACCTGCACCTGGAACTGAAGCTGGTAGCGGACGTGGGCCTCATCGGCCTGCCCAACGCGGGCAAATCCACCCTCCTCTCCAGCATCAGCCAGGCCCACCCAAAAGTCGCCCCCTACCCCTTCACCACCCTTAAGCCCGTCGTCGGCATCGTGGAAACCCAAACCTATCAGCGCTTCCTGGTGGCCGATCTTCCCGGTCTTATCCAGGGAGCCCACGAGGGAAGAGGCCTCGGAGACGAATTCCTCCGTCACGTCGAGCGCACCCGGTTGCTGGTCCACGTGGTGGACGCCGCGCCCGCCGACGGCAGCGATCCGGTGGAGAACTACCGGGCCATCCGAGACGAGTTGACCCAACACCACGGGGAGCTGACGGAAGAGTCCGAAATAGTGGTTGCCAACAAAATCGACCTGCCCGTCGCCGAAGCGGGCGCCAGCCGCCTGGAGAGCGAACTGGACAAACCCGTCCTCCCCATCTCCGCCAAGACGGGCGACGGCCTGCCCCCCCTGGTGGCAAGGATGGCCGAGTTACTCCGGGAAGGGGCGGGCGATGCTGAATTCGGAGAGGAATCCTGAGGTCCACCGGCGGTCACTTGCCGATGCAGAAACGGCTGAAGATGCGGTCCAGCACGTCCTGGGGGGTCGCCTCTCCGGTTACTTCGCCAAGCGCCTCGGATGCCCGCCGAAGGTTGAACGCCGCGAATTCGTAGCCCATGCTCCGCCGGACGGCGTCTTCGGCCGAACCGATCTCTTCCACGGCCCGGCGGAGGGCATGCCTCTGGCGGGCGTTGAACAGGCAGTTTGCCGGGGAGGCATCCAGACGGCCTTCCGCCACCATCCGCCAGAGCACCTCGCGCAGACCCTCGAGCTCCTCCCCGGTCAGCGCCGAAGTGTGGGCGATCCCCGCGCCGCTCGGCTCAAGCTCGCTGTCCTCCCAGACGCGCGGCAGGTCACACTTGTTGACAACCCACAGCAGCCGTTCGGCGCGAACCGCCTCCGCCATGGCCGGCCGTCGCTCCGGGAGGGGCCGCGAACCGTCCATCACCACCAGGGCCAGTTGCGCCGACTCGACGCGCTGCCGGGCGCGCTTTACCGCCTCGGCGTCCGGACCGCAGGCACCCTCCGCCAGCCCGGCCGTGTCGGTCAGCCGAAGGGGCACGCCTTTGATTTCCACCTCGACGTCCACGGCGTCGCGGGTGGTGCCCGGCGTGTCGTGCACGAGGGCCGTCTCGCCCCGGGCCAGGCGGTTCAGCAGGCTGGACTTTCCCGCGTTCGGCGGCCCGCAGATGACCACCCGTATGTGGCCGTCACTGGCCACGTCCCCCCTGCCCTTTTCTGCTTCAGCCCGCACCTCCCGGCAGATCGTCCGGCACCTGGCGATGAACTCGTCCGGGTCCAGCAGCTCTATTCCATGGGGCGCAAAGTCCAGCGCCGCCTCGGCCTGCACTCGGAGTTCGGTCACCTCATCCTGCAGGTTGGCGCAACGCCGACTCACGCTTCCCTCGAGTCGGGCGGTTGCGGCCAGCAGTTCGGACTCCGTACGGGCCCGCACCACCGAGAGCACCGCCTCTGCCTGGCACAGATCGATGCGCCCGTTCACGAACGCGCGTCGGGTGAACTCCCCCGGCTCCGCCGGGCGTAGTCCGGGCGGACCGTGCTCCAGCAGGTCGTCCAGGATCATGTCCAGCAGGGCCGGTGAGCCGGGAAGGTGGAGTTCGGCCACGTCTTCGCGCGTGTAGGAGCGTGGCGCCCGCATAAGGTAAAGCAACGCCGGCACGGGGACTCCCTCACCCGCCAGTTGGAATCGTCCGTTGAGGGCTCGAAAGGTCCCGCCCAGACTCTCGGGGGAAACGGTGGGCTGGAATCGGCCCGCCACGCAGGACACGGCGTTCGGCCCGCTGAGTCGCACCACTGCCCGCCGTGCGTAACCGACGGGGGTTGAGACGGCAAGAATGGTGTCCGCGTCGCCCATCAGTCAGTAGCGAACTTCAGCTCCTCCCGGCCCAGGACGAACCGCTCCGCCTCTGGATTCCATCGGCCGCCCGCTTCATCCACAAGCCGGGCGAGTTCGGAGAAGACCTCGCTGAGCGCACCCTCCGCACTTTTCGCCCTTTCTTCGAACTGGTCGATAGGGGTCAGCGGCATGCGGAGCTGAGTGTATATCAGCTTTTTGCCCCCGGGGAGTTCGGGGAGCTGGAGGATCGTGTCGGCGGCGGCGTCGAGGCCGCCCACGTGGGTGACCATTGCGGCAGGGTCGAGTCTGCCCTTGCTCATCAGCTTCAGAGCAATGCGCATGTCCTTGGTGTTTCCGCCGCTGGTGCCCACGATGTGGTGTTCCTCGTAATGGACATTGTAGAAATTGAACCGTGCCGAGAAGTCCTTGTCCGAGGGCCCCGCGAAGAAATTCAGGCAGCCGTTTCGGCCGAGCATGGCGTCCGCCTGCTCAACCAGTAATTCGCCGGGGTAGAAGACGAACACGTCGTCCATCATCTCCCCCTCGGTGAAGCGGCGGACGTAATCGATGACCCTGTCCTCGCCTTCCGGCAACTCCGCGGGATTGAGGAACTCCAACTCGACGCCGTCCGCGGCGGCCTCTTCCGGTGGAAAAAGCCTTTCGGCCCGTCGGAGGCGTTTGGGGTCGATATCGGTGACCAGCAGCCGTCCCGGCTGCCGCGTGCCGTGCAAGGCGAAGTCGATAGCTCCGAGGCCCATGGGGCCGGCGGCGGCCAGCAGGGCGCAGTTACCTCGCTCCCGAATGCCCATTCGATGTTCGTAAGTGCCCGGTCGCCAGTGGTACTGAGCCCTGAAGGCTCCGATCACGCAGGACATCGGCTCTGCCAGGGACGCCTTGAAGAAGGCGTCTCCCTCGTAAGGAAGCAGGCAGTCCATGAGCATGACTTCACGGGGGATAAGGACGCGCGTGGCGTTACCGCCGACGTACTGGTAGGAATAGCCGGGGGCATCCGTTGACCCCTTGTACATCAGGGCCGGCTGAATGGCGAACATCTGCCCGGGGTGGTATCGGTCGGCCCACTCGCTCCCGACCTCCAGCACCCGCCCCGAGAACTCGTGGCCGACGATGGTGGGGTTCTTCGCCACCTCGTCTGGAACGCGCTTGTGTTCGGCTCCCTGTTCGGCTGCCTTGTGTGAGGACATACAAATGCTGTTGCTGACAACCTCGGCCAGTATGGCATCATCGCCGGTCTCGGGCAGCTCAAACTCCTCCACCCGCAGGTCTCTTTTGCCGTATATGCGCAGGGCAGTGGTCCGGCTGGGCATCTGGGCCTCCCTCCGTCGGTGGTGCTCAAAAGGCTGTCGTAGATTATAGCCGTGGCTTCACAGCACACAAAGCGGCCGCGGGAACCGGATCGGCGCCTATTCCGGCAGATGCACGGTCAGCTCCGTCTGCCCTACCTCAACCACATCGCCGTCATAGAGAAGGGAGCGCCTCACGGTCCGGCCGTTGAGAACGGTGCCGTTTCGGCTGTCGCAGTCGATCAGCCAGTAATGGGCGCCGTCGTGCTCGATCCGGCAATGCCTGCGGGAGACGCGCCGATCCGCGAGGACGAGGTCATTGCCCTCCACCCGTCCTATGCCAATCGAGCCGTCCTCCGGCACCTCGAGCGTTCGCCCCTGCTCCGGGCCCGTCTCTATCTCGAGGTATGCACTCACGCTGATCGCCGGGGGTAAAGGGGAAGGCATGGACGCGTTCATTCGCTGCGGTCCGCCAAGGCGTCCTCGAGCGCGTCCACCATCTCCTGGGGGGTGTTATAGCGCTCGTAGTCGGACATCGCTTGATCGATGACCTCGCAGATCGCCTCGGGTGCCTCGGGGTTGACCGAGCGGGGGTCGGGCACAGATCGATCGAAGGCCGAGGAGCGCTTCTTGGCCGGCAACTGGGCGGCAAAAGGTGGGCTGCCGCAGAGCATGTAGTACAACAGGGCGCCGGCCCCGAACACATCCGCCTTCTGGTCGGCCACCACCGGGTAGGCGATCAACTCGGGCGCGGCGAACTGGGGGTCCACCTCGATACTGCCGTCCATTACCCGCGTGACCTGGGCTTCCTGGCGCCCGGTGAGGGGCTTGACCAGATCGAAATCGGTCAGCTTGATCTTGAGGCCTTTGCAGACGATGACGTTCTCGGGCCGGACGCCCCGGAAAACGATGTCGTTCTCGTATGCATACTGGAGCGCATCAAGCACCTGCCGCATGATCTTCATCGCCGTCCCCACCTTCAACGGCCCGCCCTTGGCCTCGACCACTCCCTGCAGGTTCTTGCCCGGGACGTATTCCATGGCGACGTAGAACCAACCCTCCTCGCGGCCGCCTTCATAGACCCGGACAAAATTGGGATGGCGGAGCGACGCGCTATGCTTTGCCCCGCGGATAAACCGGTTCTTGTCCTCCACGCTGATGGAGCTGAGGGGCTGAAGCACCTTGACGGCCGCCCTTTCGCCGGATTCGGCGTTCTTGGCGGCGAATATGACCGAGGTCGTCCCCTCAAAGATGATCTTGCCCAGGACGTAGCCGGCCAACTGCTCGCCGCGCAGCGCCGAGACCTCTTCGAGGGCTTCTTGTTTCTCCTCTCCGGTGCCCAACTCGGCCAGGCCGGGGGAGGCCGGGGTCTGGGGCTTCGGATAGGTAACGCGCAGCCTGTTGGTCCCCACAGTGATCGAGTCGCCGTCCTCCAACTCGACTTTGTCCTCAATCAGCTCATCGTTGACCCGCGTGCCGTTCTTGCTGTCGAGGTCCCTTACGTAGAGGCGACCGTCTTCATTGGTGAACTCGCAGTGACGGCGGGACAACTGGACGTCGGATATCTGGATCTGGCAGAACGCCCCCCGCCCCAGCCAGACCGTCTCCTCTTCTTCTACTGGCGGCACTTCGTATTCAAAGTTGGCCTGTCGTCCGACTTCGACACGGAGAACGGGTCTCATCTCAGCTTCCCCTGCGTTTTTCATACCACCATGGGCTGCCGACTGCCCTGCTTTAGTCCTCAGAGGAGGCAATGTCCAGGGCTTCCTCCAGGTCAGCCATGACGTTGCCCATGGATTTATAGCGCAAATCCCTTTCCTTTGCAACGCATTTCTGGAGCACCGCCTCCAGTTCCTCCGGCAGCTCGGGATCAACCCGCCGGAGAGGCACGGGCTCCAGATTGAGCTGAATCACCATCCGGCGCGTCCGGTTCTCCGAAGCGGGAAAAGGCCGTCGGAAAGTGAGCACCTCGAAGGCGGACACCCCGAACGCGTAGATATCCGTTCGCACGTCCACCTGCTTGTTCCTGACCTGCTCCGGGGCCATGTAGCTGGCGGTGCCCGCCCGCGTAACCAGCGAGCGGCTCTGCACGTCGGCCGGTATGGTCAGGCCGAAGTCGATGATCTTCGCCACGCCGTCTCGCACGTAGAGTACGTTTTTGGGGCAGAAATCGCGGTGTATCAGCCCCTGACGGTGGATATAGCCCAGCCCGGCCCCCATCTGGCGGAGCAGATCGAAGCGGTTCTCCCGGACCCGCGGGGACTCGACGGTGATGAGGTTCTCCAGGTTCGGCCCCTCCACGAACTCCATGGCGATGTAATACTCCCCCTCCCGCCCTCGTCCGTAGTCGAAGGTCTCGATGACGTTGGGATGATCGAGCTGAAGGGCGATCTCCCCCTCCTCGGCCTCGAAGAGCCGCCGGAATCGCTTCTGCGCCTCCACCGACTCCGGGCTGAGGATTTTCAACGCGCAGATACGCCCCGTCTCGGGATGGCGGGCCTTCCAGATACGGCTCATCCCCCCGCGGCCTACTTCCTCGATCAGTTCGTAGCCCCCGTAGCGCTTCTTGCCGCGGAAGAAGATAAAGTCCAGGAATCTGCCCATGGTGGAAGAGACCAAATGTCTGACGAAAAGAGGCGCCCGGCGGTGGGCCGCCCGTCGGCCGGCAGCAAGTCCGGCGCAGTTTCAGGCACCGCGGAATGGTGCGCAGGATCCGTTGCCGCACGGTTTTCGGCCACGAAACGCCAGGCCGGGTCCGGTCACACGAGCGCTACGGAAGCTGCACGGGCCGCCCTTTTGTGGTCCGCGCGAGAGAACGGTGCTCAGCCTTCTCGATCAGTGAGAGACATGAACATCTTTGTGGCGCCGATGCGGACGCTGTCCCCGGGCTCGACTTCGGCGCCCTCTATGCGCGCCTCGTTCAGGAAAGTGCCGTTGGTGCTACCCAGGTCCTCGATCCGAACGGCGTCTCCCTCTCGCGAGAGCACGCAGTGCCTGCGCGAGATCGCAGGATCCATCAACGCAACATCGGCATAGTCAGGATCTCTGCCAATGGTAAGCCGCTCACCCTCGTGCAAGAGGAAGAAACGTCCTCCCCGCCGGCTGGCCCATACGAAGAACGGAGTGAAGGCGGCTGTCCGCGGATCGCCCTGGAACTTCAGCGCGTCGGTGTCTTCCAGCCCGACTGAAGGCGCCGCGGGCCCCTGTTCTTCGGCCTCTCCGCTGACCGTGGCGGTCTCGGCGGTGAAGGGCGCGCTTCCCCCGGCGGCCTCCTTGCGCGCAAAGGGGCGACGCAGCAGCATAGCGCTGGCCAGCTCCACAACCACCTCCCCGGCGCTGTCGAAGCCGCCCGGGGTCAGCAGGCGCCGCAAGACTTCACTTGTCTGGACGCTGACGCCGGAATCGGCGCCTCCCAGTTCAGCCACCGGCCCCCTCAGCAACGCGCTGCGATAATCCTCCAGGCTCTGTTCGCCTCTCTGGGGAACCTCCACATCGAGCATCTCCAACGCCAAGACGGCCAGGCCGGTGAAGTCCTCGTCCAGCTTCAGCTGCCCGGAGGCCTGGCCTTTAGCCCGCAGCAACTCCTCAGCGGTCACCCATTCGGTTTCCTCCGTTGCGCCCTCTTCGGGCTCGCCCGTCTCGGCGAACCGTGGCAGTAGCTCCGGCTCTTCGACCAGGTCCTTGAAGGCGAAATCGCCGATCTTGATCTTTTCATCGGACACCACGAACACGTTGTGAGGGCCTAAATCGCCGTGGAAGTAGCCCACGTCACGCGCCTTGTCGACGGCCTGGGCGGCCTGCCGCACGAACAAGATGACCTGCTTCTCCTCAAGGGCACCTTCCTGATCCAATTTCTCCCGGAGGGTCGGAGCGGTCATCATCTCCATTGCCACGAAGGGCCGGCCGTCTTCTTCTCCGGCATCCAGGATCTTAACAATCGATGGATGTTCCAGCCCCGCCAGGCCCCGCAGGGCAGCGATGAAACCGGCCCGCGCATCCTCCGCTTCCGGAAGGGAATCCTCCTGGAATACTCGCAGAGCGCAGGGCTCATCCTCGTGTCGCGCCTCGTAGACGGCACTGTACGGCCCCTGCCCCAATTCATCCCCAACTATGAATCGGCCCAGCCGTTCCATTCTCTCCTCCTCGCGGGTAGATTTCACATGTCATCACAGCCGTTGGGCTGTCTACATATTAGTCATTTCGTCGCCGAAGTCAACCAACTTTGTCCCGGAACTCACCCCCGTCCCGCGCCGCTTCCCAGAACCCAGAGCAGCCCGAGCAATCCCATCAGGTAGAATTGGCCGTCAACCAGAAGGCCGGCCGTGTCTTCCTCCACCCGGCGGCTTCGCAGCACCACGAAGTACGCAAGCGCCCACAGCAGCCCCGGCAGCAGCGCAAAGCCCATCGCTGAGGTGTACCCGCCCATTGCGCCTCCCGTGAGGAGGGCCGCCGACAGCGCAACAAGAACAAAGAACAGCCCGGAGGCCCGGCCCGGTCCGAGAAAGCGCACCAGCGTTTCGCGACCCACGAGCTGGTCCGCCTCAACGTCCCGGAGGTCCAGGGCCAGCGTCCGCTCGAAAGCCGCCAAGAAACAGACCGCAAAGACGGTGACTCCCCCCGGCCAGCCAGCGCCGGAGACCAGAGCCGGGATCAACGCCGCCAGGGTACCCCAGGCCAACCCGACGAATATCTCTTTGGAAGCCGGTATCTGCTCCAGGCTTCGCAGCCTCAGGCGCTCGGCAAAAGGGCGCGGCAACCGTATACGATACATCAACCCCGCCATCGAGCCAACCACCACGAGTGCGAAAGCTCCCAGCCCCAGCAGGAAGGCGGCGACCGGGGCGGCTATGGCCGCTCCGACCCCAAGGATGACCAGGGGCTTCTCGTTGGCCATGAAAAAGTCCGACCGGGCGGGCTCGCTCAGGTAGAGGGATTCCCGGCGGGAGTATTGGTTGAGAATCTGCTGACCCAAGACGAACAGGAAGCTGACGATGACGCACATCCAGAGGCGAGGGGCGGGCGCTCGCAACAGGTGTGCAGCGGCGAAACAGAGCGCCGCGACCGCCCCGGCAGTGTAGAAATTGCTGTAAATCAGGGCCCCCACAACCTTCCGCGCAAAATGCCTCACGGGTCGGCTACGCCGCCGGTGCTCTTCCAGCAGCCGAAGGACCACCTTGCGAATCATCCAGTTGGGGGTCGAGGCTCCCGCAGTGAGTCCGACCCGCCGGTGGCGGAGGATCTCGTCGATCGCCAACTCGTCTTCGGTCTCCACCTGGTAGGTGGGGACGCCGGCGGCCGAGCTTATATCGGCCAGGCGGCGCGTATTCGCGCTGTTGTGTCCGCCGACCACCACCATCGCGTCCACCTGGTCGGCCATCTTGCGGACTTCGGCCTGGCGTCGTGCCGTGGAACGGCAGATGGTCTCGAAAGCCCGGCACTCGCCGTAGCGTTTTCGGATTGCCGCCACGGTCCGGCGAAACACCTCTTCGTCCTGTGTGGTCTGCGCGACCACAATTACCTGCTCGGCCGGAGGGAGCTGGTCCACCTCTTCGGGGCCGGCGACAACGTGCCCCGCCCCGTCTGCAAAGCTCAGCACGGCCTCCACCTCGGCGTGTCCGCGGTCACCCACCACCACGCAGAGGTCCCCCCTGGAGGCGTGCTCCTCAACGATCCGCTGGACCTTGCGCACGTGGGGACAAGTGGCGTCCAGAAGCGCCGAGAAACGGTCTCGAAGGTCCTGTTGCTTTTCTCGGGGAAGGCCGTGAGCACGGACCACTGCCGTGCCCGTGCCGTCGGTCTCGTTCTTGTCCATCGCCAGTATCCCCCGCCTGCGCAGCACCTGCAGGACCTGCCGATTGTGGATAAGGGGGCCGGGAGTCCAGATGGGCAGGGACGTGGTCGGGTCCTGCGCCGCGTCGAGCACCATCCTCACCGCACGGTGCACGCCCATGCAGAATCCCGCCGTCTCAGCCAGCAGGATTTCGAACTTCCGGGAAGCCATGCCGCCCCTTCTACCGTTGCAAAAACGACCCCTTACCGTTAAGAATTATAGTTGCGAAGCTTTCAGGTTGTCAAAGCATCTGACGGGTGCAGCGGTATAACCCTCGCGTCGGGCGTTCTCTTCCTGTGCCGTATCAGCGGGCCGTCACCATGAAGAAAAGTGCAATTTGTCCGGGTCTCCGGCTGCTGCTCTGTTCGATGGGGCTGCTGTGCTGCCTCGGGGCGGCTCCGGCGCCGGAGCCGCCGGTGGAACCGCTCGATACGGCCCTCCGGCAGATATCACGCCTTCTGCCCTCGCCGGCGCGCGGGGATGCTCTCTCATACGTCGGCAAGCCAGAGCCCGCGGACTTGCTGGAGGGTTACGCGGCCCACATGCTGGCGGTCTGCCTGAGGCAGCGCGGCGTGAAGGCGGAGTTGATACCGGACCGGGGTCGGGCCGGAAGCCGGAAACTCCCCCAATGTTTCCTGCATATGCTCCGGCAGCGCCGGGCGGCCCTGTTCTTGCGCCCGGCCGCTTTCCTGGAGGGCGGTGAGAGGCGACTCTCGGTCACCACCTTCCACGTGGGCACAGGTCTGCAACTGGACAGTGCAGAACTCTTTTTCCACCTGCCCGAAAGCCTCAAGGTGCTGGTAGCCGGCGACCCGCAGAAACTCACCCCCGAGGACGCCAAATGGCTGGCCCTCTTCCAGCAGCTTTTTCCGGAACTCGACCACAGCGATGAGAATCTGCAGGAGGCGCTGCGGGAGGCCAGAGGTGACTACTTCTTCGAGGCAGGACTTTGGGAGGCGGCGGCCGACGTGTACCTGGACCGCTCCGGCGCCGGCCCTGACAGGCGTTTCGCCCGCGGCGTGATGGCTCTGCAATTTGCAGAGCAGCACCGCCGCGCGCGCCGAGAACTCCAGGCCGTACTAAACCGGCATCCCGACAGCGGACCGCTCTACGCGCTGAACACCTGGCTTATGCTCCGGCAGCAGAGACCCGACGACGCCCTGGTAATGCGCGAGCAGGCGCGCCTGATTGACATGGCCCGGGAAGGCTATTATGTCTATGCGAGGGGCCTGATGGCTGTGGAGAACCAGAACCGGGAAGTTGCCGAGAGATCTCTGACCCGTGCCGCCGCACTGCTGGAGGACAAGCTGTTCGCCCAGAGCGAAGCAGCGCGATTCTTCTGGAACAGGGCCGAACTGGGGCGTGCCGTAAAGTACTACCGCCGCGCGACCGAAACGCCGGGTGCGACGGCCAGGACCTGGGGCGAACTCGGGATGGCGCTGGACGCCAACGGTCAGCCCGACGCCGCGATTGCGGCGCTGCGCCACGCGTTTCGCAGGCGGAACGACAGCCCCCTCATCACCCGGCACCTGGCTTCCCTGCTGAAGCGCAAAGGGCTGCACGAGGAAGCCCTGAAAGTCGCCCGGGGTGCTGCCGAGGCCAACCCGTGCAGTCCCGCACTGCTGGCGGCCTATGGCGACAGGGCTGCCGAGATGTGGCAAATCCAGACCGCCGAGGCGCAGTTCCGACGGGCGCTGGAGGTGGCCGAAGCCTTCCCCTACGGCCGGGCGCGTCTGGCCGAACTGCTGGCGCTGAGGCGACACTACAGGGAAGCAAGAGCGCTGCTGACGGAGTTGCTGGCCGACAAACCTGATTACCATCTGGCGCGTCTCCGTCTGGGCCAGGTCCTGGCGGAGTTGGGCCACACAGAGGAGGCCGTCGCCATCTTGAAGGAAGCCTCCAAAGACCCCGAATACGGGGGGGCGGCCCATCGCGCCCTGGCCGACGTCTTCGCCCGGGCCGGCAAACCTGAACAAGCCGTCCGCCAGGCCCAGATCGCCGTCTCCTGCGAGGCAAACGCCGACAATTACGCCGCCCTTTGTGAAGCTTTCCTGGAGGCCGGCCGAGTGGACAAAGCCGAAACGGCCGCCGGGGATGCCCTGGAGCGGGACGGGCGGTCTCCGCTCGCTCACCTGGCACTGGCCCGAGTTCACAAGGCGGCGGGGCGCCTGGACGAAGCACTCCGGGAGGCAGCCCGGGCCCTGGAACTTAACCCCTACCTTACGTCCGCCCTGCGGCTGAGCGGCGCGATACGACGCAGCAAAGGAGAGTTCAGCGAGTGTGCCGCGCTGTGGCGCCGCGCCCTGCGGCTGAACCCGTGGCACGCGGAGCTGCATTTCGATTTCTCCCGACTCGTGGGAGAGAAGCTCGCCGACCCCGAACTCGCCCTGGAGCACTACGCCCGCTACCTGGAACTGGAACGGATGCGAGCCGAGGCGACCCGCGCGGCGCCCGCCACGCCTCGGTGAAGCCGCACCGGCTCGGCGCAGAGGAGAACCGACATGGAAATGATTGAAGACGGCGGATTCGTCTCGGCGGGAGGCTTCCGGGTCGGGTCGGCCCGCTGCGGACTGAAGCGCACGCCGGACGTGCCCGACGTAGCGCTCCTGGTGAGCGATGGTCCCTCTCGGGCGGCAGGCGTGTTTACCACAAATTGCTTCGCCGCTGCTCCGGTCCGCTGGTGCCGGACGCTCCTGCCGGCATCCGACGTCCGGGCCGTCGCCGTCAACGCGGGCAACGCCAATGCCGCTACCGGGCGGCAGGGCGAGAAGGACGTCGAGCGCACCGCCGAAATGGTGGCCGGGATGCTGGACTGCGAGCCCGAACAGGTGCTGGTTGCCTCCACCGGGCATATCGGCACTCCCCTTCCCATGGACCGACTCAAGGAGGGACTGCGGCAAGCGGCGGGAGGGCTTTCCCAAAGCGCGGAAGCCGACCGCTCGGCGCAAATGGCCATCATGACAACCGACACCCGTCCCAAGGCCTGCGCGGTCCGGGCGAGCCTCCAGGGGCGCCCCTTCCTGGTGGGCGGCATGGCCAAAGGGGCGGGCATGATCTCTCCCCATCTGGCCACGACCCTGTGCTTCGTGTCCACCGATGCCGATGTGCCGGCTGAACTGCTGAGGAAAATCCTCGGTCGGACCGCGGACGTAACCTTCAACCGGATCACGGTGGACGGCGACACCAGCACCAACGACACCATTCTGGTGCTGGCCGCTGGGACGGCCGGGGTTGAAATCCGGCCGGGCAGCGGCGGCTCGGAACTCTTCGCCCGGGCCCTGGAGCACGTGCTGAGAGAGCTTTCGCTGCGCATCGTGCGGGACGGCGAGGGAGCGACCAAAGTGCTTCGGGTGCTTGTCAAAGGGGCTAAAGATCGCGGCGAGGCCCACCGCGTGGCCCGCGCCGTCGCGGAATCGCAGTTGGTCAAGTGCGCCGTTCACGGCGAAGACCCCAACTGGGGGCGGGTGGCCTGTGCCGTCGGTTACAGCGGCGTGGAAGTGGTCCCCCGACGCACCGCCCTGTTCGTGGGAGACGTCTGCGTGCTAAGCCGGGGAGAGCCCACCGGGCGCGACGCGGCCGGAGCGATGAAGGGCGACCGGGTGACCGTAACCGTTGAACTGGGGCGCGGCGAAGCGGAGGACGAGGTGTGGACGTGCGACCTCAGCGAAGATTACGTCCGCGTCAACGGCGCCTACGAGCCCTGAGCCGTGTCGCATTATGCGACACGGGTGACCGGCAGTGTTACAGGCTCCGGGCCTCTCCTCAGTGCCTCCAGGAACCCCGTCCAGACACGTTCCGTGCGAATCCCGTTGAGCGGCGCGCGGATTGACCGGCAGGGACTTCCCCCGGGCAAACGGCTTCCCCGCTCGGAATGAGCTTTGCACAACTAAGGGCGGGAGGCTGCTGCCGGGTTTCTCTGGAGGCGGTGCACCATTTCCCCCTCCACCGCCCCGGACATCGGCCAGCCTCCTTATTTTTCTCTTTCGGCCGGGCTTTCGGCAAGCCGTCGCTTCCGGGACGCGACCTCAGGGCGGCTGCTCCTCGGCGGTTCGAAGCGCCTCGATCAGGGCGGAGAGCCGGTTGCCCCATATCTTCAGGTCGCGCTGGAACTCGCGCAGCGCCCCCGCCCAGTGATTTCGTGACCCCGTGACGGCGGGCCCTCGCTTTGCGACTTCTTCGTAAAGGGCCAGGACCCGCCGGCCGCAGCGGTCCACCGAGAAAGGGCTGGCCGACTGCCGGGCGCGACGCGGCAGCGATTCGGGCTCCTCCTCGGCGCGTTCGGCCACCCAGCTCAGCCCTCCCGCGAAGGCGTCCTCGTCCTCTTCCTGGATCAGCCGGCCGTTCTCTCCGTCCCGCACCACCTCGCGCGTCCCGGGTGCGTCCAGCGCGACCAGCGGGCAGCCGGCGGCCAGCGCTTCGACCAACACCATGCCCTGGGTCTCGGTGTTGGAGGCGAACGCGAAGGCGTCCATGGCGTGATAGGCATCCACCAATTCCTGCCCGGTGGTCTTGCCGGCGAAGCTGCAGCGGTCGGCGACGCCCATCTCCTCGCACATCTTCCGCATACTGTTCTCGGCGGGGCCATAGCCCACAACCAGGAAGTGAGCCGCCTGGTTGCGCCTCAGGTAACGCGCCACGGCCTGCACAAGGAAACCCACGTTCTTCTCCGGTGCCAGCCGGCTGACGGTGCCGCAAAGGAAACAACCCGCCGGGATACCGAACCTTTCCCGGGCCGCGGCGCGGTCACCTTCCGCGTACTTCTGAAGGTCCACTCCCGTCGGGATGGCCTCTATGGGCGTTTCGACCCCCCTCTCCTTCAGCAACTGCCGGATGCTTTCGCTGGGGGCGATCACCTGGTCGGCCAGCTCGCAGTAGCCGGTTCCCAACCGCGCAGCGAATCTCCGAGCGGGGGCGCTGTCTCGCCGGACGTAATGGGCGTAGAACTCATAGCGTGTGTGATGCGTGAAGACCAATGGCACCAGGTGTTGGGCGGCCACGCGTAGAGCCATCGATCCCAGCATGTAAGGATGGTGAGAGTGGATGATGTCCGGCTGCAGTTCCCGCACCGTCTCCTCCACCATGCTTTGCACGGGCAGGGGGAAAGAGACGCCCATGTCGGTCACGTCCTGAATAGCCGGTATCCGCAGCACCCCGGTGTCTTCTTCCGGTCGATCCTCCCACTCGGGAGCAACAACGAGCACTCGATGTCCCCGTTCCCTGAAGCTGGTGGTGAAGCGTTCCACCGAGTGGGCCACCCCGCCGACGTGTGGGGGGTATACGTTGGTAAACATGGCGATCTTCATGGGTGGCTCCTTTGCGCACCACCCGGCTCGTGGCGCCGCTGTTCTTCGGCGCTCTCCTCCTCCATCCGATCCGCCGCCCTCAGAAGGGCCTTGCGGGCAAAGTGCCCTATGAGCACCACCGCCACGGCAGTCCCCGCCAGACCAATCCAGTAAGGCCAGGACGGCTGCACCCGCCCGGAAGTCTCCACCGTGACTTCCGCGAGGTCGCGCAGTCCCGTGCCGATGTAAACGCACAAAAATGTGCCCGGCAGCATGCCCAGCGCGGTAGTCCAGAGGAAGCGCCAAAGACCAACCTGAAGCGCCCCGTAGAAGTAGCTGAGGAATGCGAAAGGGGTGAGCGGGCTCATGCGCGTCAGCAGCAGGACCTTCTTTCCGTCCGCCCGAGTCGCGCGACGCACGATCGCCAACGGGCGCACCCTCCTGGCGTAGTGCATCACCCGCCGCGCCAGCAGGAGTCTGGAAACGCCGTAGCTGGCCAGCGCACCCACGGTGCTTCCCACGACGGCCACGGCCATGCCGCCGGGCAGGCCGTAGATGAAACCGGCGCCGAAAGTGAAAACCGAAGTGGGCAGGATCAGCAGCGAAGTCAGTACGTAGCCGGCCGTTATGAACAGCGGACCCAACCAGCCCACCTTCCCCGCCCACTTCAGCAGATCCCGCGCGATCTCATCGAGCGGCAGGAACAGCCCCGTCACCGCCAGCGCAACCAAGACCAATCCGGGCCAGACGAGGGGCAGGAAACGAACCCAGCCCGGCCTTGCCCCATCCTGGGTCTGCCTTTCGGGAGCGGTTGCCGGCTGGCGGTTCTCACTCACTCTATAGGCCTTAGTAGAACTGAACCGGCGCGACCGCCCTCCGGTCGTTTGAGCAACATTCCAGGTACGGCCACGACCAGTTCCGGGGGCTCCCCGTACCAGGCGGCTTCCCAGCGGAGGTGCGCCTTCTGGGTGCCCGGCTCCTCGGCAACTTCAACGGTCACCTCTCCCCAGGGCGTCCACGTCGGCCCCAGGCGCAGCGGCTCACCGCCCCGGCGCCACTCGGGCGAGATACCACTGCCGAGCAGCAGGCGGTCGCGCTCCTCCCGCACGAACATGTTCCGCAGCATCATGACCCACTCGGCCGCCGCCCACACGTGCTGTCCATCGCCCATGCAGCCGCCTCCGGTGTGGGGGTGCACGGCCTCGGGCCATTGGCCGGTGGAGGAAGCCAGGTCGGCCACTGCCTCCACCAGCGCCATGAACCGCTCGTCGCCCGCTCTCAGCAATACCTGGGCGATGTGAAGGGTCAGGTATACATTCAGCCCGGAGTGAATCATGTCCTGGAAAAACGCGCCGTCGACCATGCAGTGCCCGAGCAGGTAATCGGCCGTGGCCGTCAGGCGCTCGTCCTCGGGCCCGAACAGCCCCAGCGGATAACCGGCCACCAACGAACCGACCGCCCCCGAGTCCATCCGCCGGTAGGGAGAGGCGGCCATGCCCGGATGCCGCCGAACGTAGCGGGACTCCTCCAGACTGCGTTCGATGCAATCCATGAGGCCGTCGGCGGCCCCGTGGAACCGTTCCGCATAGGCAGCTTCGCCCCATTCGGTGCACAGACGAGCGGCAGACCGCAGCCCGGCCACCGACCAGAAGTCGTCCCAGTAGTAATAATCGGTGTTGCCCAGGTGTTCGGCGCTGAAGCCGGCCGGGAGCAGGCCGGCATGGAGGGCTTCACCGTCCGGGCTCGTGCGTTTGCGCTGTATCCAGCGGGCGGCCCGGATGACGGGCCGGGCCCACTCTTCCACCAGCGGCCGCCCGGTCAGTCGACGCATCCGCCACAGCGCCCACAGCACCTCGCCGTTGCTGTCCCACTCTCCTTGCTGAGAGCGGAAGTAGCCGGCCGTCGACTGGCGGTCTTGCCAGCGGTCCGTCACGTCCCCGGCGGTTTCATGAAGCCCGACCGTCAGGAGGGCATTCAGCATGAGGGCGGCATCCCGGAACCAGAACCGCCGGTAAGTGAAGGGACCGGGATAAGCGTCTCCGGGCGACATCAGCACCAGGGAGCGAACGGCTGCGTTGAAGAGGAACTCCATCCGATCGTCGGGGAGTTCCGCCCGGCAGGTGCCCTCCAGTGCGTCCGCCCATGGCGTCGTCCGCCCGCGCGGAAGCAGCGGCTCGGCCCCCTGGTCCTGTGCCAGGTCAATCTCGACGGTGACCTCCCGCGCCGCGCCGCCCTGAAGCGAGTAGAGCGCCGCCGTTGTTGCCAGGCCCGCCTTGCAGGAGGCCGAATCCTCATTGAGTCGATCGAACATCCGCAAGTGTACGTCGCCGGCTTCGTAGGTAGAAGTCGGATGCCGGTCGGGGGGTTCGGAGAGCACGACGTCCACCTCACCGTTTACGCACCAGGTCCGCCCGTCCTCGGCCAACTCCAGCTCGTCTATGGCGCTGACCCCCTCCGGATTGAACGGCCGAAGCGCGACGGCCAGCCACGCCGGTCCGGGGGAGTCATCATGGGCCGTGCAGCGGACGCGGCATACCGGCGCCTCCCCCAACAACTCGACCCAGGTTCTGGTTCTCAAGCGGCCGGCGGAGTCGGAGACTCTGGTCTCGACTTCCAGGTTGTCCGGACCCAGATGCAGCTTCTGGTCCGCCTCCCCGCAGCGGGCCGGCAACAGGTCCTGCCCATCCCGCCGCAGCAGCCAGGCATCGACCGACCAGCCGTCGAAAAGCGGCGTGACGAGCCCCCGCGGATCGACAATTGGGAACGCGCGGCAGCCCGGCAGGCCCACCGCCGTCCAGTTCCGGTGCGTCAGGTTGACATGGGTAACGGAAAACGCCCGGGGTAAAAACGAGCGATCCTCGGGATCAAACTGACGGAAGACCCAGTAGGGCCAGACCCAGTCGAGGTTGTGCTGGATGACCTGGGCATTCACCAGGCCGCGCGCGTGCAGCAGCAACGCATTGCGTAGCAGCTCGATGGGCACCGTGACCTCGGACGGCTGGCCGAAGCTTGTCAGCCGCGAGATGAGGGCGATGGGATCAAGGAAGCCATGCCTCTTCGCCAGCCAGCGCACCAGGGACTTCCACGGAATCAACCCGAAGCCCATGTCTCCCCTCGGTTTATGACTGATATGTGACAGGCGGCCCTCGGTCCGGGCTCTGACGGCCAGACCCAAACCCACCGCACGAACAGCGGCCCCGCCCCGGGCCGCTGTGTATGCATGCTAAGGCAGTATTGCGCGGCGGGCAAGCGCACAGTTCCTTATCAGCAGCGGTCGTCCTCTTCCCTGGCCTTGCGCACTATGACGATGACCGGCCGGCGACAGTCCTTGATGATACTCTCGTGGGCCTCGGGGAAATGCCGGGCGTACTGCTCCGCCCAGTCCCCCTCCACTTCTTCCTCCGACTCGCGGAATCGCAGAAGGGTTACTTCGATCTCGGACTCCCCCACCAGCCAGCCATCGTAGCGTGGCACCTCGGCGTGGGGGTCGCAAACCCCGGAGGCGGGACCTCCTTTCAACTAAAGTCGACTCTCCGCCACAGTGCCTTCTCCGCTGACCCGTCGGCACAAAACCTGCGCCTTTCTCTTTCCCCCCGGGCCATCGACCGGTAGCCTTCGGCTCCCTGCCGGAATGCTCAACCTGGGAGTGGACCGCCAAAGTTGGTGCAGCCGCTCATTCTCTGCCTCCAGGGAAGCGTCTCCGGGAAGGTCTACTCCTCACTGCTCGCTCCGGGATCGTGGAGGTTCGCAAACCAGGCCCGAGGAACGTATATGTCCGGCGGATAGTGGTCAACCGCGTCCATCTCCTCCCGGCGCCGCGCCAGAAGCTCACGATAGCGATCGGTCTGACGGAATGGATGCGGCTCGCGGGGGAAGGGCCTCGGCATGGTGTCGGCAACGCGCCACAACTCCCGTTTCATGTCGGCCAGCACGTCGGCCCGGGTGGGATCGTCCACGAGGTTGACCCGCTCGAAGGGATCGGTGGCCAGGTCGTAGAGCTGGTCGGGCTCGAAGTAGTCCGGGATGAACGGGGCATTGAGCCGGTCGAACATCAGGCCTATGCCGGGTTTCACTTCTTCGTCTCCGCTCTCAAACGCCTCGACGGCACTGTCGGGGTAGCGCGTGGCGATGTAGTGGTAGCGCCCCTTGATGACCGAGCGCGACCATCCCATTGCGTGGTAAGCGACCCGGCGCGGCCAGTCCGCCCTGCCCCGGAGGGCGGCGAGCACGCTGACGCCGTCCACGGTATGGTCTTTCGGCATGCTCACGCCGCAGGCGTCGCAGAGGGTGGGTACCATGTCCACCCAGGAGAAGATGTCGTGCACGACCCGGCCTGTGGGCAGCCCGGCCGGCCACCGCATGACGAAGGGCAGATGCTGGCCGGTGACGTGGGCCGACCCTTTGCCCGGTATGCCATGGTCGGCTGTGTAGACGACGATGGTGTCCTCGGCCAACCCCAGCTCGTTGAGCCGGCGGAGCACGGCGCCGACCTGGTCGTCCAGCATGACCATGCCGGCGTTGACCCCGGCGATCGGACCCTCCGTCTGCAGGCCGGCCTCTCGCATGCGCTCCGGGACGGTGTCATCCGGCGGATGCGAGGACGGCGGCTCCTCCAGCACGCCGCCCCAGGTGTACCGGTGGTCTTTCCGGAGGGATTCGGTGCAATCGGGCGAGTGCGGCACGGTATTGGCCAGGTGGAGATAGAAGGGGCGTCCGTCCTCGGCGGCGGCCTCCAGGAACTCCAACGCCCCGTCGGTCATCCACATGGGGTTGTGAGCGCGCATGCGGGGGTCGTCGGCCCCGCCCAGGTTGCCCCAGTTGACGCAGTCGACGTATTCGAAGCCGGCGCAGCGGCGCACCACCTCCCGGGCGTTGGTCTGGCGGCGGCGGATCTCCGCCTCGACCCGGGGGTCGTCCGGATCGCCGTTGTAGAACGTGGGCTCCTCGAATTCGAAGTCCGCCGTGTTGAACCGGCTGTGCCACTTGCCGATATGGCCGGTGAAGTAACCGGCCTCCCGCAGGACCTTCGCCAGCGTCGGCGTCTCCGGATCGAGCATGCCGTTCTGGGAGACCAGGTAGGGTTCATCTTCGGGCACGTCCCTGTAAACCCAGCGGCTGCGGCCGGTGTGCTGACCGGTGAACAGGTTCCACCGGCTGGGACAGCACAGCGAAGAGCAGCAGTAGCCGCGCTCGAAACGGATGCCCTCCCGGGCGATCGTGTCGATGTTCGGCGTCGGAGTCGGGCCGCCGTAGCAACCGTGGTAGCTCGGCGTCGTATCGTCGGCAATGACTATAACGATGTTAGGCTTCATCCCTCCCGTCCTTCCTCAATCGCTCAGTGGGTAGCTGCGCCTCAGCCGCCGGTTCAGTCCAGCTTCACCTGGACCGTAGAGGCAGAGAGGCCGGACGCCGGCACGCAGAGATAGCATGACTGCTCTACCGTCCTTGTCCCGGCCTGGACCGCTTCGCCGTTCACGCGCACCCCGCCCGGCTGCCGCCCTTCGGGGAGGAGTATCTCGACCGCGCGCTCCGCTGCGCTGGCGGCAAGCTCCAGGTGCAGGCTGTCGGGTTCGCGACGGTAGCGGTAGCGGACGTATCCACCGCCCTCCTCGTATTTTACGCAGGCTGTCACCTCGTTCACGTCGGCGGCTTCCCACCGGGGGGTCAGCCTGAGGGCGTCCATGTTCCGTCCCTCGTCGTGTGCACCGACCAGGCCCTCAACGAGGGCCTGTGTCAGGGAACCCGCGCCCCACGCGGGGGGCACACCGCCGTCGGTCGGTTCAGGCATGAAGAACGGAGGCGCGTCGCTTGTCGTCAGAGCAACCACCAGCCAGACGGCGCCGTCGCGTGAGGCGCGCAACTCCACCCGCTCGACCTTCTTCTCCGGGTGTGGATTCTCCAGCCCGTAGGCGATCAGGCCGACGTGCCAGAACCTCTCGTTCCCGCCGACCCATGCCACGACCGTGTCCCGCCGCTCTTTGCGCGATTGGTCGGGCGCCCGCGGAATCCAGAAGCCGTCGACGTGGCGCCCTTTCCGGATGTATTGCTCGTGCTCGCCGCCGTCCTGGTAGATCAACTTAAGCTCGCCGACCACCGGCGACGCGCCCCCCGCCGCGTGCAGCAGGTAAAGTGTCCGGAAGCAGTCCCCTACCGGGATGGCCGCCGACCCGGCAAACCCCGGCCGCTCCTCCGCCAGCCGCAGGCAGGCTCGGCCCTCGTTCCCCGAGGGCTCGATCACCTCGAACGGCACGCCCTCGAATTCCCGCCGGCCGGTGGGCAGCTCCCGCATGTCGTTGCCGGGCTCCCCGGCCCAGCCGGGTTGGTCCTGCTCTTCGGTGCAGACGAGGTCGGCGTTGGCCACCTCCCGCATGTCGAGCGTGGTGAAGCTCCTCTCCGGCGGGTCGGGCATGGCGCCCCGCAGCCCGGGCACGAAGGTGTCGCCGTGCGGCCAGAACAGGTCCAGGGAGCGGTTCAGGATGTCGACGCCGTACTCCTCGAAGCCGTGCTCAAACGCCCCGTGGGCCAGTTCGCCGCCGGTCATGATGGTGACGGCGCCGTTGGTGTAAATCCATTCCGGCACGTGCCACCCTTTCTTGAACGGCGGATAGATGCCGAACCATTCCGCGGGGCTGCTGTCGGGCATCTCCTCGCGGATGCGCCGGTAGGTGCGGACTATGGCCGCCACTTTCTCCTGCCCGATGCCCCGGTTGACCGCGTAGGCGTTGGAAAGGGAAACCTGCTCGGATTCGTCAACGCCGAAGTCGCGTTCGAAGGACGCATCCTCGCTGACGTGGTGGGTGTAGAACTCGCCGTTCCAGGAGACCTCCTCCAGTCGTTCCAGCAGGTGCTCGGAGAACTGACGGGCCTCTTCCGCGTCGCCGTGCCGGCCGACGTGCTCCAACATCTCGGCCAGCTTACGGCAGGCGTCGGCCATACCCGTGTTGTCGCCGTGGAAGACGCCGTAGACGGTCACGCCGGGCTTTGCGTCCATGATGTCGCCGTCGAACCGGGCGGCGTCGTACTGGGATTGATAGTCCCACAGGTCGATGCAGTAGGGGCGCTTGAGGAGTTGGAACTTCTCCGACCAGAAGTAGGGGCTGGTTCGGCTGAAGCGCATGGCGGCCAGCGCGCTGTCCAGCCTGCCGGCCATCCACTCGTCGTCGCCGGTGGCCTGCCAGAGCATGTGGATGCCGCCGATGTACATGTGCTCCAGGTCGTTCATGACCGGCTGGCGCGCAAAGATGACCTGGTCACGGTTTATGCGTTTGCTCCACTCATTCCCCCAGCGCCAGTCGAAGTGGTGTGGCTTCTTCGGGTCCACCGTCGTGCTGAAGTCCCAGATCATTCCGTCCTCGCGCTGATGGGCGGCGTGCAGGTCGATGACGTCCTTGAGGCGGCGGCGGAAGTAGATGCCGCCTTTCAGGCCGTGGATGGTGTCCCGACTGGTGATGCTGTGCAGGTAGTAAACCCGTTCACCGTCGCCGACGACGCACTTATGCCCGTTGAAGAAAGTCGCGATGGTGTGCTCCAGCATGTAGAGCAGCCGGCGGAAGCGCCCGCCGGTGTCTCCGATCTCCGTCCCGCAGTCGACGCCGAACGTCGTTCGCTGCTTCTCCACTCCCGCGTCGTCGCGAAGCGAAACCACGTGCGTGCCGAGGGTGCCGGAGGCGCGAAAAGTCGCCTCCGGGCCGGTGAGTGTCTCGTACGGCCGCGCGGCGCCGTCGAAAACGATGAACTCTCCCGCCCCGTCGGCGGTTATCGTCACTTCTTCGAGCGGCTTGCAGCGCTGTGGCTGGACCTTCAGCATGACCGGTTCCCTTTACGTGAGCCTGAGTTCGCAGGAGAAGCGGGAATCCTCCGTTTGGGTCAACCGTCCAGGACCTGCAGTTCCGGCGGCCCATACAGCCCCGACGCTTCGAGGCGGTACTCAGCGCCGGGCGGCATTTGGTCGGGGCCCTGTATCCAGGTCCAGGGGCCGGGAAGGCCCTCGGCGTGGTGGGGCCCCATCAGGTTCCGCATGTTGCCGACCACCTCGAGCGTCAATTGATGCTCTCCCGGCTCGAAGCCACCCTCCACCTCCAGGGCCTCGTGGTGGGAATATATCACGCCCTGAGACTGTCCGTCCAGGCCGGCGGAGATCACCGAGCCCTTCCATTCGCCCGGACGCACGCGGAGGGCGCCGCACGACGCCGCCAACTCAAAGGAGAAGCTGTGGCGGACCGCGTCCGCATAGAAAGGCATCCCCTGCCCTGTCCAGTCCCCCCGCTCGAGGGGTTCTGTGGGAGCCACGCGGAAGCCGCGTTCCCCAGGCCGGAGGGCGAAGTCGCCCAGCAGGTAGACGGGCATGATTTCGCAGAGCATATGGAAAGGCTCGGCGGTGAGGGTCAGCACGTTCTCGCCGGGGCGCACAAACCGGCCGACCGGCAGCGCGCGGACCTGCTCGTCGAACCAGCGGCCCGCTTCATCCTGGTCGAGCGGACGGCCGTTCAGGGACAGCGAGTATAGCCACATCCTCTCAACGGCGACACGTAGTGAACCGCGCGCACTCTCCGGCAGGTCCTCGTCCACAGAGAAGCGGTAGCTCACGGCGAATCCGCTATCCGTGTCGATCGGCCGGTCGATGACGGTTCGCTTGTACTGATGCGCGCCCTGCCAAGGATTGCCGGCGAAGCCCTGGAGGCGCCAGTTTCGGCGGTCGGCCCGCAAGGTGCTGGTTTCCTCGAACCGCTTGCCCCCCGTCTCCAGGTCACAATAGTCCACCACCAGCACGTTCTCGGCCAGACGCTCGATTCCTCCCGGCTCCAGTTGGACGCTCCGTCCAGTCGCAGGCCGGGCGCCGACCGCGGACTTCACCGGCTCCGCGGTGTTCAGCCAGAGCGCGTGTTCGTGAGGAGCCAGCGACAGGGAAGCCACGGCGCGGCCTTCCTCCACTTCGGTTTGCAACCGTATCGTCCGCCCGGTTTCCGTACGTAACGCGGTCAGGTGGGGTATCTCCGTTTGGACCTCTGCCTCCAGCGGCTCCCCCCAGGGATTGCACAGGAAGTACAGCACGCCACCGTCCGGAAGCTCGGAGCGGCGCCAGCAAAGTCCCTTCGGGAGCGGGCTTCCGTCCGGAGCCGAGAACCGGGGCGGAACACGGCGGCGGACCGCCTCGACGAGGTCCGGCACGCCCGCTGCGGTCTCCCATTGCCCGGAGTAATCCTCCGCCAGTCCGCCCGGTGCCTCGCTGGGCCGACCGTCGACGAACCCGGGCGCCCGGGCGCCCGAAACGATGTGCCCGCCGGCTTCCAGGTATACGCGCAGCAGCTCGAGAGTGGAGGACGTCCAGTTCTGCATCCCCGGCGGGACCACCACGAGTTCGTACTCCCTCTCTCCGACGATGAGTCGGCCGTCCTCGACGCCGCCGAGTTCCTCCATGATGAACTCGTCACCGACATCGAAGTCCACCTGCGCGCCGTAGAGTTCCACCAGCAGCTCCTCCTGAACGCTTTCCAGCTCGTCGAGCGGGTCCTCCGCGCCGAGGCGGAACGGCTCCGGGGCGTAGTGAAGCCACGCGGTGGTGGTGGGTTCCAACACGAGGACGCGGTTTCGCTCGACCCCCCGGCTCAGAACCGCGTTGGCCCGGGCGACGTGGTCCGCGTGGCGCCTGTAGTGTCGCCACCACGGGCTGTGGTCGCTGAGGGTGTGCGGCCAGTCGTATTTGCGCGATCCCGACAGCGTCTGGTGGGTCAGGTGGGGGTCCATGACGTTCACCCCCAGCGCCAGCAGGTAGTCCTCCAGCGGCTTGAACACGTCGAAGGACGCCTCGTAGCCGGCGCCGCCGCAGGACTCGGTGACGATCCATCGGCGGCCGAGCTGAGCGGCCACGCTGGAGACCTGCTTCGCGTTCAACAGGTAGAGCCCGTTCTCCAGCGGCGTGGTGGAGCTGAACTGGAAGCCGAGCAGGTCGTTGCCCGGCGCGTGCATCCACCGCAGGGCGGCCATCACGTCCGGGTTCGCGCGCGGGCGAGGCCAGGTGTTCTCCATGATATGGCCGGTGAACATCAGCCCATGCTCCTCGCACCAGTCGTGGAGCGTGCGCATGAAGTTCCCGTTGTAGAGCCGGTTGACGGTCCACCAGTAGTCGAAGCGAACTTCCCGCGCACCTTCCAGCCCGAAGCAGAGGGCCCCCAGGTGCTCGGTCAGCTCGTAGTCGTGGTCCCGCCGGAACTCCCGCGCCAGGTGGTCCGAGAACGGCCAGGCGCCGCTCGAACCGAATATCTGCGGCTCATCGCAGAAAACGTAGCGGACGGTGGTCCCGAACCGGTCGGCGAATCGCTCGGCATAGCGCTGATGGGTGGTGGCGATGAACGTCTCGGCCGTCTCCCGCCGCAGCATGTCGGGCAGCGCGAAGCCGCCCTTGGCGGGGCGGTGCTCGCCGGCGCGGACGGCCAGGGCCAGCACGGGGCGCTCGGCGGAAGCGGCCCGGACGGCGTCGGCGTCCGTCTCCTCCACGCCACCCTCATCCCGATCCCACCGAAAGCACCCCAGCGTCCGTCCCCGTGGGCGCGCCAGGGAATCGGTCACGACCTGCAACTCCAGCACCTGCTGGACGAGGTGTGGCTTCTCGGCCACCACGTGACCGCCCGCGTGGCCTCCGGGGCAGCAGAATTCATCGTAGATGTGGAACTGGAGTCCCAGGCGCTCGGCCTCGCGCATTCCGTGTCCCCACATCTCGAACCATTCATCGGAAAGGTAGGCGGTGATCAGGCCGGGCCGGGCATGCGGAAAAACCCCGCCCGCCCCCCGCTCGGCGAACTGCTCGAGCTGCTCGGTGATGCGCTCGCGGCTCAGCTCGCCGTTCCACGACCACTGGGGCATGGTGCGGTAAACGGACTCCGGCTTCCGGAAAGCTTCCATCAGTTCATTGATACCCATTGTGCAGACCTATGCAGCAGTTAGTGAGGTGTATTGAGATTCTGGAGGTTACCTGTGGGTGCTCAGCCGGCCGACCCGTAGTGCCCGGCTTCCATCAGGGGTATCAGCCCCAGGAGGCCGCCCCAGTGGTAGAACCGGTTGCTGCTTCGGGCGTCGCAGCCTTCTCCGGTGATCGAGTTGTAGTTCTCGTGGACGTGCCTGTGCTCTCGCCACTCCTTCAGGAGCAGGTGTGCTGAGGAGTCCGCCAGCTTCTTCCGAGCCGCCGGTAGATCGTAGTTTCGCAAACCCCAGTAGACTATCATGTTCATCGGTCCCCAGACCCGGCCGCGCCAGTATTTCTGGTCCTCGAAGCCGGGGTCCTTGCGCGAGATCGACGGGAGAACCCACTCGCCCCAGAACTCGTCGGGATTCAGCAGGTGCTCCGCCACCATGCGTTCGGCCTGCCGCCGAGTGGGAACGCCGCCGCACATCGGATAGAAGTTCGTGGGCGAGAGATAGGGGCTGGACTTCCCACTGTCGGTGTGGCGGTTCAGGTAGATGCCGCCGGACTCGTCCCACAGATCGCCGAGGGCCCGGGCAAACCGACCGGCCCGTTCCCGCAACTCGGCTTCCTCTTCATCCCTTCCGAGCGCCGCGGCGATCTCGGCCAGCGCGCGGCAGTCCATCACGTACATGCCGGTGAGGCCGGCGTCCGCCATGCGCATGACCTCGCTCTCTTCGTCGAAGCTCGCCTCGTCGTACATGGGCGAATTGTCGAGCCCGCTCTCGAGGACGGCCGCCTTCAGGGTGCCGCCGCTTTTCTGTCCCAGACGATCGGTGTAGGCGTTCGAGCCCCACCCCAGCCACCTACCTGTCATGCGGTTCTCGGGCCACCAGCGGTTCCACCGCAGCAGGTTCGGGAAGAGTTCCTCCAGAAACCAGCGGTCGGCCCAGCGGCGGTAGAGGTCCAGGGCCGCCTGCGAGCCGACCGGAGGCTGGGAGCGGTCCTCCGAACTGCCGCGGCTGCCGGAGGCGAAGTTGGGCACGAAGCCGCGCTCGGTCATCTCGCGGGTTATCTCGGCCACGTTTGCGTAGGCCAGTTCGCGGTTGTCGAGCCCCGCCATGAGGCCGGCGAAGTAGGTGTCCCAGCAGAAAAGGACGTACCCGTTCCACCCCGCGTTCCAGACGCGGCTGACGGGGCTGATGACGCGCTCGTGCAGAGGATCGTAGACGGTGTTCCACGCGAGGCCGGCCTGCATGGCGTTGTAGACCTCCTGCAGGTCGCCGTAACGCGCGCGCTCGGACAGGACTTCCCGTCGGGCATCCTCGACGATTTCCCGGACCTCGCCCGGGCTGCGTGCCCGCCCGGTGCAGACGCCCACCGGCCCGTCCAGCCGTACGGCCAGGTACGGACCTTCGGCCCGCATGTAGGGCTCTTCCAAAGGTGCGGCCGTCACGTGGACCCGGAACTTGGCGCCCGGGCACGTGGCGACGAGGATGTCCTCCTCCCGACCCACTCGCCCGCGTCGGTTCCACAGCACGGCGGCTTCGACCGCCACAACCGGTGGGAGGCCGGAGTTCTCCTGCGGCGTCACCAGCAGCACCAGGTCATCCCCGTCGGTGGCGCTTTGCACGGTGAACCGATTCCCCCGCCACGTCACGTCCAGCTCGGTGTAGCGCCCGTCGTAGCTCCGGGGTCCGGGCAGGCTGAGATCGTTCTCGTCGGTCTGCTCATAGTGGCCGATGTAGCCGCTGCGGAGCAGTCGGCCGGTGGTCACGTCCTTGAAGGTCAAGTTGAGGGCGACGGCCTCCGGCAGGTGCACGTGGCTGAACACGCTGAAGGTGTTCCAGGTGTTCCAGCCGCTGCCCAGCTCCTTCTGAAGCGTTTGGTATTCTGACATCCTTCCCGCTCTCTGCAAGTCTCAATCTACCGGGCGAGCGCCGTCTCAGCGACCCGTGGTGAGTTCTATGGCTCCTGCGTCCCGCGGACCGGCCGGCCTGGCGCCGGTGAAATCCCGCAACTGCGGCCCGTTGAACTGCCACGCGTAGAGTTCTTCGATCATCGTATGGGCGTCGGCGAGCGTGCCGAGGGCGACGCGGAGGAAGTCCACCGTCCCGGCGAAGTAGTCCCCCTCGGGACCTCGCCCGACGATGAAATCGCCCTCGTTCGCCAGGGATGCCCTCCGGGCGATCGCGATGCGCGTGGTCTCTCCCGCCTCCGTCATCCACAGGGTCCGCGGCGCGAAGTCCAGGTCGGTGTGCCACACTTTCCCCGGCTCGGGGATGCGCGGGTGATCGGCGCCCTTCTTCCAGCCGCCGGTTATCTGTTCGGAGCCGTAGAAAGCCGCTTCTCCCTCCCCCCAGGAGGGGTCGCGGGTCAGTTGGCCGGAGGCGCCTTTCGGCACTTCCAGCGCGCCCCGGTAGACGACTCCCTGCTTGAAGACGTAGGTGTCGGCATCGCCGCCGGCGTCGGCCTTGCCTGCGGCGGCGGGATCCCACGGATGGTGCTTCCAGGGCGTCTCCCGGGTGCGGCCTTCGTTGGCGTCATCGCCGTTCTCGTAGTCGATGCAGCGGACCGACTCCCCGGGTTCGAACGCAAAGGGCTCCGGCGCCCACTTCAGGTCTCCGGTCTCGATGACCTCCGCGTGCGGTCTCTGCCAGGAATACTCCGCCGCCGAGGCGGTCAGCAGAGGAAACAGCAGGAAAAGCACGATCGCCACACGAGGGACTATTCTCATGCTTCGCGCTCCGTTCGTCTCAGGTGTTATGGTCACGCCGGCAGCTCTATGCAATGAGGGACCGGTTGGCCCGGGGGAGTTGAATCTTCACAAATCGCGGGCACCCCACTTTGTGTATCAGATGATAGGGTCGGCACGCGTTCCATGCAATGGATGAAATACGCGATGTTTGCACAATCCGTGCAGGCACCCCTCCGCGGCGCCGACGCTCAACATGTACGCGCCCCAGGGCGGGCTCTTGACGAAGTCCCTGGTCCTGGGGGTGCGCCCCGGGCTGTGCATATAAGGCCCCCTTCGGGGCTTTAGCGCCACAGGGCCAGGCTGTAGCGGGGCACCTTGTCCCCGGCCTTCTCTTTCGGCCCCGTAGGGGCCATGTGATGGAGGCCAGGGCACTCCGCGGCGCCGACGCTGAACATGTACGCGCCCCAGGGCCAGGCTGTAGCGGGGGCATCTTGCCCCCGGCCTTCTCTTTCGGCCCCGC
>CAZEAP010000010.1:0-104585 GCA_964510315.1 uncultured candidatus Brocadiaceae bacterium
CACGACCGCGCCGCTCCGCGGCGCAACGGCGACGGACCGGCCGTCGCGGGACTCCTCGATGATCCGTCGGACGTCATACCTGCCCAGCGGGGCAGCGCCGCACAACGGCCTCCGCCCCGAACCCCGGCTTCCACGACCGCGGCGCCGACGCTTAACATGTACGGGCCCCAGGGCGGCCTCTTGACGGAGTCCCTGGTCCTGGGGGCCCGGGTCGGTCCAAATAGTTGAGTCCTGTAAAGACGAAACATACCCAAGGCAGCCGAACCTCGTTCAGAACGGGCCGGGGCTACTCCTTCACCAGGAACAGGGCGTCCTTGCCGCCCAGCTCCACAGCCCCGTCCACAGGGGAGCCATCGTTGGTCTCAGGATACTGGCTCGACCTGCCGCGCAGCCGCCGGAGGTCCACCCCGGGGAAAAGTTCCTCCAGGTCGAACGCGTAGGGCCGCGGAGACGGATTTGCGAGCACCACGCCGTTCTCAAACTCCCGACACATGGCGTCGGAGTGGTCGTAGACCTCCAGACGACTGAGCCACACCGGCTCGACGCCTTCTATCTCGAAGGAGAGTTGCACGGGTTCATCGGGGATCGTCTGGAAGTAGAACTCGGAGGTGAAATCCCGCTCGTTCATCCAGCTCAGGAACCTGTTCATGTAGCCCAGCCTTGTGGCGGGCCGGGGGATGGCGGCGTGGACCAGCCGCGCGCTTTCCGGCGGGTATCCCCGCATGTGGCGGCCCCGCAGCGTCACCAGGCACAGCAGCTCCGGGCCCGGATTGGGCAACTCCCCCAGCCGGAAACGCATCCCCGTTCCCGTCGGCTCGGAGGGGCGAATGCGCAGGGCACCGTCCTCCGGCGCCGTCAGCAGCTCGCCCTGACCCTCGTTCTCCAGCAGTTCGGCCAGCCCTTCCGGATCGTCGGCCACGAGTGCAGGTTCGGTCCGGCGGGCGAGGCGGACCGGCGGGCCCAACGCACGCCCCAGCCATCCCAACTCGCCCTCGGTTCCCTTGACCATCTCGTCCCACAGGGCGGGATAGGGCCGATCGGGCTCCGACGGCGGCTTCATGGCGTACGCGATGGCGGAGTCGGTAAGCGCGGCCACCGCCATGAACAGGCGGCGCACCCCCGCCGTGGTCTGGTCGCCGTTCTTTCGCCAGTGGAACTTCATGTAGTTCAAGGCCGGCTGACGCGCGTTGTCCCTCCAGAACATGTGGCGGTTGATGCCCCCGGACCAGTCCTCGATGGTGGGGTCCTGGCCGCTGGGCCAGCCTTCGCTTTCGATGCCGTTCAGTATGCCAAAGGCCCGCTGGCAGACCTCCCCGCCGTCGGCCATTATGAACCGCCCCTCGCCCATCATGGAGCGAAGGAGCCGGCAGAACTCTATGACGCCGACGGCATAGGTGTCGACGCCGTCGAAGACGCCGTTGTCGGGCCGCCCGTCCCCGTCGGCGTCCGGCCAGCGGCAGTCGAACTGGTAGCCATAGACGTGGTTGGTCAGGCTGTGCATCTGCACGTCGAACTCAAGCCCGTCGAAGGCATCGAGCCGCCCCCCGGGCGCGAACCAGCCGGCGATCTGGTCCGCCAGCACCTCCGCACAGCGCTTCCCGTCGGCGTCGCGCGGGCAGCGGGTGGAGTAGTTGTAGAACCACATCAGGTTGCCGTCCTCGCCCCAGGGCCCCTCCCCTACGTGGGCGGCCGCGGCGGCCTCGCCCGCCCGGAAGGCGCGCGGCTCGGTCCCGTAACAGCCGCGGCGGACGCGGATGGTGCCCGCCTCGTGGTCCACTGCGATCAACTGGACCTGTTCGGAACGGTGCCAGTTGAGCGAACCGTCCTCGTTCAGCTCGCAGAGACCCACGTCGTCGTGCAGCTTCTGAAACGTGCCGGCGGCGGTGCAGAACAGAGACGTGTCCGAGACCGGGATGTCGGCAAGGCCATCCTCGGCGGGCACATCGTCCATAACCGTGGCGGGGTTGTAGTAGACCCAGTGGCCGGGGAAGAACGCGTCGCGCTCGAAGCGGGGGTCGCGGGCGTTGCCGTTGAAGTGGAGCAGGACCATCTGTTCCGGGTGCCGCTTCTTGAAGTCGCTGAAGATCTCCACGTTGTGCAGCCGCGGACACTCCTCGTAGAGGGCCTTGCCCTGGATGCCCATCAGTCGGGAGAACTCCTCGTCCCACTCCGAGAGGGGCTCGTAGGTCCTCTCGGCGGATCGGAAGAAAAACACCCGCGGGTAGCGCGGGCTCAGCACCTCGAGGTCCTCCAGGTTGCTCGGCTCGCAGATAGGTTCCTGCTCGGAAGTCACTTTTCTGACCCTTCTCTGGCGTAGACGAACGCGGCCGCCCGGCCGGTTGCGCTCGCAGCGGTGTGCGGTAAAGGCGTAGACCGGGCACCATGGCACCTTACGGTTCGCTCGTGCGGTCCGTCAACGTAACCGGAGGGAAACGCCGCTACCGGTAGGTACCGATGCTTCGGGCCGGTGGGTTCAGCACTTTCGGCTTCGTTCCGGCAGAAGTACTTCCAGCCCAATCCGGATCCGTCCTCCCCTGCGGCGTGCCCGGTGGCGTGCTAAAATAGCACGTTCGTCGCTGGGTGCCGCCAAGAGGTCTATCGCTGGGAGAGCAGACACGGTGACGTCCGAGAATCTGGTATACGAGGTGGAGCCCGGGTTGTTCCAGGAACAGGTGGTGGACGCCTCCGCCGAGAGAACGGTGGTGGTGGACTTCTGGGCGGAGTGGTGCGCTCCCTGCCGCTCCCTCGGGCCCGTGCTGGAGGAGGTGGTGCGGAGCTACGGGGGCCGAGTTGCCCTGGCAAAGCTGGACGTCGACGAAAACCCCCAGGTAGCCGCCCGCTACGGCATTCGCGGCATCCCGGCCGTCAAAATCTTCCGCGACGGCCGGGTGGTCAAGGAATTCGTCGGGGCCCTGCCGCGGGCCCGCGTCGAAGCGCTTTTGTCGGACGTCATACCGAACGAGGCCGACGACCTTGTGGCGGCGGGTGACGCACTTCTTGAGGAAGGCGAGAGCGAAGAGGCCGAATCCCGTTACCGTGAGGCACTCCACCGCCAGCCCGGTCACCCGGCAGCGCTTCTGCGGCTCGGCAAGCTGGCATTGGAGACGGGACGGGAGGAGGCCCGCGAACTGCTGGATCAGATCGAGCAAGACGCGCCCGAATACGAGCAGGCCCGCGCGCTGCTGGCGCAAGTCGAGTTCATCGGAACCTGCCGGGAGAACGGCGGCACAGAGTCCGCCCGCCGGCGGGTGCAAAAGAACCCGGACGACCTCGACGCTCGCTACGGGCTCGCCTGCTGCCTGGCGGCGGAGGGCGACTACGAGGACGCCCTCGAGGAGTTCCTCGAGGTGCTCCGCCGGGACAGAAACTACCACGATCAAGCGCCCAGACTGGCCATGTTGAGGATGTTCGCCCTTCTCGGCCCTCAAAGCGAGACGGCTAAAACCTATCGGAAGAAACTGGCCGGGGTCCTGTACTGAGATGTGCCGTCGGACACCGGACGACCACAGGCATTGCCGCTGCCATGCACCACGAAAACCACGAAAAATTGCCGGGGCGCCTCACGGCCGAAGATGTCGATGCGGCCCGCCGTGAGCTGGAACTGCCCGAGACGGCAACCCGCTCGGAGGTCAACCGTCGCTACCGAGGGCTGGCTCGGCGGTGGCATCCGGACGTCTGCGACGAAGAGGAAGAGGTCTGTCGCGAACGCATGCGGCGGCTCACCCGGGCCCGGAGGTGCCTGGCCCGCCTGATGGCGAACTACCGCTACTCGCTGCGGCCCGAAGACATCCGTCGCGACCAGGTGACTCCCTCCGCAAGCCACGCCCGCCGCTTTGAGGGGAGTTTCCCCACCAGGGACTCGCCGCAGGATGCGCCGGTGGAAGAACTGGTGCGACGGGCCGCCGACACCCTCGGCCTGGGCGAGACTGCCACCCGCGAGGAGGTGCGTTCGGCCTACAGAAGCCGGGCGATGAGCACCCATCCGGACCGGCGAAGCAGCTCATCGGAACAGGGAACCGAGGAGGACTTCAGGAAGGTGCAGGCCGCCTACAGCGTGCTGGAACAGCTCATTCGGGGTTACCGCTATTCCTTCCGCCCCAAGGACGTTCGTCGGGATCAGGAGAGCCCGCTGCGGGACCAGCAGCGACGGTTCGGTGAGGACATCTGGCCGGACGCCTGAGCGGGAGCTTCAGGCCGAAGGTTCGGGAGCTATGACGACAAGCTCGCCAACCGGCCGGCCGGTATCCCGCGCGAGCACCGGGCACTTGACGCGCAGCAGGAAGAAGATGTCCCGCGGGGCTTCGCTCAGGGTCTCGTAGTTGCCCTGTCCCTTGGCAATCACCACCTCGGCCTCGCGGAAACGTTTCCGAAAGGGCGCCGAGCAGTCCTCGAGCACAACGCCGGGGGTGGCGCTGCCGGTGGTGATCAGCTCGGCCACCTCCCCCATTGCCGCGTCCTCCGCGTCCTCCGAAGTCGCGTCGTTGATGACCGGGCCGCCGCGGACGGCCACTGTCACTTCCGGCGCGCCGGGGAGCCACTCGATCAGCAGTCTGTCGAAGAATATCTCTCCCGCGTTGTCGGTGAGGTAAAGGACGGTCTCTGCAGACCCGATCGCCTCCCGCAGGGCCTGCACGTCGGCCTGCGGAAGCGGCTCGTCCGGAGCGGCCTCCATCTCGGCCAGAACCGCTCCTTCGTTCAGCTCGCGCTCCGTCTTGGCTCCCAGATCGATGACGTTGGCGGCGATGGCAAGCCGGAGGGCGGTCTCGAAAGGTCGGTCGGACTTCTCGACCACGGGCCGGAACCGCTCCAGCAGGTCCCGACCCATCTCGTTCGAACGGCGCTTGGCCCGCCGGTAGGGGTCCGGATCCCCGGTCTCCTCCTGCACGATGCGGTGTATGCGTCGTCCCATCACGGGCGGTGGCTGCTCGAAGGAGAAGCCGGCTGCCTCGGAAAGGACGCGACGCATCATCTTCTGCTGCAGGCCGGTGTCATCGCTGGCCATGCGCGCCGCCTCCAGGGCCTGGCGCATGAAACACGGGACGCACTCCAGGTAGCTCTTCACTGTGGGGCTGCCTCCAGCTGCGGTTCAGGGTCCGGCTCCACGCGCCGCTCCCGGCGTCGCAGCCGGACCACGAGGTACAGCAAGACACCCAGCACGACCACCGCCCCGGCCGTTGCCGTGGACATCTCCTTTAGCCGGCGTACTCCCATGAGGTGAGTCAGCAGGAAGCCGGCCAGGACAGCCCAGCTTACACGCGCGGCCGTCGGCCGGCCCTCCCGCTGGAAGCAGTAGGCCGCGAGAACCCCGAAGGGTACGGCCAGAAGGGCAAAATGCCCGCCTACAGACACGTCCGAGATGAGCAGCATGGCGGGGGGTGCCAGCGCGAACAGGACGCGCTCCAGTTCGGGGTCGCAGTGGGAGGGCACTCCCACCCAGGCCGCCAGCAGCGCGAGCAGTATTGCCACCTTCAGACCCGTGGCTACCTTCCTTGCGCCGGCCGTGGACAGATCAGCGACGTTGACGTAGCGCGGGTGGTTGCTCCTGCCGGCGTTGTAGTGGCTGAGGTAACGCACGGCGGCCGCGGTCAGGGACTGATTGGTTTTGCGGTACGGCCGCCCGATGATGGCCTCCGGGCCTTCCCGCGCCACCGGCAGGAGCACCATCTCCACCCAGGAGCGATGCCGCTCCCAGGCACCCTCCGCCCCCCAGAACAGCACGGGCAGGATCACCGTGCACAGCACGCCGGCCACCAGCATGCCGGTCAACGCCCGCCACCGGCGGCGGCACAGCAGGTAGAGGCCGAACAGGCCGGGGGTCAGCTTCAGCGCGGTAGCCGCACCCAGGAGGAACCCCGCCTCCCATCGTCTGCGGCGCGCGAAAAGCAGACACATCGCCCCGGCCACCAGCATGAGGACGAACATATCCGTCTCGCAGCGTCCGATGGAATTCAGCATCAGCCCGCCGGCCAGCAGCCACACCAGGACGGGAAAGCACGAAGGCCATTCGTGCTCCCGATCACAGGCGGCTCCGATGCAGCGGACCGACCAGACGGTCATGGCCGTCATCAGCATCAACAGAAACGCCGCCTCCGCCGCAAGCTGCACCTGCTGGCTGACCGTCGTCGTGCCCAACACGTTGTTCTTGTCCGGCAGGACCGACCAGGGCAGCAGCCCGTAGGGCGACCAGAAAATGGCGAAAAACGGCGGGTATGCCCGGAGGTGAGGGATGTGCTCGTAATGGTTGAGATCGCGAACCAGGCTGACCTGGACGATCTCGCGTAAACCCATAAACTCCGACGATCCGGTCAGCATGCGTTCGGTGCCGGAGACGAGCACGAAAAGTACCAGCCCGGCGATCAACAGCAACACGGCCGTACGCACCCGGGGGCGCTCCCACCACGTGCAGAACCCGCGAAGGTTCATCGGTCCTCCTCGTGCCATGTCTCTGCGTACCGGGGCGCCGTGCCGATCTTGCTGACATCGTGGTCGTGCCCGAGAACGTTCTCGGCCGCCTTCAGGCCCATGTCGATGTAGTGATCGGAACTGGTATAGACGAAGCAGGCGTTGCGCCCCGCCCGATGGAGGTTGCTGAAACGTGACAGGTACTCCGTGATGCATTCAAGGTGGCGCTCGTAGCCCAACCGGTATACGGGGTAGGCTCTCGGCAGGGGAACCGCGGTGAAATCACTGACCCAGTCGGGTTCGATCAGACCTGTTCGGGCGAGGTCCCGGCCGGCCGCCGCCGCCAGCTCTTCGGGGGCGGCATTCCAGCAGGCGTCGTCGCTCTGGCAGAAGTATTCCACCACCAGCGAGGTGCGGTCGGCCGGCGCCATCTCCGGGCTCCAGTTCTTCGGTTCGTGCAGCCGGCAGAAATCGATCTCCGGCGCGGGCACGTAGATCCAGTGATCGGGGCTCACCTGCTCCACGTCCAGCACCAGAAACAGGATCATCACGTTGCGGTAGGTGAGGGCGTCGGCTGCATCCAGGACCTTTTCAGGTGGCGCCGGCCGAAGCATGCGGACCAGCCGGTCGATAGAAGTCGAGCTGATCAGTTCCGAGCAGGCCTGTCGTCGGGTGGAGCCGTCGGGCCGACGCACCAGGACGGCGGTCACCCGCTCGTCTTCATGCTCCACGCCGACCACCGGCCGACGGGTTTGTATGCGGCGCGGGCCCCCGATCTCGGTGGCCATGGCGCGCGGAATCTGCCCGAATCCGTAGCGGGGGTAGATAAACTGGCGGACCAGGGACTCGTCCTTGCCTTTCTTCAGGATGGCGTCCTTGGCGGCCTCTCGGAAACTGAGGCCCTGGATCCGTTGCTCGGCGAAGTCCGCCGAAAGCTCCGTGCAGGCGACCCCCCAGGTCTTCTCGGTGTACAGCTTGAAATAGACCTCGTAAAGGTAGCGGCCGAATCGGTTGAGCGCCCATTGCTCGAAGGTATCCTCGGATTGGTCGGCGGTAACCAGATTGCGGCATTTCATGCAGATATAGTCGAAGACCGCCCGTGTCGCCCCCACCGGTCCCAGTACCTTCAGCGTGTTGAAAGCGCTGAGGGGGTAGTTGACGAAACGGCTCTTGAAGAGGATGCGACTCAAACGGTCCACCACGAGCAGGTCTTCACCCACCAGTTCGCGCACCAGGCTGTCGATGTGGGCCTTCTTGGTGTAGAAGCGGTGTCCTCCCAGGTCGAAGCGGAATTCGCCGAAGCGTGCGGTACGTGAGTTCCCGCCGATGCGGGCCTGCTTCTCGTAAACGATAAAGGGGACGTCCCCTTCCTGATGCAGGCGGTAGGCGGCGGAGAGGCCGGCAACGCCCGAACCTGCTATGACTACGGGATGCTCCTCAGTCATCGGTGTTCCTTTCCGCGCCGGTGCCCCCGAGCCTTGTTTCCAGCACCCGGGCACAGGTGGTAAACCGGCCCCCCAGCTCCTCCAACGCTCTGTCCAGTATCTCCCAGGCCTTCCGCCCGCAGTTGCGCGTCAGAACGCGGCGCATCGGCAGGGGCAGACACGAAGCCGTCTCCGGCGGGAGAAACTCGTGCAGGTGCAAGTATAACAAAGAGGCGCTCCGCGGCAACCCGCTGAAGCTAAAGGGTGCCAAAAGGCGCAGCCAGGTCAGCGACAGCGGGACCAGACCCCGGCACATCGCCGAGGTGGAGAACTCGCCGAATCCGTCGCGCACCGTGGGACTTCCCATCCGGTGCAGCCGCCCGTTGACCGGCCCCGGCACGACGGAACCGCGGGAAGCGTCGTAGGCGTACCCGGCCGACCGCAGGATGGCCCGCAGGCCCCGGCATCGCATGAAGAAGGGAGCCCGGAAACCCCGGACCGGCCGTCCAAACTCCGACAGTCGCTCGCGCGATTCCCGCAGGTTCTGCAGGACCTCCCGCCGGGCGAGCCGGGTCAGCAGGTGGTGGCTCCTGCCATGGGAGGCCACCTCGTCGCACTCCGCGATGCCCGCCACCGGCTCGGACGATGCGTCCAGCAGGTCGCTGACCACAAAGAAAGTGGCCCGGATGTCCCGCTCGCGCAGGAAACGCAGGAACCGCGGGGTGATCTCGCGGAACGCGCGCGTGCCCCGAACACCCCAGTCCGGCTCCAGGTCCACCGTCAGCGCAATCGGGCCCACCCCGTCTCCTTGAGGACAACGTGAGAAATGATCGAGTTCCGCGTTTGCCGCACATCCACCGGAGATTATGCCAGACGGGCCGCGTGGATTGCAAAGTATGGCGGTGGGCCGGTTCCTTGCGCCTTCGGCCGGAGGCACTCTATAATCACGGCCGGTCCGGGCCACTGATGAGACCGGAGACCTCCCAACGTGAAACTGGTAGTTCAGCAGAGCCAACTGAGCGGCGCCGTCGACGTCCCGGGCAGCAAGTCGCACACCATCCGCGCGCTTCTCATCGACACCCTCGCGCAGGGCACGTCGCGAGTGCTGCGGCCCCTCCGCTCCAACGACACCGAGAGTTGCGCGCGGGCGTGTGAGGCCCTCGGGGCCCGCATCACCCGGGAGAGCCCCGACGTCTGGAAGGTGGGAGGCACGGCGGGGCGGCCCCGTGCCGCACCCGACACGATCGACGTGGGGAACTCCGGCACCACGCTCTTCCTGGCGCTCAGCGCGGCGGCCCTTGCCGAGGGGGTAACGGTATTCACGGGGGACGAGCAGATCCGAAAGCGCTCTGCCGCTCCCCTGCTGGCGGCCCTTCGCACCCTCGGGGCCGGCGCCGAGGCCGAGGGCGCGGACGGCTGCGCACCGCTCCGTGTCCGCGGCCCCCTGACCGGCGGCCAGGTGACCATCGAGTGTCCCACCAGTCAGTACCTGTCGAGCCTGCTGCTGGCCTGTCCCCTGGCACGGGAAGACACGGTGATCCACGTCCCTCTGCTGAACGAGCGGCCCTACGCAGAGATGACCCTGGGGTGGCTGGCCCGCCGGGGCATCCGCTTTAGCCGACGGGAGGACTTCACCCGCTTCACCGTCCGCGGGGGTCAGAAGTACCCTTCGGACTCCGACGAGATACCGGCAGACTACAGCAGCGCGACCTTCTTCCTGGTGGCCGGGGCCGTGACCGGTTCCACGATCCGGCTGCGGGGGCTCGACCCCGACGACACCCAGGGCGACAGGAGGGTCCTCGACATGGTGGAAGAGATGGGGTGCGAGGTTTCGTGGGCCGCGGACGGCCTGCGCGTCGCCGGCCCGCAGCGCCTCACCGGAGCGACGTTCGACCTGAACGCCACCCCCGACGCCCTGCCGGCACTGGCGGTGGCCGGCTGCCTGGCCGAAGGAACGACCCGCCTTACCAACGTGCCTCAGGCCCGCCTCAAAGAGACCGACAGGATCACCGTGATGGCAACCGAACTGCGGAGGATGGGCGCGGAGGTCGAGGAACTCTCCGACGGCCTGGTGCTGCACGGAGGCGCTCTTCAGGGGGCGGAGTTGCACGGATACGCCGATCACAGGGTGGTCATGGCGCTGGCAGTGGCCGGATTGGCCGCCGAAGGAACCACCACGGTTGACACCGCCGAGTCGGTCTCGGTAACCTTCCCTGATTTCGTGGGGCTGATGCGGGCCCTGGGAGCCGAGATGAAGTCCGAAGGCTGACACTCGCCCGCCTCGAACCTTCTTGCACACATCGCCCCCGTTCCACGGCGGTGGCAGATCGGGAGCATAGCATTGTCCTCCTCACAGTCAACACGCAACGCCGTCCTGCACTTTCTGGACGGCGTCTTCTTCTTCGCGGCCCTTGTGATGTTCAGCCGCGAGGTGATCATCCCGGGGATGATCGCCGAGCTGACCGACTCGGCGTTCCTCGTCGGACTGGTCTCGCCGGTGATACTGGTTGGTGTCCTTGTGCCGCAGGTGCTGTATGCGAAGGCAATCGAGGGCCTCCCTCACAAGAAGGGGAGGGTTCTGCTTTGGCTCATCGTGCAGCGCGCGGGCTGGCTTGTTTTCCTGGTGTCACTGTTCATTTACTGGGGTCCGGTCTTCACGCTCTCGGTCTTCTTCCTCACCCAGATCGTGGGCAGCCTGGGATCGGGATTCGTCATACCGCTGTGGACCGACTGGTTTGCCAAGACTACCCCGGAGAGCATGTGGGGCCGCATCCTGGGCTACCGCAGGGCGTCGCCCGGGGTTGTGGGGCTGGGCCTTGGATTCCTGATTGACTACGTCATGGAGCAGTACCAGGCGCCGGCGCGCTACCAGATACTCGCGGCGGGCGCACTCTGCTTCTTCTTCCTCTCCGGCATATGCGTGGCCCTGGTGAAGGAGGAGCCCGACCACGGGCTGCCCCACCAGAAAGACACCAGTTGGGGGGATTATTTCCGGGGGCTGGGCTGGATACTGTTCCGGCGACGGGACTTCCGCAAATTCATGGCGGCGGCACTGCTGACCTGCGTGCCGCTGGTGCTGATGGTCTCCTTCCTGACGCGCTACGGGCTGACCTACCCGGGGGTGGAGGACGCCGTTACCGGCACGTTCACCAAGGTGCTGTTCGTGGCCAGCGCGATTGGCGCGCTGGTGGGAGGCAGTCTCAGCGACAGGAAGGACCCTATCGCCCCGTTCCTGGTCTTCCCCCTGTTTGCGGCCGGTGGCGGCGCAGTAGCTTTCCACTCGGCCCACCCGGCCGCCGTCTCCCTGGCGTTCGCTCTCTACGGATTTGCCTTTGGGGTGCGGATGGTGGTCATGCTGCCGGCGGTCTTTCGCTACGCCGGACCCCACCGCCGGCCCAGCTACACGGCGGTAACCTTCACCTCGATAAGTCTGCCGAGCGCGTTGCTGCCCCCGCTGGCGGGCCTGCTGCTGGACGCCGGGTGGGTGACATTCCCGACCATATTCCTGTTCTGCGCCGCCCTCTCCCTCGCGGGATGGCTCGTGTTCCTGCGCATCCCGGCCCCCGAACCGCCGACGGAATGAGCGCGATCAGCCCTGCCCGAGCAACTCGGCAAAATGCTCGCGGAACTGCCGAAGCGCCAGGCCGCGATGACTGACGGTGTTCTTCTCCTCCCGTCTCATCTCGGCGAAGGTCTTCTCCTCCGGCGGATAGTAGAAGACGGGATCGTAGCCGAATCCGCCCTCCCCTCTCATCTCTCGGGCGATGGTTCCCCGGCAGTGGCCCGTTGCGGTCAAAAGGACGTCTCCCTCCTGGTCCGACAGAGCGATGAAGCATCGAAACTCGGCGGCCCGGTCCTCGTCAGGGACCGACTCCATCTCTTCCAGAAGCTTTCGGCAGAGCTTCTCGGTTGTCGGTTCGCCCTCTACGTATCGGGCACTCCGCACTCCGGGTCGGCCGTCGAGCGCGTCGACAAAAAGGCCGGAGTCGTCGGCGACGGCGTGGACGTGGCAGACCTGCGCCGTCACGGTGGCCTTCTTTATGGCGTTGTCCCGGAGGGTGCCGGCATCCTCGGCCACCTGCGGGGCGTTTTCATAGTCGATCAGCCTCTGGACCTGCACGGGCAGGCCCTCCAGCAGTTCCTCCATCTCGGCCAGCTTGCCGGGGTTGCCGGTCGCTACCAGTAGCTCCATGCTGCCTCCTCGCACAACAGTTGCTCCTTAGATGATGGACGCGCCGGGGGCCGCCTCACCGCGAACCGGCCGGGCGGGGAGCGGCTCGCGGCAGCAACGCACCGACGGCCTCGGCCACCGTGGAAACGTAGAGCATTTCCAGACCTTCTGCCGGGTCAGAGCGCCGGGCGCCTTCAACGTCCGACCGGTTGCGCCCCGGCAGCAGGACGCGCTCGATCTCGGCCCGGCGGGCGGCCGCCAGACGCTCTTCCAGGCGGTCGACCCGCAGGATCCGGCCGTGAAGGCTGACCTCCCCCAGTACCGCCGTTCCCCGCGGGAGGGGTTGACCTGCGAGTTGCGATGCAAAGGCCAGCGCAATGGCAAGGCCGGCGGAGGTGCCCTCCTTGGCGACCCCACCGACCGGGAAGTGGACGTGGAAGTCCGACCGTTCGAAGGTGTCGGGGGCGAAGCCGAACCGGGCGGCGGCACTCTTCCAGTAGCTGTAGGCCAGCCGTGCGCTCTCGCCCAGTATCTCCCCCACCCGACCGGTAACCAGCAGCTTGCCGGAGCCCCGCACACGGTCCACCTCGACCAGCAGTAGCCGGCCCCCCTCCGGGGCCACCGCCAGCGTTGCGCAAATCCCCGGCCGCCCGGCCCTGCGGTCACGTTCCGGAAGGTATTTGCGGGGGCCGAGCATCTCGGCCAGTCGTTCCCTGGTGACCCTGTCGCAGCAGGGCCGTCCGCCGGCATGCTCGCGGACCATCTTGCGCAGCACGGTAGCCAACTGCCGCTCCAGTCCCCGAACCCCGGCCTCCCGGGTGTAGCCCTCGATGAGCAGCTCCAGGGCGGGGTCCTCGATCCGCACCGTTTCCTCCTCCAGCCCCGTAGCCTCCAGTTGTTTGGGCAGCAGGTGACGACGCGCGATCGCCATCTTCTCGTCCGTCGAGTAACCGGAAAGCTCGATAACCTCCAGGCGGTCCAGAAGCGAAGGGGGAATGGTGTCGGTGGTGTTGGCCGTTCCGATGAACATGATGCGGGAGAGGTCGAAGGGCACACCCAGGTAATTGTCCACGAAGGCGTGGTTCTGCTCGGGGTCCAGCACTTCCAGCAGAGCGGAGGTGGGGTCGCCCCGGAGGCCGCTGCGGACCTTGTCCATCTCGTCCAGCATAAGGACGGGGTTGTTGACACCGACGTCGCGGAGGGCGCGGATAATGCGCCCCGGCAGGGCGCCGACGTAGGTCCGGCGGTGTCCCCTCACCTCGGCCTCGTCGCGGATTCCGCCCAGGGAAATGCGCTGGAACTTCCGATCGGTAGCGTCCGCGATGGAACGGCCCAGCGAGGTCTTGCCCACTCCCGGGGCGCCCACGAAGCACAGCAGACCGCCCTCGCTCTCGGGACGCAGCTTCCGCACGCTGAGGTACTCCAATATCCTTTCCTTAACCTCTTGCCGGTCGTAATGATCGCGGTCCAGGATTTCTCGTGCCTTCTGGAGGGAAACGCCGGCTTCGGTGGAACGGTCCCACGGCAGCTCGCTGAGCCAGTTGAGAAAGTCCACGGCTACGCTGAACTCCTGGGCCCCCGGCGGCATGCGGGAGAGGCGACTCAGCTCCCGGTCGGCCTCGCGGCGCGCCTCCGGGGGCAGAGATGCCTCCTTCAGGCTCCGGCGCAGTTCATCGAGCCCCTGTTCTTCGCCGCTCAGTTCGGCCAGTTTGTCCTCAATCTCCTGGCGGCGCTCCTCAAGGTAGCGGCGGCGCTCCTGCTCGCTGGTGGCTTGTTCGCTCTCGCGGCGGATTCGTTCACCGGCCACCGAAATGTCCCTCTCGGTCTCCAGGATGGGGATGAGCATCCGGTAGCGCTGGACGGGGTCGGGTTCGGCCAGCAGTTCCACCTTGTCCTCGACGGGGAGTTCCAGGGCGAAGGCAACCGCCGAATCCAGCGAAATCGTCTCCTCGGCGGCCTCTATCTGGGCCAGAACTGCGGACCCGGCACTGGCGGTGAAGAGGTCCCGCACCCGCAACCTGAGTTCGGGAGGGACCTCCTTGCTCGTGGCCTCGATCACCTCAACCCGAACCGCGATGTAGGGGCTGTGCTGGACGTACTCGGAGACCCGGCACCGCTGAAGCGCCTCCACAAGCACGTTGTGCACGCCTTCCGAACCCGTCTCGAGGTCGCCGGCGACCCGGCAGACGACGCCGCTGGCGAACAGGTCGTCCGCGGAGGGCTCCTCCACGCCGGCGTCCCGCTGGGTCAACAGAACCAGCCGGCCCTCCCGGCTCCGCGCCTCACGCAGCGCAGCCACCGACCGGGGACGCCCCACGGCGAGGGCGGTAATTATGCCGGGGAACAAAACCATTTTGCGCAGAGCTATGGCCGGCAACCTGCGCTCCTGGTCTTCCTGCTCGGTCATTCTGCTAACCCTTCACAAAACTGTATTCTCTCTCCCGGCACGGCCGCGGTTCCTTCCCACCAAGGAGGTGCCCCTCTTGGTGCTCAACGATGCACGGACGAGAACTGGACGGAGGGGGGAAACGGTCTCGGCGGCAGCGTTAGCCGGACGAGAGTAGAGGTCGAGCCTCACGGCTTGGCATCGAGCGCCGCGGCCGGCTGAAGATGCTCCGGCACCTCCTCACCCGGCGGGTAGGGATACAGGGGGAGCTGGCGCCCGTCCCGCCAGCAGGGCTCGGCAATCTCCGCCCAGGCCCTGGCCTTCTCGTCCAGGCCCTCGGCCAGGGGACCGATCAGCGTTTCCGCACCCGGATGGGTGGGCCGTAGGTCGTATCTGGCCGCGTACTCGCGGAAAACCCAGGGCCTGTCGATCAGCATGCAGGGGCGCAGGAGGTTGCCGTCGTAGGGGATTCCCTCCCTGACGGCCTGGAACAGGGGGTGTTTCAGCGCTTCGGTGAGCGTAGTGTCCTTGACGTTGTCGGCGGCGAAGTGGCAGAAGACGCAGGGCTCGATGTCGCCGTTGTTGTTGACGTGAAAATATCGGTTTCCGCCGGCCATGCAGCCGTTGACTTCCGTTCCGTCGTTCCAGAAATCGCTGAGGAAAATGGGGTACGTGTTGCGCAGTTCGTAAACGCGCACCCGCATGTGCTCCCGCTGTTCGGGAGTGACCATGAGGTCCAGGTCGGGGTTACGCCCGATGGGGATATACTGGAAGTACCAGCCGTAGAGACAGCCCTTCTCGATCATCTTCTCCACGAACAGGTCGCTCATGATGGCCTCGGTGTTCCTGCGCGTGGCCGTTGCGCTGAAGCCGAAGAGAACTCCCTCTTCGCGCAGGAGGTCCATCGCCCGGAGGACGCGTTGATGGATACCGTCGCCCCGGCGGTCGTCGGTGAGGACCTGGTCTCCCTCAATGCTGAGCATGGGCATGACGTTGCCGCACTCGGCGAATTGGGCGGCCATCTCCGCGTCGATCAGCGTGCCGTTGGTGTATATCTGGAACTGGGAGTCGGGGTGCTTCTTGTAGAAGTCCATCAGCTCGGACCGTATGGTCGGCTCGCCGCCGGAGAAGACGAAGAAGTGCACGCCCATCTGCTGTTCGGCCTCCGTGACGGCACGGTCCAGCACCTCCCAGGGCAGGTCCTCATTCTTACCGTACATAGCGGCCCAACAGCCTTCGCACTGGAGGTTACATCGGGCGGTCACGTCAAATACAATTATATAGGGAGGGCGGTAGCCGTGTTGTTCCTGGAACTTCCGCTCCACCGGCCGCCTGAGGAACCATGCGTTGCCGTACAGGTTTCTGATCAGGGATGTGCGGGCGCGCTCGTTCAGCTCTGTGGATATCCGCTCCAGCCACTGTCCGAAAGGGTGGCCCGTCTCCACCAGCCAGCGGAACCGGCGGGCCTGACGCTTGTCCCGAGGCTCGGAGGAAACCTTCTCGAAAAGCCCCCAGATGCGCGCCAGCGAATCGGGCGAAGCGTTCCCGATCAACTTGCCCAACTGATTGACAACGGCCGAACCGGCAATACGCCTTGCCTTCTGAAAAACCATCGCTCAACCCCCTGTGATTTGGGTCACCTGACTTCTCCCCAATCACACCGGGCGCGCCAGCACGCGCGCCCTTGTCCCTTCGGCCCTCAAGTCTAACTGCTCAAATCCTTTTGGTCAAGCAGAATCCCTGCGCCTCCTTTCAGAGGCTGCGAGCCCGACCGACCAGCAGAAGAAGGAAGAAAGGGCCCCCGAGCATGGCCGTCAGAACGCCCACCGGCAGCTCCGATGGAGCGAACGCCGAGCGCGCAACCGTGTCGGCCGCCGCAAGGAACGCCCCGCCGGCGAAGAACGAGACCGGCAGCAGCACCCTGTGGTCGGGACCCAGCACCACCCGCACCGCGTGGGGCACGATGAGCCCCACGAAACCGATGGGACCCGCCACGGACACGACCGAGGCTGTCAGCACCGAGCCGGCCACGAACGCCTCCCTCTGCACTGCTCCCACGTCCACACCCCTGCCACCGGCCATCTCCTCCCCCATTGCAATCTGGTTGAGGGCGTTGGCCTCCCATACCATCAGCACCAGCGCCGGGAGGAAGAACGGTAGAACCGCAGCCACGGTCCGGTAGCCCTGCACGTCAAGCCCGCCCATCAGCCAACGGTCCACCATGACGAGCTTCCAGGGGTCGGAGACAAAGCGAACGAACATGATGAGGGCCGAACAGATGAGCCCGAGCGTCACCCCGGCCAGCAAAAGCTTGAGCGGGCTGATCCTGCGGGCGCGGCGGGCCAGCAGGTAGACGATCCCGGCATTCACCAGTGCCCCCGCCAGGGCAAAGAACTGCACGGAGGTGACCGGCAGGCGGCCCGCGCCCCCGAGCCCAATCGAGATGGCCGCCACCGCCCCGAGTGCCCCGCCCGCGGAAACGCCGAGGGTGTGGGGGGTGGCCAGCGGGTTGCGCAGCAGGGCCTGGAAGACTCCACCCGCCACGGCGAGGCCGCCACCGGCAAGCAGTCCCAGAAGCACCCGGGGCAGCCGCTGCATCAGCACTATGTTGGCCTCAGCGGGGGAACCCGCCTCTCCGACAAGGACGCCGGCCACCTCGGCCGGGGACATCTTCACCTGGCCGTAGAGCAGGCACGCCACGCCCACCAGTATCCACCCCAGCGTACCGGCGGCCACGGCCGTCCAGAACCGCCGGGCGGTCAGGTATGGTCTACTCGGCCGCATGTGCCGTCTCCCCCAGAACCAGGACCATGGGCTGAGCCGTCACGGGGTGCTGGACCACTCGGACCTCCGCGCCGTAGGTCTCGCTGAGCACCTGCTGTTGCAGGACCTCCGGCGGGGAACCCGTCCGGAGCAGAAGTCCCTCCGAGAGCAGGGCCAGCCGGTCGCAGAACTGGCCGGCCGCGTTCAGATCGTGCGTCACCATCACCACCGCGATTCCCTTCCGGGAGAGCTGCCACAACAGGTCCAGAACGTCACACTGGTGGTGGATGTCCAGGGCCGCCGTGGGCTCGTCCAGCAGCATGACGGCCGGCTCCTGCGCCAGGGTCGCACCGATCAGGACCCGCTGCTTCTCCCCGCCGGAAAGAGTAGTGAACATGCGGTCGGCCAGGTCGGCGGTGCCCGTCTCGGCCATGGCCCGCTCCACGACGCGCACGTCCTCGGTCCCGAGCAGTCCGAAGGCGCCTTGATAGGGGTAGCGCCCCATGGCCACCACCTCCCGCGCGCTGAAGCGGAATCCGGCGCCGGTGCTCTGCGGCAGGAAGGCAAGCCGGGTGGCCAGGCGACGACGCTTTAGCGCCCGCAGCGGCTGCCCGTCGAGAGACACTGCGCCGCCCGAGGGCGTCAGAAAGCCCGCCATAAGCCGCAGGAGCGTGCTCTTGCCCGACCCGTTGGGCCCAACGATGCCCAGCACCTCTCCCTCGGAAGCATGCAGAGAGACATCGCGCAGCCGGAACTCCCCCTCACCGTAGGAGAAGGAGCAGTTCTGCACTGCGATCAGGGGGCCCTCCATTGGATCTCCTCCCCGTGCAGAATCTCCGCCAGGCGTTCGGCCAGCTCCACCACGCGGGGACCGGGAATCACCGCGTAGGTGGCCGCGATCAAGTGAATCCGTCCCTCCCGCACCGCCGGAAGCGGTGCCATGCTGGCCCACAGGCGCCGGGCCGCCCGCTGGAGCCGATCGGGGTCGCCTCCTTCCCCTCGGAGTTCGACGACCACCTGCGGCGCCCGCTTAAGGACGGCCTCCTTGCTGACGCTCCCGTAGCGCCGGGAAAGGTCGGCGAACACGTTCCGGCCCCCGGCGACACGGGCCACGTCGTGCAGGAACGTGCCCGGGCCCACCACGTGAAGGTCCGCCAGAGCGCCTTCTTCTCTGCCGGTTACCAGCAGCACCGGCACGCGCGGCCCCTCGGCCACCCGTGCGCGAACCCGGGCCAGCCGATAGCGCATCTCCGACGCCGCCAGCTCCGCACGGTGTTCCACCTCGAGCAGCCGGCCCGTCCTGTCGAGCGCTTCAAAGACGGAATCAAGGTCGGTGAGCCCGAGCGTGACGAGTTCAATACGGTTCGCCCGCGCAAACCGCTCCAGACCCTCGCCTTCGCCCTGTGCGAGGATCAGGTCGGGACGCAGGCTGAGGATGCGCTCCATGTTCGGGTTGTAAAAGCCGCCGCAATCCGGCAGGCGCAACGCCCTCGGAGGGTGTTTGCTGTGTTGGCTGACACCGACGACGCGCTCCCCCGCCCCCGCGGCGAAGACAATCTCGGTTACCGCGGGCGACATGCAGATGACGCGCCGATAGCGATAGCGGGCCTTCGGGGATTGCGCGTCAGGTCGGTCGGCCGCGGATAGCCCGGGGGCCTCCACGCGGGCCAAAAGCACGGAGATGGCCAGCCCGGTGAGCAGGGCGGCCGCCACCGCCGACGTCTTTTTCACTGGAGCTTCCACGGGCAGTCTCCGGGGCGTTAGCAGGCTGCAAGCACCCCGCGGGATGCACGGGCGCGGGGCCCTCAGGGGGATTCGACCCCCGTGATGCGCATCTCGCCCTTCTCCTTCCGCAGGAGGAACGTCTCCGAGCGCGTCCGGCCGCCCTCCAGCCGGCACACCACGATCAGACGCAGGTAATCGCCGAACCAGGTGGCCTCGCCCCGTTCAACGGCTTCCGCCGAAGCCATCCGGCGGGCGGCCGCAGAGACCGCCCCGTGGGCCTTCCGGGATGCACCGTCGCTCAGAGAGGAGTCGACGGCCTGGGGATCGCCGGCGATCCGGCGCACAAGTTCCAGAGACTGGCGGACTTCCGAGGAGGACTCCGCAGCCTCCTCCGACTCATACTCCTCTCCGCAAGAGCAGAGAGCCAGCAGGCAGAGGGCCAACACGAGCAGCCGGCCCACCAAGAAACGTGTTGTCATCTTGCTGTCCTCCTGCAATCCCGGCGCGCGGACAGGTCGCACGGGACGGTCACTTTTTGGGATCGAAATACTTGTCTTCCGTGTCGCAGATCACCCCGAGGTAGTCCTCATCCAGCTCAAGGACCGGATCGGGCGACATGGTGCTGACGTGCCCATCAACCCACAGCACGTTGGCCGTCCTGCGGTGGCGGAAATGGGTGTAGGCTTCCCCCCAGAGCAACGCCTGGGAAGGGGGAGTCCAAAACCAGTTCTCCTGCAGGGGACCCATCCAGTTGGTCGCCGAATCGCCGAACAGCACCGTGTTGCTGGGCTTCTTCACGATAGTGAGGCCCCTGCCCTTCCACCAGTATTTGTAGTCCGGGTCGGACCAGTCCCCCTCCTCCACGAGGTAGTTCAGGTAGTGATAATTGTAGGCGTATCCCGTGGATGGTCCTTTGGCGCGAGGCACGTAGTTCCCCCACCCGAACTCCGGGCACTGCCAGACCTCATCGCTGTTGGAGACATAGAGGGAGAGGTAACCTTTGTGAAAGTTCACCGGCTTGTCAGGGCCTTCGGTGGAACCGAAAAACCAGGTGCCGGTGTAATCCCCGATGCCGGGGAGCATCTCGTTGTGGTCGACAGTGTAGGCGTACAGAGCCTGACCGATGTTGTTAAGCCGGCTGCGGCAGCGAGTGGAGCGAGCATGGGAGCGCGCCACGCTAAGGGCAGGCATCAACAGGGCCGCCAGGATGCTTATGATAGCAATGACGACCAGCATCTCGATGAGAGTGAAAGCCCGCTTGATCACCACAAAGACCTCCCGAAACGGCCCGGCAGGCGGACTGAAGCGAAGACGGCAGCGCAACAAAAAACCCGAGGCGGGCTGCCTCGGGTTGGTCGCGCAGACGCGTCATCGCCCTGCACCTGCGCCGCTTCTCTCTAAACCCGAAGATCAGCAGCATCACGTCGACAGGGCCGTCTTCTGACTTCCGGTCTTCGCTGCCGGCCCGGCCTTCCCGTCCCGCGCATTCGGGACAGTGACCTCGAAAGGGCCTGCGCTACCGGTTACAGCGGCGGGTCCGTAACGGATTTTCACCGTTTTCCGGGGGTTCCATCGGAACCCTACCCTGCCGACTCTTCTATTACTCCTACCAGATTCTGTGAGCAGTGTCAACCATTCAACGACAATATGCGGTCCATTGCGTCGCTCAGCCTGCGGAGGGCGTCCTCTTCCAGGCCGAAGAACTCCGCCACGCAGGGGCCGTCGTAGCCCACCGCCCGCAGCTCCCGCATGACGGCGCGGAAGTTCACATCTCCCTCCAGAAGGTCGCAAAACCCTTCCAGAGTGCCCACGGAGCGCTTGAAGTCCTTGAAATGCACGGAGCAGATGCGCCCGCCCAGGATGTGGATCCAGTCCTCGGCATAGCCGAAACGGATGACGTTACCCACGTCCAGGTAAGAGCCCACGCGATCGGACTCGAAGCCGTCTATGAAGTCCCTCATCTCCACCGGCGAGAGCAACAGGCCGTTCCACACGTTCTCAATCCCTATGGTCACCTCCACCTCCTCGGCGGTCGGCACCAGGCGGGCGATGCCGTCCTGCATCCGTTCCATCGCCACGTCGTACGGGACGTGTTCGTCGCGGTCGCTTCCGGCCGGCGACAGGACGCCGGGGACGACCAGCAGAACCCCAACCCCCAGCTCGGAGGCCAACCGCAGACTGCGCCGGACGATGTCGACGCCCCTCTCCCGCTCCCGGGCATCATCGGAGGTCAAGGGATAGCGCCAACCCAGGCCGCTGGCCAGGCTGGTGAGGGTAACGCCCGCGTCGGCGGCGGCCCGAAGAACGGCTTTGCAGTCTTCGGCCGTGGTCTCCGGGGTGAGGAAACCCTCCTGTCCGACGGCTGGTTCTACGCCTCCAAACCCGAACCGCGCCGCCTCGGCAAACAGGGACTCCGCGGAGCGGTCCTGGTTTTCAGGCAGTGCCCACACGCTGATCGCTTTGAGCATCTCTGCCTCACGCTGGTGACGAAGGAAGAGAGCGACCCCTCGGTCACCGGTGGGCCGCCCTCTGGAGTTCCGGTTCGGGCCTCAGTCCAACTCCAGCCCCCGGGTCTGGATCAAGCCCAGCAGTTCAGGGGAAGACAGTCCTGCGGCCGAGAGGGCCTCGGCGGCGGCAACGCGCAACTCCTGCTGATCCGCCGCGAGAGCGGTCTCCAGGGTCTGGCGCACATCCTCGGAGGCGGTCGCGCCGGTCCTCCGCATGACGGCCGCCATGGCGTTGCATGCGGCGACTTTCAGTTCCAGAGCGGCGTCCCGTTCCACGATTCCGCTCAGGGGCTTCAGGGCCACCGGCGAGCCAAAAGACGCCAGCGTGCTGATGGCCGCGCCCGTGACCTGGTCGCTGTAGCCTCTGAGCGCGCTGACGAGGGAGGGCTCCAGCATGCTGAGCAGGTATTGCGTGCGATCGGGCGGAACTTCGGCCAGCGCCCGGACGGCCTTCAGCAGCACAGCTTCCTCTTCTTCGGTGAAGGCCGTGCGGCTTTCGGCCAGGATGGTTTGCTCCACGATTGGCTTGATCTTCTCGGCCCGGATGTCGTCGACGCTGAGCACCTTCTCGATGCCCTCGTATTCGCCCAGGTCCACCGACGCCCCGTCGGGGCCGACCACCGCGTACATGGGAAGCCCCTTGGTCCTGGGGTCCTCGCGAAGCATACCGAACACCCTGTTGAAAATCAATTCAGGAGCGTCGGCGGAGATGAAGACGGCGTCGATCGCCGGCTCCAGCGCCAGTGCGCCCGCGATGCTGCCCTCGTTGACGCGCGTCTCGACGGTGGAGACGCCCAGTTTGCGCAACAGGTCCGCCAGTGTGTTGCGCGTCTGGAAGTCGTCTATGAGGACCAGCGCATTGCGCTCGGCGGCGGCATTCAGGGTCGCGTTCACAACTTTCATGATCTCCGTGGCCGACCCGCAGTCACCCAGCGGGCAGAACTCCACCAGGGCGATGGCCGCGTTGTAGCGGACGTCTTTGTTGCCCGACTCCAGTGCTTTCAGCAGGCCGTCGGCCGTAGCCACGCCGGGCCGCGCCCCGATGGCGTCGAGCCTGGCACTGAGCGCCTTGACCAGGTAAAGGCTTGCCGGCCCGTCCTCGACCTCCACCGTCAGTTCCAGCGCGTGGGCCAGCACGGGCGGCTCCATCAGATGCAGGACGATGGGCGCCCTGCGGGCCAGATCCTCGGCCCGCTCCGCGGCTTCCTGCTGCTGCGCTTCGGTCAGGTCTCTGCCTCCGAGGCGGAACTCGGCCTTCTCAAACCGCTTGCACAGCGCGAGCTGCCGGGCCAGCGAGGCCCCAAGAAACGCTTGCAGCTCGGGGTTGGCCGGATCGATCTTCAAGCCCTCCAGGGCAACCTCGGAAGCCATCTTCTGGTGATACAGGTAGTTCGGGACCTCCTCGTAGACCAGCTTCTCGGTCAGTCCCGCGCCCGCCGGTTCCCACCCCCAAACGTCTGCGGTGAGACCGTAGGTGTAGCCCACCAGATGGGCCTTTTCGGCCAGATAGGCGTCGGCCAATTCAATGTACTGCTCCGGCGCCGGAGCCAGTTCGGCCGGCGATTTCCCCGTCAGGGACTGGAGTGCCTCGGCTGCGGCCTGCTGCACCGGGGCGGCGGCGTCGGCGTCTTCCTGAGCCGCTTTCAGAGCCGCGACCGCCCGCTCATCGTCGAGCTGAGCGAGTACGCCGGCCACACGGCTCCGCACCAGAGGGTCCTCAGACTGGCGCAGCGCCTGGATAAGCGGCAGACAGGCGTCCCGCTGCATGTCGCCCAGCAGAGCGACGGCCCGGCCGACGACATGCTGTTTCTCGGGGTCCTCGACGCCCAGGATCGGCACGACGTAAGGGACGGCATAAGGGCCGTGTGCCTTCAGCTCCGCAGTCGCCCTCGCGAATGCCTCCACGTCCTCGGACTTCAGGTCCGCGATCAGCTGCTCCGGACCCTCCACCTCTCTGCCTCTCTGGCGGACGGCGCGCGTCACCAGTTCGACCAGTTCTTCGGCCTGTGGGGCCATCTCTTCCTTGCGGGACATCTCGAACAGGACGCCGAGTTCGGCCCGGTTGCGCATCTTCAGCGCCGCGTGCATGCCGGGCTCCATCCCGAGCACTTCCTCGAACATATCCCTGGCCTTCTGGTACTGGCCGGCCTTGTAGGCGTTGACTCCCTGCTGAAACAGCTCGAGCATCTGCTCCTCGCCGGCTTCAGCCGCGTGGACCGTGCCGGTGAAGACCATCGCAGCCGCCGCCAACACTACCAACGCCACTGCCCAACGTCTGGCATGCTTGCACATGAGTGACTCCTTGTGGAAGGCCCGGAGAATTCAGTGTCCTCTCTTTTTAGCCCGGCCACGCCGGGCCGAAGTTATCCGCCTCAGAGGTAAGGTCTTTCCGGCTCCACCAGGTCCGCCGGAATTTCTCTGCGTCGGACCAACCGGCAGCCATCCCCCTCGACCAGCACCTCCGGGGGCCGGGGCCGGCTGTTGTAATTGCTGCTCATTGTGAAGCCGTAAGCTCCCGCGCTGAATACGGCCAGGAGCCGGTGCCCTTCCAGCGGCGGCAACGGCCGGTTCTGCGCGAGGTAATCTCCCGTCTCGCAGACGGGTCCGACGACATCAACCACCTCGGTAGTGAACTCATCGTAACTGCTGTCGCCGGGCCGCATCACCGCCGGCATGCCGCTCGGGCTGCGAACCGGCCATATCCTGTGGTACGACCCGTAAAGGGTCGGGCGGACCAGGTCGTTCATAGCGGCATCGCAAACCAGGAACCGCTTCCCGTATTCATTTTCCTTGCGGTAAATGACCCGCGTCAGCAGCAGTCCGCTATTCCCAGCAATGTACCGACCCGGCTCAATGATAACGCTGCAGCCGAGTTTTTCAAGATAAGATTGCACGGCCCGCGCGTAGTCGTCCGGGCCGATCACCTCCTCGCCGGTGTAGGAAATGCCGTATCCGCCGCCCATGTTGAGGCAATCCAGCAAGAGGCCGTTCCGGTCCGCTCGTTCGAACAGGGCGCTCGTTTTCTCCAGCGCCCGCTCGTAGGGCTCGGTGCTGTGGACGGGCGACCCCAGGTGGAGATGAATGCCTCTGAGGTTCACCCCTGGCCAGTCAGCGGCCTCCGCCAGAAGCCTCTCAGTTTCTTCAATACCTATACCAAATTTCGTCTCCCCTTTACCAGTGGCGGTCTTGCGGTGAGTGCCGGGCTCAATGTCGGGGTTCAGCCGGAGGCAGACCGGCGCCGCAGTACCTTCAGAATCCGCCAGTTCGCTGAGACGCTCCAGTTCGGGGCGTGATTCCACGTTGAACATGTGAATGCCGGCGTCGAGGGCATACTGGATCTCCTCGGCCGTCTTGCCGGCGCCGGCGAAGACAATCCGCCCCGGCTCCGCCCCCGCCTCCAGGGCGCGGTACAGCTCGCCGCCGCTGACGACGTCGAAGCCGCTGCCCTGCTCGGAGAGGAGCTTGAGGATGGAAAGGTTACTGCAGGATTTTACCGAGAAGCACACCAGAGCTTCCCACGATGCAAAAGCGTCGCGGATGCAGCGAAAACGCTCCGTTAAGGCGGTGGCGCTGTAGACGTAGCAGGGCGTCCCGTGCTCTTCCGCAATCCGTGCGGCGGGCACACCCTCGCAGTACAGCTCGCCCTCGCGGTAGTGAAAGCCGTTCGGAACGCTCATGATGGGCTCCCCTGCGTGGAGCGGTCCACGGGCCCTCCCCGGGCGCGCGGACACAACGGGGAAAGAATACCGAAAACTGCGCCGAAGTCAAACCGGCCGGCGGTATCAGGTGTCCTGCCGCAGAAGCGCCAGGGCTTCCCCCAGGTTCCTGACCGTATGCAGGTCCCCGGCGAAGCCGGCGGCGTCCTCGGCGTTACCGGCGGGAATGACGGCTGCGCCGAAGCCCAGCTTCTCGGCCTCTTTCAGCCGTTCTCGCACGCGCCCCACGGCCCGCACTTCCCCGCCGAGGCCCACCTCGCCCACGGCGACGGCCTCGGGCAGGAAGGGCTCGTCGCGGAAGCTGGAGGCCAGCGCCAGCACCAGTGGCAGGTCCGCGGCGGGTTCGAGGACCCGCAGGCCCCCGGCGATGTTGACGAACGCGTCGCTGCCGCCCAGTTCCAGGCCGGCCCGCCTCTCCAGCACCGAAAGCATCATGCTGAAACGCCGATAGTCCACCCCGCTGACCTTACGCTCCGGGGTTCCATAAGCGCCCGGGCCGACCAGGGCCTGGACCTCGACCAGCAGGGCGCGGCTGCCCTCCATGGCCGGCATGACGACGGAGCCGCAGACCGTCGGATCGCGCTCAGCGAGAAACAACTTGCTCGGGTTCCCCACCTCGCGGAGCCCGCGCCGGCCCATCTCGAACACGCCGATCTCGTTGACCGCCCCGAAGCGGTTCTTGGTGGCCCGCAGGATGCGCAACGACTGGAAGTCCTCCGTCTCGAAATACAGAACCGTGTCCACCAGGTGTTCCAGCGCCCGGGGACCCGCGATGACGCCCCGCTTGGTCACGTGCCCTACCAGGAAGAGGGCGCGTCCGTTCTTCTTGGCGTGCTCAATCAACGCGTTGGCGCAAGTTCGGACCTGCCGCAGGCTTCCCGGCGCCGAGTCCACCCCCTTGGCCGCCACCCTCTGTATGCTGTCCACGACGACAACCTGGGGATCCTCCTTCTCCATGGCCGGCAGCAGTGCGCCCAGCGAGCCGTCCGCAACCACAGAGAGGTTGGAGTCCCCCAGCCCCAGGCGGTCGGCCCGGATCTTCACCTGTGGGAGTGACTCCTCGCAGCTCGCGTACAGGCAGCGGGAGCCCTGGGCCGCCATCCGGCCGGTCGCCTGAAGGAGCAGCGTAGACTTGCCCACGCCGGGCGCCCCGCCCAGCAGGATGGTGCTTCCCAGCAGTACTCCGCCGCCCAGCACGCGGTCCAATTCCGGAAAGCCGGTGGCCGCCCGGACCCCGCGCTCCACGCTCAGTTCACTCAGTTTAAAGGTGGGCGCGGCACTGCCGCCGGACCGGACCTCGGATGTGCCGGATTCGGCCTCCTCGAGGCTGTCCCACTCACCGCAGTTGGGGCAACGTCCGCTCCAGCGGTAGAACTTCCCTCCGCACTCGGCGCATTCGTAGCGGGTCCGATCTTTGGCCATGGGCTCTCCTCGGGACGACGGGACGGCGCGGGTATGATAGTGGCAGAGCCGGTTGATGCAAAGGCCGCGGCCCTGCCCGCCCGTGGCGGGGGCCGACGGTCGGACCTCAGGCGCTCTCCAGCAATTCCTCCAGGGAGAACTCCACCACACCGGTGCAGGTGTCGGCGGCACCGTAGTAGACCAGCACCGTATCGTCCCGACGAACTATGCCCGTTGGGAACACCACCGAGGGGACAAACCCCTCCTTCTCGAATGGGGCTTCGGGCACGAAGATCGGCTCGGTCGAGCGGCTGACAATCATGGAGGGATCGTCTTTGTCCAAAAGCAGCACGCCGGCCGAGTAGGTCCCGACCTCCCCTTCGACGGCCGAGAACGTCTTGCCGTGGTAGATCTCCAGCCAGGCTTGCTCCATCTCCAGCGGCGGGCAACCGGCGCCGATTCTCCCCACCTCCCAGGCGGCCTCTCCCGCGTGCAGAGGGACATGGTTGCCCCACGCCAACGCATCGACGGAGCGGGCAAGCCACATGCCCGGGGAAGAGAAGTGCATACGCGGGTTCGGCCGATGGAGGGCAACGTAGCTGCCGTCGATCTTCCGGGGAAAGAGCACCACGTCCTTGTTCTCCGGGCAGAAGATGATGCCGTGGCGCTGGAACGTCTCGAAGTCCTCCGTGGAGGCCAGCGCTGTGAGCGCCCCGTGCTCGGAGACCCCGACGTAGGTGAAGTAGCATTTCCCCCCGATGCGGACAATCCGGGGGTCCTCCGCGCCGAAGCTCTCCCAGTGCTCCTGCGGCATGAACCGGCCGATCTCCGGCCCGAGGGCGCGACCTTCGGGGATGCGGAACACCCGAAGGTGAGAGGTAGTGGTCATCCGCAGGCGCCGGTACTTGCGCAGGAGAACTACCCGGGGGTCGATCTTCTCCAGCTCGGAGTCCGGCACCCAGTCCACCGTCAGCCCCTCTTCGGGGTCCCACCGCGGAAGCGGGCTCTGGCCGGGCGACTGCTCCGCAGGTCGCTCCGCCACCCGGACCACCAGCACCACCTCGCCATCCAGCTCGACCGCGCCGGGATTGAATGTGCCCACGACCTCGAAGTCCGGGCGGGAGGGCTCGATATCCGAAGGCTTGATCAGGCACTCATTGAAGAAGCGGCGCGCAGTCATCGAAATCACCGTAATTCAGTTAATGCTTTTTAGACTCCGCCGACGGAGCCTTCCCCACCCGCGCAATTACCGGAGTTCCTCCCGGACGTCCACCAGCCGCCGGAGCCGGTCGCATCCCCGAACTTCAGACTTCGCTGTTACCGGTGGGCCAGCCGATCGGCTTGCAGCGCGGCGGCCAGCGCCTCGCGGCCGTTCTCTTCGGTCACGATTCTCTCGTGCCCGGAATCCCGAATCCACTCCACCTGGTCGGCGATCATCCCGCGCAGCAGTTCGCCGTAGCGGTGCATCTCCTCCCGGCCTTCTCCGGCGGTGAGGCGGATCATCTGGGCGACGTCCAGCTCCTTTTCCCTCCCCCGGCAGGCCCGCTTCTCGGGCGGGTAATCTGCGGTCACGTCCAGCCGGTAGTCCGGAAATATCTCGCAGAGACGGCGGGTGGCGGCCTCGTCGGCCAGCGCGTGTATACTCAGGGAAGTGGGAATCCACCCGTGCAGCCTCAGGTCGCCCCGCTCGAACAGGATCCGCGTCTCCTGCCGGTCCATCCGCCACGGCTGGTGGAAGCCGTGGTAGAAATGCCCGATCACGCCTCCGTCGTAGCGGACGCTGCACTGCACCTGCTCCTCGAGGCTGGTGTGGGGACGGCAGGTGGCCTGCGCGGCCACCACCCGGCCTGGCCCGAGCCAGCCGGCAAACAGGTCGAAGAAATGCACGCCGTGCTCCACGAAGATTCCCCCGCTCTTCTCCCGGTCCCAGAACCAGTGGTCCGGGGGCAGCCCTTCGTCGGCGGCGTAGTTCTCGAACGAAGCGTGAAGAACCGCACCTAACGCGCGGGATTCGATCAGTTCGCGCACCTGCCTGAAGACGGGGTTGTAGCGCTGCATCAGGTCGGTCACCATCAGCAGGCCCCGCTCGCTCGCCGCGGCGAGCATCTCGTCGGCCTGCTCGAGCGTCAGCGCCAGGGGCTTCTCGCAGATGACGTGTTTCCCGGCCTTCAAGGCCTTGATGGACTGCTCGTAGTGCAGGAACGGAGGCGTGCCGACGTAGACGAGGTCTATGTCGTCCCTCCCGACCAGGTCCTCAACGCCGCCGAAGTCGGGGATCCCGAACCGGGCTGCGGCCCTCGCGGCAGCGTCCTGGAAGGTTCCCGCCATGCCCACCAGTTCCACGCCGTCCACCTGCACGAACTGCTGGAGGGCAAACAGAGCGAAGCTGCCGCAGCCCACAACGCCGACCCTGACGCTCTTCTCTTCCATACCGGCGGCCCCTGATGTGAACTGAAAGTTCGAAACGTCAAGCGTACCGGAGCCCCGCGGCCGGCTCAACCCTAACCATCGCTGAGCGGCATTCACTCGATTGGCCGGGCCGTCTCAAGGAAGGCACCCACTTCGTCCATGTCGGGGATGCCCCGGCGTCCTCCGAGAGCTCTGCACTTGAGGGCGGCGGTCGCCGCGGCCACCTGCATGGCTTTCTGTAGTTCCCACCCCCGAGCGACACCCAGCGCCATGGCGCCGTGATAGGCGTCTCCACAGCCTGTGGTATCCACCACTACCGGTGGGTGGTAGGCGGGCTGGTAGATGGCCCCGCCGGCCTGACGGGCCGCCGAGCCCCTCGTCCCGGCGGTTACCACGGCCGCTATTGCCCCGAACGGGGCCATCTCCTCAAACAGCGCTTCGGCGCCCTGTTCTGCACTCGACGCACCGTACCGCTCGGCTGCGAATTCCAGGGGAACGATCACGTAATCGCCCAGGGACAGGAACTCCTCGGTCTCCTCGCCGCCGACTTCCAGGTCCATCGTGACGGTCGTCCCCATCGACCGTGCCAGCCGGGCGGCAGCCAGCGCGGCCCGCGGGTAGTAGTCATCCACGTGCAGCACCTCGGTGCGGCGGAGGGCCTGTTCGGAAACGTGCTCCGGCCCAAGTTCGGGAGCATCCTCGGAACTCCACAGTATCATCCGGGTGCCGGCGGCCCGATCCGCCACGATCACGGCGAGGTGAGCGGACGCCCCCTCCACCCGCTCGACGAATCCGATGTCGATGCCCTCCCGCTCCAGGGCTGAGACGGAGAAGTCGCCGAAAAAGTCGTCCCCCAGGGCGCCCAGATAGGCACAATGGCCTCCGAGCCGCGAGGCTGCGACGAGCGCAGTGCCGACCAGGCCGCCCCCCTGAGCCTGGATGGAGCGGGCCTCCATCTTTGCATCCGGTCCGGGCAGCCGGTCCGCCTCGGCGATGATGTCGAACGCACAGACGCCCAATCCGACGATGTCGTATCCTGAAGCCATTACTCGGCCCTGCACTTTCCCGTTCTGCGCAGAAGTCAGCGTTGTGGCGGCCCGGAGCGAAACGGAAGCCTACGGCCAGAGAAGCAACTTGTCAAATCGGTTTATTTCGGGGAAAACACGCCCGGAAGATGGCGGTCGAAAGCGCTAAAGCGTTTGCGCAGGGCCGCCCCTTGGCCTATATTGACCGCCTGAAGGGGGCGCCAGGAAAGTTCACAGAAAGCGACGGCAGACAGCGGAGGTGCAGTATGGTCAGACGCATAATCGTCGGAGAATCCGGAGGGCCCACGCCGGTGATCGACTGGGAGGTGGCGGGCATCATCGACGCCGCCCAGAAGGCCGGGCTCGAAATCTATGGGATGATCAACGGGCTGGAGGGCCTGCTGAATGCCAACATCGAGGGCAACGTGGTCGATCTCACCCAGATGGACCCGATGTCCTTCGTGTTCAACGGTCCCGGGGCGGGGCTGAAAACCACCCGCATAAAGCCCGACGAGGAGCAGTACCGGAAGATCGCCCAGCACCTGGAATCCTTCGGCGTGGACGGGGTTATCTACATCGGCGGCAACGACAGTGCCGACCAATTGCTGGGCCTGACCGAACTGGTGGACTTGGCGGCCGTGCACGCGATCAAGACGGTGGACAACGACCTGCCGGCGACCCACCACTGCCCGGGTTGGGGTTCGGCGGCGCTCTACAACGCCACCGCCCTGAAGAACGTCCACAGTGACTTCTCCTCCTACGCCGTGCAGGCCAATTTCTCCGAGCAGGGGAAGGTGGTCCAGGGCTGGGACACCGCCCCCGTGGTGATCTACCAGGTGATGGGCCGGAAGGCCGGCTGGCTGGCCGAGGCCACCGCCTTCGCCCGGGTGGACCCCCGCGGCGAGATGATCCCCGATGCTCCGCCTCACATCGTTCTCTGCCGGGAGAACCTCTTCGACAAGCAGGCATTCCTCGACAAGGTCGACGACACGGTGAGTCGCCTGGGGCAGGCCGTGATCGTGGTCCAGGAAGACCTGACCGACAAGGACGAGCGTGAAAGCATCGCAACGGTCTACGGGGGGCCGGTGGTGCGGGACGAACACGGCAACATCCAGCACGGGCGGGCCACCTCATTCAGTCCGGCCATATTCCTGAGCCAGATCGTGGAGTCGGAGCTGAAGGTGGAGACGGTGCCCGGCAGGATTAAAGACTGCACCCTCAACCCCCAGCACATCCAGCGGAGCTGCATGATGTCCACCGTCGACGCCTCCGAGGCCTACCGGATTGGCTACGCCGCAGTCGAGGCAATGACCTCCGGGGAGACCAAAAAGTCGGTGGTCCTCGAGCGGAAGAACGGCGGAACCTGCACGGGGCTGACCGACCTGTCCAACATCGCCGGGAAGGAGAGGCAGGTTCCCTCCGAATACATCCAGGGCATGGACGGACCCACCCAGCAGTTCATCGACGAGTTCATCTACGTCATCGGCGGACCGGTGGGAATCCCCCACTACTCCCAGATGCAGTTCAGGAGCGTGCCCGTCCCCGACCCCATAAGGGGCAACCCCTACGTCAGGGAAGAGGCTGCTCCGTAGAAAAGGACCCGTTCGCGCTTGTGTGGGCGCGCGGCCTTCCCGTGGTCCTTTCCCGCTCCGGCTGCCCATGCGCAGCGCACCGAACGGCGAGATTCCCGTCGAAGGCGGGCAAGCTTCGCTCGCAGAAGAACCCGCTCGCGCAGAATGACATCCCGGGCGGTGACCCGCGCGCTGTCATGCTGAGGCGCTTTTTCTTCAGGCGCCGAATGCATCTCGCTTTTCTACGGCGCCGTACTTTGGCGCCCCCGTTCCGCTTGCCCACGACGGTCCTGCTTGGCGGCGGGGCGTCCCGCGCCGCTGCCAAAGGCCCCGATACCGCCTCGGACGGACCGGCGTGCGCCAACGTTTTGGAATATGGTTTGCACCCGGTATGGGCGTGTGGCAGCTTGAAAACGCGTCAGCGCCTGTTCTCTGGCCTCTATACGCCGGTAGCCGGAAATGCTGGAGAACCCCCTGAACGTTCTGCTCATCGAGGAGGATCAAAACGATACGGAGCTGGTGCGCCAGATGATCGGCGAGGACAGCGGGGCGCCCTACCGACTGGAGTGCAGCAGTTCGATTGAGGAAGGGCTCCAGCGGCTCCGGCAAGGGAACATCCATGTTATACTCCTCGGCGTCTCCGGCCCGGGCGCCCTGGCGGCGGGAGACGTGGACACGGTGCACCGAGCCGCAGGCGGCGTCCCGATCATCGTGCTGACCAGCCTCGACGAAACGGCCGTGCTGCTGGACACCGCCCGGGGCGGGGCGGTTGATTACTTCGTCAAGAGCCGAATGAACCGGCGGGAGCTGTCCCTGGCCATCCGGTATGCCGCCGAACGGAGCAGAATCGAGGAAGCCCGCCGAGCCGCCGAAGCAAGCCTCCGCGAACTGGTCCACAGCAACTCCGACGCCATGGTGGTGGTGGATGAGGAGGGCATTGTCCAGTTCGTCAACCCCGCCGCCGAAAGACTGTTCGGCCGTGCGTTGAAGGAGTTCGTGGGAAGGCCGTTCGATTTCGACGTGGACATCGGCGATACCACCGAAGTAAAAGTAGAAACCTCGGGCGAGAAACCGGCCACCGCAGAGATGCGGGTGGTGGAGACCACGTGGGAAGGAGAGCCGGCAAAACTGGCCTCACTGCGGGACATCACCGACATCGTGCGGCTTCGCGAGAAACTGCGGGCCATGACGCTCCACGACGAATTGACCGGCCTCTACAACCGGCGCGGCCTCATGACGCTGGCCGAGCAGCAGATCAAGCTCGCCGACCGCCGGGGCGACAGGCTGCTTTTCCTCTTCCTCGACCTCGATGGATTCAAATCGGTAAACGACCAGTACGGGCACGCCCGCGGGGATGAGGCTCTCGGAGAAGTCGCACGCGTGCTGACCGACAGCTTCAGGGAGTCCGACATCCTGGCCCGCGTGGGCGGCGACGAATTCCTGGTACTGGCCATAGGCGCCAGGAAGATGCAAGCCTCCACGCTCGCCGACCACTTCCGCCGTAAAATCAACGCCGCTCTCGCCAAATCCGACCTCCCCTGCCCACTCACCGTCAGCCTCGGGGCTGCATACCGAGAACCACGCGACGAACGCTCGATCGAGGAGCTGATTGCGCAGGCCGACGCGGCAATGTACCAGCATAAAGAGCGTACGAAGTCGGAGACTCACCCGCGAACCCGACGCGACTGAACCGGCTGCACCGCGCGCTGCAGCCAGGCGCGGGGGATGATGGTTGGCGCGGATTCCGGACACGTGAACCGAATCGCAACAGAGTCCGCCTCCAGCAGCGGGGCCAGCCGATACAGCGCGGTGGCCCACGAGCAGCCGCTCCACACGCGCACGTTTGGAACGACCCTCTCGGCGGGGACCGGTGCGCCGTCGGCCTGGAGATCAATGCCCAATGAATCCGCGACGGGCCGCTCCCCTTCGACCGCCGACCGGTAGGCTTTCCCCTTATCCCGTAGGCTGAACGAAAGTCTCAGCCGGTCCCAATCCCCATCGCCGGCCGCGCCCCGAATCCAGTTGCCCGATGTGCGGCACTGGCTTACTCCGTGCTCGCCCTCGAAGGGCAAATCCAGTGGCCGGGCGTCCGCCGTGACCGGATCGCTTTGCTCCGTTCCCAGCACCCACTCTTCTGCGGCCTTCGCACCAAGGCCGAGCAGAGCCATCTGTTCGGCAGCGAGCCGGACGGAGAGGGCTCCGGCCGAAACGCCGGCCTCGGGCGCGAACCCGGCGTCGTGGAACAAGACCCGCGCCTCCTGGAGGTCATCCAAGGCCAGTGTAATCTCAACCGGTTCGCCCAGGGAATTCGCCACTACCAGCAGGCCGTCATCGCCGGAGCCCGTCAGAAAGCCGTGCCAGCCGTCCCAGCATGGGATGCCGCCCACGGGTCGGGTGGGGCAGCCCCGGCCATAGAGGTCAAAGAACGGCTCGCGGGCGGCGTCAAGGAACTCCACGTCCCCGTCGTCCAGCAGCGTGACGTCGCCGTAGAAGTGGGCCTTACGACCGCCCCGTGCGAGGCTCTGAACCCACGCGCGCCGCCATCCATGCTTACCGAGGTAGTAGTTTGTATTCGTCCCACCGACCATGCATCCGTGGTCGTCGATCCGGCGCAAAGGAATGCCACTCCGGTAAAACTTGTAGACCATGTGGTCCTGGTAGAGGTCCACCGCCCGCCGCAGCGAGGTGCACGGAACGTCCGCGGGGCGGGGGTCACCGCTGTAGAGGTAGTCCAATGCCTCCAGCCAGTGAGGGGCTATGCCGGGGACCATCGGTCCGCTGGTGCTCCCGATGTAATCGGGCACGTGAGCGAAGCCGTTATAGCCCAGGAAGATTACTCTCGGGTGGTCGCGGCGCAGTTCGATCAGTGCCTCCTTGAAGGCGCGGACGTTGCGCCGGTAGACTTCCCCGGCGTCCAGGTGGGAGAACCGGGAGCTAACCGCGAAGAAGTCCGCAAAATCGAACTTGAACAGGCCGACCCCCCATTCTTCCACCGCGTGGCGCATCGCCGAGAGAAGCCCCTCCCGGTAAGGGCCGTCGAAAAGGCAGTAATTCCACCCGGAGCGCGCGTCGAGGCTCTTCTGCCATGGCTCCCAGCCGTGAAAGTCCTCATCCTCTTCCCAGGGGCGCCAGCCGGCGACGGCCGCTCCCGTGGCGTCCAGCCAGAGGCCGGGCGTCATGCCAAGTTCTTCCATGCGGCGCCGGGCGGGCTCGAACCCGTTGGGCCACGTCTCGGGCGCAAAGCGCGTGTAGTCACCGGGCTGGTCGAACCAGAAGCAGTCGATCAGATAGCAGTCGAAGCCGACGCCGAACGCGTTCTTCCAGTGCTGCAAAGCGTCGAGGGCCCGCATGGTCAGCTCTTCGGTCAGGCGCACGTCATCGCCCAACTCATCGTGCATGGCCCAGTCGCAGTAGATGCTGAACGGCCTTTTCACGGGCCATCCTTCCTGCCTGGGAAAACCTGTGCAAAAAGGGCGAGGAGGGATTGTCCCTCCTCGCCCCTCGCGTGCGTTGTGATGACGGGCCGTGCCGGCTCAGACGCCGACCACTTCCTTCACCTCCGGGATTTCTTTCTTCAGGGTCGCCTCCACCCCGCGGCGCAACGTCTGCTCCGCCATGGGGCAGCCTTTGCAGGCGCCCTGAAGTTCAACTTTTACGGTTCCTTCGTCGGTGACCTCCACCAGCTCTACGTCGCCGCCGTGCATCTGCAGGGAGGCGCGCAGGCTGTCAATCACTTTTTCCACCTCTTCTCGATCCACCATAGGTATTCCTCAGGAATCCTCAGAGTTGTTCGCCCGAATGGCCGTCCGGCGTTCGCGCGGAACAGAGCGCAGCGCCGGGCCTTCACTCAGACTGGACCTCGATCCTCCGGCCCTGTTCGGGCAGTTGCTTCTTCAGACGAACCGTCAGGACGCCGTTCTGCAGCACGGCGGTGACGTCCACGTCTTCATCCACTGCCGCCGGCAGGTCAATCTCCCGCCGGAAGTCTCCTTCGGGCCGTTCCTTTCTGTGACAGGTAAGGTCCTCGTACTGCTCCGGTTCAGCTCTGCCACGGATGGTAAGGGTCCGATTCAGCAGGCTTACGTCCAGCTCTTCCCTCGGCGGGCCGGGCACGTCGGCGCGCACGATCAGCTCCTCGGGACTTTCGTAGATGTCCACCGGCGGATACAGTCCCGGAACCAGCCTGCCGACGCCGGGCACCTTGCGAACCGCCTCATCCAGGGTCTCCGCCATCTCCCCCATCTGCCTGCGCATCTGCCTCCACATGCTCTTCTGGTCCATCTGCCGAGCCTCCTTTACCCCAGAGTCTAACTCCGTTCATTATAAACGCAGATTGCCCGCGGGCCAAACCCGGAGACTCCCCTCTTGAGAATCCCTCCGACATAACGGACAATTCCTCCTTCTCGAACCTCCGGGGAATCTGGCTATGGCGAAAACTCGCAGGGAGCAGCTCAACAGGCAGCGCCGCCCGGTCGCCCTGCGGGACGTTCTGGCCCTGCTCCTGCTGGTGCTGGTCTGCGCCCTGTTCTTCCGCAAAGCGGCGGCCCTGCGGGGAGTTTTCTTCCACTACGATCACGCTGTCCAGAACTTTCCCTACCGGGCTTTCTTCGCCGGAGCCTTCCGGGCGGGACGGTTCCCCCTGTGGACGTCCCGGATATTCTGCGGGTTCCCGCTGTTCGCCGAGAGCCAGTCCAACGTACTTTACCCGCCCTTCCCGCTGCTTTTCGGGCTGCTGAAGCCCTGGGTAGCCTACAACTACTACCACGTGCTGCACTTCGGCCTCGCCGCTGCAGCCACTTACGTGCTCGCACGCGCTTTGGGAATCGGGCGCGCCGGGGCTCTGCTGGCCGGCCTGTGTTACATGCTTTCCGGACCGGTTCTTTTCCACGCCCACCACACCAACATCGTTGTTGCTCTGGCGTGGCTGCCCCTGTTGTTGGCGCTTATCGAGCTGTCCTGGCGGCGGTCGAGGGGGTGGCTGATTGCCCTGGCGGCCGGGACCGGGGCATTGGTGCTGGGGGCGCAGCCCCAGTACACCCTTTACTGCGCGCTGGCATGTGCCATCTACCTCGGGTGGCGGGCCGCCCTGGCGCACCTGAGCGACGAAAGACCTCTGCTGGTGCGCGGGTCGCTTCTCGGCGCGCTGATGGCCGCGGCGGTGGGCGGGCTGCTGGCCGCCGTGCAGGTGCTGCCTCTGGCGGAACTTGTAGGCCATTCGTCCCGCGCGGCCGCCTCCTACGCCGCACCCGTGCCCGGCGTTCCGGGCAACCTGATGACTCTGTTCCTGCCCCACTACTTCGGCTCGCCGGGGCTGGGCAGCTATTGGGCTCACGTCGAACCCGGCCTCTACAGTGAAGTAACGTTGTTCATGGGCGTTGGGGCCCTCACGTTGGCCGCGGTCGGCGGTGTGGCCGACCGCAGCCGGCGGACGCTTTTCCTGGTGGGATTGGGGCTTTTTGGGTTCCTCTTTGCACTCGGTTACCACACCCCGGTCTATACGACGCTTGGCCGTCTGCCGCTTTTCCGCGCCTCGCGATTTCCGAGTCGCTTCGCCTTCCTGGCCGCTCTCAGCGTTGCGCTGCTGGCCGGCACGGGCCTGGAGAAGCTCTGCGCGGACGGGCGGCGTCCTCACGTCAGGAAGGCGGTGTTTGCCGCCGGGCTCGGCGTCTTCGGGCTTTCCGCCGTCTGCGTTATCGCAGCCCTCGCCATCAGCCTCCCGTTAATCGGACTTGCTCCCCGGGAACTGGGCGCGAAGTTGCCCCGTCTATCCCCGTTCCGACTGGCCCTGGTCTGGCGGCATCTGCACCGGACTCTGCCGGCGGACATCGGCCGCCTTGGCATCGTGATCCTCGCCGGTGCCGGGCTCCTCTTCGTCTCTCTGAAGCGGATTGTGCCGGCGAAAATAGCGACGCTGCTGTGGTGCCTGCTCGTCGCGGGAGAGCTTGCGTGGGCGGGCAGGGAGTTCACGGCCGTAACCGATCCGGACATCTATCGCGCGCCCCCGCCGCTGGTGAAGAAGCTTCGTGAGCTGCCGCCTGGACGCATTTTCCGGCACCGCTACCACGACTCCAGCGCCTATCCACGCCGGGTGGGGACGCACCCGTCGACGCCGGGGTGGGCCCTGGCGCCCAACGAGTACGCGCGCTCGCTGGACCTGCTGCCCGGCAACGCCAACATGATCTGGGGAATACCCTCGGTGGGCGGTTTCTCTCCGCTGCAGACCGAGGCCCTGAGGAGGTTTCTGGGAAGGCCGGACGACTCCGGAACCGTCCTGAGGGCCGACCCGTCCCCCGCTCTGCGCACGCTTGGGGCGCGCTACATACTGACGCCCCAGGAGGACCTGGCCGGACCCTACGAGCGCGTTGCGCAGGTGGGACCGATGCACCTTCTGAAAGACCCGGAGGCCCTGCCGCGGGCATGGATCGTCCACCGCACGGAACGCGTGCAGAACGACGAAGCCGCCCTGAGCAGGCTCCGCGACCCGGATTTCCCCCGCCGCACCACCGCCCTGGTGCACGAAGCCGCCGCCGAGTTGCCCGCCGCACCGAATGAACCGACCCCGCCCGATGAGACGGCCCATATTGCGGAGGACACGGGCGACGTCGTGATGATCCGGGTTCACCTGGCCGCGCCCGGCATGCTGGTCCTCGCCGACCAGCACTACCCCGGCTGGCGGGCGGAGGTGGACGGCGAACCGGCGGAACTCCGTCGGGTGAACTACCTGCTCCGCGGTGTACGGCTACCGGCCGGCCGGCACAAGGTCCGGTTCATCTACGAGCCGGCCTCCTTCCGGCTGGGCCTGCTGCTGACGGTCTGCGGCCTGGCGCTGCTGGCGGCCGGCGCGGCGGCGTGGCTGGTGTGGGGCAGGGCTCGGACGCCGCCTCGGCCGAAGCCGGCGCCTTCCTGGGCGCCGCCCTACGCGGCACGCTCGCGGCGCCTGCTCATCGTGGTGGCAGTCGTGCTCCTGGCTGCAGGCCCCCTCCTGAGGTGGGGGCTCTGGCGAAGGCTGCCCTCACAGCTTTCCCCTCTTGGCCGCGGCCGCTCAGAAGCCGCGCAGCAGCATCAGGAAGCGCACGGCGGGATGAAGGTTGTTCTCCATCAGGCGCCAGGGCGACTGAAGCCCGATCAGGGCGAAGAGCAGTGAGACAAGGCCCAGGACGTAGAAGATGGTCCGCACGCGGGGACTGCGCCTGAACCTGGCGAAGTAGGTCACCGCGTAGTAGGCCACCAGCGGCGTGAATCCGATATACCACCGGAACCCGAAGCACGCGCCGGCGAAGTTCGTGGGGGCGAAGAAAGAGTAGTAGACCACCAGAAACAGGATGCCGAAGAGGACCGTCAGGGCGGCGTAGGCGCGTCCGGCGCGGGGATCGGGACGGGCCATAAAGCGTCGGCGTCCCGCTCGGTCCGCCTCCCCTTTTCTCCCGTCGGCTATCTGCCGGGCAAGCCCGGCGGCGCCCACAAGCAGGATCGGGCTGACCACGAACAGCCCCCGCCCGCTGAACAGCGTTAGCAGCCAGTACTTGCAGCGCGATATGTCCCAGGCGTCGGGGCCGATGGGAGCCTTCCAGTAGGCGCCGGCGTAGTCCTTGGTGCCCCCGATCATCTGCACGGGCAGTATGCTGCCCCAAAGAGAGTACTGCACAACGCAGTGAACGGCCAGCGGGGGGATGCTGCCCAGGCCGAAGAGCACAAGCACCGGCAGGGACCGAAGGTAAAGCACGATATAGAGCCCAAACATGATGGCGAAGATGAAACCGTGGCCGATGTCCACCACGGTGGCCAGACCCATCAGGAAACCTGCGGCGGCGGCCTTCGGCAGAGAAACCTTCGGCGATCCCTCCGCCATGCCCAGCAGGAAGAAGGAGATCAGGATAAGCGCGGCGGTGAAGGTGTGGTGATTCATCGTCGTCGAATAGGTGAGGAACAGCGTCCCGCCGAGGGTCAGGACGGTTGCTATGTCGGCCTCGATGCCCTCCAGCAGATCGCCCGCTTTCCTGCGGAAGACGTAGAAGGAGGCCGCGCTCACACCCCCGATGACCAGCCAGGTGAGCAGAAACGTGGGAACCGCAGCGGCCCTCCCCTGGAAGCTGAATTCCGCGCCGATCCCCTCGAAGACCTCCAGAACGCCGGCCAGCAGAAGTGTGAGCACCGGCGGCTTGGAGGAGTAGAGATGCCCGTCGCGCCGGTTGTACACCAGGTCGTTCATGGCGTGGTAGACTTGACCGCCCCGCCGGTCCATCATGTGCGCATGCGGGCTGCCGTCCACGTGGAAGACCGCCCGGTTCACCAGGCTGTCCACCGCCACGAAACGGGACAGATCGTTCTGGCCGAGGATGCCCCGGTGAGTGAACGCGAACAGGAACAACAGCACCAGGAGGGCGAACCGCAGTGAACGCGCCCGCTCATCCCTTCCCTCTCCCGGCCCTTTAAGGTTCAGCGACATGGTCAGCCTTCCCCCGTCGAAGTCTCCGGGCTCGCCCGGCCGCTCTGGGAGGGACTCCCCATCGCGTACAGCAGGCCGCCCGCAAGCGAGTGAAGCCACAGGATAAGCCTGCCCAACAGGGCCGCAGCGGCCGCCCGTCCGGCCTCCACGCCAACCCCCGCGAGGCACCACGTGAACGCACCCTCCCGCACGCCGAGCGCGCCCACCGAGATGGGCAGCATCTCCGGCAAGGTCTTCAGCGGAACGATACCCGCCGCTTCCAGCGGTGCTATCTGGCCGCGGACGGCATGGACGTACAGCAGCGTATTGACCACGATGAGGGCGTAGAAGGTTACGGAAAGTGCGCCTGCGGCAACCAGGGCGCGTGGCTGGTTCGCAAACGCGTAGAAGCTCTCCACAATGCGGTAAACCCGACCCCAAACGTTGCTCTCCCGGCGCCCTTTCAGGAAAGGCTTGGCCCCGGCGCGCCACAGTGGGTAGAGCAGCGCGGGCAGTGCCAGTCCCGCCAGCGCCGCCGCAGCCAGCGGCCACCGGACCGCCTCCAGGCCGAGTCGCTGGAAAAGCCCACCGTAGAAACACGCCACGGCCGCCGTTAGCGCGAGAACGGACAGAACCCCCGTCCCTCGCTCGACGACCACGGAGGCCGCCGCATGACCCACGGGAACCCCCGAGCGAACCATCTCTCGGACCTTCATCACGTCCCCCCCGGCGCTCGTAGGCAGAAAGTTGTTGAAAAAAGCTCCCACGTAGTAGGCCCGCAGAATTGTGCTCCAGGACGCCTCGGGCACGGCCGTGCGAACCAGAAGCAGAAGCTTCAGGGACGACAGGGCGATCCCGCAGAACACCGTGGCCGTCAGCAGGGCCAGGGGCCAGAGCCGCGCCGTCCGGAGAGCCCCGGCGACAGCCTCCAGCGGCACCAGGCGAAACAGCACATACAGAAGAACCGCCGCGGCCGCGACGCGCAGCCATCCCAGGAGGGCTCGCCGGGCCGACGGTCGCTGCTCCGCTGGTGCCATGTCACTCGTCGGCATGCTCCCTCTCCGCGGGGTCGTCCTACATGTAGCCGAGATGCTGGAGCCGCTTCTTCACGTCGTCTCCCGGCAGGCGCTCCTTGGCGGTCTCGCCGATCTCTACCTCGTAACGGTGCGGCTTCTTTTTCCTATGGCTTTCCGCCAGCAGTTCGGCGGACGGCGTACCGTCGATGCCTTCGGGGGGCGGACATCCGGCCGCGCACAGCAGCGTCGGCGTCATGTCCAGCAGCCGCGCCATGGGTCTCCGCCCCTTCAGGAAAGCCGGCCCGCGGGCGATGCAGACGCCGGTCGTCCGATGGCGCCCTCGGGCTTTGCCGGTTCGCCATACGGCATCGGGATGGTCCGCCGGGCTCACCAGGTAAGCGTCGTCGCGAACGTCGAAGATCAGGTCCGGCGCACGCTCCGTATGCCGCCCGGGAAAGGCATCGTCGCGCGCCATGACACGGGTGAAAACAGGGGTACCGTCCAGCGGATCGCGCGCGGCGCGGAGCGCTTCAGCCACCTCCTCCCGCACGTCCGCATACCGATCCGGCGGAACGATGCCCTCCGGCTCCCTGCCGGCCAGATTGACACGGATGGTCTGGGGCGGGCCGTTGTCCAGGAACGCCCGCGTGCGGGACCAGTCGATGGGCGTCTGCCAGACGGGGAAGTGCTCCTTCAGCCACTGCCACAGGGGACTCGGGATAAGGTCCAGCATCCGCTCGATTCCCAGCCGGTTCAGCAGGCGGAGCATAGTTCGTGGCTTGAGAAATGCCCCGATGCCGCCGCGGCCGTCTCCCCCGCCCTCGTCCGTAGTCAGCGACAGGTTTGGAGCGTAGGGTCCCGGCTCGCCGGACTCCCCGTAGTCGAGGAATCCCAGGTCGCAGAGGAGGCGGTTGAGGTTAAGTATTCGGTCGGCGCCGGTGAAACCGTGATCCGAGATGATCGCCACGTTTGTTGCATTGGCGCGGGCCACTATCTCGCCCACCGCGGCGTCCACCTCTTGGAACAGCCGCCTCAGGAACGACCTGTCCTCCCAGTGATCGTGCTGGGCCCAATCGGTCGCGCTGAAAACGACCATGGCGAGGTTCCAGGGCTGCCGCTCCAGCAAATAGAGGAAGGCGTCCCTCCGCCGCCGCACCGCCTGGAGCTTGGCGCGCTTCGATGAAGCATGAGCCGTTGAGTAGGCGAACCGGTCTTCCAACTTCCGGGCCAGCCCCTCGGGGCGCGAATACTCGGAGTCGGGAGGGCTCAAAAAGCCCGCCACCAGTGCCCCATCGATTGGCCGCGGAGGGTAGGTCACCGGCACGTTGACCACCACCGACGCCCCTCCGGCCGCGCCCACGTAATCCCACAGCCGGGGCGCGTCGATGTCCCCGCTGTTGACAATCCTTCGCGAGTAGCCTTCCGGCACGCTCAGGTCGAACACCCCTATATTTCCGGGGTTCATCCCGGTGCTCATAACCGGCCAGGCGGGGCAGCTCAACGGGGGCAGCGTCGAGCGCAATGGCCCGAAGCACCCCTCCTCGGCCAGCCGCCCCAGCACGGGCAGTCGACCCGCCTCAAGTGCCGCCGAGACGTATTCCCAGTCCGCGCCGTCGATCCCTATGACAAGAAGACTGTCCATTTACCCCCGCCCTCGGTGGTGGCTTTGACTTTCAACCCACAGCTCGGGCCTCAGAAATGACCTCCCGGAAGATCGAGACGTACCGGTCGGCGATCTTCTCCGGCGCGTAACGGCGTACCTCTGCCCCGTTCCTTCTCCCCATCCTCTGCCGCAGGGAGGCGTCGCCGGCCAGCCGCCGAACGGCCCCCGCCAGGACCTCGGGGGCGTTGGAGTCCGTCAGCAGCGCGTTGACCTCGTGCTCCAGCAGATCCGTCTGCCCCCCGTGGGAAGCGGCCACTATGGGGAGCCCCGTCCACATGGCTTCCTGAAGGACTATCCCGAATCCCTCGTGGTGCGAGGACAGGACGTAAACATCGGCGGCCTGAAGATACTCGTACTTCTCCCTCTCGGGGACGTAGCCGGCGAACCTGACCCGTGCGTCGACGTTCTCACGCCGGGCCAGCGACTCCAGTCGCTCCCGCAACGGCCCCCGGCCGATCAGTATCAGCCGGAATCCCTCCGGCAGGCTGGTCAGGGACCGAATAAGCCGGTCGTAGCCCTTGCGTTCGATGAGGCGTCCGACCGAAACGAGGTAGAATCCCTCATCGTCCAGCTCCAGGCCCTCCCGCAACTCCCCGCGTTCCGCCCGCCACGCCGACGGCGGCGGCTCGAACGGCAGCGGCACGGTGCTAAGTCGGGAGCGGAGGTCTTCGCCGTAGTAGTTCAGGACGTTGCCGGCCGTATCGCTTGACTGCGCCACAATCCGCGAGGCCCGGGCCAGAACCACCCGCACGGGCAGTCGGGTCGGCCAGAATGCGTGCGGGGAGAGACGCCGAGTCGGGTCGTAAACGTCCGCCCCGTGGACGGAAAGCACGTTGGGAATACGCCCTATCATCGCGAGGGCCGCACCCAGGGGACCCGAAGGCAGGGCGAAGTGGGTATTGATGACGTCGTAGCCTCGCCGCGCGCAGAGTCGGAGCCCCGGCTCCAGGGCGTTCACCGGAAAGGACAGCATCGAAGTCACCGAAGCGGTCGCGAGGGTCTTCCGCCCCGATACCGGAACCCGAAAGACGTTCACGCCGTCCACGATTTCGCGCCGCCTCAGACCGTTGAAATGAGAGGTCAAGTAATCAACGCGATGGCGGCGAGCCCACTGACGGGCCAGGCAGAGAGCGGCCACTCCCCCACCTCCGCCGAGGGGAGGCAGTTCGTAGTTGGCAACCAGGATTCTCATATCAGCTTGCAGGGGTACGATCCCCGGGCCTTTCGGCCGGTGCGGCCTCCAACTCGTTCTTCACCGTCTGCCGCAGGGCGCTCGTCTCGCCGTTGTGGACGGCTCGCACCGCGTAGGTCTTCCGATCCTGGGACTCGTGGTAGGTCCGCGTCAATACCTCCATGATCAGGCCCATCAGCAGCACCTGGATGCTGATGATCAGCAGCGTTACGCTCAGATACAGCAGCGGGTTACCCGTCATGTCCCACCCGTAGCCGAACTTCTGGATCAGCACCACCGCCAGGACCGTGAAGGCCGAAAGCAGCGCAGCCAGCCCGATCTTGCCGAAAAAGTAGAGGGGCTTTGTCAGGTACTCCATCATGAATTTCACGGTCAGCAGGTCCAGCAGAACGCGGAAGGTGCGGCCGAGCCCGTACTTGCTCCGCCCCGCCCGACGCGGCCGGTGGTTGACCACCATCTCGGTGACCCTCCCACCCACCCAGTGGACAAGCGCGGGGATGAAGCGATGCATCTCCCCGTAGAGCCGCACGTCCTCCAGCACTTCGCGTCGGTATGCCTTCAGAGAACAGCCGTAGTCGTGGAGGTGCACGCCGGTGATGACGCTGATCAGCCAGTTCGCCGCCCGGCTAGGGATGCGGCGCAGCAGGCCGTCCTTGCGCTGTTTGCGCCAGCCGCTGACAACGTCATAGCCCGGCTCCTCCGACAGCTTCGCCACCAGCGCCGGGATGTCCCGTGGGTCGTTCTGAAGGTCGCCGTCCATCGGCACGACGACGTCGGCACGCGCCCTGTCGAAGCCGGCCTCCAGGGCCGCGGCCTGGCCGAAGTTCCGCCGTAGTTCCACCACGCTGACGCGCGGGTCGTCCTCGGCGGTCCTGAGGAGTTCCGAAAGGGTGTCGTCGGTGCTGCCGTCGTCCACGAAGATTGTCTCATATCGCAGGTCCGTTGCGGCCATTGCCTCCGAGATGTCCCGGAGGCAGGGCGCAACGTTCTGCTCCTCGTTGTAGACCGGCACCACGATGGATACGTCGATATCCCGTGTCGCCGGCCGTTCTTTGCCCCGCAGAGCCGCCATGCCGCCCACCAGAGGGAAGGAGTCGTGCGGATTCGAGCAATCCGGCTGCCACGCTAATCCATTCCAGAAGGTCTATACAAGCAAAAGCGGTGCCGGTTCATTGTGCGAGTCCTCAGAGGCCGATCGCAAGGCCCGCAGACACTCCCCACAGGCCCGCTGATGGGTGATCCGGAGAGCCCGCTCCTTGCCTTGAACGGGCGGGATGGGTCTGCTAAAATACCGTGTCGGCTGAGGATTGGTGTAATGGTAACACGCCTGACTCTGGATCAGGTAATCCAGGTTCGAATCCTGGATCCTCAGCCATTTTCGAATTGGTGGCCCCATCGTCTAGCCCGGCCCAGGACGCCGGACTCTCATTCCGGTAACAGGGGTTCAAATCCCCTTGGGGCTACCATTTTCATTTCTGCTCCGCCGAAATGAACGCACTGGAGCAGGAAAACGGCAGCCCGGTAGAGAACGGCAAGGACCTCCCCGCCCTGAGCTATCGGGGTGCTCTGTAGAAAGCATCCATCGGCACTCAAATCGGCCCGGCGCCTTGCCACGCCGTGCTTTACCGCCATGCCGTCTCGCATGCCGGCGATGCCCCTGCTTCCCGGCGGGCAAGCTCCGCTCGCTGAAAGTGCGCTCGCGCAGAATGACATCGGGAGCGGTGCGCCGGCGGATGGCACACCATTTCTACAGAGCAGTATCGGGGCCGATTCAGAGCTGCGCCCGCGGCGTCGCCGCCTCCGGCAGATTCTCTGATCCCACCACCTGATGCACCGTTCAGGGGCTCCTCCCGCTGAAGGGAGCGCTCTGCACGCCGGCTCACCTTTGCAGAAGTTGCCTGCTCCGGTATATACTCCCGGTGTGCGAAGGCGTTCGGCCAGAAAGGCTTCTGCCTTCTGAGCCCTCATCACAGGAAAGGATAAGCCTTCCTGCGACTGCCTCCGCGCGTGAGCGGAGGAACGCAAGAATCAACCCAGGCTGAACGGACCTCTGGCATGTCCGGCCAGAAATCAACTTCTCCCGAAGCCGAATCGCTCTGCCCCTCGGGTGTTTCCCGTTCCACCGGGTTGTCCGTACCGGCACGGTCGGCGGTCTATGGCGCCTTCTTCCTCTCCGGCGCCACGGCGCTGACGTTCGAGATCCTGTGGAGCCGGCAGTTCGTGCCCATATTCGGGAACAGCTCCTATGCCATCAGCGCCGTGTTGTGCGCCTTTATGGCCGGACTGGGCGTGGGGAATTGGGCGGGAGGCGTTCTGGCGGACCGCGTCCGCCGGAGGCTGCTGTTGTTCGCCGGCATTGAGACCGGTATCGCCGCCTGGGCGCTCCTGATGCCCTGGCTGCTGGCCGGCCTCCGCCGTTACGTTCCCCGGACATCGCTGCTGGTCTCGGACTCCCTGGCAGTAACCAGCGCGACCCGCTTTGTGTTCTCGCTGGCCATCCTGCTGATCCCCTGCGCGCTTATGGGCATGACCCTGCCCTGCCTGAGCCGCTTTGCCACGGAATCCGGCAAGGTCCTGGGCAAACGGGTGGGATTGCTTTACGGGCTCAACACCGTCGGCGCCGCCCTGGGCTGTCTGGCGGCCGGATACCTGCTGCTGGACGCCCTCGGCACAGCGGCTACAAATTACATTGCGGTGGGAATCAACCTTGTTGTGGCGGCCGCAATCGCCCTGCTCCAGATCAGGATCAGCCGCGGGGCGCGCCCCGCGGCAAAGGAGCCGGTCGCCGCAGCGCCCGCGCCGCCGGGAGTTCCGCGGACGCTGCTGTTAGGGCTGGCGTTTCTGGGCGGTCTGGCGGGGCTCGCCTGCGAGGTGTTGTGGCTGCGCTACATGTATTTCGTAACGAGCGTCGCTTATTCCTTCACCAACATCCTGGCGATCTTCCTTTTGGGCCTCGGGGCGGGCAGCCTTCTTTACCGGCTGCTGCTTTCGGAGACGAAGCGTCCGCTGCGAGCCCTGGGCGTGGTGGAGATACTGCTCGGCCTGTCGGTGCCTGTCTGTTTCGCCGCGGGTGCAAAACTCTACTCCTCGTGGTATCTGAGCCGAGGCCCGCTGCTCGCCACGAAGATGGCTCTGCTGACCATCTTCCTCCCTACGGTATTCATGGGAATGGCCTTTCCCCTGCTGTGCGCCGCCTATGGCCCGCGGCTCAGCAAGGTGGGCCGGACGGTGGGGGCCATAGCCGGCCTGAACACAGCCGGCTCGATTGTTGGTTCGCTTCTGCCCATTTTCGTGCTGCTGCCGTTGCTGGGAGTGCAGAACAGCCTGCTGCTTCTGGCTTCGATGTATCTGGTAGTGGGCTCCCTGGTGCTGGCGGTTTCAGTGCGGCAGGGCCGACTGCGGCGGGTCGGTGTGGTGGGGGCCAGCGCGCTGGTAGTCATCCTGATGCTGACGTGCTTTCCGGCCGGACTGTGCCGACAGGTGTTTCTGGCCACCTCTCCGGAGCTGGGCGCTCACACGGAGATAGCCTTCTGGAAGGAAGGCCGCACGGCGACATCGGTTGTGGTAAGGGACAAGGTGGACGGCCTGAAAAACCTGTATATCAACGGTACCGAAGAGGTGCCCATGCACTTTCCCGGCATGTCGGCGCACAAGATGCTGGGGACCCTGGGCCCGCTGCTCCATCCGAATCCAGACCGCGTATTCCTGATATGTTTCGGCGGGGGCATCACTGCCGGAACCGTGGTGCAACACCCCGAGGTGAAGTCGCTGGAGGTGGTGGACCTGGAAACCACGGTCTTCGAAGCGGCCGGCCTGCTGGAGGAGGCGAACAACCGTGTCCTCAGCAACCCCAAGGTGACCACGGCCGTCGCAGACGGACGGAATTATGCGCTCAGGCGTTCCAAGAAATGGCCCGTAATCATCGCAGACTCGACTCACCCGAAGGGAACCGACAGTTGGGTGCTTTACACCCGCGAGTTCTACCGGCTGATGCAGCGACACCTGAGCGAGGACGGGGTGTTCGTGCAATGGCTGCCCATGGTGGACCTCAGCGTCAGTGAATTCAAGATCATTCTTCGCACGCTGCAGTCGGTGTTTCCCCATACCAGCGTCTGGCTGACCTGCGGTGCCGACAGCACCGCAGGCGTGCGAGGAGACACCTTCCTTGTGGCCACCCCGGAGCCGTTGCAAATCAATCTGGAGCAGTTGCGGGAGAAGCTGGCCGCCCCGGCGGTCGCTAAGGACCTGCGCCCATACGGCCTGGATCGACCCGCGGAGGTGCTGAACTGCTTACTGGCCGCCGGCGACGGATTGCGAGCCTGGGTCGGGGGAGGGCCCATAAACACCGACGACCTGCCCCTCACCTATTACGAGACCCGCTATTCGCGCGGTACGCAGTGTCGGCTGCCTCAACTGGCCGAGCTAATGCAGGGAGTAGGATCCTACCTGACGCACGCCGGTCCGCCCGACAGGTACGCAGAGCTGAAGCGGAAGCTGGAGCGCTACCGCAAAGGCAAGAAGCGTTTCATGACGGGGGACCTCCGGAGTGCATTCGAGCTGCTGCCCGAAAGTCCGCGGTTCCAGCAATTCAGCAGGAATCTCCAGCGGAGCGTCGGTTACGTCCGCCGCGTCACCCGCTATTACCAGGACCATCCGCTGCTTCTCGCCTGGTGGGCGCAGCGAGTGATGAACTACCCCGCCGGAGACCGCCTCGCAATGGAACTCTACCGCCGCCTGGTGAAGCTACGCCCCCGCGACGTGGGCGCCCGGAACAATCTGGCCCTCCTCTTGCACCGGCGCGGCAGAACGAAGGAAGCCGCTCGCCAGCTTCGGACCGTGGTGAGGAACGGGAAGGCCACCGCCCAGACCTACAACAACCTCGGGCTGTTTCTGGCCTCCCTCGGCGAGAACGAAGAGGCCTACGCGAACTACCGCCGAGCCCTCGGCAAGGATCCCGAGTTCGCCGACGCGCACTACAATCTCGGCGCACTGGCGGAGCGAAGAGGGAATCTCCAGGCCGCCGTCGATCACTATCGTGCGGCCGTCCGCTACGACCCCACGTCAGTCCAGGCGCTGGTACGACTGAGCCAGGCCCTGATGGCAAAGGGAGAGCACTTTGTGGCCGCACAGTACCTGCACAAAGCCGTCGGACTTAGCCCGCACAGCGCGACCCTCCACTATGGCCTCGGAGTTGCGCTGCTGCGCCAGGGCCACGCCGAGGCGGCTATCGCCAGCCTCCAACGCGCCCTCCGGATCGCCCCCGAACGAGAGGCCGTAAAGCAAAAACTCGCGCAGGCCCGCGCACTCGTCGAGAAGCATGCCTCCTCGGGTCCAGAAACTTCGCCCCCCCTCAACCCCGGAGCCGGGCCCGGCGAAAGCTCTGAGGCGCCTTGAGCACGGTCGGCAAGGCCTGCGCTTGTGGAATGCTGAGCCCCACGATACGGTATAGGCGTGTCCCCTACCCCGTAACCATTCCGGAGGGCAGACAACGTCATGGCCGTCACCTTTGCCGAACGAGTCCACAATCTGCTGTGGGAGCAGGAGGATCTGCTGGAGCGCCGGAACGAGATCGATGAGAGGTGGTCCAACGGTATCTTCGATAGATGCCGTTACCCGGTCCTCACCCGCCGGCACGTGCCAGTCCGGTGGCGCTACGACCTCAACCCCGAGACCAATCCCCTTCTGTTGGAACGCCTCGGGGTCAACAGCGTGTTCAACCCGGGAGCGATCCGCCTGGGACCGCACATCTGCCTGGTCTGCCGCGTGGAGGGATACGACCGCAAGTCATTCTTCGCCGTGGCCGAGAGTGATAGCCCGGTTGACCGCTTCCGTTTCCGGGATTACCCCGCCCTCATCCCGGAGAGCCCGGGCCCCGCGACCAATCTCTACGACATGCGTCTGACGCGGCACGAAGACGGCTGGATCTACGGAACGTTCTGCGTGGAACGGCCCGACCCGGATGCCGCGCCGGGCGACACCTCCAGCGCCGTGGCCGGCTGCGGCATCGCTCGAACCAGGGACCTGGAGGAATGGGAACGCCTGCCCGATCTCCGTTCCGACGCCCCCCAGCAAAGGAACGTCGTCCTTCATCCGGAGTTCGTGGACGGCCGGTACGCCTTCTACACCCGGCCGCAGAAGGGCTTCACCGGGACCAACTCCGCCGGTGGCATCGGCTGGGCCCTCTGCGAGGACATTGAGGATCCCGCGGTCGCCGAGGAAAAGATCATCGACCCGCCCGTCTACCACACCGTCAAGGAGGTGAAGAACGGGGCCGGGCCGCCTCCGCTGAAGACCGATGAAGGCTGGCTCCACCTCGCCCATGGCGTGCGCGATACGGCCGCCGGGCTCCGCTACGTGCTCTACGCCTTTCTCTGCGACCTGGAGGACCCGAGCCGGGTCACCCACCGGCCGGGCGGCTACCTGATCGCCCCGAAGTTCGAGGAACGGATCGGCGACGTCAGCAACGTCGTATTCTGCAATGGCGCTGTCGTCGGGGACGATGGCGACGTCCACATCTATTACGCCTCCAGCGACACCCGCGTCCACGTGGCCGCCACTACGATCGAGAAGCTTCTGGACTATTGCCTGAACACGCCGGAGGACGCGGGGCGCTCGCGGGGCTGTGTCGAGCAGCGGATGGAGCTGATCCGCCGCAACGAGGAAGCCCTAAAGAAGCTGGGGATGGAGGCTGAGGAATTCTGAACGCTGACGTTGCTACGCGAGAAGCATCCATGATATACCCGGAAAAGGCCCCGGGGCCGATTGTGGCGACCAAGCCCACGGCGTGACGGAACAGCGAGATTCGTTCGGCACCTGAAGATGTGGCGGCGGAGCGGGACAGCGGGAAGGCCGGGCCAAACGGAACAGCGGACGATCTTCTCTACCGACCCACTTCAGAATGCACTATCAATCGACATCCCGCGGCCTCGGTGGCATTCGGGTTGACCGTGAGAGCTGCTTCGCATATACTCATCGTTGACCGGTGGGCGCATAGCTCAGTGGCGAGAGCGCTACCTTCACACGGTAGAAGTCGCAGGTTCGAGTCCTGCTGCGCCCACCATTTCTACGTCCGCTCCCAGGCGGCCAGCGCCTCCTCCAGAATGGCGGCCATCCGGCGGACCTGAAGCTCCACGGCCCGCTGACCCCGCTCCGGCGACGCGTGCTCTCGGGGGTCCTCGCCGTTGACCGACACCGGCCAGGTGTCCCGATCCTCCGGCAGGTTCTCCATCTGCACCAGTTCCGGCCGGAGCGCCATCACCAATGACGTCTCGTTGGCGGCAGCGTGATCGGTCTGGATCCCCAGGCCGTCCGACTCGTCCTCCCGCCAGCAGATGAACAGCCGCAGGCCGAGCTCCTCGCTCCACCGGTCGATGTGGTCGCGGAAGCAGTTCGTGGACGGACCGTGTCCGTGACCGACCACCACGCGGAACCCCGCGCGACTGAGCTGTTTCAGTATGGCCTCCAGCAGCCGCTCGAACAGGTCGTGGGGCACCCAGTAGGCGCTGCCCGGCAACTGCAGCGGCTCGCCGTCCTGACCGTTGGTGTCGGCGTAGTCCATGCCGTAGAACTCCCTGCCGTCCACCTCCCTCCGCCGGTCGGGGCCGACGAAAAGCTTGGGCAGCACGATGCCGCCGGCCTCCCGCGCCAGCTCTACGAAGAAGCCCTGGCTCTGCAGCCCGTCCGACCCGAGCGGCAGGTGCCTTCCGTGCCACTCCAGCGTCCCCAACGGAAGGTAAGCGATGGGGGCCTCCGCCAGTCGCGCCGTGAAATCCGGGGGCGTCAGTTCCGCGTACAGCACCTTCTCATCCGCGTTCACAGATTCCCTCCTCCCAAGATCACCGGGCTACGGCCTTCCATTTCCGCTGAAGGATAGCGTACACGCAGGTGTCGCGCCATCGCCCCGAACATGAATAGCAGGGATCGTAGGCCCGCACGAGCATCTCGCAGCGTCGGCGGATCTCTTCGGTCGGGCGGTGGGCCACCTGTCCCACCAGTGCCTTCATGTCCTCCTCCAGGCCGAGGAAGTTGTGGGCCGTCGGAGCGACGATGTTGGCGCCGGTTACCTCCCCCTTGCGTGTAGCTTTCACGGCCGCCGGCCGGACATTGCCCCCGTCCGGCCCAAAGCAGCCGGTACAGATTGGATTGTGGCTGAGGCCGGAAAAGCCGCCAAGCGTCCGTCACCCGCCCCTGCCCTGTGGCTCCGAGTTCGACGGGTGGGAACACGCCGATCCGCCACGCCTCACTCGCCGGCCTCAGGCCGGTCGCGCAGCAGGGCCTCCAGGTGTTCCGGAACGTGGGTGGGCTCCTCGGGCACCGGGCATACTCGCACGCAGTCCCCGCGGACCGGGGCATGCGGCCTGCCCTCCCGCCGGCGCCGGCACAGCGTGGGATCGGTCCTCACCGGGGTATCGATGAAGATGTCCTCCCGGTCTACTTCCTCCACGAACCGATAGTCGCGGCAGGACGCATCGTCCCTGAGCGTGATGGCGTCCATGTAACAGGCTTCCAGGCAGAGCCGGCAGTCCTCGCGGAGGCAGATGGGTTCGTCAATCAACGGGTCGGGCACAAGAGGCGCTTCGGTCACGATGGAATTGAAACGCTGCCGCGGGCCGAACTCGCCCGTGAGAACGAGGTTGTTGTAGCCGAACTCGCCCAGGCCGGCGCGGGTGGCGGCGTGGCGGTGGGAGAAGGGCCCGAACGTGTAGTTGAACGGGCTGTGGCCCTCCCAGATTTCCTTGTCGCTCATGCCCTCAACGCGGGGATGTATGCCGGTGGTGGGGAAGATCATGGTTCGATAGCCGCTGCGGAGCAGAAGCTGTCCGATGACTTGGGCTATCAATTCCAGCATCACGTCGTGGAGGGCGTGCCCAACGCGGTTGTACAACAGTTCCATGTAGGGATATTTGGCGTGCTCGGGGATCATGGGCAGCTCCCGCTCGGCCAGCACCGCGGGCGCGTCCAGGACGGGTCCAAGGATGGGCTGGGCGATCGAGACGACCGACCGTGCGCCGGGCAGGAAGTCCCGGGGACGGTGCCCCTCGGGGGGCGTATCCCCCAGGGGCGGCCTCGGCTCGAAACGGTCAACGGACGCCACGCCTACCAGCGCCGCCCCGTGGTCTTTCGTTACCTCCTTGACCCTGCAGGTCAGTTCTTCGGAAGAACTCGGCTCCGTCATCTGCGCCTCCCGCCCTCTGCGCGTAGGAATACCGCGAACCCGTGCATCATAGGGACAGCCTGGCGGCGCGGCAAGAGCGAGCCGCGCCACGCCGAGGCGGTTCGGGTGGAGTATGATCCTTCGAAGGTTTCCTACCGGGAGCTTCTGGACGTGTTTTGGAGCAGCCATAACCCAACGACGCCGAACCGCCAGGGATTCGACGTTGGTTCACAGTACAGATCGGCCATCTTCTACCACGACGGGAGTCAGGAGGCCGCCGCCAGGGCTTCAAAACGGGAACGGGAGCAGGCCGGAAGGTTCAGCTCGCCGATCGTGACCGAGATCGAGCCGGCATCGCGGTTCTGGCCGGCCGAAGACTACCACCAGTGCTACCTGGCCAAACGGCGAGGCGAGCCGGTGGAGTAAATAGCTTGCCGGGGGCGCTGAGGGGCTTGCTGCATCTACTCCGAGGTATCCCGCTGGAACATCCTGGGTGTTTCGGGAGACTCGGCGAGCATCTGGGCGCCGCGCCCCACCACGGCCTGAGACACGATGCCCTCGACGGTGCTGCCGCTGCCGATGATGCTTTCACTGACGTGACCGTCGCGCACGACGGCACCCTCCATGATGATCGAGTCGCGGACGGTTGAGTTGCCAACACTTGCTCCGGGGCCGACGTACACGTGGGGCCCAACGCGGGCACTTTCCAGGACGGCCTCTTTGGCAATCTGCGCCGGTCCCTTGATATGGGTTTCCGAATCGTGTCTGCCTCTTCGAGAGTCAACGAGAAAATGCCGATTGGCGTCGAGAAGCTTCCTCCGGGTGCCGACGTCGAACCAGGGCTCGGTCGTCAGGTGACCGGCCAGCGGGACGCCGCTGACGACCAGCCAGTGCATGAAGCTGCCGAGGCTGTACGGATCGCCGCCACCCTTGAGGTACTTCGGCAGGGAGTCAACTTCCTCCTCACGTAGGAAGTAGCAGGCGGTGCTGATGTTCAGAAACGCGGGTATTTCCTGCTTCTCCGTGAACTCGCTCACCGTTTCGTCGGAATCGAGGGTGGCTACGCCATACTGGCTGACGTCGCTGCCCGTCTCGAACCTGTAGAGGGCATTGGCGCTGGTACCCTTGCGAGCAGCAAAACGCAGGAACTCATCCAGTGCGAAGCTAAACACGTTATCTCCGCCCAAGACGACGACATCGCGAGGTCCCTGCAGATTCACCGCGTAGTGGAGCGCTCCTATAGGTCCAAGATTTCCGCCGGAGTCGCTCACTGGCTCGGCAATCACCTCAGCGTCCTCGGTGCCCACACGCGTGAGAAACGCACGGATATCTTCCTGAAACTCTCGGTTGGTCAAAAGGTAAGTACGACGGACGGAGCTACAGTCCCGGATAAAATCCAGGACGTAACTGAGAACAGGTTTGCCGGCAACAGGCAGCAGAACCTTGCAGAAGTCCAGCGTCAGCGGCCACAGCCGGGAACCGGAACCGCCGCAAAGCACGATGCAGTCCACATCAGGCGGGCCCGAAGCGCGAATCTTCGGAAACGCTGCAACTATTTTGGCGCGCAAGTCGTCGGGCGTGGTGAAGAAGTTCACCGTCACACGCTCGGAGACCTTGTGTCGGAACGCCTTCTGATCCTGCCAACGGCCGTCCTCGATGAGCAGGTTGGCCGGAACAGGGAAGTCTTCTGCCGACAGAAGCATAAGACAGGGCTTGGACAGCTCTTGGGCTACCTCGAACTCCAGTTCAGTGAAGCTGATCTCGGTGCCCTTCGGGCTGCTGCCGTAGCACGGCCCCAGGAGGCCGACGAAGACGTCACAGTTCCCTATCTGCTCCCGACAGTAATCGGCCGGAGTTTGGTGGTCGACCGTGAAGTCCTCCATCCGAACGCAGTGATGGCCCATGGACTTGACGGCCTTCTCTGCCGCGTCGCGGTATGCCAACAGGTCTTTGGTAGTGGAGCTGAGGAACACGGTTTTGGGGTTGTTGTCTGCAGTCATGGCTTTTCTATCTCCGGTTGCCGATCCCTCAAAAATAAGCCCGGCTAAGCCGGCTCGCGACGCCACAATGATAGCAGGAAAGTCCGTCCCGGGAAACCGGGTCTCACAGCTTATACACCTCCAGGCCGGCTTCTCCGAGTACTTCCGGCCAGTCCCGGACTGCCTGGCGGTCGTATTCTTTGATCTTCTCGGGTAGTTCCTCCCAGGGGACGAGATAGGGACTCACTTTGACTTTGGCGTCGCGTCGCGGACCGTAGCTCCACCCCGCGCGGAGCCTTTCGAGAATCCAGCGCCCGTGCTCCATCTCGGCCATGGTTTCCACTTCCTCGTCGGTGAACTGCACGGAGGCGGGCTCGCCCTCGGCCTCCCCCACGCCGTATCCGATGCGGCGGAGCGTCTGCTCGGCGTAGGCGGCCTGCTGGCGGTTGGACTCTTTCAGGTCCTCGCGCAGTTCCTGCCACGGCACCATCGCCGGATCGGCACTGCGGTAGCGGTTCTCCTCCAGGAACCGCTCGTGTACGGCCTTGCCCGCCCTTTCGACCAACTCGGCGGGTATCTGCGGTGTGGCGGGATTGACGAACGCCCGAACCGCCGCCGGGTCGGGGGGCAGCCAGATCAGCCGGGAGGCCGGCCACCAGCGGCGTTCCTCTCGCAGTTCCGAAGCGCTGCGACCGCTGGACTCCACCACACCCACTGTGGCGCCGAGGGCGAGGGCCAGCCGCGCCTCAAAGCCCGTGATGGGACCGCCGTTGATCACCAGCACGCGCACGTCGGCGGGGTCGACGCCGGCCGCGATCAGGTCAATCCAGGACTGCAGCGGTTCGAGGGCGGTGAAGTCCCGCGTGTGAGGCTCCGCCCTTCCCCTTCCCATGTCGGTCGTCACCTGCACCTCGTATCCCTCGTGCAGCTTCACCTCGTCGGGGAGCGGCGGCATGAAGAAGGGCCGGTAGCCTATGCGCCGCACCTCGTCGGCCGGTCCTTCGGTGGCATCGGCGGCCAGGCCGCTGACCCCGGCCGTGGTGCCGCCACCGACGACGATGCCCCGGAACCCCTCAAACGCTTCCCGCAGCATTTCGCGGTATTGCTGCATCTCCTGTTCAACGCTGGCCGCACAGCCGCCGCTGACCATCGCGACATCGCCACTGACCGGGCTGAGGTCCGCCGATACCAGGCCCTCCAGCTCCTCCGTCCGCTCCCGTACCTCGCCGGGCATCTGTTTCTCACGCTCCGGCTCACCGCTGGCCTCCCGGCCGGCCGCCGTGACAACCACGGCAAGCAGCAGGAATCGGCGCACCGCTTCGATCGCCCAGTTCAGGTCCGCGAACGCGGGCATTTCAGGCAGCGACCGAAGGATGGGTTTCTCATAGTGCTCGACCGAGCGGAGCGCCAGGCAGATGGGCGTCGGGCTCGCACTGAGTTCGATACCCCGCGCGTAGGCGGCAAGCGCCTGGTAAGGACGGTCCAGCAGCAGGGCGAATGTCCCCATGTCGTAGAAGGCCCAGGGCAGGTAGATCTCTACCTCGGCCCAGTCCCGGCAGGTCTCCACGGCCGCCTCGAGGCTGGGGCGCATCAGCGAGATGAACTCGACGTCGCCTACGAAACCGGTCTTACACTCCAGATAGTTCGCCAGCACGTGAGCGTCACCGGGGGCGGCCTCGAAGGCGCGTTCGTAGTAGTGTAGGGCTTTTTCCGGCTCCTCCTCCCAGGTGTCCCCCAGCGCGCAGAGGGCGTCGGCATCGGTGGGGTCCAGCGCGACCGCGCGTTCCAGCTCGGCCCGGCCGCCTTCGCCGGCCTGATGTTTGGCCAGGCCGAGGTCCCGCAGGACGGGCGCGGAGCCGGAGTGACGGAACGGCTCCAGGACTTCCATCGCCTTCTGCCAGTCTTCAAGCGAGATGGCGAGGGCGGCGATTCGGTCCGCAAGGTCCGAGTTTTCCCGGTCGTAGCGGAGCACCATCTCCCACTTGGCTATCTCTTTGCGCATCTCCTCAGGGTCCATGTAAGCGCCGTAGTGGGATTTGTAGGCGTCCAGGGCCTCGACCGCTCGTCCGAACTGGCCGTCCGCGTCCTCCAGGAGCGCAGCGACACGCGCCAGTTCGCGCCGGAACCTGTCCGGCACGTCGAACTCGCTCTTGTAGACCCTGTCGTGGCTGATGCCCGCCCAGGCGTGTTGCAGGAGGGTTCGCACCTGGATCTCCGCCTTGCGTTCGCCGATCCGTTCCAGCACGTCGATCCCGCCCTTCCGGCGGCTCACCTCCTCGATAGCCTCTTCCAGGCAGGGCCTGTCGCCGCGAAGCTGCACGACGTAATGCACGGAACGATAGCCAAACTCCTCCGGCCGCAGCCTCCGGAGCACGTCCATGCTGTTGGCTTCATCGATCCGAAAGTTCTCCCGGACGAACCGGCAGATTCGCCGGACTTCCGGCTGCGTCTGGGTGATGACGCGGGCGCCGCACAGATCGGTCATCTGGGAGACCGGGGCGCTGTAGCGGTCGCTTCTGCGGACGATCTTCTCGGCGAAGCTGGGTATGCTCTTGGCGCGGGTCTGCACGATGCCGACCGTCTCGCAGTCCTTGCAGGCGCGGGTAAGGGCCTCCGAGAGCACATCGGCGTAGAGCACGTAACGGGGCCGCTCTTCGGAGTACCTTTCCACCTGCCTCTCATGTTCTACCGGGTCTACAGGCATGGCGGCTCCCTTCTTCTAAGTTATGCAGGTCTCCCGGTGCAGCGCCGGCTCGGACGCGGTGGGCCGGTGAACTCCGACCGTCTGCCGCGTTCGAAAGCTAAGCGACGACTCCGGCGTCCTCGACCTCTACCTGCTCCGGCGATACGTGGTTGTCTACCGGATGGGGTCGCCCGGACAGTGGCGCCCCGTGAGTCAGACTGCTTTCGCCTCTCCCAAGCTGCGCCGTTTCAGCCTTTCGGCAACCGCACAGGCAAAGGCGACGTGCCCGCGTCGGCTTTCGGCGCGATGAAGCTTCCATACATATAAGGCAAAGCGGGCACTTTGGAAAGAAGAAAAGGCATGACTCGCGAGGGTTCCGCAGGTTACATGGCCTCGTAAAGAACGTCCACGTGCCCATTTTGAGATGCCTCTGCCACCTCGTCCACGGCGCCCCTGTACTGCGCCAGCTTGGAGCCGCCGAAGATGCGAAACAGGACGGCGGCAAGATTGTGGTGTGTTTCGATCACAGCGTCCGGGAAATGGGATTCGCGGAGCGAGTTTTGGACGTAGAAGGCGTGGCTCTCCAGCAGCGTCATCACCGGCTGGACGGCTTGCACTTTGGCCAGGGCCTCCCGGGGGGAGCCGCCTCCTTCCGAAAGGAGGGCGGAGGCCTGCCGAATCGCCTCGTCCACGCGTTCGAATAGATTCCCGTGGTTGACGTGCTGGCCCCGGTGCACCAGTTCGTGGGCGACCACCAGTCGCAGTCCGTTCAGATTGCTCTCGTCCACGTTCTCGCGGACCACCAGCAGCTCCGCGCTGCTGGGCTCGTATGCGGCCAGCGCATTGTTCTCCACCACGTATTCAAGCAGTCGCTCCAGCAGGCCGCGTCCGGTGTCTTCGACCGGAACCCCCGCCCCCCGCAGCCTCCCGAGTACAAGTTCCTCATAGCCCCGGTCTTTCGGGAGGACGCGCTCGCCCATGTCGTCTGCGTAAATGGCCCACTCGGTGGCTTCCTCGACCAGTGGGGCGACTTGTTCGGCCAGGCGACTCACAAGCTTTTCGGTGATGTTGATTTGGGCCATTTGCTTCCTCCGCCGTGTCGGCGGGTTCGAGGTCTCAGAATGCGGGCACGGCGCCGCGGGTGACGGTCCGGACCAGCGTGGAGATTCCACCAACTGACGCCTCGGCGACGATAAGGGCTATGAAGAAGTAGCGCGCCTGACGCAGTTTCCCCCCGCCGAACAGCTTCATGATTCCCATCTTGCAGAGCCATCCCAGCAAGAAGGGGAACCATAACCTGTGGGCGTGCCAGCTATGGCACGACAGCAGGCCGATGGCGTGAATCGGCCACCAGTAGAACCGGGCGCGCATGTACATAAAGAACGTCATGCCGCCGGCCCCCAGCAGCAGCGACTTGGGGTATGCCTTGGCGGCCGCGGAGCCCTGCTTTATGATGCGCTGAGCCGAGTCCATGCGCCACTTCGGTTCCGCAGTCTGCGCCCACCAGTCCGAATAGTTCGCGCCCCCCATGCGGTAGGCCGTGTTCAGGGAGGTCCACGTCCCGCAGAGAAGCGCCACCAGGAAGGCCACCATCAGGATGGGGACGAGGAGACGACGTTTGGCGGGCTTGAAAACGTCGGAGATGCGGAAGGCGTTGATGGCCATGGGCGCCAGGTAGGCGGTGCCGCCGGTGATCAGCAGAGGGTCCTGAAGATTCGTGATGACCGCCCCGGCCGGTCCCAGCGCCCGGCCTCCCGTTATGCCATGGATGAATTCCGGCAGGCGCCAGGTCGTCCTCGCCACGTAGAGTCCCGCCTGGGCGACCACGCGCGCGTAAACCAGGTACCAACAGATGATCATCGCGAAGGCGGCAACCGCCGCCGGCCACCGCATGCCGTGGTAGGCATACCATCCGAGGCATGCCCCCAGCGTGACGAGAGAACCCCAGAACCCCAGGCGGTAGCCGACCGGCTCACCGCTGTCGTCGGCGTCCTTCAGGCCGAGGGCCTTCCGCAGCACCACCCACAGGTGCCGGCGGGCCATGAACAGTATTCCGGCGGTGAAAGCGATGTAAGCGCCGGCCTGCTGCCAACGCATCAGCGGTTTGCGCAGATGCCCCAGCCCCAGGTAGTGGGCCGTCTGCAGTTCCATCCTGGCGACCAGGTAGAAGACCCAGATGCTCAGCGAGACGTCGGCGGGCACAAGGAACGCGAAGCCCACCGCGGAGGTCCACAGGTTGAAGTTCTGAAAACCCATCGGCTCCAGGGGCGTTCCCGCCAGCGCGTCCTTTATCGGGAGGGGGATATGGAACGCGGGACCGGCGCCGAAGATGACGGGCAGCGCCCTGATGAAACGGAAGCTGAGCGCGAAGACCAGCCCGACGATGAAGCCCTTCTGGGTGAACGCGGCGGGAAGCCAGCGGCGTTCCGCGCTGCCCTGGGTGAACTCCAGGGGCACGCGGGCCAGTGGAAACATCAGTCGCTCCGACTCCACCCACTGCCGGCGCAGGATTCCCATCAGGAAGAAGATGAACAGGTACAGGGCGATGAAGAAGACGCCCCAGTGGATCAGCGGTCGCATCCAGCGTCCCCACGGCACCCGCTCCCATCCGCCCTTGAAATAGCGGGCGGCCGCCACGGAGCGCGGGTCGTTGCTCAACACCAGCTCTTCGGGCGCGTGGGTCAGCGCGCCGTCGTCCTCCCAGGCGACGTCCGCGCGCCGGGCGAGATACGACGGAGCCGCCGTAAAGGAAAACCAGAAGCGGGCCAGCCCGTCGCCCGGGAACGTGGCTCCGACGATCAGCATGCACCAGACCAGCATCAACTCCGCCTGGCTCAGCTCCCAGCCGCGTCGGACCAGCTTGATCAGGAGGTTCACTCCCACCGTCAGTATGACCAGCACGAGCACTGCCCCGCCGGGGAAGGCCGTCCCGCTGAAACCGCCCCATCCCTTGGCCCAGCTCACCCAGGGCTCGAGCAGTGCTATGCCCGCCACGAAGAAAAGGCCGATGAGGAAGGCCCGCCAGGTCACGATGCGCTCCGCGATTTGTGGTGGATCGTCCGGGGTCAACCGGGGATTATATCGAGAGCCATGCGTCAGACAACCGCGCGCTCCGGGGGGAAAACGGTGGCGGGCACCGGAGTTTGCCCGCCCCCTTCCCGGCCGGTGGAGTGAACGAGGGCTTCCCGTGGATGCAGAGTCGCGGCACGCGCCGGGCCTCGGCGCGCTGAGGATAGCTTACGCATGGAGGAATGGGAGAGGGAGTATCGATGCCTGGGAAGATCAGGCTTGCAGGTCAGCGCCGTATCGCCGGGTTCCCGGCGCACGTTCGGGCAGCGAGTGGACGACGCGACGACGCGGCGGTGCATGGAACTCGCCGTCGAGGACAACGTGCAGGCCGTGGAGGTCGTCGAGCAGCTCACCGAGGAAGTGCTGGCCCGAATCGAGGATATCCTCGGCAACAAGCCCTGACGCCCCGCCGGGAGTCCGCGGAAAGCGTGACAGCGTGAGATCGCGAGACCGAATCCTCTGCACGCTGCGGCACAGCGAAGATGTCCGGGAAGGTATGGCACATCCAGGCGCCGCTGTCGTCCTGCCCGGAGTCGTCGTAGACCCGCACTTTTGATAGCAGTCTGTCTCGCACCTCGTCCGGGTAACGTTCATCGATATCCCACAGGGCCTGGGCCAGGGTGTTGGAGCCGGCGTTGACGGCGAAGTGCACAGGGCGTGCATCGTCTGCCTGTAGGGCTCTGATGATCAGCTCGGAGCCGGCCGTGCTCTTGCCGGTCCCAACCGCCTTCATTCCGTAACCGCGCTGTCCGCCGGCGGTGCGCTCCAGCAGATGCTCTCGGGTGGGCCAACCCGGTGCGTGCTGCAGCAGGTTAGGGCGAACCACGCCGTATGCCTCAACTCGGTCAGCGATGGATTCCGGATAGACCGTGTTGGGCAGCCAGCACGATGTCACGGCGATCAGACCTTCGATTTCGAGTTCATTGGCGTACATCAGCAGGTGAACCATGGTCTGCGAATCGTCGGGTTCGTTCTCCATGTCTGTCAGGATAATGAGACGGTAACGCTGTTTGGGTTTGCCTTTGGAAAGGAATCTCATAGGACCTCCTTGTTCCCGAGCAGTATCGAAGGGGCAACAGATGAGAGCCGTGCGCTTAGGCAAAGCCCCGCGCATCGTATACTGCGGCAATCTCGAAAGACAAGCGTAGCCATTCACGGGCTTTCTGAGAATCTGCCCTCCGCCGTTGCGTATGCTGTCGGGCATGGCACCAAAGACTCCTACAGCCGAATGCCCGAACTGCAAACGGTTTGCAGGCCGCGTGGCCCAACTGGAGGTGCTCGTGCTGAAGCTCCAGGGCCGTATCGTGGAGGTCGAGGCAAAAACCGCCCGGTGCCCGGCACGGCAAGAAGCGTTGCATGGGCGGCCAGCCCGGTCATCGTCGCCACGAGCGCCCGTCTTTTCCGCCCGAACAGATCGACCAGACGCGGCGGTATCGGCTGGAGCGGTGTCCCCGCTACGGCGGGCCGCTGCAGAGGTCCTGGGAGCGGCCCCCTGCGTCCGGCAGGTCGAGCTAACCGACTCGAATTCAGCGGAGGAATCCCATGGCGAAGAAACGTAAGCTGAGCGTGCTGGACCTGCAGAGGATGAAGGACGAGGGCGAGCAGGTGGTGTGGGTGACCGCCTACGACTACATCACCGCCCAACTGGCCGAAAAGGCCGGAATGGACATGATCCTGGTCGGCGACAGCCTGGGGATGTGCATCTACGGCTATCCGGGCACCATACCCGTGACGATGGACCAATGCATCTACCACTGCGAGGCCGTCCGGCGGGCCGCGCCGAACACGTTCATCATCGGCGACATGCCGTTCGGCTCTTACCAGGTCAGCGCCGAGAAAGCCGTCGAGAACGCCATCCGTTTCCACAAGGAGGCCGACGTGGACGCCGTCAAGCTCGAAGGCGGCGAACGCGTGGCGGACGTGGTAGAGGCCATCGCCGAAAGCGGCATGCTGGTGATGGGCCACCTGGGCCTGACGCCCCAGTCATCGAACGCGCTGGGCGGCTTCAAAGCACAGGGCCGGACGGCGGAGACGGCGATGGACGTGATCCGCGACGCACGGGTGATCCACGAGGCCGGCGCCTTCTCCATACTCATCGAAGCCGTGCCGCCGGCGGTCACTGCAATCATCCGCGAGGAGCTGCCGGTGCCCATCTACTCGATCGGGGCCGGCTCCCACGCCGACGGTCAGCTCATGATCTGCTCCGACATAATCGGCCATTTCCAGGCATTCACCCCGAAGTTCGTCAAACGCTACGGCGACGTCGCGGGCGAGATCAGCCGCTCGTTCGAGCAGTACGCCGAGGAGGTCCGAGGCGGCCAGTTCCCCACCGAGGACTATGCCTACAGCATGATCGAAGGCGAGCTGGACAAGCTGCGCGACCTGATGGAGGGGTGACGCCGACTGCTGAGCGCCCACCGGGATCTATAGGAGGCGGACCAGAATGGGACGGCGTGGCGACATTCCCCGGAGGGAGTGCCTGAGACTGTTCGGCGCCGTGGACCTGCCCAAAGGGCGTGACCTGCTTGATCACGGGCGCCTGTTCGACTTCCTGATGGGAAAGCGGGTGCCGTTCAGGCTGCGCCGGGCGGCCGAAAACTGGGAGCGCCGGCCGGTCCGAGTCAACCTGCGCTGGGCGTGGACGCCGCACCTACATCTGGCGGCCAGCGTGGACGAGAAGATCGCGCCGTATTTGGAGGACCCCTGCTCCGGTGAGGTTCCCCCGGCGGAGGACGACCCCGCCTGGGCCGCCGTTCCCACCTGGGCCGGCATCTATCGAATCGAGAAACTGGGCGTTTAGACAGGTTGTTTTCCACTGCAAGAGCACAACTGGCCCCTTCTACCGACAGACGGTTCCCATCATGCTGCAGATCGAACGGATCCTGGATGACCTTCGGGCCGGCCGCCGGAATGTACGAGCATCACGACGGCATGGGGCTGGAGGTCTTCCTCACCCAGTTCGGCGGCGCTTTCAACCTGCACAAACCGATCTCCCGGTGGAGCGATAAGGACAGGGCCGACGCCGCCCGCCTGATCGGCGTGTTCAAGAACCTGCGCCGCTACCTGAACAAGGACTTCTGGAGCCTGTTCCCGCAGCCTCACGACCGGGAGGGCTGGGACGGCTGGCAGTTCCACGACCCGGAAAGCGGGACGGGACTGCTGCTGTTCTTCAAGCGGCGCGACTGCGAGGAAGACAATCGGCAGGTCGAGCTTCGTTGGCCCGAGGATGCCGGCAAGCTGCGGTTCGGCACGGTGCTGGGGAGCGCGGACCTCACGGTCGAGAGCGGCGGGCGCGTCGGCGCGACGATGGACAGCCGGGCGGCTCTCGTGCGATACGAGCCCGTTGCGGGGAGTTGACCGCGCGCCTGGTCCGCAGCGACGTCCCGCGTTTCAGTATTCCCAGCCGCTCGGGTGCCGGTCCAGGAATAGTTCGATGAGTTCGTGGCCTTCCTCGACCTCCACCTCCGAGGCGGCGGCGTGCGCCTCGTTGAAGGGGACGCCGGCGGCGGCACCTATCCCCTCCCCCCATACGGCGAAAGGCACCTTCCCGCGCTCGTGCCTGCCGTCCTCAACAGAGGTCAGGTGGTCGGGACAGATCAGCAACCGCAGCTCCCCTTCCTGGTCGGCATTGGCCATAACCGGACCGAGGATCTCGCGGTCGACCTGTTCGATGGCGCGGACCTTGGCCTTTACGTCACGGTCGTGGCTGGCCTCGTCCGGCGCCTCGACGTGGACCAGTACGATGTCGTATTCCCCGAGGGCATCCACGGCATAGCGCCCTTTGGCGGCGTAGTCGGTGTCGGTGTAACCGGTTGCGCCCGGCACGTCGATGACGTCCCACCCGATCAGGCGGCAGGTGCCCCGCACCAGATTCACCGCGCTGATGGCGGCGCCGCGCAGACCGAACAGTTCCTGGAAGCTTTTGAAGGCGGGCTTTTTCCCCGGGCTCCACAGCCAGATCATGTTGGCCGGATTGGTCCCGAGGTCCCGTCGCACCTCGTTGACCTCGTGACCCTCCAGCACACCGCGGGAGCGTTCCATCAGGTCGATGAGCACTTCTCTGCCCTCCCCCTCGGGCAGATGATCGCGCAACGGCTCCCCCACAATCTGGTGGGGTGGAGTAGTTTCGACCTCGAGGGGGTCTTCCCCGCGGTACATGAATATGTGGCGGTAGCTGACGCCCGTATGAAAACGGTTCCGGGCATCGCCGAGGGCGTCATTGAGCGCCTGGATCAGGACCTCCGCCTCTTCGGTACTGATGTGGCCCCCGGTGAAATCGGCTATGGAGTGGTCGCCCACGGTGATCAGGTTGCAGCGGACCGCCCATTCGTCGGGTCCCATCTCGATGCCCAGGTCGGCGGCTTCCAGCGGGCCCCTTCCGGTGAAATACGCGGTGGGGTTGTAGCCCAGGACGCTTATCATGGCCACAGAACTGCCCGGCTCCATCCGGTGCGGCACGTGACAGGTCACCCCCAGCAGGCCCTCGCGCGCCGCCCGATCCATGTTCGGGGTCCGCGCGGCTTCCAACGGCGTTCTATCGCCCAGCTTCCGGATGGGATGGTCGGCCGCGCCGTCCGGGACAACTATGCAGTACCTCATCGATTCCTCCCAAGGGAAGCGGCCTAAATGTCCGCTACGCGAAGCATCCGGGTGTTCTCGCCCCGGATGACGTCGAGCCGGTTGATACGGTCCAGTGCCCTGCGCAAGGCGGCCTCCTGCGCGAGGTGAGTCATGAAGACTACGGGCACGAACTCTCTTCCTTCGGCGGCTACCTCGTGCTGGCGGACCGAGGCAATGCTGATGTCCTCCTCTCCCAGTATGCCCGCCACCCGGGCGAGCACCCCGGGACGGTCGAGGCAGTCGAGGCGGAAATAATAGCGGATGCGGACCTTTCCGAAGGGGACCTGTTGCGCCTCGGGCACGTCGCCGAACTGTGAGAGACTTCCGAACTCCTTCCCATACGTACCGAGCGCCACCCGCGCGACGTCCGCCACCACGGCACTGCTTGTGGGCAGGCGGCCGGCGCCCTTTCCGGTCAGCACGATCTCGCCGGCCCGCCCGGCGTGAATGCACACGGCATTATAGACCCCGCCGACGGCGGCCAGGGCATGGTCCCGGCGAAGCAGCGCCGGGTGCACCCGAAGATCCAGGCCGTCTTCGCGGCGCACCCCGATGGCCAACAGCTTCAGGGTGTATCCCAAAGCTTTTGCGTAGCGGAGGTCACTCAGTTGGACGCCGGCAATTCCCTCGCACGGGATCTGGTCCAGGTCGACCTTGACGCCGAAGGCCAGCCGGCTCAGCACGGCCAGTTTATGGGCGGAGTCCCGCCCCTCAACGTCCAGGGCCGGGTCGGCCTCCGCGAAACCCCGCTCCTGCGCCTCGCCCAAAGCGTCCTCGTAGCCGATGCCCTCCCGCAGCATTCGCGTCAGCACGTAGTTGCACGTTCCGTTGACGATGCCGTAGAGGCTTTCCACCCGGTCGCCCACGAGCGAGCTGCGGAGGGCCGCAATGACGGGGATGCCGCCGGCGGCGGCGGCCTCAAAAGCTATGCACCGTCCCTGCTGCCTGGCCAGGCGATAGAGTTCATCACCGGCTTCAGCAAGGAGGGCCTTGTTGGCCGTGACGACGTCTTTTCCCGAGCGCAGCGCCCGCTCCACCACCCGCCGCGCCTCCGTGGTGCCGCCGAACAATTCCACCACCACCCTGACCTCGGGGTCGGCCAGGGGGGCCTGGAGGTCGTCAGTGAGCACCAGGTCATCGGGCGGATCCAGCTCGGCGCGGACCTCATCCATTCGGGCATCGACCACGTACTTCAGGGCGACTCCGTTTCCAAGGTGCTCACGGAGCGCGCTGCGCCCCAGCAGCGCCCGGGCCACACCCATACCGACGGTTCCGCAGCCGTAGAGGGCAACTTGTGTGGTTTCCATGGACTCCCCTCCAGACGGAGCCTGCAATCGGACGCGGCAGAGCGCTGCGGGATCGGCAGAAGCGCTTCAAGCCTGCAAAGTATAACCGTCCCCCCGGCGGACTGTCAATCAGCAGAGCGCCTGTGCTATCCCCACTTTGTCCCAAAGTGTACTGCCCGCCGGCTCAAACCCGGTAAACGGAAAGGCCCACGTTGCGCTTGTCCACGGTGCCTGCTACCGGGCTCCGCGGAAGGCGTCTAACTCGAGTCCGGGGAATATGTCGTCCCGCCGCTCACAGTCCAGCAGTCCGCCCCGGTCCACCTCTCCGGACTCGACGTAGCCCAGAAGTCGGTGGAAACGCTCGAGCAGGCTCTTGAAACGACGCGAGGCGTAGTCCCCGGCCGTGCCGCAGGAAATCAGGAAGGGCCAGTCGCTGCTCTGGGCGAGCAAGAGCTGGCGAGCGGCCTGGTCCAGCGCCCTCCGGAGAAGGCCGTCGCGCCCGCCCCCGCGGGAGAGCTGCCTCAGCAGAAGCGTCTCGGCGCGGTGCAGGCGCGGATACATCCAGTCGTTGGAACCGTTGACCCACGCTTCGAAATAGCCCTGGTATCCCCAGCTCGACAGGTGCGGCCTCCCCTCCTGGACGGGACCGTTGCCTTCCACCTGTTGGGCGAGAAATTTCCCGGCGGAGACACAGGCGAGTTCCTCAGTGTCGGCCGTCCGGCGCAGCACCCGCTCCAGAAACCACATGCCCTCGAACCACCAGTGCCCGAACAGCTCCGCGTCGTAGGGCGCGACGATGGCGGGGCGTGTGCCCGTGGCGCGGCGGGCGCGGAGGACCTGGCTGACCCGCTGGTCGACGAACTCGTCGGCGTGGCGCAGGGCCTGCCGTCGGGCCTGTTGCGGATCATATGGCTCCTTCGAGTCCAGGGGCACGTCCCCGGTGACCCGATGGTATTTCAGACCCAGGTATGCCCTCTCCCCTTCGGCGGGAAGATAGGGGGCCACGTGCTCCCAATCCGCGTCGAACCCGAGGTCCCGGTAGAACTCCCGGTAGTCCGGATGGCCCGGGTATCCCTCGTCGGCGCTCCAGACCTGACGTGAGGACTCCACGTCCCGGCCGAACGCGAACACACCCTCAGGGGTCTTCAGGGGTGCGAAAACGCCCAGGGGCGGCCGGGGCTCGGCCAGCAGCAGCCCGTGGGTGTCCAGAAAGAAATACTCGATGCCGCGTGCTGCGAGAAGCTCCTCCAGCCCGGGCCGGTAGGCACACTCGGGCAGCCAGAAGCCGGCCGGGCGAGAGCCGAAGTGCTTTCGGTGGTTGCACAGCCCCACCTCGACCTGAGCGGCCCTGCAGCGAGCGGTATCCACCAGGGGGAGAAGCGCGTGGGTGGCGGCCGAACCGATCAGCTCCAGATGGCCGGAGTCCCCCAGATCGGCGAAAGCCGGGAGGATCTGGCGATCCAGCTCTTCCGCGTAGGTGCGTCGGACGGTGCGGTAGTGTTCGGCGTAGAGTTCGGCGGCGGCCCCAAATGGGCCTCCCGTCTTTCGGATGACTTCCTTCTCGGCCAACTCGACGTGCTGGTCCAGGTAGCGCCCGCAACGCCGCCGCAGCAGCTTGTTGCCCATCATCTCGCAGAGGGTGGGGCTGAGAGAGAGGGTAAGCTGGAAGCTGACGCCCTCGTCTCGAAGCCGCCGGAGCATCCGAAGCAGGGGAAGGTAGGTCTCAGCGACCGCCTCGTAGAACCAATTTTCCTCGAGGAAATGCTCGTGTTCGGGGTGACGGACGTATGGCAGATGGCAGTGCAGAACGGGTATGAAGAAACCCGGGGGCATAGGTTGCCTCCGCTCAGTTCTCCTCTTCCGCCGGGGGTCCGCCCGGCGAGGTGGCGAGGAACGGGACAGTGGTCTCGTAGCGGAGGCCGGGGAGTATCTGATCCGGCTGCGTGGGGCGGAGTCTTTCCGGGCCCGGCTCCGGGCGTCCGGCTTCTGTCACACCCGCGGACGGCACCTCAATCCGACCCGTCCGGCACACGGTCCGCCACTTTTCCCCCCGTCGGGCAGCCAGCTCGAAGCCGTACGTCCGCCCGGGCTGCACTTCCACGTAGTGATTGCCGGCTTTCACTTCCACGGGGATTTCCGTGCTGGTAGCGGCGGCGATGTTGAGGACCCGGAGCACCCACTCGCTTGCCGGGCCCAGCTCTTCCTCCACACGGCGGCTGCGCGGACCGTCCAGGGTCCAGTAGACGTAGACGGTCCTGGGGTCGCGGAGGACGGCCCCCAGCCGGTCACGTTCGGGAGTGGCCGCGGGCTTTCCCTCGATTGGGCGCCGCTCACCGCCGTTTTCGACCGGTTTCTCCACGTCGGCCCTCCCAACTCTTCACGGATTCGGAAAAGGCATGCCTTTCGGCACCACGACCACGCCGCCCTCGCTGATGGTGAAGTGGTGGCGGTCGCGTTCGTGGTCCACGCCCAACCGGGCGTTGTCGGGAATGGTGTTGTACTTGTCGACAATGGCTTTCCTGATGGTGACGTTCCGTCCCACCGTGGCCTCATTCAAGATGATGGACTCCTCGATCCGGCTGCCGACCTCGACGTGAACGTCGGGGCCGATGATAGAGTCGGTCACCCGGGCCCCGCTGACGATGGCTCCCGATCCCAGCAGTGAGTTGTAGACCTCCGCACGGGGGGCCTCCCCGCCGTCTCCTCCGAAGACCACCTTGGCGGGGGCGCGGCTCTGTGCGTAGCTCCTGATTCGCCAATCGTCATCGTAGAGGTTGAAGGCCGGCTGGACCCTGACCAGGTCCATGTTGGCGTCCCAGTAAGCGTCCAGGGTCCCGATGTCCCGCCAGTATTCCCCCTCGTAGCGATGGCCGAGGACTCCGTCCCCGCCGGCGATCATGGCGGGCAGCACGTCCCGGGCGAAATCGTGGGAGCTGTCGGTTTTGGCGTCCTCGATGACACGCCGGACCAGCGTTTCGGTCTTGAACGCGTAGATGCCCATGGAGCAGAGGCAGCGGCCGGGTTTACCCGGGAGGGGTTCGGGCTCTTCGGGTTTTTCCTGCAGGTCCTCCAGATGCATTTCCTCGTCCAGGGCCACAACGCCGAGGCGCCCCCGAGCCTGCTCGAGGCGCCTTTCGATGCAGGCGACCGTCGCGTCCGCGTCGGCGTTGTGATGCGCCAGCAGCATCTGTCCGTAATCCATCCGGTAGATGTGGTCGCCGCTGAGCACCAGGACGCACTCGGGGCGCTCGCCCTCCAGGGTGTAGATGTTTTGATAGATGGCGTGAGCGGTGCCCAGGTACCAGTCGGAATTCACCCTGCGCTGAGGCGGCCGTATCTCGATGTATTCTCCGAGAATGGGATTAAAGATGTTCCACCCCAGGCGGACGTGCCGATTCAGCGAATCGCTCTTGTATTGGGTCAGGACGTGGATGCGCCGCAGGCCGCTGTTGAGGCAGTTGCTGAGGGTGAAGTCGATAAGCCGGTAGGCGCCGCCGAAGGGCACGGCCGGTTTGGCCCTGTCCCTGGTGAGCGGATAGAGACGCTCGCCCTGTCCTCCGGCCAGCACCATGACGATGGTGTTTTTCAGCAGATCGGAGCGGTCCATTGCGGGGCGTTCAATTCTCCGGGGCTTGTTTGCTGAGGGTTTCCTCCACGGCATCCTTCAGGGGGCCGAGGTCGGCCGACTTCAGCACGTAGGCTTCCGCCGCCCAGCTCATGAATTTGTCCTGGTATTCGCTGTAGCCGGTGTTGATGATCACGGGGATGTCTTTGTTCTCCCCCAGTATCTTTGACATCGACTCGAGACCGTCCATTTTCTCCGGCAGGTTGATGTCCATGATCACCAGGTCCGGGCAGTGTGTCCTGGCCATCTCAATGGCCGTCTGCCCGTCGCCGGTGCACAGGACCTCGTGCCCCTCGGTCTCCAATTCCTGCCGGTAGAGCAACTGCAGGTGTTCTTCGTCTTCCACAAGGAGAATCTTAGCCATCTGAGCCCCCTTCGTTTTCGGGATTTCCCGTCTCCAACGAGACCGTAAAGCGCGAGCCCGTCCCAAGTTCACTCTCGGCACGGATGTCGCCTCCGTGCTGCCTCACGATGCGCCGTGAAACGCTCAGCCCCAGTCCGACGCCGGCAATTTTCGTGGTGAAGAACGGGCTGAACAGATTTTCCGCTACTTCCTCGGGCATACCGCCCCCGGTGTCGGCGATGCGGAGGACGGCCGTTCCGTCCTCCATGCCGGTCTCCACCGACAGTACGCCCTCCTCTTTGCCCTCCATTGCTTCTATGCCGTTTTTGAACAGGTTGACGATGACCTGTTTGATCATCTCCGGATCGGCCTTGATGGGCTGGAGGTCTTCCTGCAAGGACCACCTTGTGGTGATGTTGTTCTCTTCGAACTGTTCCCTGTATTGTTCCGCCGTGCTGCGCACCAGTTCGTTGAGGGAGATGAGTTTCTTGTTCGGCCGCAGCGGCCGGGTGTAGTCGAGAACGTTGACCAGGGTGCGTTCCAGCCGGCGGGCCTCTTCGTAGATGATGGTGGCGTTCTCGTGCGTCTTGGAGCCCTCTTCGTGCCGACGGGCGATGGAGGCGGCGAAACCTCCGATGGTGGTCAACGGGTTGCGAATCTCGTGGGCCAGGTGCCCGGCCATCCGGCCGACGCTGGCCATGCGTTCGGCCTCTATCAGCTTGTCGCGCGTGCGGCGCAGCTCCGCAAGCTGGGTGCGGATCTGTTCGTAGGCCAGCGCGTTGGAGATGGCCAGGGAAGCCTGCCTGGAGAACATCTCCAGAAGCTCAACCTGGTAGCGATAGATGCCCGAGCCGCTGAACTTGTTGTCGACCAGCATCACGCCCAGGGACTCGTCCCTCACCGCCAGGGGCGCGCACACGAACTCCTCCAGCCCGAGGGTTTCCGCCAGTTCCTTGCCGAGGTGGGGGTCCGAGCGGGCATCCCCCACGTGGGCGGCGGTGCGGCTGTTCAGGGTGCTGATCAGCGGGCTGTCGGTGCGGTCGGTGGGGACCCGCAGCGAAGCGAGGCGTTCGGTCAATTCCCGATCGCTCTCGGAGGGCTCCGTGCTGTCCCCCAGTTGGTCTATCGTCTGGTCTTCACCCGCCATGCCGCCCCAGATGCGCCTGGCGTCCTCCGCGGAGAGCGGTCCGACGGCCATGCGGCCCTCCAGGTAGTCGCCGTCTGCATCGAGGAGGAAGATGAAAGCCCGGTTGAACCCGATGGCGTGTCCGGCCGTCACGCAGGTCAAAACCACGTGGAGGACTCTGTCGAGGTCCAGGGAGGTCTCGACCTGCTCGGTGAGTTTGCCGATCAGCCTCATCTGCTCGTTCCGGCGGCGCTGCTCGGTGATGTCGAGGTTCAGCAGGATCAGGCGTGTTTCCCCGTAGCGGAGCGGGGTGAATATCTGCTGGTAACAGTGCCATCGCCCCTCGGAATCGGTGAATTCGTAGTTGTGGCTCTGAGGCCGGCCGGACATGGCGGCTTCCATCGCGGGACAGATGTCTTCGGCTTCCCGGCCGCAGAGGTAGACCTCATGGCACTTCTTGCCCTTCCAATCCGCGCCCAGCTCGAACCAGTCCCTGACGGTGGCGTTGACCCACTGGAGTCTGCCGTCGGCGTCGAAAAGGGCCAGTCCGGCCCCCATGGCGTCCACCACGAGTTGGAGCATGTCCCGTTCGCGGCGGAGCTGCTGTTCGGCCTGCTTCTGCTCGGTGACGTCCACCAGGTAGGAGGTGAACCCGATATGCCTATCGCGTTCGTCGTAGAGGGGGACCCGGGTTTCTTTGATGGTTCGGAGGGTTCCGTCGTTGCGCCTCCACGCGCGCTCGTGAGTGACAAATCCCTCCCGGAGGCACTCCTCCAACATGGCCTGCACGTCGTAGGACTCTTCGGCGAAGTCGGCGGGGGTTGCCTTGCCCACCACCTCCTCGGCGCTGTAGCCCAGCATGTCTTCGCAACTGGGGCTCCAGTGCGTGTAAACCCCGCGCGTGTCGACGCTGGTGATTCCGACGGCGGTGCTGCGAATGATATTGGCCAGTTGGCGGTGGGCCCGCTCGATCTCGTACCGGTCGCGCACCCGCTGGTCGATCATGCGGACGTTCTGAAGCGCCACCCCGATGTGAGGGGCCACGTGCTGCACGGCCGCCAGTTCGCTCTGCGGGAAGTCCTCCTCCCGGTCGGACAGGATGTGGATTACCCCGATCGTCTCCCCCGCTCCCCGGACGGGGACGGCCAGTTCGGTGCGGACGCGGTATTCCTCGTCGAAGGCAACAAGCCGGCGGGAGTCCTCCTCCAGGTCGGTTGCGCGAATCGTCTCCCCGGTCTCGGCGCAGATGCCGATGAATCCCTCACCGAGTTTCTGTCGGTAGTCCTCCGGCCGGTAGGTTCTCTCCCGGCCGGCCTCCGCGACCAGCTCGCACTCTTCGGTCTCCCGGTTGACCAAAAACAGCGAGACGTCGAAGTAGTCGCGGAAGCTCCGCAGGGCTTCGGCCACGCCCTGGAGGAGCGCCTCGCGGCTGGGGAGTTCCAGCAGGGACCGCCCGATGCGCGCGATGACTTCGGACTCGCTCAGGCGTCTGTGGGTCAGCTCCAGCCGTCCCGTTCGGTCCAGCGCCAGCGCGCAGACACCGGCCAGGCCGCTGAGCTTCGCCTCGTCGGATGCCTTGAGGGCGCCCGGCTTCGTGCCGTAGATAAGGAGCGCGCCGACCACCTTATCCCGCGCGATGAGGGGCTGGCAGGCAAGGCTTCGGGCGCCGGCCTTGCGGAGTTCTTCGGAGTTGACCACCTGCGGGTCCGCGGTGACGTCCGGGCATATGTACGCCTCCCGCCGCCGGCGGACCTGGTCCAGCAGGCTTATCCGGCCGCCGGCTTCCTGTTCCTGTCCCGTCAGGTACTGCCGTCTCTCGCGGACGCGCGGTATGGGCACATCCGGTCCTTCGATAATGTCCCGAGTGCTCCCCTGGAGGTGTTCGTAGAGCCGCCAGTGGCAGGTCAGCAGGTCCCAGACCTGCCCGAGTTTCTCAGTGGCGATTCGGCATACGGCAGCGGGTGTCTGGGCGTAAGCCACGGCGCTTTCCAGGTCCCAGGCGCTGAATATCTCCTGGAGGCGGTCGCGCGCGGCGGCGCTGTCGGCGGCCCCGCCGACCTCATAGAGGTCGGCGCTCTTGCGCAGCACACCTTCGATGGTCTCTGCGAGTGTCCGAGAGATGCGAAAGGCCTCCAGTTCAAGGGGGACGTTCTCAAAGACGATCTGACGACCCACGCCCTTCAGTTCCAGCAGCACGTAGGCGATGTCGGCCAGGCGCACGTCATACTGGCGGCCCTCCCGGATCAGCTCGTACAGGTTCGCGACGCCGGCCTCTCCGCCTTTCCCTTCCAGCCAACCGGCCAGCAACTCGATGAACTCCCCTGCGCGTTCTCGAAGCGCGGGGGCCTCCCCGACCTCCGTGGCTCCCTTCTCGCGAGCCAGCAGCGAAATCCTCTCCATCCAGCGCCGGAGCACCTCTTCGCGGTGCTTGCGCAGTATCTCGGCCGCCGCCGCCCGTTCCCGCGTTGTTTGCACTGGCTCTTCCACGTTACTCACCTGCCTCCGGCGAAGCGGCCTTTCGCAGCGCCGCCTGATAGACTTTTCGATATTCCCGAGCGCTCCGTTTCCACGACCACTCCTGCCGCATGCCGTTTCGCACGAGAGTCCGCCACTTCTTCGGCTGCTCGAACAGCTTCAGCGCCCGCCGCACGCCGGTCAGAAGCGCGTCGGGGGAATACTCCTGGAACACGAACCCGTTGGCTTCTCCCGACTCCAGCCCCTCCGGGGTGAAGTCGCTGATGGTGTCTGCCAGCCCCCCGGTGGCACGGACGATGGGCACGGTGCCGTAGCGGAGGCTGTAGAGCTGATTCAGCCCGCACGGCTCGAACTTGCTGGGCATGAGAAACATGTCCGCACCCGCTTCGATTCTGTGAGCCGCCTCGTTGTCGTAATCCAGCAACAGGCCCAGCCGGTCGGGCCACTCTCGTTGCGCCCGCTGCAGGAGTTCGTGGTATTTGGGGTCGCCCTGCCCCAGCAGGACCAACTGCAGGTCCAGCCTCATCAGGTCGTCCAAAGCTTCCCCGAGCAGGTCCAACCCTTTCTGCTCGACCAATCGGCAGATCATCCCGATCACGGGGATATCTTCCCTCGCGGGGAGGCCAAACTCGCCCTGCAGTGCGCCCCTGCACTCCGCCTTGCCCGTGAGGTCGTCGGCGGAATACTGGGCCGGGATGCGCTGGTCGGTCTCCGGGTTCCACTCCTTCTGGTCGATCCCGTTGACTATGCCGTAAAGGTCGTCCGATCTCTCCCGGAGAACGCCCTCCATCCCTCGCCCGTGCTCCTCGGTCTGGATCTCGTGCGCGTATTCCTTGCTGACCGTCGTCAGCACGTCCGCCCCGACCAGACCCGCCTTCAGGAACGAAAGGTTGCCGTAGTACTCCAGCATCTTCCAGTTGAACAGGCTCCAGGGCAGCCCGGCCAGCTTCATGTCCCAGTGCCAGAACAAACCCTGGTAAGCGATGTTGTGGATGGTGAAGACATTGGCCGTCTCGGGGAAGTCGGCCCGATAAACGTATTCGACGTAGATCGACACGAGCCCGCTGTGCCAATCGTGGCTGTGAAAGATGTCCGGCCGAATTCCGAGCGCCTTGCAGGCTTCCAGCGCCCCCCGCGCGAGGAAGATGAAACGCTCGCTGTTGTCCTGGTAGTCGGTGTGGTCGTCGGACCTGGTGTAGTAACCGTCGCGATCGTAGTAGCGGTCGTTCTGCAGGAAGTAGACGGCAACCCGGGAGTCCGGCAGAGCGGAGCGCCACAGCCGGCCGGCCTCCACCATGTCTCCGATAGGGACCTCGAAATCTCCATCCTCCACGGGGCGGAGGGGCTGTCCGATGCGTTCGCCCTCCTCGCGCACCCCCCGGTAGAGAGGGCTGATCACACAGACCTCCTCTCCCAACTCGGCGAGGGCCGGGGGCAGTGAGCCCAGCACGTCCGCCAGGCCACCTTCCTTGGAGAACGGGGCTACCTCCGAAGCCACCATTACGATCTGCATGCAATTCACTCCCACTCTGAGCAAGTTCGACAGCGCTTCTGTCAATCCTGCACGCCGATCCGCGTTGCGTTTCCGGACCTCAGCTTTGCTCCGAACCGCCGGAGGCGGGCGCAGAGCTGATCTGCGCCCGCACTTGCCGTTCCGAAACCGCGCGCAGGTGTTCGGCGGCGGTTTCCGGCTCCATCGGATTTATGTAGAACCCGGTGCCCCACTCGAAACCGGCCACGTGGGTGACGCGGGGGATCACTTCGATGTGCCAGTGATAGTTCTCCGCCTCTTCGTGGTCCACCGGTGCCGTGTGAATGGCGAAGTTAAACGGCGGGCCCTTCAAGCAGACATCCAGCCGGGCCAGGGCCTCGTGGAGCACCGCCGCCAGCGACTGCATCTGTTCGGGGCCAAGGTCCTGAAAGTGCTGAGAGTGTTCGGTGGGCAGAATACACATCTCGAACGGGAAACGGGCGGCATAGGTGCTGATAACCACGAAACCTTCACGGTCGATCACCATTCGCCGGCCGTGCTGTTTTTCCCTCTCGATGATGCTGCAGAACAGGCAACGCGAGTTCTGCCGGTAAAACTCCGCACAACCGCGCAGCTCCTCGGCCACCCGCTTCGGGAGGACCGGCACGGCAATCAATTGCGAATGTGCGTGCTCGATGCTGGCCCCGGCCCGGACGCCCACGTTCTTGAAGACCAGCACGTAGGAAACCCCATCGTCCCGGCTGAGCACCCTGGAGCGTTCGCACCAGGCCCTCACGACCAGCGCCAGGTCCTCCGGCGTCATCTCCGTGGGGCTGACAAGGTGTCGCGGAGACTCGATCACGACTTCGTGGGCCCCGTGGCCGCCGACCGATCGATAGAGCCCGTCTCCGCCGCTGGTCACTTCGCTGTCCATTTCCAGCGCCGGGAACCGGTTGGGCACCACCCGCACCTGCCAGCCGGGGGTGTCGGGGGCCGTATCCGCCGGCCGAACCGCCATGACCTCCGGAGGGGTCCTGTCCTCATTACCTTCGCAAAACGGACAGAATCCCCCCTTGCCGGTCCCACGCGGCACGTAGAAATCATGGGGTCGCGCCGCGCGCTCCACAGCGATGATCACCCACCGGCCAGAGGCCGGATCCTGTCGAAGCTCCGCCATGCCTTGCCCCGTAAGCAACTCTGCCGAAGGATCACGGGATTCCTGTGCAGGCCCAGCAGATTGCATTATAATGTGTCGCTCTCATCCCGGCAACATGCCCACGGCTCCGGCATCGCTGGAGTCGGTCGCTCCCGGTTCCGGCGCCGGAAGGGAGGCTCGCGGACTACGGCCATGGATCTGTTCGACAGCCACGCCCACCTGAACGTGCCGGAGTTCCGGGACGATCTGGACGCCGTTCTGCGGCGAGCCGCCGACCTCGGAGTTCGACGCATCCTGTGCGTTGGAATCGACCTGCCCTCCTCGCGGCGGGCCGTTGAGCTGGCCGCGCGCCGGCCGGAGATGATCTGTGCGGCCGCCGGAATTCATCCCAACAGTTGCTCGGAGGCCGGGCCGGATGATTGGGCCGCACTGGCGGAACTGATCGCGCGGCCGGAAGTAGTGGCCGTGGGTGAGACGGGCCTGGACTTCTACCGCGAGCACGCGCCGCGCCCGGCCCAGATGGAGGGGTTCCGGCGTCACCTGGAACTCGCGGCGCGCCATGGGAAGCCGCTCATCGTGCACGCCCGCAAATCCGACCCCACGCTGCTGGCGTTGCTCTCCGATGCGCCGGCAGCAACGGCCGGCGTTCGGCACTGCTTCGAGGGGGACAGCGAGGTTGCCCGGAGCTACCTGAATCTGGGGTTCTACGTCTCGCTCGCGGCGGCCGTCACCCGCCCCGGCTACAAGCGGCTGAAGGCGGCGGTCCGGGAACTGCCGGAGGACCGTCTGCTGGTGGAGACCGACTGCCCGTGGCAGGTCCCGGCCGGGCGGTCGGAGAAGCGGAACGAGCCCGCCTTCCTGGAGGACGTCGTCCGCGCTGCGGCCGAACTCCGCGGCGAAGAGCCGTCTGGCCTGGCCGCACGCACGGCGGCCAACGCCGAAGCCCTGTTCGGCCCCTGAGGCGGCCCGCTTTTGACCGATGGCCCCTGCTGTGCTAACTTGAGTTTCCCGCCGGGGGTTCCGCTGTCGTTTCGGCGGGCCCCCTGCGGCGGGCACGCCCTGTAACTTGCCTGAAGAGGAGCATCATGAGCGAGCACTTCGAGAGAGCACGCGTCCGCGCAGCGCCCTCGCCCACCGGCCCTCCCCACGTGGGGACGGCCTACATTGCACTGTTCGATTACGTCCACGCGCGCCGACACGGGGGCGATTTCGTGCTGCGGATTGAGGACACCGACCGGAAGCGCTCCACCCGCGAGAGCGAAGAGGCCATCGTCGAGTCCCTCAAATGGCTGGGTCTCCAGTGGGACGAAGGGCCGGACTGCGGGGGACCCTACGGTCCATACCGCCAGAGCGAAAGGGGCGATGTTTACAGCCGATATGCGGATCAGCTTCTGGAGAGGGACCATGCCTACCGCTGTTTCTGCACGCCGGAGCGGCTTGACAGCATGCGCAAGCGCCAGCGCAAGGAGGGAGCGGCCGTCGGCTACGATCGCCGGTGCCGGGGCCTGACCCAAGAGGAGGCAGCCGCAAACCTGGAGCAGGGAATCCCGTTCACCGTCCGGCTGAAGGTGCCGCTAAAGGGCACGACGAGGTTCCGCGACCGGCTGAGGGGCGATATAACCGTTCAGAACACCGAACTCCAGGACCAGATACTGCTCAAAAGCGACGGTCTACCCACCTACCACCTGGCGAACGTGGTGGACGACCACCTGATGAAGATATCGCACGTGATCCGGGCGGAGGAATGGATCAGTTCCACGCCGCTCCACGTGCTGCTCTACAGCGCTTTCGGGTGGGAGATGCCGGAGTTCATCCACATGCCGCTGCTGCGCAACAAGGACAAAACGAAAATCAGCAAGCGCAAAAACCCGACCTCGCTCCTCTGGTACCGGGAGCAGGGGTTCCTGCCGGAAGCCATGCTGAACTTCCTCGCCCTGCTGGGGTGGTCCATCGGCGAGCAGAGGGAAGTGTTTGTCCTGCCGGAGATGATCGAGGAGTTCTCCTGGGATGACGTAAAGACGACCGGACCGGTGTTCGACCTGGAGAAACTGGAGTGGCTCAACGGAGAACACATCCGGCGGATGCCCGCCGAGGCTCTTCTGCAGCGCATCCTGCGGCAACCTTATACCCGCCACGTGGACCAGCCGGTCGAGAAGATGCTGGAGATAACCCGGCTCATCCAGGAGCGCATCGAGAGGCTCAGCGAGTTCGACGAGCAGACCAATTTCTTCTTCGAGCGGGAGGAGTACGACCCCGAGGAACTGGTCCCCCGAAAGCAGGCTCCCGCTTTCCTCGGCCGGGCGCTGGACGGCCTCCTGGAGGAAATGGCGGCGTGCGAAGGATGGTCGGCCGAGCCGCTCGAAAACATCCTGCAGACACTGGCCGAACGGATGGAGTGCAAACGGGGACCGCTCTACATGATCGTGCGCGTTGCCGTAACCTGCCGACGGGTCAGCACTCCCCTGTTCGAGACGATGGAGATACTCGGCCGGCAGGAGTGCCTGGAGCGCCTCCGGATCGCCCGGGAGAAGGCCCGCGGCCTCGCCGGCTCGCCGTAAGGGAACGGCCGCCTCCGCGGCCGGTCAGTTCCCGGGGCTTTCCGGCGGCGCTAAAGTGCGGAGAGGGGGAGGGATTTTCGGGGCGCCGATGCCGCTTGTCCAATGCGTGTGCCGCGTCCTAAGTGCTTCTCGGCAAGCCGCTTAACGTCGGCCGCCTGCCTGCCCTTCCAGGCGGTTTTGAATTTGGGGTCCCCTCTGATTTAGCATCACAAATGTATCGGGTACCCACGCCGGGGCAGAATAATGAAGACCGACGTGTCCCGCTTCCTGCGGGTCGTATTCGGGAACGTCTGGTTCCTGGTGTGCCTGCTCGCCGCAGGTTCCTGCTTCGCACTGGCCCTGCAACTGCTTTTGCGCATCCCGCCGCTGGACGGGCCGGCGTTGACGAACCGGGTTGTCTTCGGGGTGCCGGCGCTTTTCGGCGGTCTGGCCGCCCTCTACGGCATGGTGATCACCGCCGTGGGGAGCGTCCGCACCGACCGGCGCGAACGCCTGCGCGCCCGGCTGCGGGCGGCCCGAAGACGCCTGGGGGAGCTGGAGTCCATCCGGCGCAGCCAGCGGAGCCGCATCGAAGAACTTTCCACGCTGCGTGAAGTGGCGACCGTTATCAACCAGGAGAGTGACTTCAGCATTATCGCTGAGAAGGTGCTGGAGCTGGTGGACGGCCTGCTGGAGCCGCTGAGCACAACCCTCCTTCTCCGTACCGGAGACCAGGGCAAGGCAAAGGCATTCGCGCACTATGCGGAGGGAACCTGTCGGAGCGGCAGGCGTGTGCGCTCGGTGTCTATCCCGCAGATCAGTCTCTCGGCGTTTGAGAGTCACAGCCTCATATGTCGCCTCCGCAATGGTAAGCTCCAGGCGCTGGTGCCCCTGAAGGTGCAGGAAAGAATCCTGGGGGCCCTCCTGTGGATCTTCCCTGCCGACCCCTCGGAGGGGGTGGAGCAGGTGGACCATTTCAGCCGGACGCACCGTCGGGTGCTGCTGGAGATCTGTCGGCACATCAGCCTGGCGGTCAAGACCAAGTACCTCCACACCAGGGCGGTGGTGGACGGACTGACCGGCCTCTACTCGCGGAGCCACTTCGACCGCCGGCTGAAGGCGGCCCTGGACTTCGCCCGCCGGAACGGGGAGCCCTTCTCGCTCGTGCTGGTGGACATCGATCATTTCAAGCACATCAACGACCGGCACGGACACGCCAGCGGGGACCTGGTGCTGAACCGGCTGGCCGGGCGCATCCAGCGCATCCTGCGCAAATACGACACGGCCTACCGTTACGGGGGCGAGGAGATAGCGGTTCTGCTGCCGGGCACGAACACGCGCCAGGCCGTCGAGATCGCAGAACGCCTCCGCAACACCGTCGGCAGCCAGAGGTTCCGGGGCAATGACGGGCAGCTCATCGAGGTGACGATCAGCCTGGGGGTGGCTCAGTTCGAGTCGGACGACGACGGAGCCTCGATCTTCGAAAGGGCCGACAAGCGGCTCTACCGCGCGAAGCGGAACGGGCGTGACCGGGTGGTGCCGACCCCCGCCGCAGCCGCGTGATCCCCGCCCCGCCGCTCACAGCAGGCCGGCGGTTTCCTCCAGCCCGAACATGACGTTCATGTTCTGGACGGCCTGCGAGGCGGCCCCCTTCATCAAGTTGTCGATGGCCGTGGTGACGATCAGCCTGTCACCCCGGAGGACCGCCGCAATGTCGCAATAGTTGGTGAAGCTGACCGCCTTTGTCCGCGGCTGTTCGGCTGCGGTCCGCACGCGCACGAACGGCTCCCCCGCGTAGAAGTCTTCGAGGACCTCCCGCAGCCCCGCCTCGCTCACCACTTTGGCAGCCGGGGCGAAGGTGGTTGCCAGGATGCCGCGGTCCATGGGGACGAGATGGGGAACGAAGGTGACGGTCGCCCCTTCGCCCCCGGCAAGCCCCAGAGCGTACTCCATCTCCGGCTGGTGGCGGTGGCCGGTGACGCTGTAGGCACGGACGTCCTCGTTGCACTCGCAGTACATGGAGCCGACGTCGGGCTTGTTGCCCCGGCCGCTCACGCCGCTCTTGGCGTCCACCACGACGCCCTCCGCCCGGGCCAGCCCCTCGCGCAGGAACGGAGCGAGTCCCAGCACCACCCCGGTGGGGTAGCAGCCGGGGTTGGCCACCAGGTCGGCCTCCGCGATCGAATCTCTGAACAGCTCGGGCAGGCCGTACACGCCCCGAGCCAGGTTCCCGGGGTCACCGTGCGCGCCGTACCATTCCTCATAGACCTCCAGGTCGCCGAGGCGGTAGTCGGCGCTGAAGTCAATGCAGCGCACGCCCGCTGCCAGGTATTGCGGAACGTAACCGTGTGCCACACCGTGCGGGAGGGTGAAGAAGGCGACTTCGGGGGGCTCCGGTCCGTCCTCGACGTGCAGACCGGAAAGCCGCATGTCGCAGATGCCTGCGAGTTCGCCGAATATGTCGGATATAGGCGGGTTCCCCTCGCGCCGGCCCCCCAGGTGGACGATCTCCGCCTCCGGGTGAGGGGCGAGTAGCTTGATCAGTTCTCGGCTGGTATAGGCCGTGGCCCCGACAATGCTAACTTTCATCTTTTTGTGCTCCCGCTTTCCAGTTTGTGCGATCCCAGCCCTGATAGAAGTCCGCCAGCGCCGGGCCGACGAGGCGATAGTGCTCGTAGAGCTTCTCGTATTGGTCGGCCGCTTCCGACGGCTCCACCAGTTCGGCCTCGGCGGGGAGTTGTTTCTCTCCATCTCGGATGGAATCGAAGCGACCGGCACCGGTCCATGCGGCCACGGCGGCGCCGACAGCCGTGGCTTCGGCGCGCCCGCTGACGGCCAGGGGCAGACCGCAAACGTCGGCCCGCAGTTGGTTCCACAGGGGGTTGCGTGAGCCGCCCCCGACCACCCGGAGCCGCTCGGGGCGGAACTCGATGGCCTCAATCAGAATCTCCAGCGCGTCGCGCAACTGAAAACACAGCCCTTCCAGCGCGGCCCGGTAGACATTGGCCCGCCCGGTGTTCAGCCCGAGACCCAACAGGGTCCCCTCCGTCCCGTACCTGCGGGACGGCCCGGTGTCCGATACCAGGCTGGGGGCCATCATCAGACCTCCGGCGCCCGGCTGGACCCGGCGGGCTTCGCCGATCATGGTGCGGTAGGCTTCCTGCCGGTCCTCCAGTCCCGGATAAAAGTTCTCCCGCACCCACTCCAGGGCGCCCGATCCCATCATCAGAAGCTGGGGGTTATACAGGCCACGCGCGGCGTCCGCCTCGGTCAGGACGCCGCCCTCGAAGGCGCGATCCCCGTCGACCGGGGCGGGCGCCCTGAGCATGGCGATCTCCCAGGTCCCCGTGCTGAGAACGGCTTCCCGCGGCATCGCCCCGCTGCCCACGGCGGCGAACTGAGTGTCGTGCCCGGCTGCCGCAACAGGAGTGCCCTCCCGGAGGCCCGTCTCCCGGGCCGCCTCGGCGGTCAGCTCGCCGATCTTCTCGCCCGGATACACGAGGGGCGGGAAGAATGATTCCGTCACGCCCACCGCCCCGAGCAGCTCTTCCGACCACGTGCGCTCCGCCAGGTCGAGCATCATCATCGTCGAGGCGCTCGTGATGTCCAGGCTTCTGTTGCCGGTCAAAAGGAAGCTGAGCAGTCCGGGCATCATCAGCCACCTGTCGGCTCCGTCGAGGGCCTCCGGGTGGTTTTGCCGCAGCCAGGCCAGTTTGAACAACGTGTTAAACCGGATCACCTGGTAGCCGGTAATGCTGAAGAGGCGACGCGGGCCGATCCGTTCGGAAAGGCCTCGTGCGACCTCCGTTGTGCGGGGGCATTGCCAGGCGATGGGCGGATACGTCAGGCTGCCGTCGGCCCTCACCGGAGCACCGTCCGCGCCCCAGGTGGTGACGGCCACGGCCTGCACGGCGCCGGCACTCACCTGCCCGACCACCTCCCTGCAGCCGGCGCAGACGCGCCGCCACAGCCCCTCCGGGTCCCAGACCAGCCAGTCCTCCCGGCCGCCGGGCTGGGGAACGGGCGCGTTGGGCCGGGAGGCGGCGCAGATCAGCTCGCCGCTTTCAGTCAGCGCCGCAACGTTGATATTGGTGGCACCGCAGTCCGCCACCAGGACGACTTCTTTCACGCCTTCTCACCCCTGCCGGAGAAACCGAACGGAGCACACATTATAAAACGAGACCGTGCCGCTGCAATCGCCCACATGTCCGAGTTGCTCCCACTTTTGATCGCCGGCCTCTCCACTCGCCCCACCCTTTGCGCCACGGTACGCGTTTACCGTGGACGCTTTGGGAGTTGTGCCTGTTCGACAGCGGCAATCGGCCGTCGCCACGCGGTCCACTGCTCGGCATCCGGCCGCCGGGCTCTATAAGAGCCCGACATACCAGCCCAGGGCGCAGCCCTGGGAGAAATCGGCAATAAACCAACGAGCCCTGGAAGGGCGTGACATATTCGTTCAGGTTGACAGACATCTCGCCATGTACCGGACGAGGCCTGGCTGCCCCGCGTATGTCTCGCCCCTACAGGGCTCAACCATTTTGGAGGCACGCCCAGGTCCCCAGGGCTACGCCCCGGGCTGGTATGTAACGCCCCTGCGGGGCTGCGGCGTGCCGTGTGCAGGAGGCGGCGCACTCCCTCGAAAGCTGCTCAATCGATGATCCGCGAAACGGCAAAGCCGCCGATTTGGACCCTTGCTGTCGCTCGGCACGGTAAACGCGTACGCGCCACGGTCTGGAGGGTCCTGGCGGGGGCCGGACGGGGAGCCCGCAAAACCGCGGCTACCCAGCCCCAAAAAGGGCCGGCGGCCCGTGAGGTTGGCGAGCCGGCGGGCATGAAGTAGAATGAACGGCGTCTCGTCCCCTCATTCCCCAGGAAAACGAGGAGTGTATGACCGGACAACACGATTACGACGTGGCCGTCATCGGCAGCGGTCCGGCCGGCTACGTGGCCGGCATAAGAGCCTCCCAGTTGGGTGCGCGAACCTGTGTGATAGAGAAAGGGCCGCTGGGGGGCGTCTGCACCAACGTGGGCTGTATCCCCACGAAGGTCCTCTGGGAGTCAGCGCGGATGGCCCTGCGCCTGGAGCGGGCCGAGGAGTTCGGTTTCCGGGTGGAGAACCCCCGCCCCGACTGGGCGGTGGTCGGCAAGCGCCGGGACAGCATCGTCCGGACCCTGCGTGGGGGCATCGATTCGCTGCTCTCGGGCAACGACGTTGAGCTTCTGCGGGGAGAGGCCGCCTTCCTGGACTCCCACACGCTGCAGGTCGCCGAGGAAGACGAAACCCGTCGCATAAGCGCCGAGAAGATCATGATCGCCACCGGCTCAAAGCCGGTGGAGCTGCCGGAGCTGCCTTTCGACCACGAGGCGATCATCGACAGCTCGGACGCCGTCAGCGCGGACGAACTCCCCGATTCGGTCATCGTGATCGGCGGCGGCTACATCGGGTTGGAGTTCGGCTGCATCTACTCGGCCAACGGCGTGGAGCTGCACATCGTCGAGGCACTGGACCGCCTGCTACCGGCCGTAGACGCCGACTGCGCGCGTGAAGTTGCCAAAACCGTCAAGAAGCGCGGGGCCGGCATACACACGGGGGTCACCGCCGAAGAGGTCGAGACCACAGGAGACGGCGTTCAAGCCAAACTGTCGGACGGCACAGAGCTGAGCGCGGAGAAGATGCTGGTCTGCGTGGGGCGTCGCCCGGACTGCGAGGGGCTCCGCATCGAAGAGGCCGGCCTGGAGCCCGACGAATCCGGCGCGGTCGCCGTCAATTCCCATCTGCAGACAGAACAGCCCCACATCTATGCCATCGGAGACGTGAACGGCCGTGCGATGCTGGCCCACGTCGGCAGCCACGAGGCGATGGTCGCCGCCGCCCACGCCACCGGCTCCCTCAGCGCGGAGATGGACTACCGGGTCGTGCCAGCCTGCGTGTTTGTCCAGCCGGAAATCGCCACGGTGGGGCTGACCGAAGAGGAAGCCGACAAAGAGTTCGACGACCTGATCGTGAAGAAGTTCCCCTTCCGCGCCCTGGGCAAGGCTCACGTCCTCGGGGAAACCGAGGGAATGGTGAAGATGGTCTGCGACGCGGAAACCGGGGAGGTCCTCGGAGTCCACATGGCCGGCCCGCACGCCAGCGTGATGCTGGGGGAGGCCGCGCTGGCCCTGGGAATGGAGTGCACGGCCCAGGAGATAGCCGAGACCATTCATACCCATCCCACGCTGCCGGAAGCCCTTAAGGAAGCCGCCGAGGGTGCGGCGGGCATGCCGATCAACTGGAGGGGTTGATCCGGTGTCTGACGAGTACACCAGCGTAGTGACGGGCGTCTCTTCACCCGAACTCCGGGTGATCGGGCCGGAGGAGATCGAGTTCCCCCGGGCCTTGCGGCGGCAGAAGGAGCTTCGGGACCGGTGCATACGCTTCGGTGGCCGGCCCAATTTCCTGCTGCTCTGCCATCACCCGCCGGTCATCACCGTCGGCCGGTCGGGCGACGGGTCCGCGGTCCTCGCGGCGGACGAGGAGCTTGCCGCCCGTGGCGTTGAGGTGGCCGAGACGAACCGCGGCGGGGAGGTCACCTTCCACGGTCCGGGTCAACTGGTGGCCTATCCCATCATTGACCTGCACGGGCGGGGCAAAGACCTTCACCGCTACCTGCGCGACCTGGAGGGTTGGCTGGTGCGGCTGTGTCGCAGCTACGGAGTGAACGCCCACGCCGATTCCCCTCACACGGGCGTGTGGGTGGAGGACCGAAAGCTGGCCTCCATCGGCATCGCCGTGCGGCGGTGGGTGACCTATCACGGCATCGCACTGAACGTTTCGACAAACCTTTCATGGTTCGACCTGATTGTGCCCTGCGGCCTGAAGGACGTCCGGATGACCTCTCTGGAACGGGAGCTTGGCAGCGCCGCACCGCTCGACGAGGTGGCGGCTCGCGCCGCCGAGTTTTTCGCGGGCGATTTCAGCCTCAACATCATCAACCCGTCCGCCGGAGAAGGAGCAGGACCGTGAAAGGAACCCGCCCGTCTCTGCCCCCGTGGCTGAAGAAACGCCTCCCCGCGCCGGAGCGCACCGAGCGGGTGCGCTCGCTGCTGAGCGAACTCGGCCTGCACACCGTCTGCCGCGAGGCGCACTGTCCGAACCGGGGGGAGTGCTACGCCGCCGGCACCGCCACGTTCATGATCCTGGGGAGCGTCTGCACCAGGAACTGCCGCTTCTGTGCGGTGGAGGGCGGCATGCCCGCGCCCCCTCGCCCCCAGGAGCCGGCCCGCGTCGCCGAGGCGGTCCGGCGCCTGGGGCTGGGGCACGTGGTGGTGACCAGCGTCACGCGGGACGACCTGCCCGACGGGGGGAGCGGCCACTTCGCCGCCACCATCCGCGCCGTTCTGCAAGAAACCGAGGCCACCGTCGAGGTTCTGGTTCCGGACTTCCAGGGCAGACGCCGGGATCTGGAACGGGTGCTTGACGCCGGGCCCCATGTATTGAACCATAACGTTGAAACCGTTCCCCGGCTGTATCCGGAGGTGCGTCCCGCGGCCGATTACGGTCGCTCGCTGCGGGTGCTCCAGACGGCCGCAGCCCGGCAGGACGCCCCCGTCGTCAAGAGCGGGCTCATGCTGGGCCTGGGCGAGACGGAAGAGGAGGTCAGCGCCGTGCTGCGGGACCTGCTGGAGCACGGATGCCGGGCCGTTACTCTTGGCCAGTATCTTGCCCCCTCGGAGGAGCACCACCCGGTGGCGGAGTTCCTCGCACCGGAGCGCTTCGAAGCCCTGCAGAGGACGGCCCTCCAGATGGGCTTCGGGGCGGCGCTCAGCGGGCCTTTCGTCCGGAGCAGCTACCGGGCCGGCGAAGTTGCCGCACAACTGTTGAAAAACACGTGACCTAAAAAGACCGCACACCCTGGAAGGGAGACGCAAAGACCATGGAATTCAAACTACCCCCCCTCGGTGACGATGCCCCGGATGAAGCCGAAGTTTCCTTCTGGTACGTGGAGGAGGGCGAGCGCGTCGAGCAGGGCCAGGACATGGTGGAGATGCTCACCGACAAGGCGGCGTTCACAGTCCCGGCGCCCGCCGCCGGCGCCCTCACGGAAATCCAGTGCACCGAGGGGGACACGGTCCAGGTCGGGGAAGTGATGGCGCACATAGAGGAGGAGTGACCGCCGAGCCAAAGATGGCGTTCCAGAATATCCCAAATCAACCCGGGGTCCTCCGGCTGCTGCGGGCCATACTCCGTAGCGGCAGAATACCGCACGCCTACCTGTTCATCGGCAGCGAAGGCACCGGCCGGGAGGCCGCCGCCCAAGAGCTTGCCACCGTCCTGCTGTGTCACGATCAACCCGCCCCCGACGACTATTGCGGCCGGTGCGAGAGCTGCCGCGCCATCCGATCCCACCGGCATCCGGATTACCACGAAGTGGGAGTCCCCGAGGACCGGCAGAGGATACCCATCGCCTCCATCCGTGACGCCGAGGAAATCGCCTACCTGAAATCGTCCCTGGGAGAGGGACGGGTCTTCGTCATCACGCCGGCGGAGCGACTGAGCCCCGAAGCCGCGAACTGCTTCCTGAAGACGCTGGAGGAGCCACCCGAGGAACGGTATTTCGTTCTGATCACCTCTTCGCTCCGGAACATCCCGCCCACCATCCTCAGCCGATGCTGGCCCGTCCGGTTCAGTAATCTCCCTCCAGAGGAGCTTGCCCGTCGACTGCAGGCCGAAGGTCTCGATGCGGGCGATGCCTGCTGGCTGGCGCGCCGAAGCTGCGGGGCGCCCGGTGCCGCCCAGCGACTCCGCGAGCTGGGGCTGCACGAGTTCAACCGCGACCTGGTCGAGAGGCTGTCGGAACTCTCACCGGAGGACAACTTCGAACTCTCCGACTGGCTCGCCGGCTTAGCCCGCAAAGGGGCCGGCTCGGCCTCCGAGGAGCGCAGGCTGTTGGAGGACCTGCTGCTGTGCGCGGCCGTCTTCTACCGGGACATGGCCGTGGCCGCCACGCCCGGTGGTAGCGACCTCTTCAACCCTGAGATGGAAGGACTCCCCCTGAACGAAAACGCGGGGGCGCCCGAGACCCACCTGGAAAAGGCGGAACGCGTGATGGAGGCAGTGGAGAGAATAGCGGCGTTCACCAACCGAAGGCTCACCCTCGACGACCTGTTCACCTCGCTCAGTCCTCCGGGGGAGGCACGCCAGTGAGCGAGCTGAAGGAAGGAACGGTCACCCGCGTCCGCGCGGTCCTCTGCGAGGTCGATACCGACGAAGGGACTTACGAGTGCGAGGTGCGCGGCAGGCTGGTGGAGAGCGACACCGGAGAGACCAAACCGCTGGCCGTCGGCGACAGGGTGCTGTTCAAACCGTTCGACGAATCCCGGGGCATCATCGAAGAGGTCCAGCCCCGGGAGACAAAGCTCTCCCGCCGTTCGCCCCGCGACCCCCGCATCGAGCACGTCATCGTGGCGAACGTGGAGCAACTGCTCATCGTCTGCTCGGTCCGCAAGCCGCCCCTCACCCTCGGGATCATTGACCGCTACATCATAGCCGGCGAGGCGGGCGGGCTTCGTCCCATCATCTGCATCAACAAGATGGACCTGGCGGGGGAAGAGGAGACGCGCCACCTGGAGGCGGCCGAGATGTACCGGGAAATGGACTACCCGGTGCTGTTGACCAGCGCGAAGACGGGCCGCGGATTGGACCGGCTGCGGGAGGTGCTGCGGGACAGCAACTCGGTGCTTGCCGGCCACAGCGGGGTGGGTAAGTCCGCCCTCGTCAACGTTGTCCAGCCCGGGCTGGAGCTGCGCACCGGCCCGGTCACCACCAGGGGCCGCCACACCACCACCAGCGTCTCCCTGCTGAAGCTCGATTTCGGTGGATACGTGGTGGACACCCCGGGCATCCGGGAGTTCACGCTATGGGAAATTGAGAAGGAGGAAGTGCAGCAGTTCTTCCCTCAGATATGGGAGCTGGGCAGGGAGTGCAGGTTTCCCGACTGCCTGCACATCCAAGAGCCCGACTGCCGGGTGAAGGAGGCCCTCGAACAGGGAGAACTTCCCGAGGAACGCTATGAAAGCTACCTTCGGATCGTCGAGACGGTCGAGACCCCTTCTGTCCCCCGCGCCACAGACGTGGAGGAGCCGGACGAACAGATCACCAAAACCAAACGCCGCCCCAGCCGAAGGCGACGTAAGCAGGAACTGCGCCGACGGGCCGAGTCCGAAATGGAAGAGGAAGAAGAACGCTGAACCGTCCTCCGGCCGACCAGGAAGAGGAGAGCAATAAGGTGCCGCAATCCCCATCTCTCTGTAAGTCACACCCGGATTTCCACCTGCCCGCCGGGCTGGAAGTGGGCCCAGGCTTCGACGGCGAGCGCTACGCCCGCCGCATGAAGGAGTCCGGAGCCGACGTGGTGGCCTTCTTCGCAAAGTGCCACTACGGTCACTCTTACTACGAGACGGAGGTCGGCACCCGCCACCCCGGTCTGAAGAAGGACATGCTGCGGGAGGTGGTCGACGGAGCGCGGAAGCACGACCTCGGCGTGGTCGCCTACTACAGCGTCTTCCTCGACACCGCCGCCGTCCGGCAGCATCCGGAGTGGAGGCTCCAGCCGTCTAAAGGGGGCTCGGAAGCCGGCGGCGGGGGAAGGAACTTCGAACCCGTCTGCGTCAACAGCGGCTACGTGGAGAAATTGCTTCTGCCCCAGTGCCGAGAGATCGTCACCAGCTACGAGGTTGATGAGCTGCTGCTGGATACCATGTCAACCTTCCGGCCCTGCTACTGCCCGAACTGCTGCGAGCTGTTCGGCGACGACATCCCTGAGTCCGCCGAAGACCCCCGCTGGCTGGACTACGTCCGGTGGTATGCCGACTCCTACGAGCACTTCTTCGCGGGGACGGCGGCGGAGCTGCACGAAGCCGCCCCGGGCGTGGGGGTGATCTTCAACTGGAAGTGGGGGATTCGTGAGCCGACCCCTCCCCCACCCCACATAGCGCGGCTCATCGCCGACGACCGGGCCACCGGCAAGCGGGCGAGCATACATTGCCGCTGTTTCGCCGGCGGCGCCCTGCCCTACGACTACATGACGGGGCGCTTCCTGCACGGGCTGGGCGGGTGGACGAGCAACACGCCCCAGTCCCTGAAGTACACCGCCGCAGGAGCGATCGCCAACGGCGGGGCCTTCTGGATCATCGACCGACAGTTGCCCGACGGCTCGCTGGAGGAGCGCGCCTGGGACGCGATGGAGGAGGTCTTCGGCTGGGTTCAGAAACGCCGCTCCTGCGTCTCCGGGGCGCGCCCCGTGCCGGAGATTGGCGTCCTCTGCACCTGGTCTCACGTCATGGGCCCGGACCTGCGATACTTCCCGGAGCCCGACCAACGCAAGGAGCGCATGCAGGCCAACGAAGGCGCCGCCACCATGCTTATCGAAAACGGCCGGCACTTCACCGTGATAAACGCCGAGGCCGCCCGGCAACGGGCCGGCGAATACGGACTGATCGTCGCGCCGGAACTGGAGTTCCTGGACGCCGAGACCACCGCCGCCCTCAAGGAATTCGTCAAAGACGGCGGAGCGCTGCTCATCACCCAGTCGGCCTCGCCGGACGGTCTCAGTGAGGCTCTGCTGGACCTGGCAGGGGTGACGGTGGATGGCTTCACCGAACCGGAATACGGTTATTTCGGGACGGAGCCGCCTCTCCACCTCCGCGCCCCGCTGGCTCGCGCGCTGCCCCGCGATGGAACGGAAGTCCTATTGGACCATCTTGCGCCGCTGGAGATGGGGCCGGGCGAGCCTCGCTTCGGGCACGGCCTCGCTCCGCCGGGCGAGGAAACCGGGTTCGCCGCCGTCACCGCAAGGGAAGCAGGCGAGGGGAAGGTGATCTACGTCGCCGGCCCGGTCTTCAAGGCCGCCCTGCGCTGGCCGGACCCGCACGTGGCGGAGCTTCTGCTCTCCATGATCGACGGCCTCCTGCCGAAGCCCCTGGTGCGCGTCAGCACCCCCGCGCCGGTGGAAGTCTCGGTGATGCAAAGGAAGAGTGACCTGCTGGTCCACCTCGTGAACCACGGCGGACGGCAGAAGCTTGGAAACTACTACTGGCCGGTCACCGAATACATCCCGCCCGTGCGCGACATCCGAGTGGCGATCCGGCAGAGCGCCTCCGCCGCGGAGGTGCTGCTCCTCCCGGAGGGCAGGCGGTTGAGCTGGATGCAGAAGGACGGCTACATGGAGCTTGTCGCGCCCCGGCTGGACATCATGACCAGCCTCAGGGTGCCCGGCTACTTCGCGACCGCTGAGGCACAAACCGAGGGAGGGAAGGGAGTATGAACACCGAAGCGCTCATCGACGCCGCCATGGAACAGGGAGAGGGCATTCTGCGACTGGCGCCCAACTGGGTGCCCAGGGTCTTCTGCGTCCCCGGCCGAAGGATCAAGCTTCACCCCGACGATTACTACGCCCTGGGCGCCGAGCGGGGCGGCATCGACGAACGATGGTTCGCCTCCACCACGCCGGCCGACAACGGCCCGCTGACCGCCCCGAACGAAGGGCTCAGCTTCGTGGTCTTCGAGGGAAACGGCCGGGCCGAGAAAGCCCTCCTCCGGGAGGCCGTCGGAAAGCTGAAGGGTGAACTTGTCGGCGACCGGGTGTGGGACGAACACGGCTGCTGGCCGATGTACTCGAAGTTCTTCGACAACCAGGGACCGCTGCCGCTGCACATTCATCACCGGGACGAGCACGCGGCCAACGTGGAGCAGTTGGGCAAACCCGAGGCATACTACTTCCCCCCGCAGCTCAACAACCACGGCGGCGACTTCCCCTACACTTTCTTCGGCCTCAATCCGGACACCACGCGCGACCAGCTCCGCGAGGCGCTTGCCGGCTTCGGGGAGGGCGACAACCGCATCACCGACCTCTCCCGCGCCTGGCCCCTCAAGCCGGGGACCGGCTGGAACGTCCCCGCCGGCGTGCTCCACGCGCCCGGCAGCCTCTGCACCTACGAGCCGCAGAAGGCCTCGGACGTGTTCTTCATGTGCGAGTCGGTCGTCGGCGGACAGGTCATCCCCGAGGAACTCCTCTGGAAAGACACTCCGCCGCAGCGGGTCGGCGACGTGGACTACTTGATGGAAGTGATCGACTGGGAAGCCAACGTCGACCCGGACTTCCACGCGAAGCATTTCATGGAACCCCGGCCCGTCCGGCCCGTCGAGGAGATGCGCCAGGAGGGTTGGGAGGAATACTGGATCTGCTATCGCTCCACGGAGTTCAGCGCCAAGCAGCTCACGGTGGTCCCCGGGCGCACCGTCACCATCCGCGACGGCGGCGCCTACGGGCTGATCCTGATGCAGGGGCACGGCCGGCTGGGCCCCTGGGAAGTCGAAGCGCCGGAACTTATCCGGTTCGGCCAGTTGACCTCGGACGAGTTCTTCGTGAGCGCGCCGGCGGCCCGCGAGGGCATAGAGATTTCCAATCCATCCGAGAGCGACCCCATCGTCATGCTCAAGCACTTCGGGCCGGGTAACCCCGATCTTGAGGAACTCTAAACCCGATATTTGACGGATAAACGGGGAACCGTCACGGGCCGGCTTGCCCTCCCCTCCGTCGGGGTCGCGCTGCGAGGCGGCACTGTGGCGCGGGCATCCTTGCCCGCATTGCGGGGGCATCTTGCCCCCGCCCCAAGGTGGCCGGAGCACGAAGCGGCCGGGCCACGATCCGTCTGAGGCGGACTGCGACCTGGAAGCCTTGTGCGCCTGCGGCGCATTGCCCGTCTCCGGCGGGGCCCCGCTACGAGGTGGCACTGTGGCGCGGGCATTCGGCCCCCGTGAACCTCCGGTGGAAATCGCTGTCGAATCCTGAGAAATCCCCGGTAGAGAGGAAATGGCCCATGGCCGAAGGTCTTTTCAGTGTGACGGACTTCGGAGCCGACGCCGGCAGCGCCTCCCCGGCAACCGAGGCGTTTCAGAAAGCGGTGGACGCCTGTCACAAAAGCGGCGGCGGAGTGGTCAGCGTCCCGCCGGGCAGCTACGCCCTGGGCACGGTGGAGCTGAGGAGCCACGTGAACCTCCACCTCCCGGCCGGCGCCCGAATAGTGGGCAGCCGCGAGGTGGATGACTACGGAACCTACGACCGCTCTGGAGGCCGCAAGGGAATATTGTTCGCCGAGGATGCCCAGGACATCGCCCTGACCGGGCACGGAGAGATATGCGGCAGCGGCTCCGCCTTCATGGACCCCGACCGATACCGGGACACCCCGGACTACGAGGCCCGGTTTACCCGCCAGGGCGCCGCCTATCCCTCCCCGGCCGCCCCGCCGGAAGACGGACCGATCGACTTCGACGACCGGCCCGGCAAGATGATCGTACTGGTGGACTGCGAGAACGTCCGGCTCAGCGACCTGACCCTCACGGATTCGCCCTCCTGGACCGTCCGGCTCGCCACCTGTGAAGACGTCGGCGTCCGGGGCCTCACCATCCGGAACAATCCTCTGATCGCCAACAGCGACGGCATCCACGCCACAACGTCCCGCGACGTGCGCATCTCCGACTGCGCCATCCGCGGCGGGGACGACGCCGTGTGCGTCACCGGCTTCGGGAGCGAAACGCTGCGCCGCAGCGGAGCCGAACCGAAGCACGGCAACCGGGGCCGCGTCGCCGAGCGCGTGGTGGTCAACAACTGCATCCTCTCCTCCCGCTCCAGCGGGGTGCGCGTGGGACACGGGAAGAACGACGTGCGTGACTGCCTGTTTCAAAACCTGTCGATCTACGACTCCAACCGCGGCCTCGGAGTGTTCGTCCGCAACGCGGGGAGCGTTGAGAACGTCCTCTTCTCGAACGCGATCGTGCGGACCCGCCTGATGGCCGGCAACTGGTGGGGACGGGGCGAGCCGATCCACCTCTCCGCCCTCCGGGGGCCCGACACGACCGGTCCCCTGGGAGGCATCCGCAACGTGCGGTTCACCAACGTGGTGGCAGCGGGCGAGTCCGGCATCGTACTCTACGGCACGGAGGAATCGGTCATCGAGGACCTGCTGCTGAGCGACGTCAAGCTTTCCCTGATCCCGGGCGAGCACCTGGAGGCCTGGGGCGGCAACTTCGACCTCCGCCCCGCAGCGGAGCGGGAGAAGGCCGTCTTCCGGCACGACATCCCGGCACTCCACGCGGAGCACGTGGACGGCCTGACGCTGAGGAACTGCGCGGTGAGCTGCCAAGCAGGCCTCCCCGGTTACTACTCCGCCGCCTTCCGTGGCCACCACGTCACGGGGCTGAGCGTCCATGCCTGCGCCGGCCCCCTCGAGTTCACCTGACCACAGGGCCATCCATCCGAGAACGCCCCGCATTGCGGAGCGAAACGGGCGGGCATCGACCACTTCTGGAAGGCCCCGACCCTCAGGGAAATCGCGCGCCTCTGCCTGGCCGAGTTGCCCCTCCCCCGCGTACACGGAACAGGACAGACCGAACTGGCCTGCCCCTGGTGTATAGGTGGTGGCGGGCGCAAAATTACGAGCGTGACGAGGCCCCCGGAAATCCTCTCGGCGCAGTCCGGTCATCCGGTGAAAACCGTCGCCGCCCTTCTGCCGTTTCAGCAGGTTTTCGAACTTCCGCGCTGCACCCAAGCCACCGAACTCCCGTGTCCACACAACTTCCCAGCGCCCTTTGCCTTTGGTCCAGCGCGACACCCCGTCATTGTGCTGCCGAAGTCGTGTGGCCAGATCCTCCGTCACCCCGGCCTAGAACCGACCGGCGGTGGCACTCCAAAAGACGTATACTCAGTGGGGCCCGGCCGCGCATCGTCCCCGGGAAGTACACAAGAAAGGGCGAGCATCCACGCTGCCCGCCCTCTGTGTGACATGGTAGCGGGGGCCCGCTTCGTAACCGAAGCGCGACCCCAGCTCGAACAAACCCACGTCATCGACTACCCGGATGCGTGCAGGTTGCGCATAGGTACTGGAATGCCCTATCCCTGCGAAGAAGCTGAACCGTTAATCGGCCGAGCAATTCTTCACCATCCATTTAGCACTGCGTATCCGCTTACGCCAGGCCTGAGCTGCCTCAAAGGCCTCGCGGCGTATCGAATCTTGATATCGGATTCAGACACTCTGCATCATTAGCCAGATTGTATGGCAGGGACAACTCCATGGGAACACACATGATCACCGCAGACACCCGCGAGAAGCTCGTGAAGGCGGCGAGGTGTAAGGAGCCCGTATCTGGGCTGACACATGAGTTCTACCGCTACCCCGCCCGGTTTTCACCGGTCTTCGCGCATGCCGTCATAGACGCTTTCACTCAGGAGGGCCAGAGCGTGTTGGACCCGTTTATGGGTGGTGGGACAACTCTGGTTGAAGCCTGCGCCATGGGTCGTCGTGCCGGAGGGTGCGATGTGAGCAGCCTGGCGGCTTTTCTCTCAAGAGTGAAAACGACCGTCTACTCACAGGACGAGTTGCAGGCAGTGTCCGACTGGGCCGTTCAAATGGCTGACTGGATTAACCTGCGCAATGACTCGGTAAGACCACAGCAGTGGCTCAGAGCGGGATATCAGCGCAATATCAATAGCCGCAGGACCTGGCCCATACGGAAAGCGTTGGAACTAGCGATAAGCCGCCTTGTGGACCTGTCTTCAGCCCGGGAACGGGCGCTTGCACGCTGCATCCTGTTGAGGACAGGGCAGTGGGCTTTGGACTCTCGCAAGAGCATCCCATCTGTAGCGGATTTCCGCAAGCAGCTAGTACCCTACGCAGAAGATGTGATCGCTGGTGCAGGCAGTTTTGCCGCGGCCGTGCAGGCGTCAGACAGGGGCCCGCGGCATGGCGAATTGCGAGCCACTTGCTTGGAGGGCTCTGCTGCAAACATAGAAATGCACGAAGAACTGTCAGCACTGTGCCCTCCCAAACTGATTCTGACTTCCCCGCCATACCCGGGTGTCCATGTGCTCTACCATCGTTGGCAGGTGAAGGGCCGTAAGGAAACACCCGCGCCTTTCTGGATCGCCAACTGTATGGATAGCAAGGGAGAAGCGTATTACACGATGGGAGGAAGGCATGAATCGGGAATCGAGACATACTTCGAGCAGCTGATCGCTATATTCGATTCCCTCGCGCGTCTTGCAGACAGCTCAACCGTCCTTGCCCAGATGATCGGCTTCTCTGAGCCAGACTGGCAGCTGCCGTGCTATTTGTCCGCCTTGACGAACGCGGGGTTCCACGAAGTACGGCTCGGCGAGCGGATGGATACGCCTGACTGCCGGTTGTGGCGCCAGGTGCCCAACCGAAAGTGGCACGCTAACCGGCAGGGGCAGACGCCTTCGTGTCAGGAAGTTGTACTGTTTCACCGACTCGCCTGAGCGGCAATTGGACCGACATCATTCATCAACCTTTGCCAGCTGCCGGACGACTGGAACAATGACAGTCGACATTCCTCGGGAAGCCTGAGCGATTTTGTCGAATACATCTCTTTCGTCTTCACTGGCTGACTCCTGTGACGTGTTACGTATGTCAATTCCTGCCTGATGAAGCATCCCGAGAACAAGCAAGGCCAGCCCCCATTTGAACCAGTACCGCGTGAGTTCTGATTCGGACTCTCGAACGCGTCGGAGTTCCTGCGCCAGGTACGCATTATCCATGTTGACGTAAAGGTCAAAATGATCCTCTGACCTGACAGTGCGCACCCCGCTGTACTTGTCGAAATCATGTTCTCCCCATTCGTCTCTGGTCACCTCGCGAACGGGGGGCAACTCGAGCCGAGCTGTCGTGGACCGCCTCCTGCCCGACGGGTTTTTGGACTTCTCGCTCGGCGGGCGCGCCGCCATCGTAAATGTGTTGACAAACGGCTCAACCCTCTGCTCGTCTGTTACGGTTACCGTCACTTCATGCTGCTGGCCCGGAGCCATCCCCTCTGGGACTTGGAAAGTGCCGGTGCTCACTCCGTTCCAAGTTCGCGAAATGGTCCCGTCGGCGCCTTGAATGGCGAAATGGCCAGGCATTTCCCCACGCGTGAAATAGTCATTGGTGGCGTCTGTTTCGAACTCCACCCGACAATATGAATTCACCGGGCACTGTTTCTGCAGACCAGAGCTAGGTTCCTCTTTGATACGAAAGAATGTTGGGAACTGACGGCCTTGCCATTCCTCTTCATTCATCCCGGGATCGTATGGGTCGTGGACTCTGGTGCCAGGAGCAAGGATATCGCGGAGGGCCGGATCGGCCTGAACAAGATCTCCGAGTATCTGGAGCGCTTCCGTTTCGTCAGTCTTCTCCCTTATTCGAGCGGCCCGCCGACGGGCCTCCAGTTCGCGCAAGCCCGGATGCTGCTTCAGTTCTCGTTTGAGTTCATCTCGTATTGTGTCCAAGGCCTCGCAATCCCGTGTTCTGTCCCGCGATGCCATGAACAGATCCTCCCGGGCCCGCTGATCGATTCCGGTCGTGTCGACTGCAATCATTACGTCCTTTCGGATATAGCCGAAACCCACGGTTTCCCCAATAAACCTCTGGCTGATTGTGCCGTGGACCTGGCCATTCACAGTGAAATAGACTCCCCCTTTTAGTCTTCGCCTACTTTTGTCACTACGCCCTGATTTCAAGGCCACGATTTCGTAGGGTAGAGTGCCGATGCTCTCTATCCGAATACTTCCTCCAGGAGGCGGGTCGAAACCAGGTTCGAGGTCATTGCTGTCAGTGACATACACACTCAAACCCGACACGGTTGTGTCGAAGGAGTGGGCTCGGTAATCGCGTCGTTCACTGATCCGAAATGGAAGACAAAGGTAATGCAAACGCGACTCAAACGCGTACCGCAGCTCGAAGGTTGCCAATGATTTCAGCCCACCCTTGAGCTGATAGTTATAGAGCTTGACGATTGTTCCCGCCGCAAGAGGGCTCCCGTAGGCTTCTGGGTGTGGTCCGGGGAGAGCGTCTATGGCCGACTTCTCGAATCGCAAGACTTGCGCTTCTGGTGCAAGGTAGACGTACATTGATGATCTACGCCCGTGAGCGGCAGGAAGACGCCGCATGACCGTGAACCCCCACATATCTCGGCTCCCGTCCTGCGCCCGAGTAGGCGGAATATCCGGTGCTCGCCTTGATATGATAAGCTGCAGGTTTTCCTTTCCACACCAGGGCAACACTCCAGTGCCGCCGCTGTTATACTTCCCCTGTACAAATGGTATGCGCAGCTTATTCGACTTCCCGAGAGAGCAAAACGTATCGGGGAATCTGTCTGGCGTTTGCCCCTCACCCTTGTCGACAATCATGTACGAGGGAACGCCCTTTTCGCCCACCGCTACGAGGGTGCACTGCTCGCCAAGCTCTGTACGTTGCTTCGCAGCCAAGTTCTCGAGTCTGCCCTCACGTATGTCAAAGAAACGCTCCGCTGCCTCCGCCATTCCAGTTGGCGCATCGGACGATTCCGGATCGATGCCTCGTTCGAAGCATCTACGCGTGAGTATGGCATCCAGGCCGTTAATGACTTTCTCCACCAGTGCCGCGTCAGCAGACCTTTGTTGATTTCCTATGGTTGACCAATTGTTCTCCATATCCCCCACGGCCCGCCACACGCTCTCGTCTTCCCACAGGCCGGCCTCCTTCAGAATGTCAATGACCGCAGTTTCGTTTTCGGCTTTCAACAATGCTGTACACAGTTCCTCTGCTTGAACATCTGCCGCTGCCTGACTAGACATCAAGTATCCCCCTTGCGGTGGTTTATTGCGTATCCGCGATGGTTTCGGTGAAGCGGTCAGGACGGGACTGGAGCCAGAGAAGACCATTGATCCTCGACTTGATCACTCAGGGACTCCGGACGCGGAATCGTGTAGCCCTGTCGGCCATGTTTCTCGACGATGCCGGCTTCGACAAGCCAGGCGAGAACGATGTACGTCTGGTAGCTAGGAACTTCGGAGTGGTCTTTAGGGTCTTCGATAGGGAAGAAGTCGGCGGTGGCGACCTTGCTCTCGGTGCCTCCGGCCTGCACAATTGCCTTTGTGAGTGCCACGGCGAGCCGGCGGGGAGCGGTGTGCTTGTACTCCTTCTTCTTCTTCTTTGACCAGCCCACCTTCATAAGTTCGTCGCCGCTCCGGAAGAACCTCGGGTAATCCCGTGCGTGCTTCGGCTTCCGGGGCTTGCGCTGTCTCTTTTTCGAAGACGCTCGGACGGACTCCTCAGACGAAGAGGCCGATTCGCGTTCGTTCTCGCCTGAACCTAGCCGGTTGGCCAACTGGTCTATCCCCTCTGCCACTGAGGCAAGACGCACCACGTCCGGGTACTGTCCTGCACTGCCCGCCTCTGCGATGAGTTTCTGGAACTGCCGCTCCATTTGCCGCAGCAGCTCTGCCGCCTTCGATGTGGGGTCTTCTGCGCGCATATAATAGACTATATCAACATCGGGGGTTGCTGTCAAACATATTTCGCTGTATTATATGGGAGTCGGCCTCGGGTGGTGGGTCCGTCTCTCATTTTCGACGCCGGTTGGAATGCGGGCGCCTTACAGGTGGGCGTTCTTGGCGGCACCTTTCAGCACTGAAGGGAGGCGGTCGAGTGGCAACGTACAATCTCCGGCGGTTTGCCAGGCCCGGAGCACTGAAAAAGATCACGCCGCGGTTTCTCGTGGAGTTCCTCTCCCTCCATCGCGACTTCCTTGCAGCAAAGGGCACGCAGTTGGCGTCAGCCGTCGACGAGGATAGTTTGGGCTCTGACGCGCTGGCCGGGTTGTTCATGGCGCCCGGGCCGAAGCTCTCGTGTTCGGACGCTGTGTATTTGACCTGCTCGCTATGCGCGTGTGCAATAGTCACACAATTCCCGGTTCTGGGCCTCTACCTGAGGCAAACGGGCAGTCCCCCGATTTGCAGGAACCGGGCGAGCCGTGTGTACCTGCCGGATTCCCTCGCTTAGAGGAGTCTGCCAGTTGGGAACGTACAACCCCCGACGCTTCTCGAAGCCGAAGTCCCTGAAGGACATCACGCCCCGCTACCTGGTCGAGTTCCTCTCCCCGCATCGTGACACCCTGGGACGGCGTACATGAAAGAGGGCAGGCCGGGAAGGCCTGCCCTTGTGCGTGTATGGTAGCGGGGGCGGGGCCGCCACGGGCGGCTGAAATTCGAACAGCGTCCGAACCCCGCCAACGGCCGGTACACCGAAAGGGGCCCGCCGCCTGGCGAGCCCCTGTAGTGTGCTGGTAGCGGGGGTAGGAAGCGCACCAGAAAAGAAGATTCCGGGCCGCATTGTGAATTTCCACTTCGACCCCTCGGGCCTGTGCATTGCTTCCACTGCCGCCGTCCCTATTGCCGTAAGCCTCGGCATGGCGTGACCTTAGTGCTTATTCCACCTCCTGTTCTTGCATGTCACCTGCGCAGCCCCGGCTCCGGTATGCGTCATGGTTCCCCAACGCAGTGCCGGCCTGGCCCGGCGGCCAATGTGCTTGTTGCGCACATTGACATCCGAGGTCGCGGGTTCGTAGCCAGGCGGGCGTGGCTGGCATGCTCCGGCGGACGCTCGCTACGCGGAGGTGCGCGGTCTGGTCCGGAGCGCCGGTTGCGGCGCGGGAAACCCTATAGAAACTCAACGTGCCCCCTCATCTCCTGCGGGGTGAGCACGTCGTGGATCAGCATGAGGCCCCTCAGCATTCGTCCGACAGGCGCTCTTTGCGCAGCGTACACGATGCCCGCGTGCGGAACGCCCTCATCGTGAAGACGCAGGAAGTCCGTATCCTGCGTGAAAAGGACGCGCCCCTGTTGAGCGGCCAACTCGATGTGCGCCCGGTCCGCGGCGGAGAGCAGGCCTGCATCCTGCACCGTTAGTACGTCCACCCCGCGGCGGCGCAACCCCTCGGTGACCGCCCGCGGGACGTGTTCATCCATGTAGAAATGGATGCGCTCAGGCATCCGATTCCTCCGTCAGCCGGGAGGGGATACGACGCCTGAGCTCTGCCACGTACGCCTCGTCCGCGCGGATGCTCTCGTCGAGTTCGTCACGATGGTCGTAGTAGTATGCGAGGGCGGCGTAGACGTCGGCCAGCGAGAGGTTGTGCTCGGCCGCGATCTCGTCAGCGCTTCTGCCCAGCCGCTCATGCCAGATCACGACATCCTGCACGGTGATCCGGTGCCCCGCGATGCGCGGTTTACCACCGGCAACTCCCGGCGTGATTTCGATGTGATGATCGAGTGAAATAGCCATCGCGATCCTCCGCTCAGCCCTTGGACTGATCTTGCCTTGCTCCCAGGCATTCTACCATTTCAACGCCACCGAAGCCAGAAGTGGAAGGGCGCCAAAGCGGCACGGTCCTGAGCTCTTCCCCCTCTGAATGCCCTGAGCTATCCGAACTCTCTCAGCATTTTCATGAAGTTGCGCTTGCGCTTGAACTCTATGCGCAGTGAATCGATGTATTGCTCAAACTTGTCCTGTTCGGCGAGCCGGTCCGTGAGCTTCTGAATCCTGCGCACCAGCCGCGTGGCGTCGCGGTAGGCGGCGTTCTTGGTGAGCTGTACGAGTCGGGCAACTTTGCCCTGGTAGATCTTGATGGCATCCCGCGGGTGATCGTCTTCGCGCAACGCCGCAAGTTCGAGCCACTGCTCGCGCCAGCAGCCGTACTTCTGGGCGGCCTGCCAGGCGGCATCGGAATCCTTTTCCCACAGGTACACCTTGACAAGCTGCGTGCCGTCGGCGGGGCGCTGCCATGACCATCTCCGCCCGGCGTCGTCGGCGTTCTGAGATTCGGCCTGCTCCGCCATGTGCGCCAGGGCATGCTCCCGCCATCGAGGCCAATCGCCCGCCCGCTCGGCATGTTCCTTCAGCCGCTTGTATGTATTGAGGTTGGGTTGCGCGGAGAAGCCACCCCACATCAACTCTGACGCCTCCGAATGACGGCCACGGCGGTGGTATTCGTTTGCCAGGAACTCCCGGAGGCCAGGGTCAAGGCTATCGGGGAACGCCGCCAGCCCTTTCTCGGCCCATTCCATGGCCTTGTTGTACTGGCGGTCTCCTCTGTATATCTCCGCGATATCGAGGTAGTTGTAGGGACGGGACAGGTCGCGGCTCTTGATCGCCACGAGTTCCTCTATGTCCCCCTCGGCTTCGGCGAGTGATTCCATGATGCGCCTCAGGGCGTAGCGGGAGTGACCGTACGATCCCTCACCGCCGGGCTTGAGCTTGGGAAGCCCCCGCCACTTCTCCTCCGCCAGCCTGCGATACTCGGCCAGCCCTTCCTCGCCCAGCACGTCCGCGTAGGTCTGGGCCGCCCCGGAAAAGGCATCGTAGCCGGAGGTGATCTCATGCAGGAAAAGACTCTCAGCCAGCGCCTTCGGGTCTGGTTCCGCCGCCACGCATGCCTCCTGGTGGAGTTCCTCCAGTTGGTAGAGGACATCCCCCAGCATGCCACTGGAGTCGTCCACGTGGTCCAGCGCGCCTTCGACCGCTTCGACAGCATACTCGCTCAGCTCCACCACCTCTTCCGCGTGGCCCTCGTGCAGCAGGTTCTCAATCTCATCGAGCACTTCATTCACGCTCGTGGCAAAGTCGAAGGACGCCTCGTAGCCCACGAAACCTATCGAGGACGTGGCCTCATCAACCGCTCTCTTGAATGCCTCGATGCTCGGGCCTTCTCCTTTGCTCATCGCCGCACGGGTGGCCAGGCGACGCAGCAGGCTCTCGTCCAGCTTCGCCTGCGCGACGATGATCTCAATCAGTTCCTCACGGTCTTCTCCGGAGAGATACTCCCGGATGGTCTCCAGGTGCGTGACGCCGGTTTCCGGCCCGCCCTCGCCCGGATCGGTCGAGTGAGAAGGCCCCTCTCCGGGGTGGAGTTCGCCGATGCCCTTCTCCAGGCACTCAAGACCGGTGGCAACGCAGTGCTTGCAGAAGACCCCCTCGTCCCCCATCGGGCAGGTGCAAGCGCCGTGTATCCGGTCCTCGCCGGCCCAGAGTTCCACCTTGTATTCGTGGGTCCCTATGACCTTGGCGATCACCGTGGTCCCATCGACCATGAGGCGGAACACACGCCCCTGCTCGAAGTACCCCACGCCCCGGTCCCAGGAACCGGAGTCGGTCAGCTCTCGCAGCTTTTCCTTTGTAATCTGCACCGTACTCATCCCGTGCCCTTGTGGGTAGTTGACCGGCACGGTCCGCACAAGCTGCGCCTCGACCAGTCGCCGGGCGGATTCAGCGGGTCCCTGCGTGCCCTCAGGGGATAGAGTCTATTCGCGGCCGGTACGGTTCGCAAGCAATGGACGTGGCGAGGACATAGACCTGTGGGAACTGCCGCCCGCCGATGTCGGCCCGTTCATGGCGCGCCGCCGCTTGACAGGGGAACAGCGACAGGTAGAATCAGTTCCAGGAGCCGGAGCGGTGGAGCACGGGTCCAAGTACCAGGTAAGAAACTGAGAAAGCCTGGGGCGTCGGGACAAAGCCTTCAAAAGGCTCGTTGATCTGGGTTTCCAGAGCGCCCGTTTCAGTGTGCCATATCCGCTGCGGCTCTTTCCACGTGCCGACCTCGCGAAACCCGTCGGCTCGGCGAACTCCAGGAGGGCAACGGACGCGCAGCTTTTTCGTGCCCGCGGGTCAACAGGATGGCTTCTCCCCAACGCAAGTGGACCTTCAAGCAGCGCTTCCGAACCGGCGCGTGGCCAGGCCTTCCATGATGTCCTTCTCATCCCGCTGGGCCAGGAAGGACAGCGCCTCGATCAGCAGCCGCCGGAGCTGGCCGAGGTCGCCGGCATGGCCGTGGTCCACGCCCTCGGTGGCGGCGTAGGCGGTGTGCTGCTGCAGCTCGAGCTCCAGCCAGTCGAGCACTGCCGCGACATCGCGCTTCATGCTGACGTAGGTCTTGTGCGCCGACGCCCGCCTCGGGTCGGTGGGCGTGGTGGGCCCGCCGCAGTCCGGGCAGGCGCCGTCCTCGACCACCTCGTCGGCCAGCCACTCGGTTTCGCAATCCAGACAGACTCGCCATTTCCTGCTCACGTCGACCTCCTTTCAGTCCTGCTCGCGCCCTTCGAGGGCGTCGATGGTGTCCTGCATGGTGACCATGCCGCTTCCGCCGACGGCGTCGGCGATGTGGGCAAGCCAGTAGGCGTCGGCCTGCTCGTAGAGGAACTCGTCCTCGCACGCGCGAAGCGCGGTGCGCGCCTGCTCGAGCGCCTCCTCGATGGCCTCCCTGGCGTCCAGGAGAATCTCGGCCGCTTCGATCCGGTCCATCGTGTCCCCCCTTCAGTCGGCCAGGCGCTGAATCGCCTGCCAATAGTCCTCGACGTCGCCGTTCGTGCCGACGTGCCCGTCGAGCGCGTGCTGGACGCGCCGGGCCATCTCGTAGAGGT
>CAZEAP010000011.1:0-104424 GCA_964510315.1 uncultured candidatus Brocadiaceae bacterium
CGCTTTCGGTGTTGTCGTCCCAGTCCAGGTCGATCTGGCTGGAACTGGCGGCGGTGGCCGTCAGGTTTGTCGGCGCCGCCGGCGGCGTGGTGTCGCCGCTATCACCCAACAGTTCCCGTGCAGCCTGGAACTTGTAGTTCCGGTCGGGCTTTGGTTCGACTTGATCGTCGGTCAGGCCCCAAGTGCCGTAACGGTTGTAGGGACTGTAGAGGACAAACTGCATGGCCAGGTTACCGCCGAGGGCGAAGAACCCTTCGTCCAAGTTATACTTGAACTCGGTCTTCATGCCGGAGACGCGGTTGGCGGTGATCCGGTTGTCGAGGTTGGCCGTTTCGCCGCCGCCGAAGTCTGGCCCACCCTCGTAGGAGCAGTATCCTCCCGGCAGGACCCAGTTGTTGGCGGTTGCCAACCAGTCCTGGCGGCTGGAGATCTGGCTGTCCACTTCACTGTGCATGGAGTCCAGTATCTGCTGGACGGTAGCGTTCCGCCCGGCCCTGGTGCCTTTTGTCTCGTTCGTGCCGACGTAGGTCTGGCTGGCGATCCCGTAGATGTAGCTGTTGGGAGCGCCGTAGTTGGTGTTGATCCAGTCCAGCATGTACTGGACGTCGTCAAGCCACGGGGCGTGCCAGCAGAGCATCACGCGGACGCGGTCGTTGACCGCGCTGGAGCCGAACACGTTGGCAAAGCAGTTGCTCAGCTCCACCACACGGCGAGCGTAATTCTCGCGCTCGCTCAGACCGAGGTCGCTGGCCTGATCGGCGTTGTAGTCCTGCTGGTTGAACAGGCCGTTCCAGACCTCGTTGGAGTTTTCGACGTAGATATTGAGGCCGGACTCCAGGTTGTTCTGGAACATCGTCGCCACCTGTTCCACGTAGTTGGTGGTGGCCGATACCGGGATGTTGATCCAGGGATCGGTGTCAGTGGCGTTGGCGACCTCAATCACGGTTTCCCAGGCAGCGCCGCCCAACTTGCCGATCTCCGGGATCGGGTCCTGCGACGCGTCGGTGAGGAGCTTGCGCTCCGACCACTCGGTAGTGTCCGGATAGGTGGGCTCCCTGTTGTTGGTGTGCGTCCAGTCCATGTACCGGACGGCAGGGAAGGTGGTCTCGTTGATGAGACTCGTCAGCCCCGGATACAGGGTTGGGGCCTCGGTATCCGAAGAGCCTGGTTTGATCAGGTCCACATCAGTGACACCGGTGTTGGTGCCGCTTGTGGAAGTGCGCTGGGTGTCGGTCAGGTCCATCACGATCAGCCCGTGATGGGCACCCGGCGGGTCCATCACGAGGTCGAACGTAGTGGTGTTAGAGTTGGAGTCGTACGACTGGTTCTGGATCGTGAAGGGACCTTCAACCCACGAGAGAGTGGCCTGACCGGTAAAGGAGCAGTTCCAGGTTCCACCGAGGTCCTCGCGATAGGCCTCGGGGTCGTCAATGGATCCCGCCCACTCTTCCACCGGGCGGTAGTCCACGATAAGGCTGAAATCACAGGTCGGCCAGCCGTCCGAATCCAGGTCGGCGCTGGTCAGTGCATCGCCGACCCCGGGCTGATGGAATCTGTGGGTCTCATCGATCGCGTTGGTGAACCCGTGACGCATGCCGATGCCCACTCCGAGCTGCCCGGGATAGGTCGCAGCGAAAGAAACAGAAACCGCAAGAACGAAAAAGAGGCACGCCAACCAAGCAGTGCGTTTCGAAAACATGGTGCATCTCCCGGTTCGTGTCTAAGAACAGCCACTCCGCAGTCGAGCTTACAGTCCGGTAGTACCCCCTGCTTGCGCTTTGTCTCTGCCTCCTTCCGGCTGCCTCTTGAGTCAAATCTGTTCCCCGAGCCCATCGGCCGCCGCCCGCTTGACCGCCGACGAGCACCGCACATCTCCGGCATTATACCACAGCGAATCCGATATAGCCAGCCAGCTTTCCGCACCAGGAGCCCCACACTCGTGGAGCATACCGTGGAACAGACTGGCGTAAAGGCTGCCGCCAACTTCCCCGTCGCCATTGGCCGCCGGTTCATTTCACCGGGGGTTCATAGACCCGCAGAGCATGGATGGGCACAGGTTCGCCGTTGTCGGAGACGAGCTGCAGAGTGTGGGGCCCGTTGGCGAGGCCCTGGACGAGCGTGGTGGGACATTCACGGGAGGAGTCCACGACCGGCTCCGGAAGGTAACGGTCGACGAACAGGGGACGCGCCTTCCAGGTTACCTCCACCTCGCCGGGCATGGGCTTCTCGGAAACCCTGCGGTCGTAGGCGAAGACCCAGTCATTTGGCTCGATCAGAACACGTCCCGAGTCGGAGACAAATCTCTCGGTGCTCACTCCGCTGCCGTCGGAACCGGTCTTTGAACCGGAGACTTCGAACTTGAACTCCTCCGCGTCATCGCTGAAGTCCCAGGCCCGGAGGCTCCATGTCTCCAGCAGGAGGGGTTCCTCCCATCCGATGCGCATTATCGCGGGCCAGTCGATGTGCGGCGTGCCGCTCGGGCGGGCGTGGTAGTAGAGACGGGGCAGCCGGCCGGGGTTCTCGCCGTCTATCAGGACGCGCGCGGAGGGCCTTTCGCCCCCGCCGGGCCAGGCGGAGAGGGCGTCCACCCGGTTGCCGGTGAACTCAAGCGTCAGGCGGCCGTCCTTCCAGTGCAGGTCCTGCCCCACCCGGTGCAGGCGGACCATGTCGCTCCAGTCCTCGGCGACCTCGGGGTTGTAGAGAAGCCGCTCCTTGATCAGTTCGGCCAGCAGGAAGTTACCGTACTCGTTCAGGTGGACACCGTCCCGGAGGAGCGTCTGCGGTTTCAGTCCATGACGATCGAGGTACCGGCGCCAGGCCGTCCGAATGTCCATCAGATAGCAGCCGTACTTCTCGGCGTAGCTCGGGATGAACTGGAAGGACATCTTCTCCCCCCATTGCTTGCCCCCCACCATCCCCTTTTCCTCCTGCTCCTCCGAGGGAAGCCTGGTGACGTGGTCGTTCCAGATGGCGATCTCGGCGGTGGTGCGCTCTCGGGTGCGGCGGATGATATCCTCGTATCGGCGATGGTCGCCGAAGACGTGGAAGATGAGCAGGTCGGGGTAGCAGGGATAGAGGTCGTACTCGGCGGTGCGCACCAGGCGCTGGGAGGAGAAGCCGCCGAGAGAAAGGTTCTCGATGGTCAGGTCGGCGTTGGGGTAACGGCGACGCAGCTCGGCCGCCACCTCCTTCCACCAGTCCTGCTTCGTGATGGACTGGCCGTAGAAAAGCACCTTCACCCGGTGGCGCTCTTCGGGCGTGCTGGTGGCCATCAACGTCATGGCACGCTGAATGCCTCTGCCGAGTGTGGATGGTTCCTCAGGGGGCTCCGGCGGCGGATAGTCCTGCCCGCCGGCACGCTGAGCAAAGACGACTCCTGAACCCACAAGCAGCATCAAAGCCAGCAACAGCTCGCGTTCCATTTCTATGCCTTTTGTTTTGGGATGTCCTTTTCAGCTCAGAATCTGCGCGGCCGCCGCCCCGGGCCCCCTTACACCGCGCGGAGCCTGACGGCCGTATACGGCTTGCCGGGCAGCTCGATGGTGGCCTTGCCCTCGTGGACACCCTCCACGGGCGTGATCGTCATCTCCCAGGTGTCGATGATCTCGGCCCGGTAGCGGCGTCCCTCCGGCAGATCGAACGTGTAGCGTGCCGGCTGCCGGGCGGGCCAGTAGAAAAGGCAGTAGTCATCGCCCTTGCCGGCTCCATGCAGTTCCCAGGAAGGCCCCCAGTCGAGGGGGGCGAATCCGCAATCCGGCCCCTCCTCCAGGATGTCGCGCAGGAACGCGATCCGCTCGGGGCTCTTGCCGTGGAGCGTTCCGCCCTTCGACCACCACAGGATGTCCTCAGGATGGAGATAGGTCTCGCCGTGGCCGACGTATCCGCCCCCGACCGTGCCCGCCCAGAAGCGATGCACCATCTCCCGCGCGGTGAGATTGCCCCAGCCCTGGGGCACGTCCCCTTCATAGACACACTCGTCAACGACGATCGGCTTGCGGTAGTCTTCCCGCCATTGCCGCACCATACCCAAATCGCCGCTCTGGATGCTGCAGTGGGTAACCCAGGGCTTGCCGTGGTCGTACCACCGGCGGCAGTTGTGAATGGAGCGGAGGTGCTGGTACGGGTCGCTCTCCTGGACGATGCGGAAGAAACGGTCCCAATCGGCGTCGCCTTTTTCACTCATCAGGTCCCATTCGTTGGCCATCGACCACCAGACGTTCCGAAAGGCGGCCAGCCGGGCGACCACGTAGCGCAGATAGCGGTCGTCGGCTTCGGCGCCCATGCGGTCGAATCCCCAATGGCCCCGGTCGTAGGGATGGAACAGGATGAGGTCGGCCTGGATGCCGAGTTCCATCAGTTGGCCCACCCGCCGCTCCAGGTGCCGCCAGAATGCCGGACTGAACCGGGTGAAATCCCATCCGGATTCCCGATCTCCCTCGAAGGGATAGTGGACCGGTTCGTTGCGGTTGTAGGTGTAACTTTTGGGGAAGACGCACATGCGCAGCTTGTTGAAGGGCACCTCCCGGAGGGTGGCCAGTGTCTGCTCCTCCAGGGCGTCCCCCTGGTGTGCCCAGGCGTAACAGGTCGTCCCCACCTGGTAGAATGGCGTACCGTCGGCGTGGGCGAAATGGTAGGTGTCGGCGACGCTCACGGGGCCGTGGTTGCCGTCTTCGGGCTCGACGCACACGAAGGAGCCGCCCCGCCCGTCCAGCGCGCCCAGGTTGCTCTGAACTTCGTATTCCCACTCGCCCGTCGTGTCCGGCATGAAGCGGACGCGGAAGAGGTCTTCGCCGTCGCAGAAGCCGTCCGCGGCGACCTCCCTGTGCGCTTGCCGGAATGTTGCCCCGACCTGAACGTCCACGAAGGGGTTGCCCTGCGGAGTCGCCCGGAGTTCGAGTTCGAAAATCCCCCACCGTTCCACTTCCTCTTTCATCCGCTGCTCGGCCATATGAGGCTCCCTGCACAATGACGGTTTTCCGGGCGGCAAGGATATGCGTTCTCGGCCGGCCTGTCAACGCCTGGGGAAGTTGAGGGGTCCCCGGAGTACCGCTCGGAGGGCTGCACAGGTTCCCTGCGGGAGCCGGGACGCCGCGCTAATGACATGCTGCCCGTACGTGCTTGGTGGGATGCCCTATGATCGCGACAGGTTTACGAGGGCGATCAACCGTTCGGACGCCCTGAACTCTTGTCGGCGGGGGCTGGGCTCTGTAAGAGCCGGACATACCAGCCCGGGGCGCAGCCCTGGGAAAAGAGATCCGCGAAAAACCAGGGCGCCCTGAAAGGGCGCGACATAGCGACCCCAGGGCTGCGTTCTGGACTGTGGATGTGGCGCCCCTTCGAGGCTTCGGCGTGCCGCGTGCTGCAGGCGGATCACTGCTCCGAAGAGTGCGTAGCGGATGACCCCGCGAAACGGCAAAGCCGACAATGCGGACCCTCTCTGCCGCGCGGCACAGTAAACGCTGACTCCTACCTCCGGGCTGAATGCGGCCGGCGCTCGCCTATGCCTCCGGCCACTCCAGTTCCTCGTAGACCGCTTCCCAGCGCTCGCGCATACCCTCCCGGTAAAGCAGCGGCTCGAAGCCGAGCTTCAGGTAGGTCTTCAGGGCGGGCAGCCGCCAGTCGTCGGTCTTCAGGTATATGCGCCGGTAACCGGCGCCGATGAACCGTGCCACGGCCGCCGCCGTGACCGCCAGCCCCAGGGCTCTGCCGCTGTGGGCGGGATCGCCGGCGACCCACCCCACCTCGCCCCCTGCGGGATGCATCTCGTCGGGATTGTGGACGGCCATCGCCGTGGCAACCAACCGCCCCGTGGGAAGATGCTCGAGCACGAAGAACCCGCGCGGCAGCACGTTCCGCCGCATCCTCTCGATACGGTCGTGGTCCCAGCCCTCGAACCCCGCCTTCCCCATCAGTTCGATGTAGTCTTCCTCGTCCTCGTCCCTGTAGCAGCACAGTTCGTAGCCCTCGGGCAGGCCTGGTTCGGGCGGCTCATCCAACCGCCTCTTCGGCCAGACCATCTGCAGTTGAGGGTCCGATTGCTCGCCGTTCCACCGCCGGGAGTCCGACACCGAGAGCCAACGGCCGTCCCGGGCGATGGAATTCTGAGAGATGAGGCCCGGAAGCGTCATGTCCATGGCCCGGTGGATACCAATGGGGCACGGGGCCTGCCCGCGGACTGCCCGCACGAAATCCCGCACCTCGAAGAAGTCTCCCCCGCCGTGGCCGGCCCTGAGCGCCTCCTGCGGGGGATTTCTCCACTCCTCGGGCACGTGCTCACGACCGATCTCATCCTTCATAACCTGTTCCAGCTCGAACCAGCGGGGTTCGGAACTCAGCTCTCGCAGCCAGACCTTATGCCGGTCGCCGGGACCGCCCCGCGCCGACTCGTAAACCCCGTCGGTTCCCTGAAGCTGGTAGTTGGTCATAGCATGAGGCCGGTCCGACACCATGTCCACGCGGATTTTGATCAGCGCCCCGCCAGCGGTCTTGCACAGCATGACGGGGCTCTCCTGGTGATAGGGCTCCCCGCGCGGATCGGTGTAGTGGTGACCGCTGCCCTCGCAGCACAGACGGACGACGCGATCGCCGCCCATCCACTGCAGGATCGACCCCAGGCTGTGTGTGGGATAGGTGATGCCGTCGATGCCGGTCTGCCACTTCCGGCGCCACGGCGTCCGCTCGTTCAGCCCCTTCAGTTCGTGGAGGTACTCGCCTTCGGCGTAGTAGAGGTCTCCGAAGAGTCCCGCCCGGGCGAGTTCCCGCACGAAGACGTTCGGGCGCATGTAGGTGTAGTTCTCGGCCATCATGTAGACGGCCTGGGAGCCGCGGGCGGCGTCCACCAGCTCCCTGCACTCCTCCACAGAGACCGCCGCCGGCACCTCGCAGAGCACGTGGATGTCCCTCCGCAGGGCCGCTGCCGACTGGGGAACGTGGAACTGCATGGGGGTCCCGATCACGACCGCGTCCAGTTCCACGTTCTCGATCATCTCGGCGTAGTCGGCGTAGCTCTCCTCGGCGCCGAAGCGCTCCGCGCATTCCGGCAGTTCGTCTTCCCTCACGTCGCAGACCACACGCACCCGGGCGCCATTGGCCGCCAGGGCGGAGGCGAAGCTCGCCCCCCGTCCGGCGGCGCCGACTATGCCGACATTCAGCTCTTCGGATTTCATCATTTCAGTCCCCCACCGCGCGCTTTCGGGCCAGCACCGAGTCGATCAGCCGGCGGGCGTTGTCGTGGAAGATCGCCTCGACCCCGCGGCGTCCGATGCCCAGGTCGGCGCAGGTCTCCCGCAGCGCTCTCAGGGCTTCGTACATATAGAGGGTGTAGCCGGCCTCGACCTCCGGCGGCTCCCGCTGCGTATTGAAGTGAAAGTCCCGGTTGGTGCGGTTGATATACTCCCTGCCCCGCCACTGCCGACGGCCCCGCATGTAGAAGACCGGATTGTCGGTCCCGTAGAGCAGCCGCTCCGGCCCGATCCGCTCCAGCGCGATACGCAGCACGGCCGGGTTGAGCACGGCCGAGATGTCGAAGTAAAGTCCCTCGTCGTCCGCCAACGGCGGCAGACCCTCCCGGGCGTGTGGTTCGGTGTAGCAGCGTCCCAGGTGAGCGATGACCACCACGACGTCGGGGTAACGCCGGCGGATTTCCCTGACCTGCGCGACGTTGTCCGGGTGAGGCAGGCGCTCGGCCCGCGGCACGTGGAGGGTTACCCAGGCCCCCCTCTCCTGCAGGACCTCCAGCGCCCGATGGGGGAGGAAGTCGAATATGTCCGCCTCCAGATGGCGGTCCCTGGTCTTCGGGTCTCGACCGATCAGCGAGTAATACGGCTTCAGGCCGATCACCCCCGGCTTGCTCAGTTCGCGGTTCACCCGCTCGGCGGACCATTCGGGCAGGAGCAGAGCGAGGGCGTGCCAGTCGCGCTGGAGGCTTTCGGTCCGCACATATTCATTGGAAGCCTCGACGTCATACGAAAGATTGGGCGACGCCATCGCAACGCATTCTACCTGGCGCCCGGGGAATACCGTTCGGATGCACCTCTCGGCGGTGGGCGCGTCGATCGGGTCGGTCACCTCGTTGACCCAGTGCTGTTTGCGCATCTCGTCCGTCATCGGCTCCAGCCGGTGCTCGGGGTTGGTGACGTGCGTGTGGGCGTCGATCAACCCGGGCGGGACCCAGTCCTCCAGGTGTCCCGCCCAGAACGCCCGTTCCACGTCCGTGTACTCCCAGACGTAGTAGAGGGGAGTGGGCTTCACGTGGACTCCTCCCGCTCCGATGCGGGGAGAGACTCCACGTAGCGCTCGAAGAGTTCGGCGTAGCGCTCCGCGTCGGGGCCGGGCCGGACGACCTCCTCATCAGGGGTCATCTCCTCGGACAGTGCGTCCAGGCCCGCTTCCTTCTCCAGGAGGCCCCGAGCCACGACGCCCGCGCCGAGGGCACTGGTCTCGGTCTCCGGGATGCAGGCGATGGGCAGACCGGTGATCCCGGCGATTATACGGGGCGTAAGCCGCGCGGCCGCCGCGCCGCCGCACATGATGAGCCGGTCCACCTCCATCCCGGCGTCGGTCAGGAACCCGAGGTAGCGGGCCAGTTCGAAGGTCAGCCCCTCCACTACCGCCCTCAGCAGGTCGGCCCGGCCGTGAGAGAGGCGCAGGCCGCAGAGCTTTCCCGCCGTTCCCGGCGCCAGGCGGGCTCCACCCCCGGGGCTGAGGAAGGGCCAGAACATAACTCCGTTGGCCCCGGGCGGGCTCTCCCGGAGGATGGCATCCACCTCCTCAGGTTCCCCCCCGGTGATACCCAGGTTGCGCAGAGCCCAGCCGAAAACCGAACCACCGTTGACCAGCGAGAGGATTTGCCCGTAGAGACCCTCCACAAGATGGCTGCAGACGAACGCCTCGGGGATAACCGGGCGCATCAGCTCCGCGCCGACGGCGAGGAGCACCCACGCCGTGCCGGCACCCAACATCACGTCGCCCGGATGGACGGCCCCGCATCCCACCGCGGCGGCATACTGATCGTGCACGGCCGGAGAGACCGGGATTCCGACGGGCAGCCCGGCGCGCCGGGCGAACTCCGGCAACAGAGGCCCGGCCTCACTGCGCGGATCGAGCAGTTCCGGGAGCCGGTCCTCAGCGAGGCCCATCTCCCTCAATACGGCCGGATCGGCCTGCTGCAACGAAGGGTTCAGAAGCAACGCCAACGATAAAGAGGTGGCGTCGTGCGCCCTCCTGCCACAGAGGCGAGAGACGATAACGTCCCCGAGAAAACCCACCTGGTAGGGAGGGTCCAGCAGCGTGGGCCGCTCCTCCCGGAGCCGGAGCAACTGGCCCAGGGCGGTGCCGCTGCTGCCATGCCCGACGTGCTCGGCAAACCACTCCTCGCCCAGGCGTTCGGTCAGGCGGCGATTCCAGGGCTCCGCGCGCCCGTCAAGCCAGCTTATCATCCGCCCAACCGGGCGCCCGTCGCCGTTCAGCATCTGCAGGGCGCCCCCCTGGCTGGACACTCCCACCGCGCGGACACGGGCGAGGTCGGCCCCTACCGCCAGTTGTGCCACCACCGATCGCGCTGCAGTCCAGGTTTCCTCGATGTCCTGCTCGACCCCGCGGTCGCCCACGTGCAGAAGGTCGACGCGCTCGGAGGCGCGGGCTACAACTTTCCCGCTCTCATCGGCCACGATGGCCTTCACGTTGGTTGTGCCCAGGTCCAGACCGATAAACAATGCACTACACCTCCACGTAGTCGGCACCAAGGATGTGCGCGGCCATCTTGAGCCGACGCCGGGCGTCACCGAAACAGACGGCGGAGTGATGCGGCCCTCCGGCGCGGGCGTAGGCGGTCAGGAAATCCCGCACGTCTCCCTCCGGCAGCAGCTTGCTGTGCGGCACCTCCAGGCCCTCCAGCGGGCCGAAATCCGCAATGCGCATCGGCGAAACGACCATCCGCCAGCCGCCCTCACCATCGGGCGTCAGCGCGCACAGGGTGGCCGGACCCGGCTCGAAGACCGTCTTCAGAACCAGCTCCGGGCGGTCACCGCCCGTAATGGAACGACTCCTGGCCGACAGGTTCACCTTGCGGCCGCTACGGGCCATGGCCACGTTGGCCTCGCCCATGTGGCTGAGGAGAACTCCGTTGCCCGCGAAATCCACGGTGAATATCTCGGTGAAACCGGCGGGCGGGGCAAGCCAGTTGAGGAAAGCCGTCCCCGCGGCCGCGATGAGGTCGCCCTCCCCTCCGAAACCGACCCCCTCCGACATCAGCCGGCTGGCGGCCACAAAGGGAACGCCGGGGGCCCGATCGCTCTCGCCGAATGCCGTGAACTGATAGGTGAGAGCGTCCAGGTTCTCATTCCGGACCATCTCCCGTAGCGCCAGCTCGCCGCGTGCCGTTGCCGCCAGGTCCGCGTCGGTCAGCTCCGGCGCCACCTGGTAGGAGTTCCGGTATTCGGCCACCAGTTCCTCCACGCCCTCGGCCGGGGCCTCTTCACACCGCCGGGCGAAGTCGTCCATCGCCAGCGGCGTCCACTCGCATCCCAGCGTGGCCACCATCCGGGTTGTATCCAGCGCGAAGTCCCCCATGCCGGGAAAGGGATAGCCCAGCAGACCCAGGCGGGCGCCGCTGAGCCTGCGGACGGCCGCGGCCGCCGCGAAGAAATCCGCCAGGTAGTCCGTGCCCTCCTCGTCCCGCAGATGCGAAGTCACGTACTCGAACTCCACGCCGCTTCTGCGGAGCACGTTGCAGAGGTCCTGCGTGCCGTGAACGCCGTGATTGGCGATCATCGCGGCGTCGTCGAATCCCTCCCCCACCTCCCACAGCTCCTGGGTGTTCCACACGATGATGGGGAGACGGGTCCGCTGCAGCGCGGGGAGGGCCATCTGGCTGGGAGAATAGGTAAGGAGCATGACGAGGAGTGCATCGACGCCGGCGGCCTCGAAATCCGCCACCTCGGCCTCGACGTCCCCGCGCCGATAGACGGCCCCGGGGAAGAACACCTCCGCCAGCGGCTCCAGCGCCGGCAGCACCGCCTCCCGCACCCATGCCTCCCGGCCCTCGCGCAGGTCCGGGGCGATCTCCTCATACAATTCCAGGGTCAGCCCGAGGAGGCCCACCCGCGGCCGTCCGCTCCGTCGCGCCCTCATCGCAATCCTCCTTCAGCTTTCGGAAGGTTGCGGCAACTCGTGCCACTGCTCGGATTCGGCCGAGGCCCGTATCGCCTCCAGGACGCGCTGCAGGTGCAGGCCCTCGGTCAGGGAGGGACGGGCTTCCCTGCCCTCAGCGACGGCTCCGAGGAAGGCGTGCAGACATTCCACGTGCGCGCGCACCCAACCGATGGAGAACTTGGGACCGGGGAAGGCGGCGTCCGGATAACGCTGCACGGTCGCGATGCGCGTCCAGCCGCGTGTGCCGCCGTACTCGCCTTCCGGCGGCCGCTCGTCGTAGACCTCCAGGTAGTTCGGCTGCATCAGGTTGAAGCGGACGGCTCCGCTGCGCCCATGGATCTCGAACCGCAGCTCGTCCTCGGTGCCGGTGGCGATCTTGCTGACCTCGACGGTGCCGAAGGCTCCGTCGGTGCAGCGCAGCATCATGGCGGCGGCCTCCTCGACGTCGATCTCCATCGTCTCACCCGGCCTGTCCTTCCGAGGGCGGCGCGGCGACCATATGCGGCTGGTACAGTTGACGCTCTCGAAGGGGCCGATCAGCCACCACAGCAGGTCGATCACGTGGGCCCCGAGGTCCCGGATCACCCCTCCCCCCGCCTCGGCGGTGGACTTCCAGTTCACGGCCTTGTCGGGATCGACGCTGCCCGCGTGCAGATAGGCGGCCCGGAAGTGCGTGACCGGCCCCAGGAAGCCCTCCTCGACGAGCTGTCTGGCCCGGATGGTCGCCGGCAGGAAGCGATACTGCAACACGGTCTGGCCCACCCCGCCGTAGCCGCTCAGCAGGCCCTCCAGCTCCTCGGCCTCCCGGAGCCCGGCAGTGACCGGTTTGTCGCAGTAGATGTGCATGTTCCCGGAGACGGCCGCCTCCAGGGCCGGGAAATGCAACTGATTGGGCGTGCAGACGTGGACGATGTCCACGTCGTCGGCCTCTACGACCTCCCGGAAGTCGGTGGTACATCGTCCGTAGCCGCCGTTCTCCATGGCGGCGATCGCCGTCTCCTCCCGGGAAGTGCAGACGACCCGGAGCTGCGTCCGAACCGGCGGGGGGTCGTAGTAGATGGGCATGGTGCGGTGGGCGTAGGTGTGCATCCTGCCCATAAATCCGTAGCCCAGCATGCCGACTCCCAGCGGTCGCATGTGCGGATCTCCTTCAGCGTTCTCACTCATAGCCCAGTTCGCACGCCGTCTCGCCGATGGCCTCGTCGATGATGTCCAGTCCCTTGAGAAGAACCTCGTCCTCCATAACGATGGGAGGGCTCATGCGGAGTATGTGCCCCGCGGGGATCCAGGCAAGCCCCTTCCGGAAGGCTTTCACATACACCATCTCCCCCGCTTTCTCAAACGGCTCTTTGGTGGCCGGGTCCTTCACCAGTTCGATGCCCATCAGGCATCCCTTCGCGCGGACGTCGCCGACGATGGCGTGCTCGCGTTTCATCCCCTCCATCCTCTCCAGGGCGAGTTCGCCCAGATGGGCCGATCTCTCCAGGAGACCCTCTTCCCGGATTACTCGGGTGCTGGCGAGGGCGGCGGCACAGGCCATCGGGTTGCCGCCGTAGCTGCTGGAGGCCGAGATGGACTCGAAGGACTCCTTGTAGGGCTCCCGCACGGCGACGCAGGTGACCGGGAAGCCGTTGCCGAAGCCTTTGCCGATGGAGACGACGTCCGGCACCACGTCCCAGTGCTCGGTGCAGAGCCACCGCCCGGTCCTCCCCCAGCCCGTCAGCACTTCGTCGGCCATCAGCAGGATGTCCTTATCATCGCAGTAGCTGCGGAGCTTGGGGAAGAAATCGTCCGGCGGCATGACGGTCCCGCCCCAGCCCTGGATGGGCTCCAGCACGAAACCGGCCACGTTGTGCACGGTCGCCTTGTCGATGTACTCGTCGTAGAACTCGATGTAGCGATCGGTGTCGATCGAGCCGTCGGGCCGGCTCCACAGAGGGCGATAGACGTCGGGACGGGGCACCATGTGCATCCCCGGTGCTCTGACCGGGCCATACACGAAGGAACGTATCTGGCCAAGGGAAACCGAGCCGTAGGTTTTCCCGTGAAAGTCGTAGAAGCAGGAGAGCATCTCCTGCGCGCCGGAGGCGGCGCGCATAACGCGCATCCCCGCCTCTACGGCCGTGGTCCCGGAGTCGTAGAACTGGAACCCGCTGAGGTCACCGGGCAGGACTTCCGCCAGTTCCTCCACCAGTTGGGCCTTGACGCGGGTGGTGAAGTCGTGGCAGTTCATCAACTTGCCCGCGTAATGCCGCACCGCTTCGGTCACCTTCGGATGGCAGTGGCCGAGGGTGGTCACGTAGATGCCGGAGGAGAAGTCGATATACCGGTTCCCGTCCACGTCGGTCAGCACGCAGCCCCGACCGGACTCAAAGGTCACCGGGAAGAGCCGCACCTGGCCGCTGAGCCCTTTGAAATGCCGGCTGCAGCGCTCGTGGACGCGACGGGAGCGCGGCCCGGGTGGCGTGACGTCGACGTTCGGCACCTTCTCCAGGTCCACAGCGCCCCAATCGGAATCCACGCTCACGCGGGGCAGCACGTCCCGCTCATCCGAGCCCGTATCGCTGGACGACTTCATCGACACTCTCTCCTTCCCTTACCACCCGGCACAGGGCCGCCTGGAAGGCGTGGGGGTCCGGCACCTGGAGGGCGTTCCGTCCGAAGACCACGCCCCCGGCGCCGGCCTCCACCTCGTCGGCCGCCAGTTGCAGGGCCTCCCGCTGCGTCGGCCGCTTCTCGGCGCCGAGTCCCAGGACCGGCACCGGGCAGGTCTCGGTCACTTCACCGAAGTTCATGGTGTTAAAAGTCTTAACAGCATCCGCGCCCAGCTCGGCGGCGATGCGCGCGCCGGTGCGGATGCTCTCGTGCAGTTCTTCCGGCGTCATCTCCGGTTGTCCCGTAGGAAAATACTCCCCGATCACGGGCAGCCCCAGCCGGTGGGCATCGGCTGTGAGACGGGAGAAGACCTCCACGTTGCGGGCGTCCCTCTGCTCGCTGCCGGTCTTCAGGCTCAGCGAAGCCAGGGCCACGTCCATGCCCTCTCGGAGCCCGTCCTCCACCCGGTAGCTCTCGCCGCTGACCGCGTCCCGGTAACCCCACTGGAAGCAGTAAACGGTATTCCAGTTCAGGCGCACCACCGCCGCGGGGCGGTCCCGTCCGGCGAACAACTCCGCACAGTGGCGCAGCATGCCGGGTGCAAGCAGCACGCCGTCGACCTCGGGGTTTATCCGGGCCGCCGTGGCCGGCAGGTCCTCCATGCCGGGGATGGGGCCGTCGAACATGCCGTGGTCCATGGCAATGATGACCGCCCGGTCCTCCCCGAAGAGCCGCGAGAGCCGGATCTGGCGTCCGTCCATGGTTTCTCCTCAAACGAGAGTCACGCGCACGCCGCGGCTTTGCAGGTCCTCCACGGCGCCGGGGGCCGCGTCCCGGTCGGTTATAAGCTCGCGGATGTCCTCACAGCGGGCGTAGCGTGCGGCGGCGGGGACGCCGAGCTTCGACCGGTCCGCCACGACCACCGCGCGCCGGGCGCCCTCGACCATTCTTTCGGCCACACGTGCCGTCTCCACGTCCCCGGCGAAGAAGCCCCTCTCGGGGTCGATGCCGTCGCTGCCCAGGAAGGCGATGTCGGCGGACAGCTTCCTCAGCAGAAGCTCGGTCGCAGGCCCCACCAGGTCCGGGCTGCCCTCCCTGACGCGCCCCCCTACCAGCATTAATTCAACGTCGGCCGATCCCCACAGTTCGCTGGCGATCACCAGGCTGCTGGTAACCGCGGTGCAGGGGACACCGGACGTCGAGAGCGCGCGGGCGACCTGGAGGGTGGTGGTCCCCGTGTCCAGGAAGACCTTCCAGCCGCCTTCCACGCGCCCGGCCGCCTCACGGCCGATGCGCTCCTTCTCGGCGAGGTGGCGCCGACGGCGCTCGTCGAATGCGAACTCGAAGGTGATACGCTGGGCCGGCATGGCGCCGCCGTAGCAGCGGATCGCCAGGCCGGATTCCTCCAGGGCATTCAGGTCCCGCCGGATGGTCATCTGGCTGACTTCGAAACGGCGGGCCATCTCCGCGGTGGATATCTCCTCGCCCCGGGAAAGTATCCGGGCGAGCCGGCGGCGTCGCCTCTCGGCCTGTGTCCCGCGTCGTGCCATAGCGTGCGATTATGTTCGATTCAAACACCCCCGTCAAGAGGAATTGCCGGGCCCTCCGGACCATCCGTGCCGGACGTTGTGGTGTGTGGCCGGGCAATGTATCATCGGGGCGAGCCCTGGTGGGCAGAGCCGTCTTCCCGTGCGGAGGAGGAAACGATGTCGGAGGAGGAGATCACCCCGTCGGTTGACCTGAGCCATGGGCCGCTGCAGGTCTCGGAGAATCGCCGCTTCCTGGTTCACCGGGACGGAACGCCGTTTTTCTACCTGGGCGACACCGTCTGGGAGCTGCTGCACCGGCTGAAACGCGACGAGATCGACCGATATCTCGCCAACCGGGCCGAGAAGAAGTTCACCGCCTGCCAGGCGGTGATACTGAGCGAGATCAACGGGCTGACAACCCCCAACGCCTACGGTCACCTCCCCCTGGACTCCCTCGACCCCGCACGGCCCAACGAAGCATACTTCGAACTGGTGGACTACCTGGTGACGCGGGCGGCCGAAGTCGGCCTCTACGCCGCCCTGCTGCCCACCTGGGGCTCGTGGGTGGTGGAGGAGGAGCATCCACTGTTCGAAGACCACCGCATCTTCGACGCCGAGAACGCCGAGACCTACGGGCGGTTCCTGGGGGAGCGCTACCGGGAGCGGGAGAACGTCATCTGGGTGATCGGCGGCGATCGTGTCCCCGACGGCTACGAAGACCTCTGGCGCGCGCTGGCACGAGGCATCGCCATCGGCACCTGCGGCGAGGAGGACTACGAGCGCACGGTTATGACGTGGCACCCCCGCGGCGGCCACAGCTCCGGAGAGCACTGGCAGGAGGAGGTCTGGCTGACCTTCGGGATGGTGCAGTCCGGACACGATCGGCGCAGCCGGCCCTTCGAGATGATCGCCGAGGAATACCGCCGCAGCCCCACCAAGCCGGTCATCAACGGCGAACCCGGTTACGAACGCATACCCGACCGCTTGTCGGGGGACGCTCCCAAGCTGGACGCGGACGACGTGCGGCGGTTCGCCTACTGGTCGGTCTTCGCCGGCGCCTGCGGGCACACCTACGGCGCCAACGAGATGTGGATGATGTGGTCCCCGCAGATAGAGCCCACAAACCCGAAGGCCAGCCCCCTGCTGGCGGCGGACACCCCCTGGTGGGAGGCGATGGACTACACCGGCGCCGGCCAGATGCGGCACCTCCGGGCGCTGATCGAGTCACGTCCGTTCCTCTCCAGGGTCCCGGACCGGAATATCGTGGAATACGAGGAGGAAGACCTGCTGGAGCACGTCGAGGCGACCCGCCACGCCGAAGGCGCCTATGCCATGATCTACGTGCCGCGGCCGGAGCAAGAGGTGGCGGTCCACCTGGAGGAGCTGTCCGGTGAACGCGTCCGGGTGTGGTGGTATGATCCACGGGACGGCACGGCCGAGGACCGGGGAGAAATCCCGTCCGAGGGCACCCGGGCCTTCCAGAGCCCCTCCGGCGGACCGGACTGGATCCTGGTGCTGGACGACGCGTCGCGAGGTTTCCCCGCTCCCGGCGTGCAGGGCTGAGCCGTGCCCTAACAAACCCACTTCGCAGCCTGGAGGGCACCATGCAGCGCTCCGTGGATTTCGGCCGCGGTCCCCTGGAGGTCTCGAGCAACGCACGTTTTCTCGTCCATGCCGACGGCACGCCGTTTTTCTACCTGGCGGACACGGCGTGGGAGCTTTTCCACCGCAACACCCTGGAGGAGGCGGGCAGATACCTGGCGGACCGCGCACAGAAGAGATTCACCGTCGTCCAGGCAGTAGCTCTGGCCGAGCAGGAAGGGCTGACGGTGCCCAACCCCAACGGGGACGTGCCTTTCCACGACCTGGACCCCGAGCGGCGCAACGAAGCCTACTGGGAGCCGGGACGGGAGCCCGTGCCGGGCAACCGCATCGAGAGCTTCCGGACTCCGGATAGCGGCCCCGACTGGGTTTTGGTGCTCGACAATGCGCGGCACGGCTTCCCCCCGCCCGGACGGAGCGCGTAGGAAGCGTAGAGCAATCAACTCGAAGGAGACCGCTGACGAATTCTGAGGTACACCGACGGGGTGCGGAAATGATGGAAATGCCGGCCAGAACGATCTACGTCGATCCACGGGTCCACGAGCGGAAAAACTGCCGCACGCGATACGAGCGAATGCGGCCGCACGTCTCCTGCGATGACGTGCGCGAACTCGACGACGAGGCGCGAGGGCGGATCGCAGAGCGCAGCAAGCGGCGCCACGGGAAGGACCGGTTCAGCGACGACGCGGTCTTCGTCTTCACCGCATGGGACGAGCGGCTGGAGCGGAACGGGCGCTACTACCACTTCCGCCCGGGCCGTTCGAAGCTCCAGAGCCAGGGCGTCCACTGCCAGAACGCCATGGAGTTGAACCCCGTGTTCGGCTGCCCGTTCCGCTGCGACTACTGCGGGTTCGGCCGCACCGTGCACCTGACCCTCGACGTCGAGCGCTTCATGGCCCGGCTGCCGGAGCTTTTCGCGGAGTATCCTCAGCAGCGCTTGTGGAAGTATTCGAACATGACCGACCTGCCGCCCTTCGAGCCGGAATACGACGCCGTCCCGCCCATGGTGCGCCACTTCGCCGGGCGGGAGGGCCGCTACCTGATGCTGTTCACCAAGAGCGACGCCACGGATTTCCTGCTGGACCTGGAGCACGGCGGCCACACCATCATCAGTTGGAGCCTCTCCAGCGCGACGGTCAGCCGGAAGATCGACCGGGGGACCGCGACCATGGAGGAACGCATCGAAGCCATGCGCCGCTGCCGTGAGGCCGGCTACCACGTCCGGGCCCGGCTCAGCCCCATCGTCCCGGTCAAGGACTGGCGCCGGGAATACCGGGAGATGTTCCAGATGCTCTTCCAGCGAACCGAGCCCGACCTGGTGACCCTGGAGATGCTGGGCTGGTTCGACTTCGAGGACCTGCCGGTTCTCGTGAACAAAGAACTGCTGGACCCGGACTTCTACCGGGCGGCGGAGGACGCGGAGGAACCGATGCGCGGCCACCGGAAGGCGCCCTGGCCGTTCGACTCCCGGCGGGAGGTCTACGAGTTCTGTATCGAGGAGGTGCAGCGGATCAGCCCGGAGACACCGGTGAGTATCTGCCACGGCACGCCCCGGATGTGGCAGGCCCTCGGCCCGAAGATCGGCATGAGGCCGGAGAACTTCGTCTGCAACTGCGGCCCCGACAGTACGCCCGACCACCCCCTCCTGGCCGGCTCGAGCCCGCCCGTCCGCTGTCCTTGATACCTTTTCCGGCGAAAACGGCCCTCGCAGTTTGACGGCCGGGCTCGCACGACCTACACTCCCGCGCTTCCGGCGTGTGCCGGTGCGCCAGACCTTCAATCAGGATCAAGCAGATGCCCAAGATCGTCATCATCGGAGCGGGCAGCGGCTTCGGCAGCCGGCTGTCCCTGGACATTCTCTCGCGGGAGGCCCTCCGAGACGCGCAGATCCGCCTGTGCGACACCAACGAGGAGCGGCTCGACGCGGTCACCGATTACGTCCGCCGGGCCATCGAGGGCCACGACCTGCCCGCCGAGGTCCACTGCAGCACCGACAGGGAGGAGCTGCTGCCCGGGGCCGACTGCGTTATCACCTCCGTCTCCGTGGGCGGTGGGGCCTACTGGGGTGAGCCCTACGCCTCGGAGGTCCGAATACCGCGGAGATACGGCGTCGATCAGTCGGTGGCCGACACGGTCGGCCCGGGCGGCGTATTCCGCTTCCTGCGCACCGCCCCGGTCCAACTGGCCTTCTGCCGGGACGTCGAGCGGTTCTGCCCGGACGCCCTGCTGCTGAACTACACCAATCCGATGGCCATGCTGACGTGGGCCCATTCGGCGGCCACTTCGGTCCAGAACGTCGGCCTGTGCCACAGCGTTCAGGGCACCACCAAACAGCTCGCCCGCTACACCGGCGTGCCCTACGAAGAGGTCGACTACCAGGTGGCCGGCATCAACCACCAGAGCTGGGTCCTCCGCTACACCCGCGACGGGGAAGACCTCTATCCCCGCATCCGCGCTGCCGCGGAAGACCCGGAGACCTACGACCGGGACCCTGTGCGATTCGAGATGCTGAAGCACTTCGGCTATTTCGTGACCGAAAGCAGCCACCACAACTCCGAGTACCTTCCCTACTTCCGGCGCAGCCCTGAACTGCGGGAGCGATTCGACCTCGAGTCCCGCCACGTGCCCGACGAGCCCCGCAGGCGGCGCGCCTGGATGAAGGACACCGGCGCGGAGCTGGACGCCGACGCGGAGGTCCCCCCGCTGAAACGCTCCCACGAGTACGCATCGGCGATCATTGAGGCATGGACCACCGACACCCCTTTCCGCTTCAACGGAAACGTCATCAATAAGAGGCTGATCACCAACCTGCCGGAAGGCTGCTGCGTGGAGGTCCCCTGCAGCGTGGACGCGGACGGCCTGCGGCCCGAACCGGTGGGAGAGCTGCCTCCCCAGTGCGCGGCGATCAACCGCAGCAACATCGCCGTGCAGGAACTGGCCGTCCGCGCTTTCCTGGAACGGGACCGGGAAGCGGCCTACCACGCGGTGGCGCTCGACCCCCTGACCGCTTCCACAGTCCCCCTCCACGAGATAAGGGAGATGTTCGAGGAGATGTGGGAAGCGGAGGGGGAACTGCTCAGTTACTTCCAATAGCGGCGGGCACGGAGCCGTCGGCTACTCGGAGACCTCTTCCAGCAGGTCGGCCATTGTAATACGAGCCAGGCGGGCGCGCCGCGCCTCCTGGGCCTGCCGCCACAGGCGGTTGACAGCGGCATCGTAGCCTCCGGAGCCGGAGTCCGGCTCCTCCTCCGGCTCCACGGCGGCCACGACCTGGGCGGCGGTGATGCGGTCGGGCGGCCGCGTCAGGCGGTAGCCGCCCTTGGAGCCGCGGGTGCTCCGGACCAGCGCCCCCTCCTTCAGGTCAACCATGATGTGGGCCAGGAACTGGCGGGGAACGCCCGTGCGGGCGGCAATCTCCTGCAGCTTCACCCGGCTTTCCGCTTCGTAATGCTCCGCAAGGTCGAGGGCGGCCAGCAGAGCGTAGCGGACCCTGGCCTTCAGGCGTTCCATCGCAGAACTCCCTGCTGCTGAGGAGCTTAGGGCGAACGCCGCATACGGTACCCGCTGGAGGAAACGCCGTCAAGAGCAACGACGGGCCGATTGAGGCCTGTCGACTTTCCCGGGGAGCCGGAATCTGCTAAATTACCCGTTCTCGAAATCGGTGCAGTGGTCTTACCGAGAGCTTCCGAAAATGTCCGCTCTACTTGCTAAACTGCCGTTGCGGCGTGCAGCGGTCGTCGTGGCGCTCCTGCTGGTGCTCGCCCTGCCCTTCGCGTTGAAGCGGGACCAGGAGCAAGTGCCCGGAAAAGAGCGGGGTCTGCCGAGCAAAAAACTTGTCATCGTCTCGCCTCACGCCGAGAGCATACGCCGGGAGTTCGGCTGGGCGTTCTCCGACTGGACGGCCGAGAACGAAGGCTTCACCGTCGAATTCGAGTGGCTGGACGTGGGCGGCACGCTTCAGGCCATCCGCTACGTGGACGACCAGTTCGAGCAGACGCCGGGAGGGATTGGCATCGACCTGTTCTTCGGGGGTGGAGTGGACCCCTACCTGCACCTGGCCGGGAAAGGCCTGCTGCACAGGTGCAGCATCCCGGAGGATGTCCTCGAACCCATCCCCCGCACCTACGCGGGCATGGAGATTTACGACAAAGACCAGGAGTGGTTCGGGGCATGCCTGGCGGGATTCGGCCTGCTCTACAACAAACCGGTGCTGGAATTCCTGGAGATGCCCGAGCCGGAGGCATGGGCCGACCTGGGACGGCCCGGTTATTTCACCTGGATCAGCTCCGCCGACCCCCGGAAGAGCGGCAGCATGCACATGGTCTACGAGATCATCCTGCAGGCATACGGCTGGGAGAAGGGCTGGGAGACCGTCATGCGGATCGGGGCCAACTGCCGCGCCTTCAGCCGCCAGGCCAGCGACGTGCCGCGGGAGGTCTCGGCCGGCGAGGCCGCCTGCGGGATGGCCATCGACACCTACGCCCTTCGGGCCGTGGCGCAGGCCGGCGGTGATCGGCTGGCCTTCCGGCTTCCCGAGCGGTTGACCGTGGTCAACCCGGACGGAATCGGGGTGCTTAAAGGAGCCCCTCACGTGGAACTGGCGGAGTCCTTCGTCGAATTCGTGCTCTCCGAGCGCGGCCAGAAGCTGTGGATTCTGCGGGCCGGGGCGCCCGACGGGCCGCGGCGACACCAGCTCTACCGCCTGCCCCTCATCCCGGGCCTCGCCGCCAGGTACCCCGGGAACGCCGTGGTTACGTTCGATCCCTTTGAATTCGAGGGCGGTGTGGAGTTCGATTCGGAGAAGAAGAACGTCCGCTGGCGCATCCTGAACGACCTGATCGGGGCGCGGATCATCGACCCTCACCCTGAACTGGCCAAAGCCTGGCAAGTCCTGCGCAGCCTGCCGGAGGGCCATCCGGGACGGCGGAAACTGCTGAGTCCGCCCGTCTCCGAGGAGGAACTTCTCAGGCTGGCGGAGACGAAATGGGACGACCCCTACTTCCGCGCCGAGAAGATCGCCGGCTGGTCCGGGCAGGCCAGTAACCTCTACGTCCGTCTGGCGGAGGAGCACTGATGGTCGGAGTCACCCTGCGCGAAGTCACCAAGCATTACGGCGAGACGCCCGCCGTCGAGAAGGTTTGCTTCGAGGTGAACAAAGGCGAGCTATTCTTCCTGCTCGGCCCGTCCGGGTGCGGCAAAACCACCATCCTCAGGACCATCGCCGGTTTCCTCGAACCCGACGAGGGCGCAATATTCTTCGACGACAGGCCGATCGATCCCGTCCCCGCCCATAAACGCAACACCGGGATGGTGTTCCAGAACTACGCCCTCTGGCCCCACATGACCGTCGCCGAGAACGTGGCCTACGGCCTGCGCGAGCGGAAGGTGAGCCGCTCGGAGCGCGCAGACAGGGTGGAGAAGGCGCTCCGGACGGTCCGCATGTCCGAACTTACCGACCGCATGCCCAACCAGCTTTCCGGAGGCCAGCAGCAGAGGGTTGCCCTTGCCCGCGCCCTGGTCATCGAACCCGACGTCGTGCTGCTGGACGAGCCCCTCTCGAACCTCGACGCCCGCCTCCGCCTGCAGATGCGCGACGAGATACGGCGCATACACACCCAGACCGGCATCACCATGATCTACGTCACCCACGACCAGAAAGAGGCCCTCTCGATGGCCCAGCGACTGGCGGTCATGAGCATGGGCAAGGTGCAGCAGGTCGGCGACCCCCGGAGCATCTACCGCCGGCCGCTCAATCGCTTCGTGGCCGAGTTCGTGGGCGAGGCCAACATGATCGAGGGAGTCCTGCAGAACATCGAGGGCGAGACGGCCGTAGTCCGGACCGAACTGGGGAACCTGAGAGCCGGTCTCAGCCCTCACGCTCCGGATCAGTCGGGAGCAGAGGTGGTCTGCATGATCCGGCCGGAGTGCCTGAAAATGGGGAGCGGCCCCGTGAACAACATCGCGGCATCCCTGCGGGACAACGTCTACCTGGGGGAGGTGGAGCAGCTGGTGCTTTCCGCCGAGGAGAGGGAGCTGCTGGTGGTCCAGTCGAATCCCGCCGCCACGCCTCCTTCGGCGGGCGAAGACGTATCGCTGCACTTCCGGCCCGAAGACGCCGTGGTGCTGCCGGCGGGACTTTCGGGGGAACGCCATGAATAGAACGGCCGTCATCCTCCTGATCGTCATCCTGGCCTTCCTTGGACTATTCCTCTTCTATCCCCTCGCCTACTCCTGCCGGGGAGCTTTCTTCGACGGAACGCTGCTGCTCAAAAGCGGCGACGTGCGGGACTGGCCGGCTTTCGCCCGGAAGCTGATCCGGAAGGACGTCGGACCGGCGCCGAAGATACGGGCTCCCCTCTCCCGGGAGACCCGCGACCTGCTCCGCGAGGTAGCGAAGGGCCGGGACCCGACCGAGGTGGAGAGGGCTCGTCTGATGGAGGCCCTCAACGCCGTCCTCAAGGAGAAGCTCCTCTATGACCCGGCGGCTTTTGCCGGTGTGCGGATTCCGACGGACGTAAAGGCAGAGCTGCAACAGGAGCGGGAAGAACGCACCCCGGGCGAGGTGATCCGGATAAATCGCCGCTTGCTGGAGGCGGCCTTCCCCCGCACCATCGAGAGACTGCTTTTCGACAGCGGGCACTTCACCCTGCGGTTCTTCAAGTATTTCTACACCGACACCCTCACGCGGCAGTCCATCCTGAACAGCCTGGCCCTCGGCGCCATCGTGACGGTGCTGACCGGAGCGATCGCGCTGCCCCTTTCCCTGCTGATGGTTCGATACAGCTTCCCGGCGAAGGGGCTGCTGACCGGCCTGCTCCTGCTGCCCATGATCATGCCGCCCTTCGTGGGGGCGATCGGGATGCGCCAGGTGCTGGCCCGTTTCGGCTCGCTGAATCTCCTGCTGATCCGCTGGGGACTCGTTCAAAGCCCCATTGACTGGCTGGGCGGGGCACGTTTCTGGGGAGTGGTCATCATGGAGGTGCTGCACCTCTACCCGATCATGTATCTGAACTTCGCAGCCGCCCTGGCCAACGTCGATCCGGCCCTGGAGGAAGCCGCCGTCAACCTCGGCTCCAGCGGAGGGCGCCTGTTCCGGCGCATCACGCTTCCGCTGATGATGCCCGGGCTGTTCGCCGGCTCGGTGATTGTTTTCATATGGGCCTTCACCGACCTGGGCACGCCGCTGGTGTTTGGCTACACGCGGGTGGTGCCGGTGCAGATTTTCAACCAGGTCATCGACCTCTCCAACAACCCCCAGGGTTATGCCCTGGTGGTCGGGGTGCTGGCGCTGACGCTCCTGATCTTCCTCGGCGCGAAGCGGCTGTTTGGGCTGCGCGCCTACCAGTCGCTCACCCGGGGTCCGACGCAGGGCCAGGAGAAGAAAGCCGGGCGGTTGGGTTCGGTCCTCATCGTGGGCTTTGTGCTGGGCGTGGTGGCGCTGGCCTGCGTGCCGCACGCCGCCGTAGTGCTGACCGCGCTGAAGGACAAGTGGTTCATGACCGTCCTGCCGGGAAGCTACACGCTGGGGCACTTCGAGGCCGCCCTCGGGCACCAGCTCACCCTCTCCAGCATCCGCAACAGCATCTTCTACAGCGGTCTGAGCACACTGCTGGACCTGGGGCTGGGGGTAATCATCGCCTACCTGCTGGTGCGGCACGCCTTCCGGGGCTCGCAGGTCCTGGACGCCCTGGTGATGCTGCCGTTGGCCATACCGGGCCTGGTGCTGGCCTTCGGCTACGTGGCCGCCTTCTCCAGCGTGCCCCCGGAGACGGTGGGAAATCCGCTCCTGCGCTGGCTGGTGATCTGCCGGAATGCGCTGGATCCCCGGGACAACCCCATGGCCCTGCTCGTGGTGGCCTACGCCGTGCGGCGGCTGCCCTACATGGTGCGGGCGGCCTACGCGGGCTTCCAGCAGGTGAGCGTCCGGCTCGAGGAGGCCGCCGTCAACCTGGGCTCGCCGCCCCTGAAGGCGATGCTCCGGGTGACCGCTCCCCTGCTGAGCGCCAACCTGGTGGCCGGCGGGATACTGGTCTTCTCCTTCGCCATGTTGGAGGTGAGCGACAGCCTGATACTGGCCATGCAGGAGCAGTTCTACCCCATCACGAAGGCCATCTACACGTTGATCCAGCGCATCGAGGACGGCCCCTACATCGCAAGCGCGCTCGGCGTGTGGGCCATGGTGTTCCTGGGCGTGTCCCTGGTGGCGGCGGGCCTGCTGCTGGGCAGGAACATGGGACGCCTGTTCCGGGCGTAGGCGCCGGAGTTCCCAAACCGCCGGTCTGCTGCAAATGCGCCGCTCGCGGGCAGGGCTGTCACGCTAAACGCATACGGGGGCGTCAGACCGAGAAGACAAGCACACGACCGTATTGCGTGCCGGGAACCGAAAGCTACTTCTGAGTCATCCCCAGTTTGTCCCGACCAAACTGGCTGCGTGCCCGGGCCCGGCTGAGAAACAGGGCGTCCCTGGAAGCTTATGCGCCGTCGGGGGGGCGTCGGCGTCCCAGCTCCATCCAGAGCCCACCGGCGACGGGGTTAAGCAGTTTGAGGTAAATGCGTTCCAGTTGCCAAACGCTACCTCGCGGGGATGCTTCCCCTCATCGGGTAGGTCCGGCGTCCCCGCCGTTGCGCCGCGGAGCGGCGCGGTCATGAAGGCCAGGGCTTCAGCCCTGGTGCTTCACGGCAAAAACCCAATTGCGCCCCGGAGGGGCGCGGTGAGGCATGCGATGCGCAAAAGCCTGACCAACCTGCTGTATCACATCATGTTCGCAACAGGAGAGCAACGACGCGCTCTCACGCCGCGGCATCGCATTCGTTGAGCGCGACCTGCGGCGCTGACCCGACCGCGCCCCTCCGGGGCGCACAATTAGCTTACATGCGCCGGCAACCGGGGCTAAAGCCCCGGCCTCCATCACATGGCCCCTGCGGGGCCGGCGCATTCCCGGAACCGTTGCCCGCAAACCGTGCCAGCAGACGGGCCAGGTGCGTTGAACCGAACGAAGAGATTCTTCGCTCGCTGAAAGGTGCGCTCGCTCAGAAAGATATCCTGGGCGGCAGCCCCGGGACTCAGGGAGCGCAAGAAAGAAACGCCGCCGTGAAGGGGCGGCATGGACGCTGACGGCATACGGCCATCCCGGTCCGGCTCTGAGGGGGTCTTTTTGCGACCGGCCGGAGAAATGCTCCCCAAAACCGGGGATGACTCAAAAGCTACTTGTCTTGACGCGCATAGTCACTTGACCGACACCTCCAGCCCCTCCGGGTCGATCACGGCGTTCAGGCTCGCCCGCAATGCCCCCGAATCGCGGACGAACGCCAGGTAGTCTTCGAGTTTCTCGGCGGAGTTCACGCTGTTGTGCGCGAGCACGATTCCGTCCGGAGGGATCCGCTCCCAGGCGGCCTCCAGGATATCCAGGTAGATCGCCTTCCCCCGGCCGCCCGCGCCGTCCGCATCCAGGTAAAGCAGGTCTATCGGCTCCCCGAATTCCGCCACGAAGGAGACGGCGTCGTCGGCCACGATGCGGGCGACGCCGGTTGGATCGATGCGGCGGACGTTGCGCTCCGCCCGGTCGGCCTCCTCCTCACGGATTTCCACTCCCACCAGGTTCTCAGCGGTGTAGCATGCTCCGGGCCCGACGGCCGCACCGGCGTTGCAGATGAAGGTGAACCCGCAGAATATCCCGGCAGCGATCATGTTCGCCGGCCGGCTCACCGCGTTGACGGCGTAGATCAGGCGTTCCATCCTCGGAGTTATGGCCGTCCACGGCACCTCGAAAAGTTCCCGGACGGCCCGGCGGTGGGCCGTCAACTTCTCCTGGTCGTAATCGGCGTGCGGGAGGATTTCCGCGTCCACCAGCTCGCGCAGCACCTCATCCACGACCTCCGCTTCCCTCGCCGGGGGCTCCAGCTCCCGGTACGGCTCGCGGTAGTCCATCCGGTAGCTATCCCAGTCTTCGGCACGGTAACTTTCGCTCATGTACTTGCTCCCGTGGTAAACGTTGAGGCCGGCGGAGGCACAACTCTACAGGTTCTGCCGCGGGCCGCAACCGAAGCGGGAGTATTGGGCCGCTCCGACGGGCGGCAGAGCCGGCGGCCGGCGCGAAAACGGCCGGACACTTGCACTTCGAGGGCCGCCTTAACTACAATCCATTGCTTTGTTGCCCGCCGGTTTCGGGCGCCATTCCGGCCGTACGGCGCGCTTCTGCTTCCGGCGGCTTACCGCTGTGAATCCTTGAGGAAACCGCCACGGTGGCCTACCAGATAGTCGTTTGCGTCAAGCAGGTGCCCGACACCGAGAACCTGTCGGGCGAAGCGATGAAGGAGGACGGGACCGTCAACCGCGCCGCCCTCCCCGCCATCGTGAACCCGGAAGACCTCAACGCCCTGGAGCTGGCGCTGCAGGTAAAGGAGGAGTACGGGGCGCACGTGACCGCACTCAGCATGGGGCCGCCCCAGGCGTCGGACGCCCTGCGCGAATGCCTCTACCGGGGAGCCGACCGGGCCGTGCTGGTGACCGATCGCCGCTTCGCAGCAGCCGACACCCTCGCCACCTCCTACGCACTCAAATGTGCGGTACAGACCATCGGGGAGCCCGACCTGGTGCTCTGCGGGAGGCAGGCCATCGACGGGGATACCGCCCAGACCGGCCCCCAGCTCGCCGAGAAGCTCGGATTGCTCCAGTTCACTTACGTGGAGGAGCTGCGCGACATCAGCCTGGAGAGCGTGGAGGTGAAACGGGCCTTCCAGGACGGCCACGAGATAGTCCGCGGGCCGATGCCCGCACTCCTGACGGTCACCGACGAAGCCAACGAGCCGCGTCCGCCGTCGGCGAAGCGACTGATGAAATACAAGAAGGCCCGCGCGCCCATCGAGTTCGAGGAAGACCCCGAGCCGGCGGAACTGGAGTCCCTGAGGGAACGCAACCTGCTGATCGAACAGTGGGACGTGGAGGATATCGGGGCGGACGAGGCCGCCTGCGGCACCAGCGGGTCGGCCACACGGGTCAAAAAGATCGACTCGGTCCGCCTCCAGTCCACCCAACACAAACGGATCGAACCCACGGCCGAAGGCCTCAGCGCCCTCGTCGACGAGTTGCGCGAAGAGCACATACTGGAATGACCACGAACCTGCCAGCGAAGTTCAGGGAGTAGCGGATAGATGAGCGATGAGCCGACCGACGTCTGCGTCTACGCCGAGACGGTCGAGGGAGCCGTCGCCGAGGTCAGCCTGGAGCTGACCCACAAGGCACGTGAACTGGCCGCCGAGCTGGGCGGCGAGGTCGGCGCGTTTCTTCTCGGCGACTCCGTCTCCCATCTGGCGGAAGACCTCTTCGCGCACGGCGCCGACGAGGTGGTGGTCGCGGAACACCCCGAACTCGGCAACTATCGCACGCTCCCTTACGCGGACATGCTCTCGAAGATGATACGCGCCAACGAGCCGGCCGTGGTGCTTTTCGGGGCCACTACGACCGGCCGCGACCTGGCCCCTCGCGTCGCCTCCATCCTGAAGGTCGGCCTCACGGCCGACTGCACCGACCTGAAGATCGGACCCCACAAGGACCTGGTGAAGGGCAAGGAGTATCCCCGGCTTCTCTACCAGATACGGCCCGCCTTCGGGGGCAACATCATCGCCACCATCGTCAACCCGGAGACCAGGCCCCAGATGGCCACCGTCCGGGAGGGCGTGATGAAGATGGGCGCCCCCGATCCGGATCGGGAAGGCCGCCTGACCCGGTTCGACGGCTCTCCCGATGAAGCCCTGCTCGCCGTCGAGGTGCTGGAGGAATTCCGGGCGGAGCGGACCGTGGACCTGAAGAAAGCCAACGTCATCGTCAGCGGCGGGGCCGGGGTGGGCAGCGAGGAGAACTTCGAGCTGATCCGACGGCTGGCCGATACGCTGGGCGGTCAGGTAGGCGCCTCCCGGGCCGCCGTGGACGCCGGCTTCATCGGCAAAGAGCACCAGGTCGGCCAGACCGGCACCACCGTCCGGCCGAAGCTCTACGTGGCCTGCGGAATCAGCGGAGCGGTCCAGCACCGGGCCGGCATGCAGGAATCCAGCGAAATCGTGGCCATCAACACCGACCCCGACGCGCCCATATTCGACGTTGCCCACTACGGCATCGTGGGGGACCTGAACGAAGTCATCCCAATTCTAATCGACGCCTACAAGGAACACGCCAGGTGAGAAAGCGGAACTGAACATGCCCAATTTCTTCACCGACAACGAAGACATCGTTGATTTTCTCGACCACACCGACCTCCGCCGGTTGGTGAGGCTCCAGGAGCGGAACTACGCCGAAGCGGACAGCTTCGGGTACGCCCCGGCCGATTACGCGGACGCCCTCGACAACTACCGGCGGGTCCTGGAGATGGTCGGGGAGCTGTCCGCCGAGTTCATCGCCCCCCGCGCCGAAGAGGTGGACGAGGAAGGCCCTCACCTGAGCGACGGGGAGGTCACTTACGCCCGGGGCACGCGTGAAGCGCTGGAGCAGCTCCGCAAAGCCGACCTGATGGGCTTTACCCTCCCCCGCCGTTACGGGGGCCTCAACATGCCGGTGCTCATCTACACCATCGCCATCGAACTGGTCAGCCGGGCCGACGCCAGCCTCATGAACCTGTTCGGCCTCCAGGACATCGCCGAGACCATCAACAACTTCAGCGAGGAGGAGGTGAAGGAGGCCTACCTCCCCCGCTTCAGCAGCGGCGAGGTGACCGGCGCGATGGCCCTGACCGAGCCGGACGCGGGCAGCGACCTGACCAACGTGCAGGTGCGGGCCACGAAGGACTCCGACGACGGCCCATGGCGCCTCAACGGAGTCAAGCGGTTCATCACCAACGGCTGCGCCGAGGTGCTGCTGGTGCTGGCCCGCAGCGAACCCGAAACCAAGGGCGCCCGTGGGCTCTCCCTGTTTCTCTGCGAGTCGGGCACGGAAGTAAGGGTGCGGCGGATCGAGGAGAAGCTGGGCATCCACGGTTCCCCCACCTGCGAGCTGCAGTTCGTGAGCGCCCCCGCCCTGCTGATCGGCCGTCGCAAGCGCGGCCTCAGCACCTACGTGATGTCGCTGATGAACGGCGCCCGACTGGCCATCGCCGCCCAGGGCGTGGGCATCGCGCAGGCCGCCCTCAGTGAGGCACTCGACTACGCGGCGGAGCGGGAGCAATTCGGCCGGCCCATCCGGCAGTTCCCGGCGGTGCGCCGCATGCTGGGCGAGATGCACATGAAGGTGGAAACCTCCCGACTGCTCACCTACCAGACCGCCGTCGCCGTCGACATGGCCGACAACATCGACCACCTCCGCTCCAGCGGGGAACTGGAAGAACTGCCCGGAGGGGAGGAGCTGGCCGGGCAGCGGCGCTACTGGACTCAACTGGCCCGCTCCCTGACCCCCATCGCGAAGTATTACGCCACCGAAATGTGCAATGAAGTCACCTACGACGCCCTCCAGGTGCTCGCCGGCAGCGGGTACATGCGGGACTACGAGGTGGAGCGGCTCTACCGCGACGCTCGCATCACCACCATCTACGAGGGAACTACCCAGATCCAGCACAACGCCGCCATCGGCTACGTCATGAGGGGCACCCTGGAGGAAAGGTGTGCCGAGCTGCACGAGCAACTGGCCGAGGCCGGTGGCGACCCCGGCATGCTGGAGGCGCTGGCGGACGCACGCCGCCGGCTGGCCGAAGCAATAGAATACACCCGGGAGCAGGAAGACGATTTCAGGGACCTCCACGCCGGCGGCCTCGTCGAGGCGGCAACCACCATCTACAACGGATACCTCCTGCTGGAGCCCGCCGGGCGCTCGGAGCACAAAAAGGCGCTGGCTGAAGGCTACTTCGACGAATACCTCCCCAGGGTCAAGCTAAGATGCGACCAGATACTCAGCGGAAACCGCACCTACCTGGACCGCACGTCCGAACTGCTGGACTATGAATGACTCGCCCTCGTCGGAGGACCCCCACGGCCTCCCCTGCCCTCGCACTGCCGGCCATCCACCGCGCGCGGGACTTCACGTCTCCGTCGCCGGGGGCCTCCCCGCCTCCGTGGAGAGGGCGGTGGAAAGGGGTTGCACGGCCTTCCAGATATTCTGCGGCAACCCCCGTGCCTGGCATTTCCCGCCTCGGGAGCCGGAAGAGGCGGCCGAGTTCAGAGAGCGGCGCTGCGAAGCCGATCTCCGCCCCCTTTTCGTCCACTCCTGCTACCTGATAAACCCCTGCTCGCTCGACGAGAAGGTGAGCGAGCGCAGCGTGGACCGCCTGGCCCGGGAGCTGGACCTCTCGAGCGAGCTGGGCGCGGACTATTACGTGCTTCACCCCGGCAGCCACAAGGGAAAACCCCGGGCGTGGGGGGTGCGGAGGGCTTCCGAAACCATCGCCGAGGCCCTCGGCCGCGCCGCGGACCCGCCGCCGATCCTGCTGGAGAACACCGCCTCCCGCCACGGCCCGGGCGGCGACATGGGGGCCCTGGGCGACCTCGTCGGCAATCTGGCGGCCTCTTCCACCAACGGCGTCGGCATCGCCCTGGACTCCTGCCACGCCTTCGGCGCCGGCTACGACCTGCGCCGGGAGGCAGGCGTCAAGGAACTGGTGTGGGACATCGCAGATTGCGTCGGCCTGGAGCGGGTGTGCCTTCTGCACGTCAACGACTCCCGCGATCCGCCGGGCGGCCGCCGGGACCGCCACGAGCACATCGGCCGGGGCACCATCGGCGAGGAGGGGTTGGGCCGGCTGCTGAACCATCCCGCCGTGTCGGGACTGCCGCTGATCCTGGAGACGCCCTGGGAATCGGTCGAAGCCGACCGGCGCAATCTCCAAAGGGCGCTGAGCCTGCTGGAGGGGGACGGTTCGAGCACTACGGGTGCGCGGTGACGGCCTTTGCGCAATTGGCAGACTCAGGCTTGCCTCCCGTCCCCGTCTGCCAATATGGCAGAAAGATTCGGCGCTATGGCGGACCGGCGATGAGAAACGCTCCAGCGCGCGACGACGAGGCTTGCTAACGCCTTGCTCAGGAGGATTTTATGTGGAGCACGGCGTCGTTGGTATCGCATTTGCCTGTACGTTAGTGATTTCTGCCTAAACAACGAGTATATACTTTTCAGAAAGAGCGAGACGAAAGGGAGGCCGAGGAGAATGGCCAGAGAGAAGATAATCGGGATAGACCTGGGGACGACCAATTCCGTGGTGGCCGTAATGGAAGGGGGCAGCCCCACCGTCGTACACAACAAGGACGGCGCGCGCATCACCCCCTCGGTGGTGGCCTTTAGCGAGGAAGGTGAGCGGCTGGTCGGCACCAAGGCGAAGCGGCAGGCCGTAACCAATCCCCGGAACACGGTCTTCAGCATTAAGCGGTTCATGGGCCGCCGGCACAACGAGGTCACCGCGGAAGAAAAGATGGTCCCCTACGAGATAACGGGGGGGCCGAACGAGTTGGTGAAGGTCCAGGCCGGTGGCAAGGAATGGACGCCGCCGGAGCTGTCGGCCATGATCCTCCGTGCCCTCAAGGAAGCCGCCGAGGACTACCTTGACGAAGAAGTGGAAAAGGCCGTCATCACTGTTCCCGCGTACTTCAACGACAGCCAGCGTCAGGCAACCAAGGACGCCGGCACCATCGCCGGCCTCCAGGTGGAACGGATCATCAACGAGCCCACCGCAGCGTCCCTGGCTTACGGGCTGGAGAAAGGCGAGGACCAGAGGATCGCCGTCTTCGACTTCGGCGGAGGAACCTTCGACATCTCCATTCTGGAGGTCGGCGAGGGGGTCTTCGAGGTGAAGGCCACCAACGGAGACACCCACCTGGGCGGCGACAACCTGGACGAGTACCTGATCAACCACATCGCCGACGAGTTCAAAAAGGAACAGGGCATCGATCTGCGGGAGGACGAGATGGCCCTCCAGCGCCTGAAAGAAGCCGCCGAGGAAGCCAAGTGCGACCTGTCCAGTTCCCCCCAGGCCGACATCAACCTGCCCTTCATCACCGCCGACAGCAGCGGTCCGAAGCACCTGCACATGACGATCAACCGGGCCACCTTCGAGGAGTTGTGCGCGCCCGAGTTCGAGAAGCTCAAGGGGCCCTGCCGCAAGTGCCTGGAAGATGCCAACCTGACGGCCGACGATGTCGACGAAGTCATCCTGGTCGGTGGGTCCACGCGCATCCCCAAGGTGCAGGAAATCGTCAAGGACATCTTCGGCAGAGACCCCCACAAGGGCGTCAATCCCGACGAAGTCGTGGCCATCGGAGCGGCCATCCAGGCCGGCGTGCTCGCCGGAGAGGTCGAGGACGTGGTGCTGGTGGACGTCACCCCGCTGTCGCTGGGCATCGAAACCCTGGGCGGCGTCATGACCACCCTGATCGAGAGGAACTCCTCCATCCCCACCGGGAAGAAGGAGGTCTTCAGCACGGCAGCCGACAACCAGACGAGCGTCGAGATTCACGTGCTCCAGGGCGAACGACCCATGGCGGCCGACAACCGCACGCTCGGCCGGTTCCAGCTCACCGGCATTCCCCCGGCTCCTCGGGGCGTGCCCCAGATCGAGGTCAGCTTTGACATCGACGCCAACGGTATCCTCAACGTCAAGGCCCGCGACCTGGGCACCGGCAAAGAACAGGAGATCGAAATAAAAAGCTCCTCCGGCCTGACCGAGGACGAGGTCGAGGACATGCGGGAAGAGGCCGAAGAGCACGCCGAAGAGGACCGCAGCCGCCGCGAGCTTGTGGAAGCCCGCAACATGGCCGACCAACTGATCTACACCACCGAGAGTACCCTCGAGGAACATGGCGATGAACTCAACGAGGGTGACCGCCAGAGCGTGGAGCAGGCCCTCGAGGAGCTGCGCGAGGTGAAAGACAGCGACGACAGGGAAGCCATCGAGGCCAAAATGCAGCAGCTCCAGAGCGCCTCCCACAAACTGGCGGAGGCCATGTATCAGCACTCCAAGGGCCAGCAGGCGGGCCCCAGACCCTCCGCCGCACCGGAAGAGGAAGAGGAGGAGGAGGAAGAAGAAGAAGTCGTAGACGCCGACTTCGAGGTGAAGGAATAACTCATCTTTCTCTGCCGGCCCACCCCTCGGGGAGGCATTGTGCCGAATGCAGCTTGATCGCTTCACAGTAAAGGTCCGCGAGGCGCTGGAAGCCGCCCAGACCACCGCGCGCGGGCGGAATCACCAGCAGTTGGGAACGCTGCACCTGCTGCAGTCCATGCTCAATCAATCGGGGGGTGTGGCACGTCCCCTGCTGCAGCGCCTGGGGGCTAATCTGGAAGCCGTGACCCGTTCCGTCCAGGAGGAGCTGGAGAAACTGCCGCAGGTGGAGGGCGGCGCGGGACAGGTCTACCTCGGAGAGGACCTCAGGGAAGCCCTGGAGGAGGCCGAAAGTCAGGCCGCCGCCCTGAGGGACGACTACGTCAGCACCGAACACCTGCTGCTGGCGTTCCTGGAGAACCCGCAGTCGCCCGCCGGCAGGATTCTCCAGGAGCAGGGCGTCAGCCGCGAAGGACTGCTGGTCGCCCTCGAACAGGTCCGCGGCGGGCAGCGGGTCACCGATGAAAGTCCCGAGGACAAATACCAGGCCCTCGAACGCTACGCCCGCGACCTGGTCGAGATGGCCCGCCGCGACAAACTGGATCCCGTCATCGGGCGCGACCAGGAAATCCGCAAAGTCGTCCAGGTGCTGGGCCGCCGGACCAAGAACAACCCCGTCCTCACAGGAGACGCCGGCGTGGGCAAAACCGCCATCGTCGAGGGCCTCGCCCAGCGCATCCTCAACGGTGACGTGCCGGAGACGCTGAAAAACCGGCGAGTGCTCGCCCTCGACATGGGCGCTCTGGTGGCCGGCACCAAGTACCGCGGCGAATTCGAAGACCGCCTCAAAGCGGTGCTCCGGGAGATAGAATCCTCCGGCGACGTGATCCTGTTCATCGACGAGCTGCACACCGTGGTCGGCGCCGGGGCGGCCGAGGGTGCGGTGGACGCCTCCAACCTCCTGAAACCCGCCCTGGCCCGCGGCGAACTCCACTGTGTCGGGGCGACCACGGTGGAGGAATACCGCAAGTACATCGAAAACGACGCGGCTCTGGAGCGACGGTTCCAGCCGGTCAAGGTCGAGGAGCCCAGCGTCGAGGAAACCGTCGCCATTCTGCGCGGGCTGAAGGAGCGCTACCAGGTGCATCACGGCGTGCGCATCACCGACAGCGCCCTTCTCGCCGCCGCCCGGCTGAGCGACCGCTACATTACCGACCGCTTTCTGCCGGACAAAGCCATCGATCTCATGGACGAGGCCGCCTCCCGGCTGCGGATGGAAATCGACAGTGTCCCCACCGAACTGGACCGCGTCCAGCGACGTATCACCCAACTGCAAATCGAGCTGGAGGGTCTTAAGAACGAGGAGGGAGACCAGGCACAGCAGCAGACGGAACGGGTGAAGAGCCTGCTGGCCGAAGCGGAGGAAGAGGAGAAGGCCCTCCGGGCGCAGTGGGAAACGGAGAAGGAACTGATCGGCCGCATCCGCGAGCTGAACGAACAACTGGAAAAGGCTCATCTCCGGCAGCAGGCGGCCGAACGCGAGGGTGAACTCCAGAAAGTGAGCGAAATACGCTACGCCGAGATCCCCGAACTGGAGAGCGAGCTGGAACAGCAGCAGGAGAAACTGGAGGAAGTCCAGAGCGAACAGCAGCTCCTGAAAGAAGAGGTCGACAGCGAGGACATCGCCGAGATCGTCTCCCACTGGACCGGCATCCCCGTTCAGAAGATGCTGGAGACCGAGCGGGAGAAGCTCCTCCACATGGAGGAGGAACTGGAGAAGCGCGTGGTCGGCCAGGAGGAGGCCATCCGGGCCGTGTCGCACACGGTCAGGCGGGCACGCGCAGGCCTGCAGGACCCCACCCGCCCGCTGGGCTCATTTATCTTCCTCGGCCCGACCGGTGTGGGGAAGACCGAGTTGTGCAAAGCGCTGGCCGAGTTCCTGTTCGACGACGAGGACGCACTGGTCCGGCTGGACATGAGCGAGTTCATGGAGCAGCACTCGGTGGCCCGACTAATAGGTGCTCCGCCCGGCTACGTAGGCTATGAGGAGGGAGGTCGGCTCACCGAGGCTGTCCGCCGCCGGCCCTACAGCGTCGTTCTGTTCGACGAGATAGAGAAGGCCCACCGAGATGTCTTCAACGCGCTTCTGCAGGTGCTGGACGACGGCCGCCTGACCGACGGCAAGGGCCGCACGGTGGACTTTAAGAACACCATCATCGTGATGACCTCCAACGTCGGCAGCGAATGTATCCACGAGCTGATGGGCGAGGCCGAACGCAGCGAGGTCCGCGGCCGTGTCATGCAGGCGCTCCGTGAGCAGTTCCGTCCGGAGTTCCTCAACCGCATCGACGAGATCATCATCTTCAACGGCCTCTCCGAGGAACTGATGGAACGGATCACCGAGATCCAGATCGACCGCCTGCGCGAGCGCCTGGAGGAGAAGGACATCTCACTGGAAGTCACGCCGGCCGCCGTCGGACTGCTGGCCGGCGTTGGCTACGATCCCGCGTACGGGGCCCGTCCCCTCCAACGCACCATACAGCGCATGGTGGACAATCCATTGGCCGAGAAGATGCTGGAGGGAGAGTTTCCGGAAGGCTGCACCGTCGTCGCCGACGCACTGGACGAAGAGATCATCCTGACCCGAAGGGATGAGGCCGAACTCCCGGCGGAACCGGCCGGCGGGGAGCAGCCATGAAGCCGGTGCTCAGGGCGGCCGCCCTCCAGATGTGCACCTCTGATGACATCGCGCGCAACGCCGACCGTATCTGCTCCGCGATCGAGGAGGCCCGAGATGGGGGCGCCGATCTTCTGGTAACCCCCGAGTGTGCGCTCAGCGGCTACCCGCCGCCGGCCGACCTGGACTTCGACGCGCTGGTCGAGGCCGAAGCCCGCCTGGCGGAAAGCGCCAGCGCGGCCGGCCTGTGGCTGGCCTTCGGCACCACGCGCCGCCGGAGCGAACGTTGGCTCAACTCCGCGGTCCTCCTCTCCCCCGCCGGAGAAGGGCTGGCCGAATACGGGAAAACGCACCTCTTCGGCGACGACACCGAGCACTTCCACGCGGGCGAGCGGCTGCCCGTCTTTCCTTGCGGAGAGTGGACGGTCGGCCTGCAGATATGCTTCGACATGCGCTTCCCGGAGAACTGGCGTATTCTGCGCCTGAAGGGCGCCGAGCTGGTCCTCCACCTCAGCAACGCCTCGCGCAGCGCCGCCTGGAAGGTTCCGGTGCTGGAAGGGGCGGTGCGCAGTCGTGCGGCCGAGAACGGTATGTTCGTGGTCAGCGCCAATGACGCCCGGCCGCCGCAGATGATGGTCAGCTCCATTTGCGGCCCGGACGGGAGGGACCTGGCCCGGGCTGCGGAGAACGAGGAGACGCTCATCTTCGCGGAACTGGACCGCTCGGCGGTTAAAGACGAGTTCCTGCGCCTCCGGCGCACCGACCTGTGGAACCGCCCGGAGAACCGCTCTCTCCTCTTGGGCGGGGACGAATAGACTTCCCCGGACCTGGCCCGCGGCCGGCGGCCCCGGGAAGGACGTTCAGGCGCGGAGGTCCTTTATGCGCTCCTCGGCGTGCATGGCCGCGGTGATGCCGTCCCCCATGGCCGTGCCCAACTGCTGGTAGGAGCCCTTTCGGACGTCACCCGCCGCGTAGAGCCCCTTCACCTCTGTCTCCATGTTGTAGTCCACGGGGATCAGGCCACCGGCGAATTCCGGCAGGACCGAGCGGAGGAACTCCGTGTTCGGCTCCTGCCCGATGAAAACAAACACGCCGTCGCAGTCGATTCGGCGGCTCTGGCCGGTCTTCACGTTCCTCGCCTCAATACCTTCCACCTCGGCTTCGCCGAGGATCTCAGTGACAACGGTATCGAGCACGAATTCTATCTTCTCGTGCTCCCGGGCCTCTTCGACGTGGCTGGCTCGGGCGCGGAAGCCCTGCCGCCGGTGGACCAATTTGATGTCCGAAGCGAAGCGAGTGAGGAACATCGCCTCGGTGGTGGCGGCGTCGCCGCCCCCCACGACGACCAGTCGCTGGTCCCGGAAGAAGGCCCCGTCACAGGTGGCGCAGTAACTCACCCCCTTGCCGGCCAGGCGGCTCTCTCCGGGCACGCCAAGCTTGCGGTGGCTGGCTCCGGAGGCGATGATCACGATGGGAGCCAGGTATTCCCCGTCGTCAGTTGTGACCCGCTTGATGGGGCCGTCGAGCCGGATGTCCTCGGCGCCCGCCTGTTCGAGCCGGACGTCGAACTTCCGGGCGTGATCCAACATCCGCTGGGCCAGTTCACCGCCGCTGATACCCTCGGGGAAACCAGGGTAGTTGTCCACCTCGTAGGCTTCCAGTATCTGGCCCCCGACCACCGTCTTCTCCAGAAGCACGGTGTCCATCAGGGCCCTTCCGGTGTAGAGTGCGGCGGCGAGTCCACCCGGTCCGGCGCCGACCACGACTACGTCGCATTCCTCGGGCATGGCAGATCTTCCTCACAGCAGTTCTTCGATTCGCGCCTGGAGCGCTTCCATCTGTCCCTCTTCGTATTCGAGCTGTCGCCAGCCCAGTGAGAACCCGTCGTCGGGCTTTCGCGGTATCACGTGCACGTGAACGTGACCGATGAGCTGGCCGGCCGCCTCCCCGGTGTTCTGCAGGATGTTGAAGGCGGGGCTGTCGGTGGCTTCGGTCACGGCGCCCGCCACCCTCTTGGCAATGAAGATCGTGGTGTGCAACTCGTCCTGCTGGAGGTCCAGAAAGCTCGCCACGTGGCGTTTCGGGACGACCAGGGCGTGCCCGGGATTGACCGGATGAATGTCCAGAAAGCTGACCACTTTGTCGGTCTCGATCAACTTCGCGGCCGGGACTTCTCCCTCGATTATCTTGCAGAATATGCAATCCGGCATCTTTCCGCCTCCCATGATGAAGACTCGCTCTGCCGGTTCGTACCCGGCGCGTAGCCGCCTCCGGCAACACTCAGTCCCCGGACCCGCCCTGCGGTCTTCGGCCGGCCCGGGGACCCTGCGCACCGAACCTGTCCACCTTTCTGTCGTTCGCGTCCGGCTGAAAGACGAACTTCCCCTTCGGTATTTCCTCGTTCAGGACCACGTCCTCTATCCGGAGGTTGATCCCGGCCTCGACCACCTTGATCTCGCCCGCACGGGCGGGCCGCCTCAGGGTCTTCTCTATCATCTCCCTCATCAGGGCGCGCGTGTCCAAGCTCACCTCCCGCACCAGCCCGTCGGAGTCACTGACCCAGGCGCTGAACGGCACGGGCCGGGTTACCGGAAGAGGCAGGAAGTCGGGCCGCATGGCGCCCCGAATAAGCTTGCCGGAGACGCCGTCCCGCTCCTCGGGCTCAACCGAATTCAGCACGGCGTGCGAGAGGACTTCTTCAACCCCGGCCTCCGCCACCACCATTGCGGCGGGATGGGCTACCTGGGAGCGTGCCAGAACGGTGTCGGTGCTGTCCATTTCCCATCGGATGTACTGGTTCAATCGCGGGTAGTCCGCCCAGATGTGCCGGCCGTCACAGCGCAGGTCGATTCCCTCGTCCACGAGAACGGCGTAGCGGTTCGGGTTCGCGGCCAGCAGCCGTCCGGTGTGCTTGTCCCTCTTGTCGCGGAGGGGCTTCCCGGACTCGTCGGTGGCCAGGAACCTCCTGGTCAGGGTGAAGCGGTCCCGGTAGGTTGTAAGTTCCGTATAGTTCCGCAGGACGCTCCGGGCGAAGGCCTCCGCCGCCTCAGCGCCGCCGACCCCTCCGGGCTCGTCGGTCTCCTCCGCGCGGCAGATCGAGGCGAGGCAGACCCCCAGAACCGCCCCAAGTATAATCAACATCAGGCTTTGTGGCAGTCGCCTCTCGTTCCGCACGGCATTGCTCCACTATGAGTACCGCGCTCGCAGGGCCTGTGCGTCAGCCGATCACTCGGGGGAGGTCCGCCGCGGCTCAGCGAGTCGCTCGGCGGCGGCTTCCTCCGACCGCGGCCCCGCGCCGGAAGCCCGCCATCCGGCAAAAGCTTTCATCGCGGCGGCGACGCCGAACGCCACCAGCACCAGCAGCAGAACGACCAGAAGCCAGCGGCGTCGAGGGGTGCCCGTGGCCCCCGCCGGATACGGCTGGCCGCGGGTGAACTGCTTTCGCTGCCGTCGGTTCAGCCGCATGCGGGCGTTGATGGCCCAGCCGCATCCTTCCAAAATAGCGCTCAGATCGCGGCGGCGCAACTTTATGCCCGCGATCACCGCGGTGGGCACCAGAACGGCCGCCGCGGCCAGGAGGACCGCCGTCAGTATCTGCCAGGCGGCCAATCCGGCGAGGGTCTTGGTGATGAATGCAAAGGCGGAGCTGAGCGCGGCAATCGAGAAGCTGGCGCCCACCAGGATGTCCCTCCGCGAGGCCGAACTGGACCGCGCAGGTTCCGGCGAGGTCTCACGGGGTTCCGCCGTCGTCTCGCCGATCTCCGACGGAATTTCGGCCACCCGGCTGACCAGCGTCTTCTCGGCGCTGGTGGACATGGCCTCTATCTTGCCGACGATGAAGCGGCCCAGGCGTACGAAAGGCGACAGAAGGGCCTCCTTGAAGCTGATGGGGTTCTCGATGATCTCCACAACCCGTGCGTCGTAGTGACGGCCGTCGGTGTCGTAGAACACCCCCCGCTTGCCGGCGCACAGGTTGCCCGCCGTTCCCGAAGTGGCCGGCACGGCAACGAGCAGGGGCTCCGGCCGGTCGGGTCGGGTCAGCTCCACGTACATCACGTAGATCCGGCTGGTGCGCGCGACACGAGCGTGCTCGCCGCGGTCCTCCACCCTGACGGCAAAGTTGAACCAACGCCCGTCGATGACCAGCGAACCCATCTCGAACATCGCCCGCCGCTCCGGGTCGTAGAGGTCCGGAAAGCTGACGAAATTGTTGACCAGCGGCAGGAGATACCGGTGGTAGAGCAGCAGCTTCCTCAAATCCCTGGCGGCGGACAACCACTCGGCCACCCGCTGGTCTTCCTCCAGCAGAGCGCGCACGCGTTCGGCGAAGTCGCCTTCCCCGTAGCGTCGCAGCTTCTCCCGCTGAAGCTCCGCCACGCCGCCGCCCCGCCGGGAATCCAGCCACTCCGCGTGGCCGCTGAAGAACTCCTTGATCCGCGCCCAATCGGCAGGCGAGAGGGCCTCCTTCTCGCCGAGAACGGGCTCGACAACCTTGTTGCGGAACTGCTCGAGTTCCTCACGGTAGGCCGGGTTGACCTTTCCCTCCAGCGGGAGCAGCCGCCCGGGCGTAGGCTCCGCAAGCGGCGCCGCCCGCAGCGTCCGGTCCGCCTCCTCTGCCGGATCCTCCGTTTCCGGCAGGGAGGGCATGAACCGCGCCAGGCCGACGAAATCGGCCAGTCGGCAGCGGGCGAAGAAATCTTCCACTTTGTCCCGGACCGCGTGCAGCGCCCTGAAGGCCGCGGGCGTATCCTCGCCCAGCGGCATAATGTGCCCCCACTCCTCCGAGCCGGGGTCGGCCCGGCTCAGCCACTCCAGGTAAGCGGACGCGCTCGCCAGAAACCGGTCCAGGTCCTCCCGGGTGATTCCCGCGCGGCCCGTTCGGTCCCGAGCGCCCTCGGTGCAGGAGAGCACGTCGGTAATGAACTGCCGGAGGTCTTCCTCGGCGGCGGCGGAGGGTGGCACGACGCCGTCGCCGTTGATCGGCTGGGTGTCCAGACTGTGACTGAACTCCTCGACGTCACCGAACTCCACGGAATCGGCGTCGCCCCGGTCGAGGAAGCCGAGGATGTACCGGGCGGTGTCCCTGAGTTCGCAAGCTTCGGGAAGCTGCGGGTTGAGCGCCTCCAGCGGAACCCTGTCCGAACCATCGGCCACGCGACCGGTATCCCCCAGTCGGTCAAGCAGCCAGACGATGGCCTCCCGTATCTCGTTGCAGCGGATACGCTGGTTGTCGTCGGTATCGACGAAGTCGAGGAACTCCGAATCGCAGTTCAAGGAGCTGATGGGCGCACTGGTGGCGATCCACAGGGCGTCGTCGAGTGCCGGCACCTGTCGGAGGTCTTCGGCCGTCCGGATGCGAAGCTGGTAGGTGCGCCCGAACTTCTCGAAGTGCAGCGGCGAGGTCTCCAGTTCGATCGTCACTGCGGCCTCCAACCGGCGTAGCTCAATCCATTGAGTAAGTCAGGCACTCCTGGCTCTCGGCGTCGAAGATCTGGGCTTTCTTCATGTCGAAAGCTACCCTGGCGTCCTCCCCCACCCGGGGGTTGCTCCGGGAGTCGAACTTGGCCACGATGTTCTCCCGGCCCTCGCCGGCCCCCAGATAAACCAGCGTCTCGGCCCCCAGCGGCTCAACCACCTCGACGGGGAGAATCTCCTGGTTCTCCTCATCCTGCGCCGTGAAGAACCGGCTGTCGTGAATGTCCTCCGGGCGTATCCCCATCTCCACGGAGCGTCCCGCGTGACTCCGGACGACCTCGGCCATGGCTTCGGTCGGCAGAAGCGAAAACTGCGGTCCCTCGAAGCGCAACCGCCCGTCAACGGGCTCCAGTCGCCCGGATATGAAGTTCATCGGTGGGCTGCCGATGAAGCCCCCGACGAACCGGTTGGCCGGCCGGTTATACAGCTCAACGGGGGAAGCCACCTGCTGGATGTATCCACCTTTCATCACCGCCACCCTGGTGCCGAGGGTCATCGCCTCGACCTGATCGTGGGTGACGTAGATCATGGTGGCGCCGAGCCGTTCGTGAAGCCGCGCAATCTCGACCCGCATCTGCACGCGTAGTTTAGCGTCCAGGTTGCTGAGCGGCTCGTCGAAGAGGAAGACCTTCGGCTGGCGGACGATGGCCCGTCCGACGGCGACCCTCTGGGCCTGACCGCCGGAGAGTTCCCTGGGCCGCCGCTGGAGCAGCTCGGTGATCTCCAGCAGCTCGGCCGCCCGCTGCACCCGCTGCTCGATCTCCGCCCGTTGGTATTTGCGCAGCTTCAGGCCGAACGCCATGTTGTTATAGACGGTCATGTGGGGGTAGAGGGCGTAGTTCTGGAACACCATGGCGATGTCCCGTTCCTTGGGCAGTACGTCGTTGACCAGTTCGCCGCCGATGTATATCCGGCCCTCGGTGATGTCCTCCAGCCCGGCCACCATGCGGAGGGTGGTGGACTTCCCGCAGCCGGAGGGGCCGACCAGCACCAGCAGGCTGCCGTCCTCCACCCGCAGGTCCACTTCGTTAACGGCCTCCACCCCGCCGGGGTAGACCTTCGAGACGTTCACGAACTTGACTTCGGCCATGTTGTTGTCGTCCTCCGGGCTCGCAGCGAACGGTTGATCAGCCTTTGATCGCGCCCTCCGATATCCCGCGGATGAAAAAGCGCATGGTGAAGGCGAACAGGATGACCAGCGGAACGGCGGCGATGAAGTAGGCCGCCATCAGGGGGCCCCACTGCTTCACGTAGGCGCCCTGCAGCCTGTAGAGTCCCACCGCGAGGGGCAGCATCTCCGGGTCGCGGATCGTGACCAGGGGAAGGATGAAGTTGTTCCACGCCGCCACGAACCGCAGGATGGCCAGCGTGGAGATGATGCCCCCGGCCTGGGGTATGACCACGTGGATGATCTGCTGAAGGTGAGAGGCCCCGTCGATGCGGGCGCACTCGAAGAATTCCTTCGGCATGTCCTCGATGAAGTTGCGCAGCACGTAAAGGCAGATAATCTGGCCCCCCGCCGCCCCCACTACCGCCAGCCCGACAAGCGAGTTCAGCAGGTTGAGCCGCTTCATCAGGGTGAAAAGGGGGATCAGGTTGGCCACGCCGGGCATCAGCATCAGCACCAGCACGAGCGACCAGATGACGTCGCCGAACGGCACTTTGAACCGGCCGAACACGTAAGCCGCCAGGATGGCAACCGCCAGGCTGATCAGCGTTGCCGTGACGGCCAGGAACACGGAGTTGGCAATAAAGAGCCCAACGTTCTCCCAGCCGACGCGCCAATTCTCCCAGTGCAGTGGAAACGTAGGGACCCAGGGCTTGGTGTAGAACTGCTTGTTGGTCTTGAAGCTGATGACCAGCATCACGTAGAAGGGCAGGAAAGTCAGTGCGAGCATGGCCCACAGGTATCCGTGCTTCAGCCAGCGCGCGAGGGGGTTTTCGGAGACCTTGCTCATCTCTCCACCCGAACGTAGCGGTTGTTGATGACGGTGAGCGCCAGAATGACCAGGAACAGCAGGATGCCGATCGCGCAGGCGTATCCCGCCTTCCGCTGGATGAAGGCGTTGTGGTACATGTAGAGCCCCGGCACGAGGGCCGCTCCCCCGGGCCCTCCGGCGTTGCCCAGAAGCACGAGGATCAGCCCGTAGCCTTTAAGAACGCCTATGATCATCAGCACCAGGTTGATCCGCACCTGTGTGGCGATCAGCGGCAGCTCGATGTAGAGGAACTTCCCGAACCAGCCGACCCCGTCCAGCTCCGCGCATTCGTAGACCGAACGGGGTATCCTCTCCAGTCCCGAAAGGTAGATCAGCACGCCGATGATGCCGATCCAGGGGAACCCCCAGAATATCAGTGCCGGAAGCACCAGCCGCTGGTCCCCCAGCCAGGCCGGGTTCTGACCCACCTTGAAGATGGTGACCTCCCCGGCGTCGAGGAACCACGCGTTGATCTGCGCCAGCAGGTTCAGCAGATGCGTGGCCTCGAGGAAGCTGTTCAGAAGACCCACCACCGGGTTGTAGAAGAACTTCCAGATCAGAAGCCCCACCATCCAGGGGATGACCATGGGAATGACGAACAGCAGCCGGTACAGGTAGCGGATGCGGTCGCTGCTGATGCGGTGGATCACCACGGCCGTCACGATGGAAGGAATCATTTTGAACAGGCTGGCCGCGAACAGGATACCCACGATGATGAACGCTCTGCCCAGCGTGGGATCGGTGAATGCCTTCGAGTAGTTCCTCAGTCCCGTGAAGGTGGACAGCTCGTCCCCGTTCCAGCGGAAGAAGCTGTGGTAGATTCCGCTGAAGGCCGGGTAGTACATGAACATGCCGATCAGCAGGAGGGACGGCAACAGCAGCACGTAGAGCGGCCAGTAGCTGCTGAGCTGACGGAATCCGATGCGTTTGCGGGCCATCTGCCCTGCTCCTGCTTTCAGCGTCGGCGATACAGCCGTTTGCTCTCCACCCATGTGCGCACTTCGTGGGCGCGGGTGTTGACCTGCCCGCCGTAGCCCTCCAGGATGCGCCTGTACTGTCCTACCGGATCTCCGGTCACGGCCTCAGGCGCCCCCGCGGCGTCGTTGAAGGCCGCCCGGCGAAGGGCGGCAAACCTCATCTGCTGATCCAGCGTCTGGTCTATTCCCCGGATGTGGTCGTCCACCCCCTCGGGCACGTTCCTCCGGAACGCCTCCATGTACTGTTGGGCGAAATCTTCGTAGCTCTTCTGTCGGGACAAAAACAGGGGGAGAAGCTGATCGTAGGCGAGGTCCATGTTGGGCGCCTGGAACTCAAGGGTCGCAGAGTAGCCCTTCACCTGGGGATCAAAGGGCTTCAGCTCCTTGCGCGGCTCGGCCCCCACCAGCGCCGGCAGCCAGAACATGCGCCGGTTCAGCTCCTCGTTGATGCGTACCGAAGAGGCGAATTGGAGGAAGTCCAGGGCCACCTCCGGATGCCGAGAGGCCTTCGTGATGCCGAACGGGAACGCCCCTCGCGTGTCGGCCTCGGTCTGCGGGCCGGCCACGTAGGGGCCGTAACGGGGGTGGTCCTTGGCCGGAAGTGGCATCCGGTAGGGGGTCACCCCGACCTCGAACTCCGCCTGCGTGGCCAGGTACAGGTAGTCCCAGCTTCCGGTGGGTATCATGGCCGCGTGGCCCTGCATGAACAGGAAGGCCACCTCGTCGCGGTCCAGGGACGTGGCACCCGGCGGGGAGTAATCCGATATTTCCCGCAGCAACTCGAAGTTGGCCCGAATGGCCGGCTCCTCCATCTTTATCCGGCCGGAGTAGAGGGCCCCTGCCGACTCCAACCGACTGACCTCCCCGTCGAAGTTGGTGTCCAGCTCGCCCAGGTAGCCCGCCGTCATGGCGGTCCGGTAGCTGTCCACCAACCGATCGAAGCTGTACTGGGAGCCGCCGATGGGCACAAAGTCCTCCCTCCCCAGCTTCTCCAGTCCCTCGCACAGGTCGATGAACCCCTCGTAGGTGTTGGGGAACTCCGAGCCCTTCTCCTCGGGCGGCCAGACCTCGGCGATGATCTCCTTGTTGTAGTACAGCCTCTGAGTAAACGCGGACAGAGGGACGCGGAAGTAGCTCTTAAGTGTTTCCTGGTAGCCCCCCTCCATTTCGTCGAAGTAGGTCAGCCGCCAGGGCAACTCCTCCCACCGGGTGCCCTTGTTATACGGGTTGGTTTGGTCGACGTACTCGTTGAGCGGCATGAAGTAGCGGGCGTAGAACTTCTCCCACAACTGGGTGGGGCCCATCCCACATTCAACCATGTCAGGGGCGGTCCCGCCGATGAGCTGGGTGTTGACCCACCGGAAGTAGCCTTCCTCGGGGATCGGTATCTGGCGGACCTCCACGTTGGGGTGTTCCTTGCGGTACTCCTCTATCAGCCAGTTCACGGCGTCCCGAATGCCCGGCTCCAACTGCCAGTGAGCGATGCGGAGGACGACTTTCTTCGTCTCCTCACCGCCGCCGCGGGCCCGCAAGACATTGTAACCCACAACCATACAGGCGAGCAGGTACACGACGATCAACAGCAGGAGCGCCGGATACTTCTTCAGTTTGGCATAGTCCGGGCTCATGCCGCCCCTCCCCCATCGGCTCTCAGCCGGCGCAAGCGTTCCAGGCTCTCGGTGGCCCTGTGGTAGAGGACGTGGCGCTTCGATTCCTCCACGAACCGCCCATAGTACTCTTCTGCCAGCTCGTAGTCCTTCAGCTCTTTCTCGGCGAGGCGGGCGACCTGCCATCGGAGCGTGCTCCGGGTCCGGGCGGATTCTATGCCGCTCTCCAGCGCCGCCCGGAACTGCTCGACCGCCTCCTCGTGCTCTCCCTTTCCCACGTGCCTCGCCCCGAGCATCATGTGCATCACCGCCGCCAGCGGGTTCTCCGGCCGGCGTTCCAGCCAGTCACGCAGAACCTCCATCCCCTTCCGGGTGCGCTCCGGCGGGGGGACGGCGAAGCCTCCCACGCTTTTGGGGTCGGGCTCGGCGCTGAAGTAGATCTGGGCCGTGTGGATCACCGACTCGTCCGCCTCCGGGGACTCCGGATACTCCGTCCGCAACCGCAAGAGCGTCTCCAGGGCTTCCTCCCGTCGTCCCGTCCGCCGACGTATCTGGGCTTCCCCCAGGAGGCCGAGAGGCCCGGCTCCCTCCACCGGCAGCTCCTGAAGCCTCTCGTAGTAGCCGGCAGCCGCCGGCAAGTCCGGGTCCGGCCGCCATTGAAGGGTCGTGGCCAGCCCCAGCATGGCGGAGAAACGCTGCCTGTCGGTGGCGACGTCCGCCTGCGCCACACGACGGAAGTTCTCCACGGCTATGTCCCAGTCGCCGGTAGAGTAGGAACGCCACGCCCCTGCGAGCAAACCGTCCAGCTCGGATTCGGTCAACTCCACTCCGCAGGCCGGCAGCAACACCAGGCAGGCGGCCACCATGATGATGATTGTTTCGCGAATGGACGTTTTCTCCGAAACATGACCGACAAACTAAAGAGGCACCGTCACTAATTTACCGGGAACGCTAAAGGTGTCAAGTTAAGGCGTCTCAGCGGACACCTTGACGGCGGAGGCCTTTTCGATTAGAAAACTCGCGTCGCCGGACGCGGGTCCCCCGGCGGCAGTGCGGCGTCCTGTAACCGGAGGCACCATGTATCGCTCTGGGAAGGCGGCGTTCATATGTGGGCTCTTTGCGGCCCTGTTCTGGAGCCCCCACTTCCGGATGGTTCAGCGCATCCGGGCCGCCGAGGTTTCCCCGCCCCTTCTGGTGCTCAGTTTCTACGTTCTACTCGGCGCTGCGGCTTTCCTGATCCTGCTTCTGTTCCTTGCGGGGAAACTTTCGGAGCTGGACGTTTTCCGCCGCCGGGAAACGCGCTTCCTCATCCTGGCGGCCACAGGAGGCTACGGTTTCTGGGTGTTCCGCGCGCTCGCCCTGGAGCGGGCGGATGCTTCCATGGCTTTTGTGCTCTTTGCGGCGACCCCGGTGGCCATCGGCGTCTTCAGCGCCTTCGGTCGGGAGAAGGCGAGCGGAGGGGGATTCGTGGGTCTGCTTCTCGGCTTCGTTGGGTGCATCATGCTCTCCTCCCCCGCCGACCGGCTCACCGGCGGCCTCCCCGCGGTCCTGCTGGGTGCCGGCGCCGCGACCTGCTGGGCAGTGTTCTCACTCGCTGCACGCCCGCTGGCACGGCAGGAGAAGGCGTTGCCGACCGCAGCCGTGGTTACGGGCATCGGCGCCGCCTGCCTGCTGGTGACCTGCCTGAGCACCGGCGAGAGCATCGGGAACATCCAGCCGGCCCAGGCCGGCCTCGCCCTCGCCCTGGGGGCCGTAACGGTTGGGCTGATGACCACGTTCTGGCTGAAGTGCCTGGCCGGGGTTCCAGCCGTGGTGGCCGCGCCGCTGTGGTACGTCGGCGTATTGCTGGGCACCATCTGGGGCGTGCTGGGCATGGGCGAGCCCCGACCGAAGCTGTGGTGGCTCTTCGGGGCCGCCGTGCTGATAGGGCTGGGCCTGCACAGCGCCTGGTCAGGACGTGGCCGCCGCAGGGGAACCCTCAGCGACATCATTCGAAGCTCATAACCCACCTCGCCGCCGCCCGGCCCACCCCCCGTCCGATCGACCGGTAGTCCTCCCGACCGATCGGCCCATCCTCGTAAAGGGCGTGGTAGGAGGTCTCCAGGGAGACCCCCGGAACGCCGTCCAGCGCGTCCCAGACCCAGCTTCCCAGGGTCTGCGCGGTGGACCAACGGGACGGATAATTCGGCACGCGAGAGAGGCGTTCCGCCGGCAACTCGGGGAACTCAGCGGCAAGGCGCGGCAGGAAGCCCTCAACAATCCGTCGCTGGCGGGAGGGCCGCTCCTCCCCGGGCAGGAAGTAGTAGAGCCCCCGTTCGCCGCCTCCGGGCGCATGCAGGTCCAGCACCAGGAGCCGCTGCACCCGGTCTGCGAAACGGCGTATGTCCCGCTGAATCGCCAGAATCTCGGGGCGCAGGGTGAGGCTGCTCCAGGTCCGGTTGAAGTCACGCGGCAGGGCATCCTTGCCGTAATCGCCCTCCGTCACGCCGTCCAGGTCCACAAAGGGCGCGGCGCGCCAGCGCAGCTCTTGCAGGGGGAGGTCCCCTTCGGGCTCCGCCACGGCGCGCAGAACACCATCCAGCACCCACGAACCGGGGGTCTCGCCGGCGTGCTGACGCGCGCACAGGTAAACGCCCCTCTCTCCGTTCTCTGCCCCTGTGCGGGCTTCCACCGCCGGTAGCACCCGGCCCCCGCCGGTCAGCCCGAGGTGTTCTTCGGTCCAGATTCCCTCCAGTTCCGCCACCGTGCGGCGGAACTCTTCCGGGCCGTAAGGGTAGCAGAAGGCCGCCGCCGCACGGTCACAGGGCGCCGGGGTCTCGACTGCGAGCATCCATCCACCGGCAGGCGACTCCTCCAACTCCGTCGTGCTGGCGCGCCGCCACTCGCCCTTATCGAGCCGGACGACCGGTCGGACGTTCCCGAGGCTCTCCTCCGAGCCGAGGCCGAGGCAGGAACCGGCATTCTGCCAGAGGAAACGCACCGTCCGTCCTCCCGAGCCCTCCGCCTCCAAATGAAACCACAGGGGCTGGGGGCTGGTGCGGGGCTCGGACATGAACCGCACCGTCCAGCGGTCCCCCTCCAGGCTCACCTCGGTCACCACGCCGTTGCCGCAGGTCTCCGCGGCGCCCGCCTTCAGTTCCTCTGCCATCTCCGTTCCTCCGCCATCTCAGCTCAGCGTGTGGTGTTGCGCGGCCCGCCGTGCACTATAGCGTCTCCGCCGCAGCGCCGTCCAGCCGAGCCGGGATCTGCCCGGCGCCGACTGCGATCGCCGCCGCGGGGGCGCGAAGGACAGACGCAGAGGGACGCAGAGTAACGACAAAGGATAAGAAGAACTACGGAACAGGAAGGCATGTTCGGCTCAAACGCACTGCCCGAGCGGGGCGGGGTCGCGCTGCAGAGCCGGCTTGTGGCGCGGACATCCTTGCCCGCCGTGCGGCTTATCTCGGGACAACCTGGGGATGAGTCACCGGCAAGAGGTGTTGAAGCCGGGGCCGCCATGGGACTATAATCGGTGCGTTGGCCATCGGAGCCTGTTTTTCGCACCGCCGCCTGCGCGGAGCGAAGCAGTGGCGCCGTATCGGCGAAACACGGCACTCACCGGGGGAGGCGACAGGACATGGGCTCCCTGAACGAGTATTTTGAGATCCGTGAACGCGGAAGCACGGTCGGACGGGAGGTCCTGGGCGGGGCCACCACTTTCATGGCCCTCTCCTACATCATCTTCGTGCAGCCGGCCATGATGGAGGCCGCCGGTATACCCCCCGCAGGCGCCTTCGTAGCCACCTGCGTGGCCAGCGCCGTGGCGTGCATCCTGATGGGCCTGCTGGCGAACTACCCCATCGCGCTGGCCCCGGCCATGGGTCACAACGCTTACTTCACCTACGCCGTCGTGCTGGGAATGGGTTTTTCCTGGCAGCAGGGCCTGACGGCTGTGTTCATCGGCGGCTGCGTGTTCCTGGTGCTCTCGTTCTTCGGCTTTCGGGCCCGGATCATGGAGTTCATACCGGACAGCCTGAAAAGGGCCATCGCGGGAGGCATCGGGCTTCTGATAACCCTGATCGGGCTGGAGTACGCCGGGATCATCGTCGGCGCACCCGCCACCGCCGTCAAATTCGGTGACATCGCCAGCCCGGTGGCGGTGCTGGCGGTCTTCGGCCTGGCGGTTACGCTGATCCTGATGGCCCTGCGAGTCAGGGGCGCCGTGCTGTTCGGGATAGGGGCCACGGCACTGGCCGGTCTGATTGCCACCCTCGCCGGTGTCACGGTGGAGGGCCAGGGCCTGCTGAATCTGAAGCTGAACACCTACGAGGCTCTGGGCAGCTCCAAGTCCCTTTTGGCGCTCGACTTCGACGGCCTTTTCACGGCACAGGGCGCGTTCACCGTCATCCTGACGTTCCTGTTCCTTGACGTATTCGACACCGTGGGAACACTCCTGGGAGTGAGTGAACGGGCAGGGCTGCTGGACGAGCAGGGCCGGCTGCCCGGCGCGCGATGGGCGCTCTTCAGCGACGCCGGCGGGACGGTGGTCGGTTCGCTGATGGGCACCAGCACCATAACCAGCTACGTGGAGAGCGCGGCGGGCGTGCAGGCCGGCGCCCGAACGGGCCTGGCTAACCTGGTCACCGCCGGGCTCTTCCTGGTCTCCATCCTGGCCTATCCTCTCCTGGCCGTGGTGGCGACTTCCCACTCCTATACGGCCGAAGGCTTCCGGATTAGTCAGTACCCCGTGATCGCGCCCGCCCTCATCGTGGTGGGCTCGATGATGCTCAAGGCGCTGGCGAAGCTGAAGTGGGACGACCCCACCGAGTACCTCCCCGCCTTCCTGACCGTCGTGATGATGCCCCTGGCGGTGAGCATCACCGAGGGTATCGCTTTCGGATTTATCTCCTACTGCGTGCTGAAGCTGGTAACCGGCCGGGCGCGGGAGGCACACTGGGGACTTTACGTGATTGCGGCTGTTCTGGTGCTGCGCTACATCTTCCTGATGTGAGGAAAGGCCGAGACCAAAATGCCGGACGGCAGAGCATTCCTCCGGGTCAGCCGGGGGACGGACAAAGGCAAGGGCTGGCACCTGGAACCGGACGAGGCATATACCATCGGCCGAAGCCGGCGTTGCAGCCTGCGGCTCAGCGACCCCACCGTCTCCGCCACCCACGGCGCCATCAAGTGCCGGGACGGCGTCTGGTTTATCTCCGATCGGGAGAGCAGTCATGGCATCCACGTCAACCGGCAGCGCATCATGGCCGACAAACCGTTGTTCGACAGGGACCGGATCAGGATGGGGAAGACCTACCTGGAATTTCGGGAATACGAAGAACTGGATCCCGACGTGCTGGCGGAGATCGAACGAGGCGTGAAGCTGCCCGAGTGAGCGCAGGCGGCCGGGGCGCACCCTGAAGAACCGACATAGGCAAGACCAAGCGGAGCCACCCGATGAACCAGCATCTCATTGAGGAACTGCTGGCCTCCTGGCCGTGTGCGGCCGTGTTCCGGATTTTCGCCGCGGCTCTGCTCGGGGGGGCTATCGGCTGGGAAAGGGAGCGGCATGGGCGCGCCGCCGGCCTGCGCACTCACACCCTGCTGGCACTGGGCTGTGCGCTGATCATGCTGGTCTCCCTGCACATACCGGCCATCTTCGCCCGGCATTCTGCGGGAAGCGTTATCCGGGTCGACCCCGGCCGGATAGCGGGCCACGCGCTCAGCGGGTTGGGCTTCCTGGGGGCCGGCGCTATCATCGTGCTGGGCAAGAAAATCCGCGGCCTCACCACGGCCGCCTCCATCTGGGTTTCGGCGGCCATCGGACTGGCCATTGGGGCCGGCTATCTCATCCCCGCCTTCGTCACCTGGCTGCTCGCCATGTTCGCCCTCCTGGTGGTGCACGACCTGGAGGCTCGCATGGAAAAGAAGGACCGCTACGTGTCCCTGTCTTTGGGCTTCTCAAGCCCCGGCCGGCGACAGGGGGAGATCGTCGAGCTGCTGGAGGGTTTCGGCTTCAACGTGCTGAACTGCCGGCCGAACCGCCGCGCGGACGAGATGGTCTACGAGCTGGTCCTGCGTTACCAGCGGGAGATCGATTTCGAGGACGTTACGGCCGCCCTCAGTGCGGCCTTACGGCACGAGGCAATCGAGCGGGTGGAGTGGTCTTCCTGAGGCCCCCGGATCGGCTCACTTCCTCTTGTGGTAGTTCTTGTTTATTCCGCAGGCCTTCCGGGCTGCCGTCCAGGTACCGAAGTACTTACAGGCCGCGCTGTAGAGCGAGGAGTGATTCTGTCTCATGTTGGGAGCGGCCAGGTCCACGCCCTGCTGGTGGAGCCCGCTGATCTCCTCCATGATGAGTTCCGAACTCCAGCGACGGCGCTTGTAGACACTCTCCGGATCGATGTCCGCCGCCTCCAACGCTTTGTCCCACCCCCCAAAATAGTTGAGCGCGGCGTTGAACAGCTTGGACTGGTTGTCCTGCATTGCCTTGGAATTCAGGGGCTTACCCGCCTCTTGCCGCTCGCGTATTTGGCGAACGATCTTTTCCTCGTTCCACGACTCGTAGCGTCTGACTTCGGAGGGATCGATCCCGGCGGCCCTCAGCGCGTCATCCCAACTGCCGAACTGGTTGTCCCGGATGGCCGCGTAGGCCAACGCGGAGAAACGCCGGTCCGTGGTCACGCTGGTCCAGGAAAGGTCCTCCCCCGCCGCCCAGGCCTCTTGAATCTGACGGATGATCCTCTCCTCGGTCCACTTCGGGATCTTGCGCACGTCCCGCGCGTAGTCCAGACCGGCCGCGTCCACCGCCTCTCCCCAGCCTCCGAAATGGTAGTTCGCGGCCGCCAGCAATCCCTGCTGCTCGCGGGCCATGCAATTATAGGAGAGGTCCTGACCTTCGGCGGCCAGTTCCTTAATGCGGCTGACTATCTTGCCTCTGTTCCAACCTTTTTCTTTGCGTTCCTCGCCCATTGCGCCTTCCTCAAGCCCAGCAGAATACCCGGGTTACCCCCGGCTGGGAAAATACTTCCCTTCCTTGCATCTCCATCGTAGCGGGCTTTTAGCTGGGCCGTCAAGAAAATCGAAATAGACGCACCTTCTAACCGGTATTTCGCTCCGACCGCTTCCCCACCCCGGGCATGGCACCCCCGGCGGCGCCCCGATAGAATGGTACCGTCCTCCCGGCGACACGATTCGAGATCAAGGAAGTCCGATCCCGTGAAACACGCGACCACCGGCAAGCCGCCGCGGCGGGGCGCCCTGCTGCTGGTCCTTCTGCTGTTGGCAGGCGGACTTGCCGCCGGCCGACCGCAGAGGCCGGGAGGGCCCATTGAACTCCCCCTCTCCTCCGAGGCGGAGGGCCGGCTCCAGGCCGCCGCTCGCCTGACGGCCAGGCAGCAGTGGGAACTGGCCGTGCCCTTGCTGCAGGAGGTTGTCGAGCAGGAAGACAACCGCCTTGTCGCGGTGGGAGCTACCTACCAACCCGCCCGCCGCCGGGCCACGGCCATGATTGCCGGACTTCCGCCGGAGGCCCAACGGGTCTACCGCCTCCTCTATGAACCGCACGCGCGCACCCTCTGTCGGGAAGCGGTGAAGCGACGTTCGCCCCGGCTGCTGCGCCAGGTGGTCCGGCGTTACCTGAACACCGGCCCCGGTGTCCGTGCCGCCGGTGCACTGGGCGCCCTGCTGATGGATGCCGGCGAATATGCCGCCGCGCTGCGGGTGCTCCGTGCCACGGAACTCCTGTCCCTGGGGCCCAAACAGCGTGCCCCCCTCCTGGCCCGGAAGCTGGTATGCCTGGGCCACCTCGGGCGCACCGAACAGGCCGAAGCCGCCGTGCGAGCGGCGCGCGCCGGGGGTGTGGAAGAACTCAAAGTGGGAGACCGAACATGGGCGCCCGGCCGGTTCGCTGCCGCCGTCTTCCGGGCCGCCCGGCGGAAGCACCGCCGCCCTGCCCTCCGCCCGACTCCTCACTTCGGCGACCAGCTTCCCGACGGGACCACTTTGCCCCTCACCATGGAGAGCCCCGGAGCCGACGGCGGCTTTCCTCCCGGCATGCCGGTCGCGGTGAAAGATACCCTCTTCCTGAAGCGGGGGGACGGCGTGGTGGCGGTGGACCTGGCTCGGCCGGCAGTCCGATGGCGGGCCTGGGGGCCGGGCGCGCTTCGCGCCGCGGCATACGCGCTGGTGGGACGGCCGGCCGGCGTCGAACCCCGGCCCCTGTTCTTGCCTTTGGAGAGCCTGCAGGCATGGCGCCAGGCCAACCAGGGGCTGTCCACGGTTTCGGCGGGCGAAGGGCGCGCATACGCCGTGCACGTCGATTGGGGGGATGTCCGCATCCCCGACACTCCCTGGGAAGCCACACCCGAGGAGGTGGACTTCCGCAATGTCCTGCGGTGCTACGCGGGCGAGACGGGCCGGCTTCGGTGGTCGGCCGGGGGCGACGATGGTGATCTGGCGGGGTACTGGTTTTTCACGGCGCCGGCCCTGGATCGCGGACGCGCGTACGTACTGGGGGAACGGGAGGGGCGGTTGTGGGCCGTCTGCCTCGATGCGGACACCGGTCGGCCTCTCTGGACCACGCGGATCGGGGCGTTCCGGTCCCGCCGGGACATTTCGCGTTATGTCAAGGAGTTCTATTACGCCGACGCCTCTCCCCCGGCCGTAGCCCGGGGAGTGGCTCTGTTCCCGACCGGCCAGGGAGTACTGTGCGGCCTGGATGCCTACAGCGGCGAGATGCTGTGGGTTGCTCCCTACGAACGCGCGGAGAGGCGGATGAACCACCTCGGCACCCCCCTGGTTGTCCCTGCGGGGCCCTGGCGGGTGCGGAGGCCCTGCACGGTGGACGGTGTCTTCGTCATCGCCCCCTGCGACAGCCGGAGCGTCATGGCGGTCCGTCCCCTCGATGGTTCATTCCCCTGGCACCGTCGCCACCCCCGCGGGGAAGCCGTACTGGGCGGACCGGACGGCCGCATATGCCTGCAGCACGCCGGCCTGACCTGCGTGCACGCCCGAACAGGGCGGGTTGTGTGGGAGGAAGACGAGGTGCGTCCGGCCACGGGCGCCGGCGCCCTGGGAACCGACCGGCTTTACGTCCCCACCCCCGCGGGACTGTCAGTTCGGGGTGCGGCCACCGGCGAGGCGACCGGGCTGCTGGAGTGGCCGTGCGGCCGGCCTCCCCGAGGCGACCTGATGCTCCTGGAGGAAGCCCTTCTGGCCGTCGAGCCGGGCCGGCTGGTATTCTATCAAGCCCCCAACGCCCAAACGGCACGGCGGACGCGTTGAGCGGCGACCGCCCCTGTCTGCTTGCCGATGCAGGGAGGGACCGTTATCGTGAATACTGCAGCCCGGAGGGGCTTTCGGGCGGATAAGGACCAGATAGAGGAGGAGCACAAGCGTTGCGCCTTCCGCTGAAAGCCTGGGTGTGTCTGAGCGTTCTGGCGGCGGGGCTCATGGGTGCCGCCCCACCGGCGGAAGGGCCTTCGCCCGGACGCGAGCTGACCCCCGCGGCGCGCCGCGCGGTGGAAAAAGGACTGAGATACCTCGTGAGAACTCAGAACCCCGAGGGAAGCTGGTTCAGCCGGGGGCACGTGGGCCGGTTTCCGGTGGCGATCACCTCGCTCTGCGGGCTGGCGCTCCTGGAGAGCGGTAGCACGGCCTACAGCGGCCCCCACGCCGGGAACGTCCGGCGGGCGGCCGATTACGTGCTGAGCCGGGCGGACCCCGAGACGGGCCTCATCGGGGCGAACGAGTCGGCCCGTCCAATGTTCGGGCACGGTTTTGCCATGCTGTTCCTGGCGGAAGTCTACGGCTCGGAGGCGCAAACCGCGCTCCGGGCGCGCATCCGGGACGCTCTCGGCCGGGCCGTGCAGTTGACCACCCGTTCCCAGAGCGACAGGGGTGGATGGTTCTACACCCCTGAGAGCGAAGAGGACGAGGGCGCCGTGACCATAACCCAGGTGCAGGGCCTGCGGGCCTGCGCGGACGCCGGAATACCGGTGCCGGAGCAAACTGTCCGGCGCGCGATGGACTATATCCGGGGGTCGGCGCGCCCCGATGGGGGAATCGCCTACAAGGTGGACCACCCCGGCGGCAGCCGACCCGCCATAACCTGCGCCGCCGTTGCAACCATGTACGCAGCGGGCACCTATGAGGGTGAGCTGGTGGAGAACGCACTGGACTACGCGTTGCGGAACGTCCCGACGTCCGCTCCGCGGCCCACGGGCGGGTCACACTTCTACTACGCCCATCTTTACCTCTCCCAGGTGCTGTACTTCCGGGACGGCACGGCGTGGCGGGACTACTTCGCGGACATCACACGGTGGCTGGTGGAGGTGCAGAAGGACGACGGGAGTTGGGTTGGGGAGTACATCGGGAAGGGCTACGGCACCGCGGTTGCCCTGTTGATCATGCAGCTGCCCCGGCATGCCTTGCCGGTGCTGCAACGGTAGAGGGCCATTTGGGCTGAGGAGGATTTCGGAATGTCCGATGAGCAGCGGGAAGCGATGCCGGAGACCGACCGGGAAGCCGTGGACCACTTGCACGAGGCTTACGGGAGGATCCGCGAACAGCTCTCCAAAGCCATCGTCGGCCAGCAGGACGTGCTGGAACAGATGCTGATCTGTCTGCTGGCCGGAGGCCACGCCATCCTGGAGGGCGTGCCCGGACTGGCCAAAACCCTCATGGTCAGGACGCTGGCCCGCTGCCTGTCTCTGAGCTTCAGCCGAATCCAGTTCACTCCCGACCTGATGCCAGGGGACATTACCGGCACCGAGGTGATCGAGGAAGACCGGACGACCGGAACGCGGGAGACGCGTTTCATCAAGGGGCCCGTCTTTGCAAACGTCGTCCTGGCCGACGAGATAAACCGGACGCCGCCGAAGACCCAGGCCGCCCTGCTGGAGGCCATGCAGGAGAAGCAGGTCACCTTCGGCGGGGTGCGCCGCGAACTGCCCCGCCCCTTCTTCGTGCTGGCCACCCAGAACCCCATCGAACAGGAAGGCACCTACCCACTGCCCGAAGCCCAGCAGGACCGCTTTATGTTCAAGATCGTGGTCTCCTACCCCTCCTGGGAGGAGGAGTTTCGCATCATGCACCTCAGCCCGGCCGAGTCGTGGCTGTCGGTGGAGCCGGTCCTGGGTGCCGAGGAGATACTGACGCTTCAGCAGACGGTCGGGAACGTGCCCGTGGCCGACTACGTGGTACATTACGCGATGAAGCTGGCCCGCCGCACCCGGCCCGGGGAAGCGGGTGAAGTGCCCGACTACATAGAGGACTGGGTGCGCTGGGGCATCGGGCCGAGGGGCTGCCAGTTTATGATTCAGGCCGCCAGGGCGCGGGCGCTGCTGCGGCGACGCTCCCACGTTTCCATCGAGGACATCCGGGCGGTGGCCCGGCCCATCATGCGGCATCGCCTGGTGACCACCTTCGCCGCCGCCAGTGACGAGGTGACCCCGGACGACATCGTGGGGCGGCTCATCGAGGACACGCCGGCCAGGAAAGGCGCTCTGAGCGACGATGAGAGAGTCCAGGAAGTACTTAGATCCGGAGACGCTGAGTAAGATCAGCGGCCTGTCGCTGCGGGCACGCCACGTGGTGGAAGGCTCCATGGCCGGCATCCACCCCAGCCCCTACCACGGGCTGAACGTCGAGTTCGCCGAACACCGGCCCTACACCCCGGGACATGAATTGAAGCACATCGATTGGAAGCTGTGGGCGCGCTCTGACCGCCTCTACGTGAAGCTCTTCGAGGCGGAGACCAACGTGCGGGCGCACTTCGTGGTGGACGGCAGCCGCTCGATGGCCTACCGGTCCGGTGCAATGAGCAAGTACGATTACGCCGCCACGCTGGCTGCCAGCCTCGCACACGTCCTGCTGACCCAGCAGGACGCGGTCAGCCTCCGGCTGCTCCACTCCCACGTCTCGGCGGAACTTCCGCCCGCTGCCGGCCCGGCGCAACTGGAGCCCTTTTGCCGACTGCTGGAGGACCACACGCCGGCCGGCTCCACCGACATGGGCGTGCCGCTCCAGCAGGTCGCCGACCGCATAGAGCCGCGGGGGGTGATCATCCTGATCAGCGACCTGATCGCGCCCCTGGAGGAGGTGGCCGCCGCTCTGCGGCGCTTCCGCTACGAGAAGCACGCCGTGATCCTCGTCCACGTAGCGGACCCCGCCGAGGAGAAGTTTCCCTTCCGGGGACGGCTCCGCTTCGAAGACATGGAATCCCCCCGTCGGGTCGCCGCCGACGCGGAGGAGATCCGAGCGGCCTACCTGGAGTCCTACCGACGGTTCCGCCGGCAGGTGGAGCAGGAATGCCTGCAACAGGAGGCAGATTACCTGGAGGTGCGCACCGACCAGCGACTGGACCTCACCCTGGCCCGATTCCTGCGGGCCACCGCAACGCGGCGCTGAGAAACCGGCGGCCCTTTGCACGGATGCAAAGGGCCGCCAGGTGTCCAGGCGTCTTCAGCTTTGCGCTTTCTGGGCTTTCCGGATGGTCTTCATGCGCTCTCTGCGCTCGCGGCGCCGCCGTTCGGACGGCTTCTCATAGCGCGTAATACGCCTTGATCTGTTGACGATTCCTTCTCGCTGACACAGCTTCTTAAAGCGACGAAGGGCGTCCTTGACAGATTCACCCTTTCGAACCGTAATCTTCGCCATCGGCGAGCAACTCACCTCCTCACAATCCCGTCGAAGGCCGTGGAAAGCAGGCACAACCCTATCCCAATTCTGTTGAGCACTATACCTGTTTTGGAACGCGCGTTCAAGCTCCCGCGCCTTTGAGTCATCCGCTGTGAGCGGGAGAGGAACGTGGCCGGCCGGTAGGGCGGATGGGCCGGCGGCCCCGGCGCATCCGGAGATCGCCCTGCTGGTCTCAAGCGCTTTTGGAGCGCCGCTGCCCCTCCATATGCCCCCTGACCAGCCTCTGGAACTCCTCCCCCCGCTGGCGGTAGTTGTTGAACATGTCGTAGCTGGCGCAGCCGGGGGAGAAAAGCACCGTCGTCCCCGGCATGGACAGTTCGAGGGCCTGCCGCACGGCCTCCTGCAGGGACTGCGCCTCCCGGATGATCACCGAGCGACCGGAGCAGAGGCTCTCGCGCCGGGTTCGGCGGGCCAGCAGGGGTCCGGTCTGCCCGAGGGTGATCAGCACTTCAACCGACTCGGCCGCGGCTCGGGCAACCGGGGTCAGATCGAGCTTCTTGTCGTAACCGCCAGCCACCAGAACCAGCGGAGCCGGGAAGCTCTTCAGCGCGGCCACCGCCGACTCAGGGGTCGTGCTGTAGGAGTCGTCGTAGAAGCGGACTCCCTCTACATGCCCCACCGGCTCGAGCCGGTGGGCCAGCCCCTGGAAGGTGCGCAGAACCCTGCGGACGGCCTCGGCCGGTGTCCCCAGGCAGCGCGCGGCGGCAGCCGCCGCCATGGCGTTCTCCACGTTATGGAATCCAGGCAGCTCTATGTCTGTCCGGGCGCAGAGCACCTCTTCGGTCCGTTCGCCCTTCCAGACGAGGCGACCTTCCACCAGGCTGATGCCGGGGCGCAGCCGGGCGGAGTCCGGCGACGAGTCGAAAAACCTTACCTGCCCCGGCAGGCCCTGCTCCGCCCAATCGCCGAGCACTTCGCTCCGCGCGTTCAGAACCGCGTAGTCCGCTTTCGACTGGAACTGGACGATGTGCCGTTTGGCCGCCGCATAATTGTCAAAGCCACCGTGCCAGGACAGGTGGTTGGGGGTGAGGCTGGTGACCACGCCGACGTGGGGGGACCACCGGAGGTCGCCGGCGTCACTGAGCTGGAAACTGGACAGCTCCAGCACCACCAGGTCCTGCTCCTCCACTCGCGGCAGTGCGCCCAGAAGTGAGACGCCGATGTTGCCCCCGGTCCAGACCCGCCGGCCGGACCGCTCCAGCATCGCGGCCAGCAGCGCGGTGGTGGTCGACTTCCCGTTGCTGCCGGTCACGCCGGCCACGGGCGCAGTGCAGAGATCCAGAAACAAGTTCATGGGGCTGGTCAGGGGCACGCCCGCCTCTTCGGCAGCTTTCAGGAACGAGTTGTTTCTGGGGACGGCGGGATTGGCAACGACCAGGTCGGCGCCGGTGAAATCGCTCTTCCGGTGTTGCTCCAGGCGGTAGCGCACCGGCAGGGTGCTGAGGCGTCTGATTGGATCGGCCAGGCGCTCGGCCGACCGCAGGTCGGTGACGGTAACTTCAGCACCCCGGCGGCTGAGGAAGCGTGCCGCCCCCTCGCCTCCCCCGAACAGACCGAGGCCCATCAGCGTAACGCGCTTTCCCGGAAGATCAGAAAGAAGGGATCGGAGCCGCTCTCCGGAGCAGAGGGCGGCCGGGACGCGGCCGGGATTATCGGTCATCACGACTCCTCGGGGAGCGGTTTGCCAGTTTGTTCGGCCTCTGCGGTCTTCTGCGCCGGCTGCTCCTCGCACGCCTCTCCAAGGAATGCCGCCAGGCTGCCCGCGGTATCCCGGATTGTATGCTTCATCGCGAACCCGTCCCGCAGGTTGCGGGGGTTCGGCCCGAAGGGCGTGTTGTACATGCCCCGACGTCGGTCCACAAACTCCAGGACCAGGTCGCCGGTGCTTTCTTCGGTCAGGCGCCCCTCAACCTGGAAGTCCGTAGCTCCCAATTCCATGAACGGAACCAGGCAGCTCAGGTAGCGCAGCAGGCCGGAGCCCTGGTTGAACCGCGTGACCTTCCCCTCCAGCCGGAGCACTTTATGCGCATCGCGGGACTGCGGGCCGGTTTCTTCATCCAGAGTGACGAACTGGAACACCCCCAGGGCGCTCAACTCCCGGTGGAGCAGGACTCTCAAGAAAGTGGTGTAGCCCAGGGCCTCCCTTGAAGGCTCCACCCACCCCTCGCCCACGCTGAAGTCCCCCACCACAACGCCCCGGCAGCGGCGCACGCTCAACTCCCCCGGCGCGTATACGAGCGAAACGAGGGGCTCGTGTTCGGCCGTCATACGCTCGTAATCCAGGACGTACTCATAGGAGGGGACAGGTTGTGGAGCGCGGCAGCCAACGTTTGGCACGACGGCCACCGCCACCAGAACGAAAAGGGGGGGGAGGAGGAGTCTGCTACGTCTCCTACGGCGCTGCTGCATCGGCGGACCCGTTCCAATCAGGGGCTAACGGCAAGCTCAGTCCGAGACTCGGACCTCGGCAACTTTCACGTCCGCCGGACGCACAACCAGTTCGGCACGCCGGTTCTTACGGCGCCCTCCCGCGGTGCCGTTGGAAGCCACCGGTCGGGTGGAGCCGCAGCCGGTCGCCGAGAGGCGCTTCGGCTCGAATCCGCCCGATTCAATCAGGTAGTTCACCACTGAAAGGGCGCGCGCGCAGGACAAGTGCCAGTTGGACTCGTAGGAGGAATAGCGGATGGGGACGCTGTCGGTGTGACCCCGAACCTCGATGGCAGCGTCCGGATAGTCCCTGCGAATGGCCCGTGCGGCCTCGCGCAGGGTACTCTTGCCCTGGTCGGTCAGTTCGGCCTGGCCGGAACCGAACAGCACTCCGGAAAGGATCGTGTAGGTAATGGTGTGCTCCCCTCGGGTAACCTGGACGCCGTCCGGAGCGGTCGGGGTGCCGGCGGAGGTGTCGGCCTGGAGGGTGGCGCGTTGCTTGCGTACTTTCTCATAGGCTTCCAGCAGCGCCTTCTGCTGTGCCCGTTCTTTCTCCAGAGCCGCCCGCGTCTGGCGAAGTTCGCCTTCGCGCTCCTTCAGCTCTGCGGAAAGCTCATTGACCGTAGCCGACATTTCCTCCACTTCGTCGCTGCCTTCGCCATCGTAGTAGTGATCGGCGGCGATGGCCCCGGCCGTTGCCCCCAGGCCAAGACCCACTACGCCCCCGGTCAGGCCACCGGCACCGCCGATATAGTGGCCGATGGCGGCGCCTGTCGTTCCTCCGACGGCGCCGCCAGCGGCCGATCCTTTCTGCACCGAAGTGCAGCCCGTCATCAACGCCAGCCCGGCGGCTACACATACGATCAATATCCTGTCAGCCATCGTCCTCTCCCTCCGTTCCCAGTATCGACCTTTCTGACTATGACTCTACGCAAACGCCGAAGAGCTTTTCAAGAAGTCGCCGGTGCGACGCTGCCTCCCGCCTCACCAGGCCTCCTCTCCCCTCCGGCAGGGCCGGGACACGGAGAGACCCATATTGTCGTAGGCCGTTCCCGAAAAGTCGCTTAGGACAACTCCACTGCCCCTGTAAGCAGAACAACGAGAAGCTGTCCGCGCCACGAAGGAGGCCAAAAAAGCTTCGGCCAAAAAACGGGGGGCTATGCGACCGAACCACTGGTCGCGTAGAGGGGGTGAGACGCGCCGGCGCCGCCGGCTGTCCACGCGCGTGCCGAGGTGGTCAGAAGACCTGGCCCATCTGCTCCATGAAGCGGGGAACGGCCGGACCGAGAATGACCACGAAGATGGCGGGGAATATGAAGAAGATCAGCGGAAACAGGAGCTTCACACTGATCTTCGCGGCGCGCTCCTCCGCGTTCTGACGCCGCTTGCGTCGAAGGGTTTCGGAGTGGATGCGGAGGGAATCTCCCAGGTTGGTACCGAAGCGGGCCGACTGGTTGATCCTCGCCGTCAGGCTTTCGACCTCCTCGCAGCCGGTCCGCAACGCCAGGTGGCGGAGACACTCGTCCCTGGGTTTGCCCGCACCTACTTCCAGGTTCAGCAGGGCAAGCTCCTCGCACAGTTCGGGGGCGACGTCCCCGAGTTCCTTGCTTACACGGACCATGGCCGCATCGAGGCCGAGACCCGCCTCGACGCAGACGATCAGCAGGTCGAGGGCGTCGGGCAGGCTGAGCCGAATATTCCGTATGCGCGCTTCAGCCTTTCGGCGCAGCCAGATGTTGGGCACCATCAGGCCGAACACTATTGCCAGGGCGGCGTAGATAACGATGTTCTGCAGGCTGGGCCCGGCGGCCCCGGTCGCCTTCGCCCGCCACAGCAGAAAGGCCACCACCGAGGAGGGAAACGCCAGCGCGAGGGCAACCTTCGCGCCGAGGAACACTTCCACCGCGCCCTTACGACGTATGCCTGCGTGGACCAGCGTCTCCTGGAGCTGGCTGTGCACGGTGTCCCCCAGGCGCCAGGCGTGGGAGAGGTGCCGGACCAACCGCAGGGGCAGGGGCAGTTTTGAACGCTTGGAGCGGCCTTGCTGTTTGTTCTTTGTCTTCGCGGCGGCCGATTGTTCGCTTTTCCCGGCCCCTGTTCCCAGCCGGTCGGAGGCCTTGGAGCCGCCCTTCTTCTCCATCACGATCGCAAGCACCACAAAGACGCCCAACACGGCGCAGAATATGCCGCCCAGAAGTATGATGTTGGCAATGTTCATGATCAGACCTTGATGTTCACGATTTTGTAGATAAGGAAAACGCCCACGAGCTGCCATCCGACGGCGAACATGATCATCTTCTGCCCGATCGAGGTGGTAAAGAGCGGGCGCATGTGGTCGGGGCTGACCAGATAGATCAGCCCGCAGAGCACGAACGGCAGCAGCCCGACGATCAGGCCGCTCAGCTTGCCCTGAGCCGTCAGCGTCTTGACCTGTCCCATGATGCGGAAGCGTTCCCGGACGGTGTTCTGCAGGCTGTCCAGCACTTCGGAGAGGTTACCTCCGGTCTCCTTCTGGATCACCAGGGCACTGGCGAAGAAACGCACATCGGGGGTGTTGACGCGCGTGATCAGGTTCCGCAGTGCGACCTCGAAGTCCACCCCGAAGGACAGCTCGTCGGAGAGCAATTGAAACTCATCACCTATGGGGTCCGGCATCTCGTCGGCTACGTTCCGCACTGCGGCGTTCAGGGACTGGCCGCTCTTGACGCTGCTGGACATCAGGTCCAGTGCATCGGGAAGCTGTTCGGAGAACTTCTTGAGCCGGCCCCGGACCCGCAGCCAGACGTAAAGCGACGGCGCTCCACCCAGCACGCCGGCGAACAGGACGGCCAGCAGGGGATCGAGGCCGCGACGCCACAGAATGCTCACCGCCAGGCCCATGGCGGCCAACAGGGCCGAGACGATCACAAAGTTGCTCACCGATATGGGCAGTTGCGCCTGCACCAGCATGCCGCCGAGCTTGTCGGCCCAGGTGGTCTTCTTCAGCGCCTTGTCCAGGGCGGGAATGTCGCTGAGGGCCTTACGGCGGAGGGCTTTTTTGCGCCTTTCCCTCTTCTGGACCTCCTTTTCCCTGGTTTCGGCCAGCGCGTCCCCCAGTTCGTAATGCTTGACCTGGCGGACGCCTTTCATCCTGTCGAGGACTCGGTCTTGAGACTTCGTTCGCTGGCTGGCCAGCAACCACACCCCGAAGAAGGCAAACATGACCGAGAAGAATATCAGCGCCACCACTACGATGTCGGTTCCCATGGCCGCCTCCTGCCGTCGGTCACGGCATAAATATGTCGGGGGACAGGTTGACTCCGGCGCCGCGGAGCTTCTCTAAGAAGCGGGGCTGCACGCCGGTGGGCACCAGCTCTCCCAGCAGGTTCCCTTCGGAGTCCACCCCCTTCCTCTCGTAGCGGAAGATGTCCTGCATGGTGACGACCTCCCCTTCCATGCCGGTCACTTCGCTGAAATAGATCAGCTTCCGGCTGCCATCGCTGAGTCTCTGCAACTGCACAACCACGTCGAGGGCGCTGGCGATCTGGTGGCGCACCGCCGACTGGGGCAATTCCACCCCGCCCATAGCCACCATGGTCTCCAGGCGGCTCAGGGCGTCCCGAGGTGTGTTGGCGTGGACCGTGCACATGGAGCCGTCGTGGCCGGTATTCATCGCCTGGAGCATGTCCAGCGCCTCCCGTCCACGCACCTCACCCAGGATGATACGGTCGGGCCGCATACGCAAACTGTTGATCAGAAGATCGTACTGAGTGACCTCCCCGCGCCCCTCGATGTTCGGCGGCCGGGTCTCCAGCCGTACCACGTGGGGCTGCTGGAGCTGCAGCTCGGCGCTGTCCTCGATGGTGACGATCCGTTCCTCGGGGGTGATGTAGCCGCTGAAGATGTTCAGGGCGGTGGTCTTGCCGGCGCCCGTTCCGCCGCTGATCAACATGTTCAGCCGGCAATTCACGCAGGCCTGGCAGATCTCCGCTATCTGCGGGGTCAGGGTCTCGTACTCCAGAAGGTCGTCCATCGACAGGGCGTCCACCCGGAACTTACGTATCGAGAGGACCGGGTAGTCGACCGCCAACGGAGGGATGATGGCGTTCACACGGGAGCCGTCCGGCAGACGGGCGTCGCACATGGGGGAACTCTCGTCGATGTGGCGGCCCACCGTGGAGACGATCCGGTCCATCACGTGCCGGAGGTGGTCGTCGTCTTTGAACTCAACGTCGGTCAGATACAGCTTGCCGTAGCGCTCCACGTAGACCTGCTTGGCCCCGTTGACCAGTATGTCACTTATGCTGCTGTCTTTAAGGAGGGGCTCCAGGGGGCCGAAGCCGGTGACTTCGTCGACGATCTCCTGGACGAACTGCTTCCGCTCCCGTCGGTTGAAGCTCACCCCGGCCTGGTCCAGCAGTTTCCTGACGACCTGCCGGATCTGCTGCTTTATCTCGCTCTCTTCCAGCTCGCCCAGGATGCTCAGGTCCAGGGCGTCCAGCAGCTTGCGATGAACCTTGCGTTTCAGTTCCTGGTACTGCTCCCGTCCGAGGGAGGTCTTCTGCTTCTGGACGGTATACTTCCGTCCGCCCGCCGCCCGCTTTGCCGACGGTTTCTTTTGTTCCTCAGTGGGCTGAGCGGCTTCGGATGCTTTCTCGGTCTTCTTCTCGGTCTTGCGGAGCTTTTTTATCCGGTCTTTCAGCGTGCTCATTGACTCAATCCCTTCCCCGAGGGTGGTATAGTCGCCCGGTTATCTGGCCCAACTGAAGAGCCCGCGCTTTTTCTTGGGCTTCGCGCGCGGCTGGAGCCCCGCCGTGTGCTGGGCCAGGGCCATTAAGCTGTGGGCGACCGCGCTGTGAGGGTCTGCCTCCTCCAGCACCTGTCCCGAATTCAACGAAGTGATCACCGGCTCAGAGTTGTAGGGCACCAGCCAATGAACCGGCAGGTCGACGTGCTCCACGATCTCGTCCAGCGACACCTGGTCGCTGTCGTAGAAACGGTTGACGATGAATTTGATCTGTTCCCGCTTGTAGTCCAGTTCATGGAAGGTCTCCAGCGCACGAATGGTGTTCCTTATGGAAGGAAGAACCATGTCGCAAACCAGGAATATCTCGTCGGCCTCGTCCAACCCAACGATCGAGCAGTCGTCGATCATGTGGGGCATGTCCAGCACGACATAACTGTAGGTCTGTCGGCAGACCTGCAGGACTCCCCGAAGCTTCCAGGGATCGATGGCCTCCACGTCGGCCACCGACAGCGGGGCGGGCAGCACCTCGGCGCCGCTGGGATGTGTGGTCATGAAATTGATCAACAGATTCTCGTCAAGCCGCTCCTGCTCCTGAATGGCGTCCAGCAAGGTGTGCGCGAACTCCCGTATGTCCAGCGCGAGGGCCACCGAGCCGAACTGCAGGTTCAGGTCGATAATGCAGGCGGAGTGGTTGCCGTTCAGCTCCGCGGCAATCTGGGTTGCCAGGTTGCAGGCAATGGTCGTCACTCCGGTGCCGCCGGTGGCGCTGAAGACGGCCACGACTTTACCCCCTTCCCCCTGGGTGATGCCCTTGCGCCGGAGGAGGCCGCCCATCGCCTTGGCCAGCTCGTCCCGGTTGACCGGGAACTCCAGGAACTCGTCGCTGCCGGCGCGCATGCAGGAAAGCAGCAGCTCCTGGGAGGGTTCTTTGCTGACGACGATTATCCCCACGTCCCGTGGTCCGTTGCTGACGGACTGGATGGTCTTGAGAGCCGGGTCATTCGGAGTATCCACACCGACTACGACGATGGCGGGTTCTTCCTCCTGGACGCGCGTGGGCGCCTCGCGCAGGTCCGCAATGGCCTGTATGTGAAGCTCCGGGTCGTACTCGTGGAAGGTCTCCCTGATCTCTTCACAGTACTGCTCATTGGGATGGACGACGAATATGGTCACTTCCGGCATTTCGGTTCCTAACCCCGCTCAGAATCGATTGATTTCTCTTTTTCACTTTCGCGCACCAACCGCTCCAGCTCGGTGTTCTCCGGGTGCCGGGGGAACTCCTCCTCGATCTGTTGCAGTTTTTCACGTGCGCGCTCTATGTTTCCTTGCTTCAAAAACGATTCCAATACCTGGCGGTCGACACGATATTTGTCGCGCGCGCTCTTCAGTTCGCCGCTCAACCCCCGGTAGGCGGCCGCCGGCTCGGGCATACCTTCAGGGGCTTCGAAGTCCTCTGAGTAACCGGCCAGCTCTTCCAGCTTGCTTTCGGCTTCCGGCAGATTGCCGGTCTCCAACGCCTTCTCAATCTGATCCAGCAGGGCCTGGTAGCTGGCCCTCCGCCGGAACCGCTCCAGGGCCGCCTGGGCGCGCTCCCGCAGCTCGGGGGCACGTTCGGCCGCACTGGTGCCCGCGCATTCCTGCACCAACCGGTCCAGCAGACTCAGCGTCCTGGCAAAGTCCTGTTCCTCCTCCAGGGCTCTTTCGGCGCGTTCATAGAGCTGCTCGCCCAGCTTCCTCCGGTAACGGCGCATTTCCTCGCGGGCTTGCCGTGTGGCTTCCGTCAGATCGGGATACTGCTCCAGGACATTCTCCAGTGCGTCGACGGCGTCTTCATAGCGCCCGCCGTCGGCCTGGTCGCGGGCCCGCTCCAGCGCCGCTTCGGCTTTCTGCAGCCGTTCCTCTTCTCCATGCTGTTCCACCAGCACGGGGCCCTGTTCGCAGGCACCCTCCGCTTCCCGCAGCAGGAGCGGATGGGCGGCTTTGGCCGCCAGGAACTCCTGGCGGTGCTCCATTCTGATCAGCAGCAGGACGTTGGCGTTCGAACTGTTTTTCTTCTTCCGGGACGGACGGCCCAGATGGTCCAGGCTGCCCACCGCGTAGAGCTTGACGCAGCGCATGAAATCGATCGGCTGGCGGTTGACGATCTTGTAGACGTCCACCGTCATTCCGGCCCGCAACAGGCCGCTTTTGATATCGGCCGGCTCCACTCTGACGCGTTCCAGGTACATGCCCTCCGGCACGAAGTTGTCCTCTTTCACCAGCCGCGGGCGCAGGATTGGTTCGTGCTTAAACAGGTGCATTCGCGCCCGCCATTCGCCCTGGTCGATGTCCTCCGGCCTGGTGAAGGCGCCCTGCGGGATTGTATCCTCGGGCCAGGGCACGAACACCGCGTTCGGTTCGGCTCCCTCCTCCTGTTCCGCCCTGATGAGTTCTCCGTAGCTGATATCGCGCCTCGCCAACAGGATCTTCGTGCGAGGCACTGCCGGCCCGCCTTCCGCAGTGGACAGATGCTTGTAGGCGCCAAAGGCGGCCAGCGCAGCACAGACCAGGCCGGCAGCCAGATACAACACAGCGCGTTTGCTTCCCACCGGAACCCCCCCCGTCGCTTCCTAAAACCGATTGGCTACACAATTCTCCGTGATTCCGTTCCGACTGCGGACGGCCGGACGCGGAGTTCCTCGAGACGGACCCTGAGTGCCGGGATGGCGTTTCAGGTCACTCGTGCCGGAAGACACAGCGCCCGTGCAAAGGAACGGTGCCTGAGAAGTTCGGCAGCAAGGAGCCCACGATGACCTGGAAGTCGTATGTGACGGTCACAACGACCAGGTCGCCCTCGACCGCCGCCGACAGGCCCCCTGCGCGCTGATTGCCGGACTCATCCAGGACGGTCACCTCTGTGCTCCACTCTCCGGGCAGACCCACGCGCTGCAGGAAGTCATCGACGGCCTGCTCCACGTCGGTCTCGGTCCGGTTCGGCAGGGAGCCCTCACGGGCTCCTTCACGAGCGGCGTTTGTCAGCAGATGAGCGTCGAAATACGCCCGGCCGAACTCCAGGGCCCCGAACACCAGCAGAACGAAAACCGGCAGGATCAACGCAAACTCGACCGCTGCCTGTCCCCTGCGGGATCGGTCCTTTTTCGCTGTGAATTGGACTCTCATCGGCTTTACCTGCATTTATCCTGACCTGCCCTGAAAACCTGAGTGCCTCCCAGGACGCGGCGTCCACTCGGTCCCACAAACATCACGTCTGCTCAATAAGCGACACACTGTATCAATAGAACAAGCTGCAAAAAGAATGCCGGCCTCGCGGAAGTGTGTCGCATCCACGAACCTCCGGCAAAACCGGCCTTTACCACGCCGCGTCGCCGTCGGCAGGAGACGACGGCGTCTCATCTCTGCAGAGGCTCTCTCCCGCCGGCCTCCACTTTTCAGCGTCCATAGTAGCAGAACACTGCGGGCGTTTGCAACGCCTCTGTCAGCCGGGGCGACCGGACGCATTCTGGCCCCCGGAAACCGGTCGCAGGCGCTCCGCGCCGCCCCGCGTGGAGCGGGTGCGATGGAAAGCTCACCGCTTTTCTGCTGTAATGTTCTGTCGGCTCGGAGAAAGGACGGAGGCAGACGTGACAGGGGATTTCATCCGGTTTCTCGGCACCGCGGGCGCCCGGTTCGCGATGGCCCGACAGCTCCGTTCCTCGGCCGGAACGCACCTTTCCCTCCGGGGTCGCAACATTCTGCTCGACCCGGGGCCGGGCACACTTCTGCGCTGTGCTCGGACCGACCCGCCGCTGGACCCCCGGCGGCTGGACGCCGTCATCCTGAGCCACGGTCACATTGATCATTCCGGGGACGTCAACGCCGTGCTGGACGCCGTGACGGCCGGGGGGCGCCAGCCCGGAGGCCGGCTTTTCGCACCTGCGGAGTGCCTGGAAGGCTCCCGGTCGGTGGTCTTCAGCTACCTGCTGGAAGGACTGGAGGAAGTCGTCCGGCTCGAAGCGCGGACCGAGTACCGCCTCGACCCCCTCCGCATCCTCACTTCACCGGCACATAGTCACGCCGCGGAGACCTATGGCCTGCTGTTCAAGGCGGAGGGCATGCCCACCGTGGGTTTCGTGGCGGACACCGGATACTTCGAGGGTCTGGGGGAGGCCTACGCGCCCGCGGACATCCTGGTGGTCAACGTCGTACTGGCTGAGCCCTTTCCCGACAGGGAAATCATGCATCTCTCCCTCCCGGAGGCGGCCGGGGTCATCTCGCGGGCCCGCCCCCGAAAGGCCGTCCTCACCCATTTTGGCGTCAGCATGCTGCGCGCCGGCCCCGAGGAAAAGGCTGCGGCTATGGCCGAAGAGCTGGGCGTGGAGGTGGTGGCCGCACGTGACGACATGGTGGTGCCGCTGGAATAAATTCCCCCGCGCAGCGCTTCGGCCCCCCTATTCAGCGGGGAGGGCGCCTCAGTAGGGTGCGGGCATTTTCTCGCAGACGTCCTCGACCACTTTCTGCACCTGCCTGGCCATCTGCGGCGCAAGAGCGTTGCCGGCAACTCCGCCCAGCACACCTCCGGCGACCCCTCCGACGACCTTTCCGGTACCGTCCCCTCCCACGGCCGCCCCGGCGGCCGCACCGACAACGGCGCCCCCCACGGTGCTCAAAGTCCTGCCGGTGCTGCCGTAGCCCGTGCCCATCCAGGCGATACCGGCCGTCTCGGTGTCGACCATCTTGGCGGTCATGCTGATGCGGTTGCCCTCGACGCTCACGTTGCCCATGATGACGGCGGGCACGTTCAGTATCTCGCCCGCCCGTGCAGCAGCGGTGTTCGTGGTGAGGTCCGAGGCCTGGAACTCCTGCTCCTCCAGAACGGCCTGCACCTGCTCTCGCTCGACCACGACGTATCCCTTCTTCATCGCCTCCATGGCGAAGAAATCAGCCACCTGGTTCTTGGCCACCTCCCCCGCGACGTCACCGGTGATTTCCACCACCGCAACCTTGTCGACAGTGGAGAAATCGTATCCCGTCTGCGTGTAGCTCTCGCCGCTGGCGCAGCCGGCCACAAAAAGCACCCCAAACGCCAGCAAACCGGTCAACCCTCTTCTCATTTCGTTCGCCCTTCCCGATAGAACCCGCCAACCATCTACTCCTCGATTGTACGTCCGCGCCGGGTCGGCTGTCAACCCGGGGGCGGCCGAATCATCCCCGGTCCTGACGACCCCTCTGGAGCACCTGCAAAGGTGCCCGTCGACGCCCGGGAAGACGGCCCGCACTGCGACCCGGAAGGCCTGTGCGCCTGCGGCGCATCCGGCCGCCTGTGGCGGGCTCGCGCCCCAACCGCCGCTTGGCTCTCGCCCACATAGGGCATAGAATCAACGGAAAGCGTACGGAGAGCGTCTCCCAGTGCGGCCCTCATCGCAGCAGGAGGAGCCCGAGAAATGATCAGAAACGTATTCATCACCGGCCGGCCCGGCGTCGGCAAGACCACGGCCATAGAGAGGACGCTCCAACGGCTGGACGTGGAGGCCAACGGGTTCACCACCCGCGAGATCCGCGAAGACGGCAAGAGGGTTGGTTTCCGCATCGAGAACCTGGCCGGAGAGAGCGCCGTCATGGCGCACGTGGAGCTGGAGGGGCCGAAGGTCAGCAAGTATGGCGTCGACGTGGATGCCGTCCGGCGGATAGGAGTGAGCGCCGTGGCCAGGGCCGTCGAGCAGGGAACGCTCTCGATCATCGACGAGGTGGGCAAGATGGAACTGGCCTGCGAGGAGTTTGCCGACGTCCTCCTCGAAGCGGTAGAGGCCGACATACCCGTCCTGGGAACCGTCCACAGGCACGACGATCCAATCAGCCGCAGCGTAAAAAGGCGTGAGGACACCCGGGTGATCCAGATAACCCCGGGTAACCGCGAGGAGCTGCCCGAGAGGCTGGAGGAGATGATCCGTGCCGCCTGCGAGCAGACCTGAACTTCAGTCCGGGGGGTGGACGAGCCCGGCGACCTGCTCCACCAGTTCATGCGTCAGTTCCCGACGCCGAAGCTCGGAGCCGCGCACGAAAAACAGCGCCAGTTCCACCTGTCCTTCGGCAAGGCCGCAGGCCTGCGCGGCCAGCCCGTACAGGGTCAACTGGGGCCAATAGCGTTCCGGCTCGACGGTCCGGTCGGTCTTGTAATCCAGAACGAGCGTCCGCCCGGCCGTCTCCGCCAGCAGGTCGATGCTGCCCTCGACGAGGCCGTCCTCCCGCTCCACCTCCAGCGGAAGGGCCGAGAGGGGGACGGAGAAACCCACCTCCCGCCGCACACTGCCCGCATCCCGCAGCAAGGCCACGAACTCCGGGGCTTTCAGCGCCGAGAGGGCCAGCCGGACGGCCTCCTCCTCGACCTCCTCGCTCTGCCCCGGCCCTGAGGCCCCGAGGCCCGCCAGGCCGCGCACCACCTCCTCCAGCTCTGCCTGTTCCCCGAGTGGCACGGCGCTCATCACGCGATGGAACAGCGACCCGACGTCCTTCCCCGCCGGACGACCCGGTCCCTGTTCGGCCGAAACGATGGGACGAAACTCCCTGTCCATACGACTGGGGTTGACGACGCGCCTGCCGGTCGAGAGCCGTTCCACCAGCTCTTCGTGGTGGGCCATCCAACTGCGCCGCTCGGCCAGTTGCCGCTCCACCTCCCCGGCGTCCTGCCGGGGCACCGCTCGGGGTTGGGCCCCGACCGAAAGGGTCTCGTGCCAGTCCCGGGTGTCGACGTAGTAGACGCCGTCCTTCCGCCGGCCGAAGGGCACTTCGTCGGGCGCCGCAAGGATGCCGCTTTCCTCCAGCATACCCAGGAAGCTGTTGCTGGAACGCCCCCACCAATGGAGGGGCATCACGAGGAGCCTTCGGGCGCGGGTGCAGGCCACGTAGAACAGCCGGCGCAGCTCCGCCGCCTGGTTGCCGTGTTCCTCCAGGCGCAGCCCCTCGTAGTCGGCCGTTTCAATGCCTTTTTTCGCTCTGAGCCCGACGCGTCCGTCCTGCCGATTGAACAACAGGCGGTCCACCCGACCCTTGCCGGGAAACCGGCGCCCGAGGTCCGGGAGCACGACCACGGGGAACTCCAGCCCCTTCGCCTTGTGCATGGTGAGGAGTTGGACGAAATCCTGCCCCGGCTCAACCGCGCTGGATTCCCCCTCCGGGAGGTCGGCCTCTTCGATCGAACTGAGGTGCCGAATCATGGCCCCGAAGGTGCGCGCCGAACGGGCGAGGCTGCGGAGGCGGGCCCTCAACTGATCCAGGGCGGCGGCCCGCTGAGGGCCGGCCGGCTTCAGCATGTAGCTCTGCGGTGCCTTGGTCCCGTCGAATATCTCCCCCAGGAGCACCTGCGGGGCCACCAGGTTCCGCCGCCGATGCCAGCGGCCCAGCAGGCCCATCGCCTCCCCCACCGGTCCGGTTCTGACCTCCGTCCGCAGGTAATTCCACGAACCACCCTCCGCCCGGTAGCGGAGCAGGTCCTCATCACTGATCCCGAAGTAGGAACTCCGCAAAGCGGCCACGGTCGCCACCTGGTCCAGCGGGTCGTTTACCGCCCGCAACACCGCGAAGGTCTCCTCGGTTTGGAGCCGCCGGTAGAAGTGTTTGCCGCCGATCACCCGGTAGGGCACGCCGAGGGCATCCAGCGCATCCTCGTAGATGTCCACCGGAGAGAAGGAACGGAGGAGAAAGGCGAAATCGGCATAGGCGGGAGCGGCTCCGAAGTCGGGCACCGAGAGCCGCCCCTCCACGAGGTCCCGTACGAAACGGGCCAGGTGCCGCGCCTCCCAGGCACGGCCGGTTGCGGCGTTCCACCCGGAACTGTTCACGCCGGGAGCCGGACAGAGGCAGGCCACCGCGGGTCCTTCGGCTCTGACGTCGCTCAGCCCCGGCTCCAGCGGCACGTGCTCGGCCTGATAGACGCCCTCCGCGTCCGGGGGCTGGAACACGAACTCGAACAGGCGGTTGAACCAATCCAGCAGCGGCCGGCAGGACCGGAAGTTGCAGAACACCTGCTCGACCCCATCCTGCCCGAAAAGCGCTTTGAACTGCTCGTAGACCTCGACGTCCGCCCGTCGGAACCGGTAGATGGACTGTTTGGGGTCGCCCACGGCCGTCAGCCGTCCCTCCGCCAACTCAACTTCCGAGAGCCGCCGCGCGGGGCCGGTGCCGGGCTTCTCGCACAGGTAGGCGATCAGTTCGGCCTGGAGGGGGTCGGTGTCCTGAAACTCGTCGACGAATATCTTCCGGAACCGGTGCTGGAAGTGGCGCCTGACCTCCGGCTTCTGCCGCAGCAGGCGAGCCGACAGCAGAAGGAGGTCCTGGAAATTCAGCACCGACCGCGACCGTCTCGCCGCGCGGTAGTGCTCAAGATACCCTCGGAGCCACTGGAAGACGCCGGCCGCCAGGTGAGCCGCGAGTCTGCGGGCCGCCTCCTGGAAACGGACAACCGGGGGGCCGGCCTCTTCAGCGTCTTCTCCGAAGCTCCTGAGGGCCTTCTCTGTGTCCACCGCCGCGGCCGCGTAGGCGAGCCGACGGAGGTCCGCAGCCCCGGCCCCCCGGGCGATCTGCCCGGCCAGATCGTGCAAAGCCCGGTGTTGCTTGTTCGTGCGCTTCGGCTCGAACCGCCGGAACGCCTCGGCCGCCTCTTCCGCGCTCCGGCCCACTTGCCGCAGTATCTCCCCGGGGTCTCCCTCGGGCCGCGGCAACTCGAAGGTGGGCAGCTCCAGTATTTCGGGCGCCGCCGCCAGTGCCGCCGCCAGCTCCTTCAGCCGCGCTTCAGCGATCCCGGCCCGGAGGGCCTCCACGAGCACGTCCGGCGCCTCGGCGACCTGAGCGTCGATCCAGTCCCGCCAGCACTCCTCCCGCAGCAGAGCGGCGCCGGTTTGCTCCAGAACCGTGAACTCGGGGTCCACGCCCGCTTCGGCGGGCTTCTCGCGGAGTATTCCCGCGCAGAAGGCGTGTATGGTGGAGACGTGAGCCCGGTCAATCTCGCCCGCGGCCGTGCGAAGACGGCGCCGCTCATCCTCCGGTATGCCGGGCTCGTGAAGCGCCTTCCTCAGGCGGTCCCGCAGGCGCTCTTCCAGCTCGCCGGCCGCCTTCTCGGTGAAGGTGATGGCGACGGTTTCCGGCAGGCGGAGGCTGCCGTCGCGGATTCCGTGCAGGATTCTCTCCACGATGAGGGTCGTCTTGCCGGTGCCCGCGGCGGCCTCGACCAGAACCGAACTCTCCGTTGAGCGCTCGATCCGGCGGCGTGTATCGCTGTCACGCATGGCTTCACCGCCTATCCCGAGTCCTGCGGGCCGCCGGGCTTCAGTCCCAGGACGAGGGCGACTTCGTCGCAGTCGGGGAATTTGGGGCAGTTCAGGCAGTCGGTCCAGATCTTGTGAGGCAGGTTCTCCTTCGGATAGAGGGAGAAGCCGAACTTCAGGAAGAACTCCGGAAGGTAGGTCAGCACGAAGACCCGGTCCATCCCGAGTTCTCGGGCTTCCTCCAGGCACCTTTCCACCAGCGCCGTCCCGATGCCCCCGCCCTGCCGGTCCTCCCGCACCGCGAGGCTGCGGATCTCCCCGAGGCCCTTCCAACTCACGTGCAGGGCTGCACAGCCCACCAGCCGGTCCTCCTCCCGGCAGACGAAGAAGTCGCGCAGGTTCTCGTAGATGTCGTTCAGGGAGCGGGGCAGCAACTGTTGCTGCTCCGCGTAGCGGTTCACCAAAGCGAGTATATCCGGTGGGTCGCCTATGCGCGCCTTCTCAATCATGGGAGTTCCGTCCGAACTTGAGGTCGGTGAGTAGAACCAGGCCCCGAAGCGCCGAATCCATCGTGGGCAGCCGTATCAGGTTCCGCCCCGGCCCCTGCCTGAACCCTCCGAGGGCCCGCTCGGGACGCTGCAGGTGGTAGCTGTTCTCCGGCAGAAACTGCAGCCGCATCAGATAGGCCGCGGCTCGCTCGGCCGCCCGCAGGTCCGCTTCCTTTCCCGCCAGCGCCGCGGCACCCGCAAAGACGACCAGGTCGTCGGCCGTATCGGCGGCCTCGGGAGGCCATTCCGAGAGGGTTCCACCGACCAGGTCTCGGGACGGAGCCTCCTCCGCGCCGAGCTGTTTTCCCCGTCGCTGCTCCGCAATGCGCGCCGCAAGCTCCGCGTAGCGCGGCTCCGGCAGGAAAGCGCTCAGTTCCAGCAGTGCGCTGACAACCCATCGTGCCTGCCGCGGGGAATACGACGGGAACTCTACATCCGGCGCGGCGCCGCCCTGCGGCGGCAGCGCCGCCTCGAAAGCATCCTTCGCGGCCGGCAGAAAGCGGGCCGTCCCCAGCTCCCGGTAGGCAAGGGCCAGCGCCACCGACCCCTTCGCCTGGACCACCGTCCGGTCGAAGCCTTCCGGCGGGGTGGTGCGCCCGCCGGTCTTCGGGTCGTATTTCAGCTCGAACTCGCCGCCTTCGCCCTGCATGAACAGCAGGAAATCGGCCAACGACGCTATCCACGGATCGGTCTCCGCGTGGCCCGTCCCCCTGCGGAAGCGGCAGATGCCGGCCAGAAGCTGGGCGGACTCCTCGGTCTCCCAGGCCGCGTGACAGGTCTCCTCGCTGCTGACGAAGGACCTCCCCGGCGCGGCGGGGTCGGGCTGCGTGAAGCCGATCGCGTGCGCCAGGGCGCGATGGCAGCCCTGCACGTAGGCCGGCTCCGGGGCCAGTTCGCACAGCCGCGCCAGCGCCGCCGCCGCCTCGGCCTGCAGCACCAGGCTCTCGCACCCGCCCTGGAGGCCGGTTTCCGGCGCGAAGTACATCGTGAACGAGCCGTCTCTGCTCTGGGTCGCGAGCAGGTATTCGGCCGCAAGTCGGCAGGAGCGGAGCAGCCCGGCGACATCCGCCCCGCCCCCGGGCGTCAGGCCGCGGGTGGCGGGCAATACGCGCCGGCTGCCCGAAGAGTCGTTGACGAAGCTCTCCGCCTTCAAAAGCCACATCCGCGCGGCCGGGTGACGCCAGGCCTCGGCCCGAAGCCCGGCACGGCGGCAGACCGCCCGCAGCATGTCCCGGTGATTCGACGCCTCCCAGCCCACCACGTCGGCCGGCAGGAAATAGCCCTCCTTCGCGCCTTTCCAAAGGGCCAGCCCCACCGGGGCACCGAACTTCCTTTCGGCAAAGTCCCGCCGCTTGCCGACGGGGAACCGACGCCCCTCCGTGAGGATATCCATCCGCACCCGCAGGTCGCCGGCCGAGGTCCCCGGCCCCATGCGGCCGCTGAGACGCCGCGCTGCGGTCCGGACGCTCCGCGCAAGGTTCTGCTCCCGGCACTGCTCCCGCAGCGGCGGGCCCCCGCGCGGATAGATGGTCACGAAGACGGGGGCATCGGGCGTATCCTCACAGCAACTCGGTTCGGGGGGCTCCGCCTCGCTTCGGTGCGCGGCCAGTGAATCGAGGAACAAGGCCATAAGGCCGGCTTGCTCCTCCCGCGTCAGCTCGAAGTTCAGCCACGCGCCTTCGGGCGGCAGGAGCTGCGGCCCGGGCGTCTTGCCGGCCGCATCGGTCGGCTCCGGGCCGGCCGGAGCAACCGCGTAGATGCGTCCCCATCCGACCAGCGCGACCATCGCACAGGTGGCCAGCAGCAGAAGGAAGGCGACGGCCAGCTCGGTTCTGAGTCTATGCCGGTCCTCCGGTTCCATCGGCAGCCGCTGCCCTTCAATAGAGAGTCTACGCATTCGGTCGGCGTCCGCGACCGTCGGCGGCGGGCGCTCAGAGACGCTCTTTATACCACCGAACGGTGCGCCGCAGGCCTTCCTCAAAGCCGACTGCGGGGTCGTAACCGATCCGGCGCCGGGCCTTCTGTATGTCGGCGAGGGAGTGCCGCACGTCGCCCGAGCGTTCCGGGCCGTACTCCGGCTCCACGGAGGTCTCCAGGATGCCGCCGAGAAACTCCAGCAGTTCGTTGAGGGTATGCCGCTCGCCGCAGCCGATGTTCACCACGGCCCCCGCAGCGCCCTCGGCCCGGGCCGCCTGCAGATTCGCGTCCACCACGTTGTCCACGAAGGTGAAGTCGCGCGACTGCTCCCCGTCGCCGAACACGGTTGGTCTTTTCCCTTCCAGCAGGCAGCGGACGAAGATGGGGACGACGGCGGCGTACTGGCCGGCGGGGTCCTGCCGGGGGCCGAAGACGTTGAAGTAGCGGAGGGCGACCGTTTCCAGGCCGTACACCTCCGTGAAGGCCCCGCAGTAATGCTCGGCGGCCAGCTTGCTGACGGCGTAGGGACTTTTCGGCGCCGGCTTCATCCCCTCGTGTTTGGGAAGTTCGGGGGCGTCACCGTAGACGGAGCTGCTGGACGCGTAGACCACGCGCCCGACCCCGCAGTCCCGGGCGGCGTTGAGCAGCCGCAGCGTGCCTTCCACGTTGGCGCGGTTGGTGGCCACCGGGTTGTCCACCGACCTCTGCACGCTGGCCAGGGCGGCCTGGTGGAACACATAGCGGGCTCCCTCCAGCACCTCACGCAGCAGCGGGGCATCACAGATGCTTCCCTTCACGAACTCCACGTCCCCTTCCACCTCCGCCAGGTTTTCCTGCCTGCCGGTGGAAAGATCGTCCAGCACGCGGACCTCTTCGCCCTGCGAGGCCAGCCGGACGGCAATGTTGGACCCTATGAAGCCTGCGCCTCCGGTCACCACGTAAAGTGCCAACTGTGCACCTCCTCTCCGGGCTCTCGCCCTCTGGCAGTCTTCGGCAAGACAGGAAGTCTATCGCACCCGGCGGCGGGCGACAAGCATATAGCGGCCGACAGGCACCCGAAAAGGGACTCAAGACCCGATGAAGCCGCAAAGGCGGCAAGATTGAGAAAATGAGACCTCTGCACTTGACAGATTACATTCGGAACCCTATATTTGGGTTTAGAGGGCGTCGGCCGGATGACGGCCCGTGAGGGCGGCCGGGAAAGCCCGCGTAGCCCCTCGCGGAGGCGCGGCAAGACAGGGCTCTTGGCCCGGCAACGTAGAGACAAAAAAACGGGCCGCTCCCGACGGCTCGAGCCGTCGTGTCTCCCCGGCGGCGCCAGGACGGACTCCTCCGGCCCCCCGAGTCGTTCCGCCGGGCGAGAAAGGCGGTATTATGCGAGCACCTTCCCTTAAGCTGCTGGACACTTTGCCCGACGTTCACTGTCCCCGTTGCGAGCTTCTTATGGACCAGGAAGAGTTGAGTTACCAGTGTCCGAAGTGCGGCTACGCCTTCGCCGTTGACACCGAGAAGAAGCTCCCTGTTTTCCCGGAGATGGAGTTGGCCGGCGAAGAAGTTCAGCGTCGCTATCAAATTATGAAACAGTTCCACAGCATGCGCTGGTCAGCGCGTAGTTGACGGAACGCTCCCTGAAATCTCCGGCCCTCCGTGCGCCGGCGGAGATGTCCTGCACGGGGGCCGCCACTGCGGCCGCTTATTCGGTCCGCCCGCCGCCCTTCTGAGACTCCGGTTCCTCGAAACCGGGCAATAGCTCCGCCATCTTCCCCGTGAGCACCTCCTTGATGTCCGGATGGGAGCCGACGTAGCGACCCAACACCTTCCCCTGAGTGTCGATGACCACGAGCGTCGGGATGCCGCCGACCCTGTAGTCTTTGCCGATGGAATGGTTCTTGTCGAACACGATCGGGAAGGTCAGGCCTTTGTCTTTAACCACCTGGCGGGCGACCTCCGGGGACCCGTCCTGATTGACGCCGATGACCAGGACGCCCTCCCCTTCGACCTCCTCCCAGAACTCCTGTATGTGCGGCAACTCCTGCATGCAGGGCTGGCACCACCGGGCCCAAAAGTCCAGGATGACGACTTGCCCCTTCAGCTCGGAGAGCTGCAGGTCCTCCCCCTCCAGGGTTTGCCGGTCGAAATCGGGGGCCGGTTTCCCGGCGAGTGCACCCTTCTTCATCTGGGGCCGGGGCGCGCCTGCCGCCCCGCCCTTCATCTCCTCCGCGCCGGGGGGCGGTTCGAAATCGAATGTGCCCTCCTCGACCGGTGCGTTAAGCGTGATGTCGCTGATCGACAGGTTGTACTGCATCTCGTCGGGGGCCTGGCCGCCCATGGCCCCGAACTGCTCCTTCATCTTCTTCATCATCTCGCTCATGTCCGCCTCGAGGCGGAGGATGAGACCGTCGGTCCGACGGTGCAGCACCCGGACGGGGACGGCGGCCTTTTCTCCGGCGGGCGTCGGCCCGCTGAATTCCCCTTCAATCACCCAAACATCCACGCCGCCGGCCTTGTCGGCGCCCGTCACCTCGATCTTCTGGAAGGCGTCCTTGTAGGCGTCGGCCATCTGCTGGGCCGTCAGTGATGCCCCCTCCAGGTTCCCCGAAAGGTCGAGGTCCGGCCCGACCCGCGAAGCAAACTGACTGAAGACCTCCTTGTACTCCATCACGCGGTACTGCTGTATCTGGGGAATGTAGACGGTGGCCTTCTCCCCGTCGCCGTACACCGTGTACATCGGCATCTTCACGCGGAACTTCATCGGGTCCGCGTAAGTCGCCGAGATCGGCAGGGTCGTGCTTATCGGCTGCTGTCCCATCATCATCTTCATCTGCACCTGCGCCGACACGCGCACGGTCTCGGCATCTTTCAGCGTATTGGCCATCTGTAGCGCGATCTCCCCAGCCGACGGCCTCGCCTCCGACTCCGTCGTCGCCTCCTGGGCATGCGTCGGTGCCGCTGAAGCGAGCACGCAGATTATGACCATCAACGCCCCAATCCCTTTCCTCCGCCTGCCCATACCGGTCCCTCCTCTGGCTGAATCCGTCAAACATCGCAAAGACCCCCTCCATCGGGAGGCAGGGCCTTGCCTGCCGTACCGTACGGCCTGGAGGGCCTGCCTGTCAACAGAGCGCACGGGGGCACTTGCACTATAAGGGAGCGTCATCGCTCACCGGAGGCAGCCCTATGCTGGCGACGGAAGGCCCTCGCAGGCTCTTTCACAACGGCGGTCATGACCGTTGCACCGCCTTTCTGATGATCGCCGTCAGGATGCCGATCAACTGATCCGCTTCGTCGAGTATCCGTTTGGCGTCCTGCCGGAGCGCTGCCGATCTATTGCGTCCGGCTGTCTCTGCCGGCCATAATCTCGGCAGCCACGGGGTTCCCAAATGCCCGCAAGCCCGCCGCCCGGAACCTGGGCGGCCCCCCGGGGGCCATGTGATGGAGGCCGGGGCTTCAGCCCCGGTTTGCGGCTAAACATGTAATTCGTTGATCGGCCCGTCTGCGGCAGCGCCTTCCGCTTCGCCGGAGGCTTCGAGAAGCCTGAGCCAATACAGCGTCTCCCCGGCCTCCCTGCGGGGGATGGCATACTTAGCGATGAAGTCCGCGCGGCTCTGGGCGCTTACTGGGCGGGTTCCGGCGCACTGAAGACGCGGAGTGTTGCTAAAGCCAGAACCGTTACGACAGAAGCACCAGCGGCGAAAGTGCCTTCGCCGTGGCAAGAGAGCGTGTAGCCTCCGGCCCCGTAAGCGAGGAGGGCGAAGAGACCGGGCAGCAAAACCCACCGACCCCGGAATTCGAGCTTCCATCCTGCGAAACGGGACATCCTTTGTGTCCTCCCTTGCTAATGTGAACGACTCCGCCGGGTGCGCCGAGCGCCTTCAAAACCTGAGAAGCCCACCTGCTTGTCCACGACGCATCCACCAAACACCTCGCGGATTCTGCGCCTCCCGCGCACCTGCCGGGTAGAGGCACCGCATTCAGGCATTGTGAGGGTCCTGTGCCCTCTCAAAGACAACCCGCGCGAGTGCGTAGTACAGGGTATAAACAGCCAGGATGGCCAGAGGCAACCACCATTGCTTCAGTATGCCGAGAGCGAAAAGCGCCAGCGATTCTGACGCAATGATCAGGACATCGCTGAGGACTACTCCTGCACACTCGTCCGCCGGGATGAGCCGAAACCCCAGACGAAGTGAGTTGAGGAGAGCGTAAAGGAAGGCAGCAAAAAGCGGGACTTGAATCACGAGCCCCGATGCAGGATGCCAAGCGCTAAGTGCCAGAAGCGCGACGGCCACCAGCGCCCATCCTGCCGCCTCAGGACACCACCGAATTACCATGCGACTCACTTGACCACAGTGGGGGCAACGCACGTCAGCGGGCAGTAGGAAGCGTGTATTAGCACGGGAGGCAAGACCGGGCGCCCCGGGGAAATCATGGTGACAGTTAGGACACTTCCAGGTCGGTAGAAATCTCATCGCTGTCTCACCCAGCCGGAGTCCAATTCCTCCACATGTACGGTCACTCGACAGGCTCGTCGTGCAAGACCGTATGACACGCCACAATACAGGCGACTTCGCAGCAAATCCCGGGCTCGGGCGCGCAGATTATGAGACAAGCTGCGTGGCAACCAATAATCTTCGCAATGTCCGCCAGCTTGCTGTCAGAAAAGTGGACAGCCGAGATCCCACCAGAACGCCTGAAGGGCACGCAGGAACCACCCGTGCACCCAGGGGCACTTCCCGCCCCGTACGCTCCACACTGGCACTGCTGGGCCGCATCCAAAGCCAGGCAGCAGCCGCTGTAACACTCCTTCGCCGGAGCACCCGCTCGCAGGCAGTGGGTGAAGCACAGATCCCAGAGTTCGTCGATAGAAAGGATAACCCTACCACGTGACCCTGATCGTCCCGATCGAGTGTCCTCAATCCCGTCGGGTCGGTAGAGCTACTCGGCGAGTTGAGGACGTAAGCGTAGGGGTTGTGCCAGCTATGGTAGCCGCTCGGGTCGCGTTGCAGGAAGCGGCCGAGGTCGGGGGCGTATTCGCGGTGGCGGAATTGCATCACTCCCGCCGCCACTTCCAGCCGGCGGGACTGGAAGAGGTACGGGTTCTCTACATCCGAGAGGCCGTCCGTATCCTCCGTGCCATCGGCGTCCAGGACGGTGGTCTCGCCATAGGCGGTGTGGCGATACCGCTCCACGACCGACTCATCTGTATTTGAAAGAGCGAAGATGCTGTAGATGGTGCTCGAGTGATAATACACCACCTCGCCGGCGTCGGCAAAGTCACCGTCCGTGTTGAGGTCTCTCTCCTGACGGGCCGGACTGTCTGCTGCTATCCTTTCTGCCAGCTGGTAGCTACAAAATGATTGCCACATACTTCACAATGCCATCTGAGGGGAATGACATCCGCGGCAAACACCAGCGCCACGCAGACCGCTACGGTCAGCCGAACGAGGTTCGCCGGATCCTTATCGAGTCTGGTCCCAGACGACGCGCCACAAAACTTGCACAATGGCCGCTTTAAACGCACCATATTGATTACCATCCTAAGTCATCGCACCCGATATAATCGCGCGCCCATTGTACGGGATCACCTAAACCGAAGGTGCAGATTTTGCATATGGCATTAGTTCCCCAGGATTCCCTCAGTTGCATACACACACACCGTGTGTAATCCTCACCGTCGTTGTAGATTGCACAGGTAGCGACCTGGATATTCAAGGCTGCGATACAGGCGCCACAGCGACACACAGCCAGGAACCCCCCCGTCTTGAGGAACTTGCCCCAAGGGATCTTTGTGCCTGCCGACAGCAACTTAAGGGCGGCAGGGGCCCCCGGGAACAACTTAAGCAACGGACCGCCAAAGGACAGCCCGCAGAAGCCACCTCGGCACGGGCCAGGACCTCCGCCACCCCTACCTGAACCACCACCGCCGCCATCCCGTCCGCAGTTACATTGTGGAGCCGTCGGCATAGCGGTGCAGCAGGCTTCGTAGCAGTACTCGGAACCGCCTTCTCCCTCTTTGGAGCAATGAGTGTAACAAAGATTCCAGAGTTCCCCAATACTTAAAATCAAGTAGTGGCCTTCCCAGCGTGCCAATCCCATCGGATCTGTCGCCGATGTGGGGCGCTGGGTGACATAGCCGTAGAGGTTGGACCCATCCTGGTAGCCGCTCGGGTCGCGGGAGACGAAACGACCGTGGGCCGCGTCGTAGTAGCGGTTCCTGTACTGCATGAGGCCGGAGGCCGAGTCCAGCCTGCGGGCGGTGAAGGTGTGCGGGTTGTGCACGTCGCTCAGGCCGTCCGTATCCTCCGTGCCATCGGCATCGAGGACGGTCGCGGCTCCATAGGCGTCGTAGCGGTAACGTTCCACGACGGACTCCGAGGAATCCGAGAGTGCACAGACGGAATAGATTATATTGCTATGATACCATACCACCTCGTCGGAATCGCCGAAATCCCCGTCCGCGTTCAGGTCGCGTTGCTGTCTGGCCACGGCGTCTACGTAGCCCGGGGCGTAGGTGTAGCGAGCGATGAGATTCCCTGAGCCGTCCTGCTCCTCGAGGGCCTGCCATTCGGAGGTCCCGCCCCACAGGAACCGCGTGGTGCCGTTGACGCGCCCTACCCAACTCCGAGCGTTCCGGCATTCTCGGTTCCGCCCTTCAGTCGGTAACAATCGCGTCCAGCGCCCGCTCGGCCGCTTCCACCACCAGCAACCGGACCGAGGTCAGCTCGAAGTCAGATGGCGGGGTCTCCTGGCCGTACAGTCCGCGCAGCCGCTCCAGGTCCCAGAAACTGGCGGAGGCAGCCGGCCCGATTTTCTCGAGCGCATTGGCCGCGTTCACAACCAGCTCATACTTCTCCGAACGGAGCAGCGGCACGAGGGCGGGCACGGCCTCGGCCGCAGGTGGCCCGATCTTTCGCAAAGCGAACATCGCTGCGGATTTCACGACGTCTTTCTTGTCCTTCAGCTTGGACACCAGAATGGGTAGGACCCGTTCAGGGGGCAGCCCGGGCATAGCCAGGGAGCCTACAGCGGCCGCGCGTACCGTCGGATCGGGATCTTCCGAGAATCTGAGAAGCACCTCCAGGGCTTCCATCTGCTGTGTCTCGGCCTTCAGTAAAGCGTGAAGGCCGGCAATACGCAGGTCCCTGTCGGCGGCCGAGGCGGCTTTCCTGAATACTTCAACAACTTCGGGTCTCTCTCCGCCGAGCCGTGCGAGGGAGTAAACGACCGGCTCGCGCAGCTCCGCCCCCGACACTTCATAAAGAGAGAGCAGGATGGGCACGACAGCGTCCATCTCCCGGCGCAGCCAGCCAAGCGCTACGATTGCCTCTCGGCGGCACATCTTGTCCAGCCCCTCGTCCTCGGCCAGCTCCCTTAATCTCGCTACTCCTTCCTTGCCTGTCGCCCCGCTCGCCTTTACGGCCTTGGCGGCCTGCGAAAGCCACTCGGGCTCAGCTTCCCGCAACGCTTCCTCTACTGGGTTCTCGGCTGCCGGTCCGACCCACGCAAATAGTTCCCAAATCTCAACCACGGCTATCAGGTCCCAGTCGTGCCGCGCCACCTCCAGCCGGCGCACCAAAGGCTTCAGGTGCCCGTCGGTCCTGCCGGCCAGCTTTGCAATCGCCGCGCATGCGGTCAATCGAACCTGCAAGTCTTCGGCTTTGGAGAACTTGCGGATAAGCGGCACCGCACTCTGGGCATCCAGGTCGCCCAGAGCCAGGATCAATTCCTTCTGCAGTTGGGGCTCTTCGGCTTGCTCCAGCGCGCGCGACAGAGCACGGGCAATGTCGCCAGCATCGGAACCGCCCCGGCCGATCAGTCTGAGCGCATGCACCATTTCCGTTGCGACCAACCAGTCTTGTTCATTCGCAATTGCACAAGCCAGCCCCCCCCGCATGGCCTCATGAGTGACGCTCCAATGAGCCAACTGGTCCAGCCGGCGGGCCGCTTCCTTGCGCACCTCCGTAGCGGGGTCCCTGAGCAACTCGAGCAGTTTGGGTATTGCGCGCTCGCCTCTTCGGGCCAAAAACATGCGGATGGCGTCTCTCCTCAAGCCCGGATCATCTGAGCCCAACCACTGCCGGCAAAGCCAGGCGTCCGAGCCCTCAGGTCGCGGATGCTCAGTATCTGCTTCCAGCGGATCCACAGGGACCAGAACAAACAAGACCACAATGGCCAACGACAGCACCCATCTGCTTGTCATCTCGCTTTCTCCCAGCGTTGGAGCTGAATTATCCCGTCTTTGCGCGACTGCTGCGAGCGCGAGAAAGACCTGCCGGAAATCCTGGAGTCCATCTGGCCTGCTCGTTCCGCAACGCTCTCCTCCAGCACTGCTACGCAGCATCCAACGGAACACGCCTTTGTTGGGGAGTAGTAAGCAGACCAGCTCTGCGCCCACAACCAGTGGCCTTCGGCCTCCTTCTTAATAACTCATGCCTATTTCCCCCTGGCGTTCAGGCCGCGACATTTCTCCGTACAGCCTCTTCTGACCGACCACGGCAAAGCCTTCTGGGTGTTAGTAGGAGAGATTCTGGTGAACATGTGCGGGTTATGCTTGCGCAGTTTAGCACCCCAGCCCTTACCCCAGGGGTACACGCCCTTTTCGGAGTCGAAACCAGACACTTTTTGCGTCCACCACCAGGGACTTGTGACCAACCAATCATTTACCCAGTACTTTTCCCCCGTGTCGCTCCTCCAATGTTGGGCGGTTACAAACCGGTGGGCGGCCATGACGTCTTTCATGGGCCCAGGGATGGCAAGCCAGTCAGCACCCGACACTACTCGCGCCACCCACTCCCCATGCTTTATCAGCTGGAAGGAAGTAGCCCAAACTTCTGGCCCCCCGAAACCCTCCCACTTTTTCTCGTGCGCAAGTACCTTAAGATCGACGTGGACCTCTCGATAGGTGTAGTGCCACTGCCTATGGGTAACCTTGTCCCCGTGGCCCACCCGATGGATAATCTTTCGGCAAAGACACCGTGCACCCCACGCCTTGGCTATTGTAGGGCGCTCACCGAGAGCTCTGGCAACCAGTGCGCTATTGAAAGGCTTAACGTCGTCTGGATACGCTGTCAGAAGCTTCCAGGGGTATTCTATCCACGGCTTCCAATCGACCTCGCCAAGAGGATCCACCCGATTCACCGGGCTGTCGCCGGCGTATACGTAAAGCCCCACATTAAAACCCTTGCGGACAGGATCCCTGCTTAGGAAGCGGCCGAGGTCCGGGGCGTATTCCCGGTGGCGGAATTGCATGATGCCCGCCGCGCCCTCCCACCGGCGAGACTGGAAGAGATACGGGTTGCCGACGTCGCTGAGGCCGTCCGCGTCGTCGGAGCCGTCGGCGTCCAGGACGGTGGTCTCGCCATAGGCGGTGTGGCGGTAGCGCTCCACCACCGACTCATCTGCATTTGAAAGAGCGAAGATGCTGTAGATGGTGCTCGAATGATAATACACGACTTCATCAGAGTCGGCAAAGTCGCCGTCGGCGTTCAGGTCGCGCCTGCCCTGAGCCCTGTCGAAGGGCTCCTGACGGGCCGGAGTGTCGATGTAGCCCGGCGCGTAGGTGTATCTGGCGACCAGGTCGCCCGAGCCGTCCCGCTCCTCCAGGCACTGCCAGCCTGCCCTGAGCCCGGTCGAAGGGGCCGATGCCGCCCCCGGGGCTGACCGTCATCGAGCCCCACAGGAAGCGCGTCGTGCTGTTGAGGTCGCCCTTGTTGGTGACTGCTTTGAGCACCCGCCGGGTCTTGCCGTCGTATTTGTATTGGGCGATCTTCGTCCACGTGCCGCTCTGGTTCTCCTCCACCTCGATGAGGCGGTTGCGCTCCGCATGGCTGCGCGCCCTCGCTGGGCTCGGGGCTTCGGGCTTCGCCCTCGCCGACCTCCGCCTCGTCGGCTTCGGTTTTCGGTAGTCCCAGACGTACTTGTGGTCGCCGTCCGAGTCCCCGTCCTGGACGAGGTTCCCCGCCGCATCGTAGTAGGTCTTCGAGTGGCTCAGGAGGGTGCCGTTGGAGTCGGTGTCGTGGCGTTTGGTCTCGGTGACGCGCCCGAGGTTGTCGTAGGTATTCTCCACGTAGTATCCTTCCGAGCCGCTGACGCTGGTGCGCCGCCCCTTGTCCAGCGATCGGCGACGGTCTGCAAGGTGCCGAGCCGAGTTTTAACGACATGCCCTTGTCACCCAGTTCGGCTTTCGTCGCTCCCCGACCGGTGATGGCGTGAAACCCACTCCAATAACAACACCATCAGCCCGGTCGGTACCAGTACAAAGGCACTGCTCACCAGCACCGCACTCGAGGCTCGCCGCGGCCCCAGCTCAACCAAGAAGTGGACTGCCACGCCCAGCACCGCCACCGTAGCTATGACAATCCCTCCTATTTTCAAGGCCAACCGCAAAGCATGTTCCGGCATCTCGCCTTTGGCGCGGGTCTTCTGCAAGCTTCGGACCTCGAAGACAAATAGAAACGTCATACCCAACACTACCGGGACCAATGTTGCGGTCAGAACGGTGTCAAACCAGTCAAGGGGGTACATTCGGTCGAATATTGCAAGCCATGCTAAAGCCACAGTAAAGACTGCAAAACCCAAGATGAAGACGAGCGTGGTTCGTTTATTCATAGCCGGCTCGAAGGGATCAACAACAAGATAAAGGTTATCAAGCGCCGGGCCTACGGCTACCATGACGACCGCTACTTCGTGCTCAAGGTCAAGCAGGCATTCGACCCCGAAGCCAACTCACTTTTTCGGAGATGAACCAGAAATCAAGTGTCACGGAGCACTAGGGAAGCACCGCGTAAAAAACCATTTCCGCCACTATCCAAGCTGCCAAAATGCCAACTTCAAACCCAGAACCGAACTGCAGCAAAACGGACGTAAGAGCGGCCAATGGGCACACCAGAACCGTCACCCACAGAAGGGCGGACACTGCCGCGCCAGAGGTCTGCTTCCAGTGGACGGCAAGGGCGTCGTAGCCCGTAGAATCCGCAAGTCGAGCTCTGAGCCTAGCCCTATGCACTGTCAGAAGGGCCGTCCAGAGAACCAGCACCACCGCAGTGCCGCTCCCAGTCAGCAGAATGCTACCGGAACCACGCCCGGCACCTAACGCCTCCAAAACGCCCCACAGCAAGCCAACGGCAGCCAGGTTTGCCACCACGGAGATCACGGAAAGGATCTTGTCTTCTATGACCATCTATATATCGCCTCCCGTTTTGAAACACTGAAGCCACTCAGACGGCAGCCTCAAGCTCCTCCGACAGCAACCCAGTCATGGGACCACCCAACGCGACAAACGGACGGCGCTACCTTACTGCTCATTCGGAACGTTCAATGCTCGGCTTACGCCGCACCATGCGTAACACTCTTCTTGCGTATTGCCTCGCCGCACACACTCAAACAAGCACCTCCGCTGGCCGGGGTGGACCTCTGCGTCTTGCTCCGGCTCTTCGTCTTCCTCATCCGCGTACTCCTCCATGCACTTTCTGATCATCCCTATGTACACTTTGTCACAGATGAAATGGTCCAGCACCGGGGGCACCAAGTCCATGCAGAGTTCGTACACGTATCCAGCGTACGCGTAACACAACAGTAAATCCGCAGTGTCCAATCCGTAGGGGTCTGCGTATCTCCGCGGCGAGCCAGCTGCGAAAACATACATTGGCACGCCGCTTTGTTGATGACACATGATGCTAGGGTCAGTGAACTCAATCTGGCCTACCCGTAATAGCGGGTCGCGTTGGAGGAAGCGGCCCAAGACCGGGGCGTATTCCCGGTGGCGGAATTGCATCACTCCCGCCGCCGGCTCCCACCGGCGCGACTGGAACAGATACGGGTTGCCGACGTCGCTGGCTCCGTCCGCATCATCGGAGCCATCCGCGTCCAGGACGGTGGTCTCGCCGTAGGCCGTGTGGCGGTAGCGCTCCACCACGGATTCATTCGTATTTGAAAGAGCGAAGATGCTGTAGATGGTGCTTGAGTGATAATACACCACCTCGCCGGAGCCTGTCCACCCAAGCCCCGGCGGAGTCAGATCGGCAAAGCAAGTGCATCGTTAGCTTCACGGAACGCGCACGCCTCTTGCTGTTGAGATGCGCGCCTCACAGCCCACTCCACCGGGAGGGCCCCGCCTGCTCGCAGTTACACAGACGCGCGTCTGCGGATGCTGAGTTCATCCATCCCTGAAGCCTGGCGTAGCGTCCGAGGCCGTTTGCCCGGCCGGAACCGTCGCCTGACCTATAGCCTCGCGAGTAACCGCAATCAGGTCCGGGAGGGGTTCGAGCCCGGTCAGCTCGTCCCAGCGTTCGTAGAGCGAACCGGGATACCCCTCCCTCCAGGCCTTCAGCTTCGGCAGGGCGGGGGCGGCTTTCGCACCGTAAGCCTTCAGCGCTTCGGTTGAGGCGCGAATCACCGAGTACGCAGAGTCGTCCAGCCGGGAAACAAGCACCCCTACCGCCTGCTCCGGCTCGACAAACGGCGCTAACTCGGCCAGCGCCATAGTTGCAAGCCAGCGCTCGCATCTACTCCCTGATTTGGCGACCTTCAAGATCGCGCTTACCGCTTGGTCCGAAGCCTCCGGCGGGCGGGCCACCGAGGACAAGTACTCAACAGCTGACTCCGAGGCAAAGAAAGATTCCGACTCTTCTGCTTCGAGGCTTCTCAGCGCAGCTCCCACGAAATCCGCCGGAGGGCGTTGGGCTTCCGCCAGGTACCAGATGACGTCCTCACGCAGACGTTCTCCGGCGGAGGCCAGCACGCGCTGCAGCCCTCGGTAAATCTCTGGTGACTCAACCGAGTGTTCACGGAGTCCCCTGATCAGCAGGCCTCGCTCGACGAGCGTGCCGTTGTTGAAAGTCTCCAGGGCGAATTGCAGAGCCCCCTGGTCCCGTGAGACAAACGCCGCCGTCGCTCTAATCGCTCTATGGTAGACGGCACGTTCCGCCTGGTTCTCCGGGGGCCCCTCTCGCAACAACCTCAGTAAAGCCGGCACAGCGGCGTCCGGATTGCTTCCTATCCTCTCGATTGCCACGACCGCCATCAACCTCAGCCCGGGATCCTCTTCTTTCTCGATCAGCTTGATCAGGCCTGGCACGGCCTCGGAGGCGGCTTCACCGGACATCTGCAGCACCCGAAGCGCCTCATCTCGAGCCGAACGTGGACGGGTTTCGGAGAGCGATTCGATGAGCTTTCTTACGCGTGCGTGCGAACGGGTGACGCGTACAACAGTGGCGCGTGCTACAGAGGAAAGAATGCTCTGCGCGTAGGAGTTCCTGCCCTTGTTCTTCTTGATGATTGCCCGCAGATCCGGGAGGCCTGGTTCAGCTTCTGGGCCAATTTCGCCCAATGTCTCCATGGCTGCCAGGCGAATCCTGAGCGGTCCGCTCTGATCCCGTATCAGCCTCCGGAGTTCAGGCACGGCGGAAGCGCCTTCTGGTCCCAGTGCCGACAAGGCCTCACATGCCGCATAACGGACAACAGGAGATTCATGTCTCAGAGCTTTCGTGAGCGTGTCAACGCTGGGCGTCTCCTCCAACCGGCCCAGCACAGCGGCGCTGACAGGGCCCGTCGGCTCCTCCCCGGGACCACACCACGGTATGAAAGGAGACTCCTCCTCAGGTGACATCGGCACAAACGGTGCCATTTCCCCCGGGCTCACTGTTCGGCCGGCCGCACCCCCCGCAGACAGCATCAGTAGTCCGCATAAGGCCACTATCGCAAAGTTCATGCTAATCATCTCCTTCCGAAATTTCCACGGACAGGTTGGGCGGCGTACAAATGCAGCCTGGATGCGCGTCCTCAGGCTTATTGCCCTTTTGGCAACAGTGGGAATTGAGATGACGGGGAGCCCGATCCACCAGTTTCCCGCTGGCTGTGGCCCACCACCTGAAGAGTTCTATGCGCGCCACCTCGACTCCTTGGCCGTAGCCCAATGGGACACCAACGCTTATCCCTCCCACTATCGCGTACTCCTGGTCTTTTGGGGGGAGAGAAATCGTGACCGTTTTGGTAGGATACGTGACCGCATCGGGTTTTCCGTCTCCGTCTTTGTCCACTTCGCACCTGCGGAACCATATGCAGTCGGCTTTGCTGATATGGTAAAGCGGTAAAGGTGTTAAACCGGCCCTCATGGAGTCCTCCTTGCTAGGAGCGATCCTACCATAGAAGAATGGAGTGCAATTCCGGCGCTCCCCGTTTTCACCATCTCCGCCATCGCCGCCGCCGTCTCCGTCTCCGCCGTTGACGTCCCCGCCATTTCCGTCTCCGCCGTCGCCTCCATCCGAGCATTGTTTCGCTCCCGGCAACGCCAGGCAGCAACTATGGAAGCATCCGCTGCTATGCGCGCCGGCGGCGCTTTGACACCCGTTCAGACAGAGATGGAAGAGTTCTGCCAGACCTGGCACGTATGCATGGCTCGACACCGCCAATCCCATCGGATCTGTCGCCGATGTGGGGCGCTGGGTGACGTAGCCGTAGAGGTTGAAGGCGTCCCGGTAGCCGGTGGAGTAGGTGACGTAGGTGTCGGCGGCGATCTTGTTTTTGGTCTGTGTGTATTTCTGCTTCCCGGTGTCGTAGTAGGCGATCACGGACTCGTTGCCGAGGGGGTCGGTGGTCTTGGTGCGCCGGCCGGCCGAGTCGTAGCTGAAGGTGGTGGAGTTGGAGTAGGGGTCGGTTCTTTTCTTCAGCTTCCCGCCCTTGGAGTAGTAGCTGTTGGTGGCGGCGGTCTCGGTGTCGCCGGGGTTGACGGTGACGGTCTTGTAGGTGCGCCCGGCGTCCTCGTTAAGGGCCCTGGCGCTTCGTAGCTGAAGTCTATGGCGGCGTTGCGGGGGCTAAAGACGTCGGGCCACTGATTCCCCGCCTGCCGTATGCGTCCAGTCAGCACGCTGGGGTCGGCTACCCATCGATGCAGGTGACCAGAGGTGCTGCCTGCACATACGTTTGAAGTGTAGGGGATACGCGAGCGAGATGCAAGACTTTTATTTGTGGCTTTTCACGGGTGGGTCTGCGAGCCGCGGCCGGAGGCAGCTCCTACCCCAGCTTGCGCGCTCTGGCGAGCGGGCTACTTCTCATTCACCCCCGCTGCGGCGGGTTCTTTGACGGGGGCCTGGTCCTGGGGCGCGAGCCCGACCTGTCACCAGAGTCCGAGACCGTCACGATGCGGGTAAAGACAAGCCCGCCAATCCCGGGCAACCACACCTTACGATCGGCGCACCTGGGTGGGGCCGGGCTTGCGCTGCGCTCGCGGGCGAGGTATCATCCCGGCCGCCGATCCGCATACGGCTGAGCCACTCCTGCGCGCGTGCGAGGGGCCAGCATCACCGGACCAGAGGTCACCTGTTATGAGCATCTTTAAGCCCTGCGACATTCGCGGCGTGTATCCCGACGAGCTGGACGAGACGACGGCGGAACTTACGGGGCGCGCGATCGGCACGGAGCTGGAAGGGGGCGACTGCGTGCTGGCCGGGGACGTCCGAACCAGCACGCCCGCCCTGAAATCCGCCCTCCTGAAGGGGCTGACGGCGGCCGGAGCGGGGGTGATCGACGTCGGCACGACGCCGACGCCGGTGGCCTACTGGGCGAAGAGCCGGCTGGACGCGGACGGAGCCGTCATCGTGACCGCCTCCCACAACCCCCCGGAGTACAACGGGGTGAAGTTCATCATCGGCGAGCTGCCCGTTACGCCGGAGGACGTGGAACGGGTGCGGCAACGTGTGGAGGAGGGGGACTTCCGCTCCGGGTCGGGCCACGCGGTGCACCGACCGGTAAAGGAGGACTATCTCCGGTGGCTGGGGGAGCGATACCGCGAGACCGGAGTGGGCCTGAAGGTGGTGGTGGATGCGGGGAACGGAGCGCTCTCGACCTGGGCGCCGGAGGCGTTCCGGGCGGCCGGCTACGAGGTGGAGGAGCTGTTCTGCACGCCCGATGGGACGTTCCCGAACCGCTCTGCCAACCCGTCGAACCCCTCGGCCCTGGAAGCGGCCGCGGCCCGGACCCGAGAGGCCGACGCCGACTTCGCGGCCTGTTTCGACGGGGACGGCGACCGGGTGGTTTTCCTCGACGAGACGGGGGAATTCGTCCCGCCGGAGGAGACACTCATCCTCCTGGTGCGGCACGCCCTGGGCAAAGCGGACGGCCGGCGGGACGCCGTGGTCTACGACCAGAAGTGCACCCGCCTGGTGCCCGAGGAAATCCGCGAGGCCGGGGGGCGGCCCGTCATGGAGCGTTCCGGCCACGCCTTCATCAAGCGGCGGCTCCTCCAGGAAGATGCATTGTTGGCCGGGGAAGCCAGCGGGCACTTTTTCTTCCGCGAGCTGGGCGGAGACGACGGGCTCTACGCCGCACTGCTGATGGGCCGGCTGCTGGGAGAACGGGGGCAAAGCCTGGGAGCGCTCCGCGCGAGCATCTCCCCCTACTTCATCAGCGAGGACATACGGATTCCACGGCCCGGCGGCGAGGCCGAACGGGTGGTGGAGCGGCTCGGAGATGCCTTTGCCGACCGGCCCCAGGACCGCATGGACGGGGTGCGCATCCAGTTCGAGGGCGGCTGGGCGCTCGTCCGCCCCAGCGTAACCGAACCGGCCGTCACCGTGCGCGTGGAGGGCGATTCACCCGAGCGGATGGAACAGATCAAGAGCCGGGTGCTGGAGGAAATCCGTCGCGCTCCCTGAAAACGGCCGGCCCGGCCTCAGTCCTCGTCCTCACCCCGCAGACTCTTAATACCCTCACGTGCGATAAACGGCACCAGGAGGAGCCCCGCCGCGGGGTCCGCCCACCACCAGCCGAGAGAGGCGTTCAGAACCAGGCCCGCGAGGATGGTCAGCGAGAGCCACGCGCAGGTGATGGTCTCGTAGGCATCGGTCCGCAGGGACCGGCTGCCCAGCTTCCGCGCGGTCCGCAGCTTCGCCCAGCCGAGCAAAGGCATTACGACGAGCGAGACGGCCGTCAGGACGATGCCGACGGTACTCTTCCCGGGCGTGGGACCGAGGCCGAGCAACCGGCGGGCCGAATCGAGGAGGATGTAGAGGCCCAGCGCGAGGAGCAGCACGCCGGCTATCCGGGCCGTCCGCCGCTCCAGCCGACGCGCCGCGTCTCCCTCCATCCCCCTCAACTGGCGGAGGAACCGCCAGCCGACCACGACGCCGCTGGCTGTCTCAACGAAGGAGTCGACCCCGAACCCGACCAGTGCCACCGAACCCGCCATCACGCCGGCGGCGGTGGCGATAACGCCTTCTACGAGGTTCCATGCGACGGTCCCCACTTCAAGGAGGAAGGCCCACTTCACGGCCGCCCTCGGGTCTGACCGTCTCGCCATGTGCGCGCATCCTCGGGAGGGAAAAGGTACGGCCGGGGGCGCTACTTCAGGATGATGTCCTCGCCGCTCATCGTGCGCTCGCAGTAACCGCAGCGCAAAGTCGTCGGCGATGTACCGACCACGTCGAAGGATGTGGTCACGTCCTGGTTGTTTGTAACGCAGTTGGGATTGATGCACCGGACGATGCCCCCGACGCGTTCCGGCAGCTCGACCTTCTGTTTCTCGGCCACCCGGTAGTCCTTGATGATGTTCAGGGTGGCGTCGGGGGCGATGAGGGCTATCTTGTTGACCTCCTCGGGGGTCAGTTCCCGCCCGGCGACTTTGATGAGGCCCTTCCTCCCCACCTTCCCGCTGAGCAGGTTCATCCCCACCAGCACCATCTCGTCCTCCTGTTCAACCCGCAGCATGTCGGCCACTTTGAAGGTGGCCTCGTTGCGGATGTGGTCGATGACGGTGCCGTCACGGATGGCCGAGACGTTCAGCTCCGGGCTGCGTTCCTGTTCGGCTCCCATACTCAGGCCTCCCCCAGAACCATGGCCAGCAGTGCCTGGCGGACCGGCACGCCGTTGGCGGCCTGCTCGAAGTAAACGGCGTAGGGCGTATCGTCCAGCTCGGGGGCCAGTTCGTCCACCCGGGGCAGCGGGTGCATGATGCGCAGCTCCTCCTCGGCGCCGCTCTTCTCCAGCAGCTCAAGGTCCACCCGGAAGGCCCCCTTGACCCTTTCGTACTCCAGCCGGTCGGCGAACCGCTCCTCCTGGATGCGCGTGCAGTAGAGGATGTCCAGTTCGGGAAGGACGGGCGGAAGCTCCTCGGACCGACCGTAGTCGTGGCCGACCGCGTCCAGCTCCCGCAGCAGCCCGCCGGGCACGGCGAGGGTCGGGGGTGAGATGAAGAGCTGCCGGCAGTCGAACCGGCTGAGGGCCATGACCAGTGAGTGCACGGTGCGCCCGTACTTCAGGTCTCCGACGAATCCCACGGTCAGCCCGTCGATTCGCCCTCGCACCTTCTGGATGGTATACAGGTCGAGGAACGTCTGGGTGGGGTGCTGGTTCGCCCCGTCGCCGGCATTAATGACCGGAACCCCCGCAATGCGGGCGGCCAGCCGGGCCGCCCCCTCCCAGGGGTGCCGCAGCGCAATCACGTCGCAGTAGCCGGCCACCACCCGTATGGCGTCCCCCAGGGACTCCCCCTTCTTGAAGGAGGAGCGCTCGGTGGCGCCGAAATCCAGAACCTGCCCACCGAGCTTCATCATCGCGGAGGCAAAGCTGAGCCGGGTCCGCGTGGAAGGCTCCAAGAACACGGTGGCCAGGATCCCACCCTCCAGCAGGCCGAAGTGGTCTTCGGCCTCCATACGGGCGGCCGCGGCCAGGACCTGCTCGATTTCGTCCCTTTCGAAGTCCCGGATGCTGATTACGCTGTCGCCGCAGCCCGGCATGCCTCGGCCCTTTCGGCAGGCAAACGGTGTGGACTCATCGCCGCCGGCTGAATTATACCGCACCGGCCCGGCGCGTCAATCGCGGCCCTCGCTCCCCCACCCGTCGGGGGCCGAATCGCCACGCACAGACTCCGCCAGCACTATCGTGACGTCGTCGGGGGCGCTGGCCCCGCCGGTGAAGGACTCCATGCCGCTGATGACGGCGCGCAGGAAGTCCGGCCCGCTGATTGCGCGATGCTCCTCGGCCAGTTCCCTCAGCCGCCCCCGCCCGAAGCGCTCCCCCGCCTCGTTGGTTGCGTCCAGCAGCCCGTCGGTGTAGAGCAGCAATTTGTGCTCCGGCCCGAAGGGCACCGTATGCTCCTCGATCGCGGCCTCTTCGAGGCTGCCCAGCGGCAGGCCGCCCTCCTCCAGCCACCGGGTCTCCTCCCCCTGGAGCAGCAGCGGCGCCGGATGCCCCGCCGCGGCGAACCGCAGCCGCTCCGCCTCCCGGTCGCAGACCGCGTAGAACGCCGTGGCGAACTGCCCCCGGGGGATCACCCCCAGCAGTTCCTGGTTCACGGCCTCCAGCACGGTCACCGGCCTGCTCCTGTCCACCGCAGAGGAGTTGCAGATCATCCGGATCATCACCGCGATCAGCCCGGCCGCAACCCCGTGCCCCGAGGCGTCCGAGACCAGCATACCCACGCTGTCCCCTTCCAGCGGGATGACGTCGAAAAGGTCGCCGCCCACCTCCCCGGAGGGACGATAGAGGAAGTCGAAGCAGATTCCCGAGATGCAGAGCGGCGCCGAGGGGACCAGGCGACGCTGTATCTCCCGGGCCACCTTGAGCTGGTACTGGAAGCTGCGCCGCCACTCGGTGAGTTTCTGGTTCTTGGCGGTGACCTCCGAGAGAAGCGTCCGTATCCTGTCCTCCCGCTCCCGGCGCTCGGTCACGTCGCGGACGGTCTCGATGATGGCGCAGGCCTCCCCGTCGGGCTCGAACATGGGGTATACGTCGATCAGCAGGTAGTCCCCCGTCTCGGGGTGGCGCACCTCGCGCTGCACGGGCGTCTCCGCCCGGAATGCCTCCTCGGCGGGGCAGTTCTCGCAGAGGCAGCCCTCCAGCTCGGACGCCTCGTAGCACTTGCACTCCAGCAGGTCCTCCGCGTAGAACTCCCCCGCCGCCCGGTTGGCCAGCACCACCTGGTATTCCAGGTCGCGTATGATCAGCGGGTAGGGGATGGAATCCACCAGCGTGCCGACCATGAATTCGGGCGCGTCGGCGCAGCGCTTCCGGAATCTGTCGGCGATCTCTGCCATGGGTTCCCTACCGGACGGTTTCGACCTCGCCGGCGGCCTCCACCACCAGGTCTCCCACCTCGGAGGTGGAGTGCCCCATCTTGCCGGCGCTGAGGCTCTTGATCTCACGCTCCGTCACGCGCATGACGGCCTTCTCGACGCGTTCGGCGGCGCTGCGCTCGCCCAGCTCCTCCAGCATCATGCCCGCGGCGCAGATGGCCGCCAGTGGGTTGATGACCCCCTGCCCGGTGTACTTGGGCGCGCTCCCGCCGATCGGCTCGAACATGGAGACGCCCTCGGGGTTGATGTTGGCGCCCGCCGCGATCCCCATGCCCCCCTGTATCATCGCCCCCAGGTCGGTGATGATGTCGCCGAACATGTTGCAGGTCACGATGGTGTCGAACCACTCCGGATTCTTCACCATCCACATGCAGGTGGCGTCCACGTGGGCGTAGTCGCGCTGGACGTCGGGGTATTCCTCCCCGACCTCCTGGAAGGTGCGCCACCACAGGTCGTGGGCGTAGGTCAGGACGTTGGTCTTCCCGCAGAGGGTCAGCATCTTCTTCTCGTCCCGGCGCCGGCAGTAGTCGAAGGCGTAGCGGATGCAGCGCTCCACGCCGAAGCGGGTGTTGATCATCTCCTGGACGGCCACCTCGTTGGGCGTACCCTTGTGGGTGAAGCCGCCGCTGCCGCTGTAGAGCCCCTCGTTGTTCTCCCGGACCACCACGAAGTCCACCTCCTCCGGGCCCTTCCCCTTCAGGGGGCAGTCCACGCCGGGGTACAGCTTGACCGGTCGGAGGTTGATGTACTGCTGCAGCTCGAAGCGCAGCTTCAGCAGCAGGCCCTTCTCCAGGATGCCGGGCGCCACGTCGGGATGTCCGACGGCGCCGAGATAGATGGCGTCGAAGGTCCTCAGCTCCTCCACTGCGGAGTCCGGCAGCACCTCGCCGGTGCGGAGGAAGCGGTCGCCGCCGAAGTCGTACTCCACCGCCTCGTAGTCGAAATCCTCCATCTCGCCGACGGCCCGCAGGACCTTCCGGCCCTCCCGGACGACCTCGGGTCCGGTGCCGTCGCCGGGTATAACCGCTATCTTGTGCATCGCGCCAACCTTTGGTGGGGAAAAGGAAATCGTCGCCGGACAGGCAATCGAGCTTACAGGGGTGCGCCCAAAAAGTCAACGAGCCGCCCATGTCCCCATTGTTCTCGTCCCTGTTCTCGTCCTCGTCCTCGGCATTCCGAAGGGGGTGCGTAAGGCCAAGCCCCGCGAAGTGGGACGTTCGGGAGAACACCAGCCCTTGCATCGGGGATGCCCGCACCGTGGGCGGACGGTCGTCGCGGCGGGCTGAGTACACGTGTTCGCTAATATGCCGGGGTGTCGACCTCGCAGCCGCCTCGCCGGACGACCGGCTTTTGGAGTGCGACGCCCTGGCGTCGCTTTGCCTTTCGCCGGCTTGCCGGCGCTCGGTGCCGTTCGCTGAACCGCCGCCGGCGATCTGCGCGGCCTCCCGACCGTTCCAAAAGCCGGCAAGAGGCCGGCGGGGCAGGTGAACTTGGGAAGTCGATTGGCCGTGCAGGTGCTGTTCTGGGCGCTGGTCGCTCTCTTTGCGGTTGTGCTCTGCCAGACGTTCGTTCCGGCTGTTAGGAACATCTTCCGGGACTCGATGCTTGGCGTGCGCGCCGCAGAGCGAGACGACTGTGATTCGGGGACTGGAACTCCCGGTAGTTCTTGATCTTCCTGGCATCAATCTTCGCGTGGCAGGTTGCGATGACACGCGGTTGCTGCTGCAGGACGGCAATGGCGAACTCGCCGGGCGTCAGGTCGTCGTCCACGACTTCGACATCAAGGTCGCCACCCAACCGCCCCAGCTCGTCCAGAATCCGCTCGTATCCCGACTCGTCGGCCAGGTCGTCAAGGACGTACAGCGTCTCCTGGAGGACCGGCGGCATGTCCTCGTCGGGCTGGGTGAATATCCCAAGGAGCTTTCGGTCTGTCCTGTCCGAGTTGTCCAGCGCTGTAACGTCAACGCCCTGGCGGGCGAAGTAATCGGCGAAGGGCTCCAGGAGCGGCCGCAGATATCGCGGCTTGTCGATGCACTGCAGAAACGAGAGGCTGCTGAAGTTCTTGAGCTTGAGCGCCGGCACGTGCCTGTCCCTTCTAATCGTCTGGAGGTTGGAACGCTCCATCCATCAATCGCATCACCCCGATCACCTTTCCCTGAATCCTGAAATCGCCCGAATCCACGTGTATGGGGTCCATCTTGCCGTTGGCGGGTTCGAGGCGGACGCCGCCCTTCTCCTTGTAAAAGCACTTGAGCGTGGCCTCGCCGTCGATAACCGCCACCACGATGTCGCCGTTTTCGGCCGTGTCCTGCTCGCGCACGAGCACGTAATCCCCATCGTGAATTCCGGCCTCGACCATGCTGTTGCCTTCGACCCGCAACGCAAAGCCACCACGGCCCCGAAGCAGGTCCCTGTTGACGGGGATGCTGCCGAGGTCACCCTCCACGGCTTCGATAGGGCTCCCGGCGAGGATGCGCCCGACCACGGGCAGATGTTGTGCCGCATCGTCGCCACTCCCTTGATCCTCAATGATGAGCGACCGGGCGCCGAGGTCGCCGCGTCGCAGGTGGCCCTTCTTCTCCAGCGCCTTCAAATGATCAAAGACGCTGGACGGCCCGATCTCGAACTCGGCGCCGATCTCTCGGACCGTAGGAGGCATCCCGTGCTCGTCGATGAACCCTTTGATCCAATCGAGTATTTCCCGCTGACGCGGGGTTGCTTGCTTGGGTGCCGCTGGTGACATTGTCAGTTCTCCTACCTACATCCGGTAGTCGTTTTGCTGGGGACACCCAGCAAACGTCAACCCTCACTGGCCGGGATGAGGCAGCAGCGCAATTTCCGCCGACCAAAGCGCCTTGCTGGCCATTACGCGTTTCTTATGCGTTTTCCGCCAGTGTCATCCCAAGAATGCGAAGTCCGAAAGTGAGGACGACAGCCAGAAAGAGGAGACCTAGTTCGAGCCACATCCCATTGAACAGGGTCGCCAGCATGCCAATTGGGACAACTCCAATTCCCAGAATGAAAAGCCCGATGAGGACTGCAAAAACGCCCCAGAGAATCCAGGTGAGCAGAAGTCCCATTAACCAGCCGGTGAGCCCGAAAACGAATGAGGAGATGAAGAAGCCGACACCGGCCCACGGACGGGTGGGGGGGATTAGCGCAAGCGGTAGCAGAATCACAATGTTGAATGCGAGTGTCAGGACTGAAAGAAGGATCAGCCAAGGAAGAGCCTTCTCTGCGACCCAGACTGCGCCAAGTATGAACAGGACGGGAAGGGACAGCAAAGCCAACATGATTACCAGTGCGAAGGCATAGGTCCCGATCTGTGAAATCGCCGATCTAACGCTCATGTAGCCGACCTCCGCTCCTCGGGGGCGCGCGATGCTTACGCAGCGTGTGGAATGAAACTGCCAGCAAAACTACCGTTGCGATGTTAACGACAGACCAGATTGCTCGCGTCAGATGAATGCGGACGATCGGATTATAGACCACGGCCGTGACGCCCAGTATCCACGCCCAGGGGATAGCCTCAATGTCCACAGCACGGACCGCCAAGTATGCACAGATTGCACAGAGGACGACGCGAAGAAGAACGTAGTAGCCGTATGGGTTCTCAGGATTGAGCGCCCAGAGCAGCATGATGATCGCAATGATCTGGGGCACCCATGGCCCGCGTTCCACCTCCTTTTTCATCTGGTCTCCTCCCCCCGTACGTCGCACTTGGCGTTGTGCCTGATCGGCGGAGCGTGGCGTTCTAAAGTCAGTGGCCTACTGTATTTCGCCGCGTTCGAGTTCGTCCCCCAGCCCATCAAGGCCCATGAGCATTCCCGAACTGAAGTACTCCGTCAACGTTTGCTTCTCGCCGTCGCCACACCCTTCAACGAGCTTCTCCATGAGAGTCGTCATCCGTGCCATCTGGCTGGAAGTTAAGCGGTCATCCGGAGTCTCCAGCAATTGCTGAAGTTCAAACGCATCCTTGAGGGTAAGGTTCTCAGCCGCAAGCTCGACCATGATGTCCTCGCTAGTTGCCACCAATTCCGGCTTCTCTGCGCGTAGGCGGGCGAGCCCCTTCGCCCCTGCCTGTTCAGCCACGATCCCGCCGAGGCGTATTGCGTCGGCTGCGGTGATTTCCGTCCACGTTTTCCCCAGGTGTCGCTGGGTCAGGTCCGGCAGGTAGTCAGCAAAAAACTTGGCAGACGCTTCGCGGCAACCCTCAGAGTAGAACTGAGCGAAGGGGCCGGCTTCGTCAAAACCTTCCCGAACCCCATCCTCGAGGGTCCGCCGAAGATCGGCCTCCTGAGACGGAACTATGCCAGCGTGTGGCCGGCCCACCGCAGGAAGCCCCCCGACACCATTCAACTCCTGAAAGGCGCGCTCTCGGGCGAAGTCTTCCACGAGTGACCTCAGCCCACCCAGCCCACCCACTCCCCAACACATCAACAGGAATACCAGTACGCCGACCAGGAGCTTATGAGCCAAGGTGAGATTTGCACTGCTGACAACTGCGGTATGGGTCCACCTATCGTGCCACATTCTCCGCGTGGAGCCGAAGACAGAAAGAGGTTCAAGCGGGATGAACCGTATCAGAGAACGTAAGAAAGCAGTTGCTGCATCGATTCCCTGGCCGTCTTCTCCGACTACCCTGGTGCGCAACAACATCTTGCCGATCGTCCTACCGGACGTGCCCTCAAGCGAAACATAGTAGAGCAGAAACACGGCGATGCCGAAAAAAAACGGATGGTTCGAAACGTCCACGTCACACAGAAGAAACAAGAAGAGCGACACGACGAACCCCACAACGCGAATAAGACCCATATCAATCATGTATTCAGCCCACCGCCGGCCCCTGCTTGCCGGCTCTCCGATCCAAACCGGCATGTGGATGCCTTGTTCTTGCCCACGGGTCATTGCCGCTAGTTTCTCTGTTTCGCCCCTCACCTCGCCACGATCACGACCGGCGTCGGGAGACCATGAAGGAGTAGCCTCTGCTATGCTGTCTTCCTTCGCCCGAACGAAACGGACTTTCTGCTTGCAGTTGGGGCAGGTCATCTCACGGTCAAGATAAGATGGCTTACCACGTCCGATCTTCCCGCAGTTCGGACAACGCATGCGAATGCGCCCTTCTTCTGCCATGGCCCCATCTCCTGTTTCTGGATTCCTCTGATTGGGCTTGGGCCTTACCGACTCCAAGCCGTCACTGACCCGCCCCCTTCGATCCATCGGATAGTGCCAGAAAAGTATACCGAACGTGCGTTCGCCTGTCAACCGCCCGATTGACCGCACGCAGATGTCCCATGCCGCTGCTCAGACGGCCCTTTTACCTTTGGGGAAGAGGGTGGCAGGAATGCCCCTTGATTGCCCCGCCACCCCGAGGTAAGGGGGTGTCAGTGGATCGTAACGTGACTTCTGCACGGAGGATACGATGAGCAGCGCGGAACACGTCGCGTTCTACACGCGCATCTCGACCGACGAGGATCACCAGAAGTACTCCCTCGGCGCGCAGCGCGAGCGCCTGGAGGCGTTTTGCACCTCGCAGTACGGCGACGACTGGGAGCTGTTCAAGGTCTACCGCGACGCCGAAAGCGGCACCCACATGAACCGGCCCGGCCTGGAAGAGATGCTCTATGACGCCGAGACCGGCGCGTTCGGCACGCTGCTGGTCTTCCGCGTTGACCGGCTTTCCCGGAAGGTCCGCGAGCTGGCTCAGATGGTGGACGAGCTGACGCAGCATGGCGTGACGCTCCGCAGCATCACCGAGCCGTTCGACACCGCCAGCGCCGCGGGCAAGATGATGCTTCAGGTGCTGGGCGTCTTCGCCGAGTTCGAGCTATCCACCGTACACGTCAGGTCAGGCATTTCCGGGATCCTCTTCAGGCGTACATGTTTAGCGTCGGCGCCGCGGAGCGGCGCGGTCGTGCAGGCCGTGGAACGCCACGGCGCGTGAATGTCAGCCCTTGTCTTTACCCATATTTCCGCGCAGTACGGTCAATGCGCGTAGTAAGGGCTTACTTGGCGTAACCCCTTGCGGAAGTATGTGATACGTCTGACATATCCCTGCCGACCGGCGGCTTGCGTTATGTCCCACGCCTCCTGCACACGGCAGCCCCCAGCCCCGCAGGGGCGGCACATACCAGCCCGGGGCGCAGCCCTGGGGACCCGGGTGTCCCTCCAAAACAGTTGAGCCCTGTAGGGGCGAGACATACGCGGGCAGCCAGGCCTCGTCCGGTACGT
>CAZEAP010000012.1:0-102714 GCA_964510315.1 uncultured candidatus Brocadiaceae bacterium
ACCCAGTCCAGCACCCAGTTCTCGGCGCCGTAGTCGCCGTGGTTCTTCAGGTGGTCCCAGACGCCGTAGACGATCTTCAGCAGTTCGTCGCGCACCTCCTCGGTGTCGGCGATGGAGTCCCGGTCCCCGCCCAGTTCGATCCACCAGTAGCCGCACTCCAGGTTGCCCGGCCGGCGGTGGGGCAGGTCGGAGGGGTCTTTGAACTCATAGGCCCAGTCGGGGGGCGTGAAGGGCCGGGGGCCCTCCGTGGGGCGGCCGCAGAACAGGCAGCTCATGCCCATGGTCTTCTCGTCGGGCTCGTCGGGTGCCAGCGACTCCCCGAACTCCTCCTTGCCTTCGCGGCCGCGTCGGGACTCCGCGCCGGCCACGGCGGCCGTGATGCCGTCCCCGGTGCAGTCGGCGAAGAACTCCGCTTCCACCGTGACTTGCTTCTGGGTGGTGAGCTGCCAGCCGGTGACGCTGAGGATGCGACCCTCCCCGGTGCGGGCGCTGTGGCAGGAGCAGTTCAGCAGCGGGCGGAGGTTGGGCTGGGTGGTGAGAGCTTCCCACAACACGGTGTCCCAGACCGAGTAGCTGCGCTGGGGGTTGCGGGCAAGGTTCTCCAACTGGAGTTCCTCCAGTATGCCGGTCTCCCGGGCGTCGGGGCGGCTTCCGTGGCAGCCGGCGCCGGTGATGTGGACGCGGCACTCGCTGGAGGCGTTGCCGCCGGGGACGGGTCGGTCGTGCATGAGGACGGTGTCGACGCCGCAGCGGGCGGCGGCCAGGGCGGCGCAGATGCCCGCCATGCCGCCGCCGATGACGCAGAATTCGGCCGAGAGCTTCTCTTCGGTGATCACGGTTGTCCTTCCGGGCAAAGTGCGGGGGCATTCTACCGGCGGAGGGGCGGTCGCTCAAGCCCTCCGACGCAGGGGCGGCCGGGGCGGACGGGATTGTGCTGGCGGAGTGTAGCGCGACCCCGCCGGAGGCGGGCAAGCTGCCGGGTCGCAGTGCCGGGCCATCCTGGCCCGGTCCTGACTGCGCACGTACCGGGACGATTGCCCGGCAACGCGGTATATCACACGCCGAAGCCCCGCAGGGGCGTGATATGTCGGGCTGTTCCAGAGCCCGGCGGCACTCCGCCGGCGGGAGTGCTCTTCAAAGGAGTGTAAACTTTGAGATCAAAGTCCGCCTCAGGCAGATCTTGCCCCGGCTTGGACAGTAGTTGTGGCGGCCGACCGAAAAGAGCCCGCAACGGCGGGGGAGTCATCTCCGGAGGGTTGGAAACCGGGGGGGTGGGCATTGTAAGATACCGGAGCGGCACCGAGGAGTTCTAAGCCCTGGATCGAGGTGGTCATGGGCAAAGAGGCGGTTCACTTGCGAAAAGTGCTGCTGCTGGCTGCACAGATGGAAGCGCGCGGCACAAGCGAGTACACTGTTAACCTGGCCAAAGAGCTGCAGGACTCCGAGGTGGAGGTGGCGGTCTTCGGCGTGCCGGGACCGGCCGTCTCGAGGCTGGAGCGCGAGGGGGTGCCGGTGCGCACCTTCGAGAGCCTGCGCGGCCTGCGGTTCTGGATATCCCGCGGGAATTTCCTGGACGCGCTGGGGGAGCTGGGCCCGCAGATCGTGCACGCCCAGAGCTGCCGCGCGGCGCCCGCGCTGAAGTTGCTCAGCCGAAAGACCGAACTGCCCCTCGTGCTGACTATCCACGGCGTCCCCGGCCGGCTGCGCTCGGTGCGTCGGCTGTCGCGGCGGGTGGACGGCATCGTGGCCACGACCCAGAGCGTGCGGGAGGGCCTGGTGAACCGGTGCCGGGTGGCGCGCGACACCATCCAGGTCATCCACAACGGCATCGACGTGGAGGAACTTTCCCGCCGAGAGATTCCCCCCATCTTCCAGGCCGAAACTCCCGTGGTCGGCTGCGTGGGGCCGATCGAGGAGCGGCGGGGCCAGGAGCAGTTCGTCCGTGCCGTCTCCCGGCTGGTCCGCAGCGGGGTGGAAGCCCAGTTCGTGATCGCCGGCCAGGGGGAGGTCCTGCCCGAGGTGCGGAAACTGGTGGGGCAACTCGGGCTGGAGAGGAGCCTGACCCTGGCCACGGACTTTGCCGCCTACGAGGAGTTCCTGGGTGCGCTGGACATCGTGGTGCAGAGTTCGCTGGTGGACGTCTCCGGCTTCAGCATACTGGAGGCGATGGGCCACGGGCGGCCGGTGGTGGCTTTCAACACGGGCACCGCCTGCGAGATGATAGAGGAGGGGAAGACCGGCCTGCTGGTGCCGAAGGGCAAGGAGGAGGCGCTCGCTGATGCCATCCGGCGCCTCATAACCGACACTGAACTGGCGCGGCGCATGGGGCAAAACGCCAGGGAGAGCGTTCGGGAGAAGTTCAACATCCGCAACATCGCCCGGAAGACGCTGCAGTTCTACGCGGGGATACTCTCCGAGACCGCCGCCGCTTCGGGGGGCCGGGGATGAGCGGTGAGGCGCCGAACGATGCGTCCGGGTCGGACGCCCCGGAGGTCAAACGCTACGAACTCACCATCAAGGGGGGAGGTGAGGACGGTCGCCTGGATGCTTATCTCGCCGCGCGTTTCCCGAACTACTCCCGCAACTTCATCCAGCGGCTCATCAAGGACGGGGCCATCCGCGTGAACGGCCGACAGGTCAAGCCCTCCTACACCCCCTCTCGGGGTGACGAGGTGCTGGCGCTGGTTCCGGTGCGGCCCAGCGAGGAGGTACCCCCCGAGGATATTCCGCTGGACATCATCTACGAGGACCGCTGGCTGGTGGTGGTCAACAAGCCGCCCAACCTGGTGGTCCACCCCTCGCGGGGCCACCAGACCGGCACGCTGGTCAACGCGCTGGTGCATCATTTCGCGGAACTCAGCGACTACTCCGGCCCGCTCCGCCCCGGGATCGTGCACCGGCTGGACCGGGACACCACCGGCGTCATCCTGGTCATCAAGGACGCGGGCGTCCACCAGGAGATCGCGCGGCAGTTCGAGGAGCGGGAAACCCGGAAGGAATACGCCGCCGTGTGCGAGGGCGTCGTGGAGTTGGACGCCGACCTGATCGACGCCCCCATCGGCAAGCACAGTCGCGACCGGCGGCGGATGGCCGTCGGCGGCCAGAACGCCAGGGACGCCCGGACCGTCTACCGGGTGCGGGAACGGCATGGGAAGTTCAGCGTGGTGGCGTGCTTCCCCGAGACGGGGCGAACCCACCAGATACGGGTTCATCTGCGCCATGTCGGGCATCCGATCGTGGCCGACCGGCTCTACGGGCATCGGAAAGCCCTCTACATGTCGGACCTCACCGGCGCCGAACATCCCCCCGACGAGCGGCCTTTGATCGGTCGGCAGGCGCTGCACGCGCGGCGGCTCACGATCTACCACCCGGCAGCGGGGCGGGAGATGACTTTCGAGGCACCGCTCCCGGCGGACATGCGGCGGCTGATCGAGGCGTTGCGTGAGCAGGGGGGATAGAGCTTACTGGAAGTGCTGGGACGCCTCCGCCAGGACATCTTCTTCGACGAAGATATCGGCGTCCTTCTGGACGGCCAGCGCCATCGCATCGCTGGGACGGGTGTCGACGTCGTAGGTTCTGCCGTTCTGCTTCAGGATAAGCCGCCCGTAGAAGGTGTCGTTGCGCAGGTCGTTGACGATTATCCGCTCCAGCGTCACGTCGAGTTCGTCCAGCACGTTGCCGAACAGCTCGTGAGTCAGGGGCCGGGGAGGGGGCGTGTTGTTGACCGTCCGGCTGATGGCCCAGACCTCCCAGAATCCGATAACGATCGCCATCTTCCGCTCGCCCTCCTTCTCTTTGAGAATGACGAGCTGGCGATCCTGTGTCTCGCTCATCACGAGACGGTGCATTTCGCATTCGACAAGGGGCATCGAGCGCTCTCCATTTCTGCGTTTTCCGGCTTTTCTGCATTGTAGTCCCGGGTCAGCGCCGCGTCAACGCCGGTGCCCGTCGGCGTTGACATAATTGGGACCTTTTCGTAGAGTACAGCCCGGGCACATCCGATCGAGAAGAAAGGGAAATTCCATGCAGCAGATTCCTCGGCCCGAGCACCCTCGGCCCGACCTGCGCAGGGACGACCGCTGGTGGCTGAACCTGAACGGGCGGTGGCAGTTCGAGATCGACCCCGGCGTCTCCGGTCAGGAGCGGGGCTACCGGTCCGGCCGGGAACTGGACTCCCACATAATCGTGCCGTTCTGCCCCGAAAGCGGCCTCTCGGGCGTCGCCGAGACGGACTTTCTGAACTCCGTCTGGTACCGGCGTTTCTTTTCGGTGCCGGACAGCTGGAACGGTCGGCGGGTGCTCTTGCACGTCGGAGCCTGTGACTACGCGGCCACCGTCTGGTTGAACGGCCGGAAAGTGGCGGAGCACGAGGGCGGCTACACCCCGTTCACCGCGGACCTGACGGACCGCCTGGACGGGGACGGCCGCGACGAACTGGTCATCCGCGCCGTGGACCCCATTCGCAATGACCGCATACCCCGGGGCAAACAGTGTCCCTCCTACCACTCTCACGGATGCCTCTACACCAGGACGACCGGCATCTGGCAGACGGTCTGGCTGGAGGCGGTGCCCGCGACGCACGTGCGCTCCCTCCGGGTGCTGCCCGACCTGCGGCGCGGTGCGTTCAGCGTGCTGGTGGACATCGCCTCGGGTGAGCGCTACAGCGGCAGCGTTCGGGCGCTGGCCGATGGCGAGCCGGTGGCCTCGGCCGAGCTGGGCGGGGCCGGTGCCGGCGCCTCGTGGGTCGAGCTTAAGCTGAACGAAACCCGCCCGTGGTCCCCCTCCGATCCATTCCTCTATCGCATCGAGGTGGAGCTGGAAGGTGAGGGCGGCCGGGACGTGGTCGTCACGTGGGGCGGACTTCGGGAGTTCCGCACCGAGGGCAGGCGATTCCTGCTCAACGGCGAACCGGTCTTTCTGCGGACGGTCCTGGACCAGGGATTCTACCCGGACGGTATCTACACCGCGCCGTCAAAAGATGCGCTGGAGGGGGACGTGGAGGCGGCCATGGAGTTGGGCTTCGACGGCGCTCGCCTTCATCAGAAGGTCTTCGAGCCGTTGTTCCTGCACCACTGCGACCGGAAGGGCTACCTGGTCTGGGGCGAGTTCCCGGACTGGGGTCACCCGCTGGACGAACCGGCGTTCGTGCACGCCATGCTCGACCAGTGGACCGAGGTACTCCTGCGCGACATGGGCCATCCGGCCCTCATCGGCTGGTGTCCCCTCAACGAGAGCGGCGAGGCCGACCGGGCGCCCTGGGGAGAATGGCTCACCCGCCGGCTTTACCGGTTGACCAAAACCCTCGATCCCACCCGGCCGGTCATCGATGCTTCCGGCTGGTTTCACTTCGTGACGGACGTCTGGGACACCCACAACTACGAGCAGGCCCCGGATGCATTCGCGGCGGCCTTTGAGCCATTGTCCCGGGGCGACTACGGGGCCGCCCACAACGTGGTTGACCGCCAGCTTCCCTACCGGGGGCGGCGGCCCTACTTCGTCAGCGAGTTCGGCGGGATGGGGTGGCCGCCGCAGGGGAACGGCGCCGAGGGCTGGGGCTACGGGAACGCGCCGGGCTCGGAGGAGGAGTTTATGGGGCGTCTCCGCGCACTGGTGGGGGCGTTGCTGGAGAACCCCGGGGTCGCCGGCTTCTGTTACACCCAGCTCACCGACGTCGAGCAGGAAATCAACGGGCTGATGTACTACGACCGTCGGCCGAAGTTTGCCCCGGACGCCGTGGCCGAGATACTGCGGCAGGAGGCGGCGCTGCCATGAGAGCCGATGCTCTCGGCCTTTGCCTCCCGGGGCTCCTGCTGGCAGCGCTGTGGGGCTGCGGTGCGCCGCCCCGAACCGAGGTTCCGCCCACCGGACTTCCTCCGGTCCTGGAACTCGCCGCGGAGAGCCGCGCTCTGCGGATGGGGCCGGGCGCGCCCCGCCCGGCCGGGCCGGGTGCGGAGGCCCTGCCCGGCGACATCCTTCTGGAGAACGCCGTTGCACGGTTCGTAGTTGCCTCCGCCGAGCGCACGGGGGGAGACGGTCCGGCCGGATGCCTGCTGGACGCCGCCCTGCAGGGCGGGGAAGACAGGATGCGCCGGCTTTGTGCGCTCCTGGGAGCGCCCACTCGCTCCCGCCCGGTCTATCGAAGAGTGACCATCGAGGAGGTCGGCGGGTTGGGGAAGGACGCCGTAGCTGTGGCCGAAGGGCACATGTGTGGAGCGCCGGACGTGAGGGTTCGCACGGTTTACCGGCTGCCGCCGGACTCGCTCGCCCTCCGTGTGAAGACAACCGTGGAGAACAACTCCGGGCGCGGGCTGCGGCAATTCGACTTCGCGGACGTGCTCTGTCACGGACGGACCTTCCGGTTCGCCCCCGGGGCCGGGGTCTTCCCCACGGGGCGCAGCGCGTCCTCCCGCTGGATGGCTTTTTTCCACGGTGATTTCACCTGGGGTCTCGTCACCGATGCGGAGGAACCGTTCACCGGCGAACACGGCGCGGGGGAGTCGGTTCTGCACTACGCGTCAGTGGACATTCCGCCCGGCGAAACCGCCTCTTACAGTCGGCGGGTGCGGGTGGCTTTCGGTGGTCCCCTCGCGCTGTGGCGGGCCCTGTATTCCTCCGAAAAGCGGACGGAAGGCAGGTTGGAAATAGCCTTCCGCGACATCGCGACCGGCCGCCCGGTCCGGCCCGTGCTCGTGGAGTTCACTCCCCTGGACGGGCGCTCGCCGTTTGTAACCCTCCAAGAGGAGGGAAAGGCGGAGCTGAGGCTTCCGTCGGGCGACTATCGCGCCGTGGCCCGATCGCCGGGCCGGGCGCCGCTCGGCCCCGTTCCGCTCAGCATTGCCGGGGGGGCTCGTCACGTCGTGGAGCTGAAGCTCTCGCCCCCTGCGGAGGTGGTCGTAACGGTGCGCTCGACCGACGAAGGGTCGCCCCGGCCCGCATGGGGACGCGTGGAGGCGCGCCGGCTCGAGGCCGGTGAGCTGCGGTCGAAGGGTGGGCCCCCCTTCGAGTCACCATGGTCGGCGGTGGCATTGACCGAGGGGCTGGCCGAGGAGACGGTTCCCCTGGAGGGGGGACGGACGAAGCGGCGTCGGCGTTACCTTCTGAGCGCTTCGAAGGGCCCCCTTTACGACTGTCCCACGGCACGGGTGCCGGCCGTGCCGGGGGAGACTCTGAGTTTCTCCCCCGTGCTCAAGCAGGTGGCGGACCCGGGTGCCTACGTGGCGGTGGACTTCCGGCAGCACACCGACGCCAGTCCGGACTCCCCCCTCGGACTTTCCGAGCGGGCCGCCCTGAACGCCTCCGAGGGTCTGCAGGGCAGCGTTCTGGCCGATTCCACCTGGGTCGGCGGTGGGGGCGCACCGATCCCCTTTGCCGATGGGGCAATGGTCCCGGCCCGCCGGTTCCGCCGTCGGACCGTCGGTTCTTTTACCATCTTTCCGGTCCGCCAGGACCCCGAAAGGTGGGCTGAGTTCGCCCGGACCACTTTCGGCAACCCGTCCGGCGGGGACATCCTGCAGACGCTCCGACAGTTGTTCCCCGGAAGCTTCATCCAGATCAACTCACCCCTCGATGAGCGATGGGGGTTCCTGGCGTCCGGAGGGGACCTGACGGGGATGCCCTTTGACGCACTGGAAATCCTCAGCGGGACGAACGTGGCGGCGGCGCGCAGGCTGCTCCCGAGGTGGTTCGAGTGCCTCAACGCGGGCCGGAGGATAGTTGCGACGGGCGGTTCGGGCTCGCGCGCTCTGCGCGGAGTGCGCGCCGGAGTGGCGCGAACCTGGGTGCACTGCCCTTCGGCCGGCGACGTGCCTTCGGCCGGGGAGTTGCAGGAGGCACTTCTCCGCCTCAAGGACGAACCCAACGCCGTGGTGACCAACGGCCCCTTCATCGAGGCCACGCTGGGCGGCGAGACGGTCGGGTCCCTGCAGACCGTCGAAGAAGACACCGTCCGGCTGGAGCTGAGGGTGCTGTGTGCCCCGTGGGTGGACGCAAGCTGGGGCCGCATATACCGGAACGGGGAATTGGTCAAGGAGTTCGCCATCCCGCCGGCCTCCCGGCCGGTGCGCGCGGAGCGCAGCTTTGACCTGAGAATCGACGGGGACTGCTGGTTCGTCGTGGAGGTTCAGGGCGAAAAGCCTATGCATCCGGTCTATGTCGGCGAAGACTCCCCCACGCCCTGGGCGGTCACGAACCCCTTCTGGGTCGACGCAGACGGCGACGGTCTCGTCCGCCCGGACTGAGCATTTTCCCCCGCCACGCGTGCTGAGTTCTTCGCGTTTCGGCCGTGGGCTCTGTAGCGAGCATCCGCCGGGAGCTGAATCGGGTCGGGCCTCCACACCGGCATGCTGGGGCGCCTTACCTTTGCTACTCTGGCGAAGTAGCCTTCGCTGCGAAGCACGAGCAGGCGCCGACGGCATCTCGTTTTTCCGTCGCGCCGCACTTTCGCGCCATTTGTGAATGCCGCAGCCAACAGGCGGAAGCGTCGGCCCGGCGCGAGTGTCATTCTGCTGAGCGGCCGGCGGTCAGCGCCTGCCGAAACGAAAAGCCCGGCGGCCGGATATCCTTGCAAACTCGGGTTGAGCCCTTCAGAATATGTGCTCGTACGGCCGCGAGGTCGGCCGGCATGCCTTTGCGTTCAGTCACACACTTCAGGAGAAGGTCCATGGCCAAGATCAACTTCGGAGGCGTCGAGGAGACGGTCGTCACCCGGGACGAGTTTCCCTTGGAGAAGGCCCGCGAGGTTCTGCAGGACGAGGTCATCGCGGTGCTCGGTTACGGCGTGCAGGGACCGGCCCAGGCGCTGAACATGCGGGACAACGGATTCAGCGTCATCATCGGGCAGGCCCCGGACCACGGCGACTACTGGCAGAAGGCCGTCGAAGACGGCTGGGAGCCCGAGGAGAACCTGTTTCCCATCGAAGAGGCGGCGAGCCGGGGAACCATCGTCCAGTACCTGGTCAGCGACGCGGCGCAGATGATCCTCTGGCCGACCGTCGAGCCCTGTCTGGAGGAGGGGGACGCGCTGTATTTCTCCCACGGTTTCTCCATCGTTTACAGCGACCAGACCGGCGTCATCCCGTCCGAAGACCTCGACGTCATCATGGTCGCCCCGAAGGGCTCGGGGACATCGGTGCGGCGCAACTTCCTGGAGGGCAGCGGCATCAACTCCAGCTACGCCGTTGATCAGGACGCCACCGGGCGCGCCGAGGAGCGTTGCCTGGCCGTGGGGATCGCCATCGGCTCCGGCTACCTGTTCCCGACGACCTTCCAGAACGAGGTTCACAGCGACCTGACCGGCGAACGCGGCATCCTGATGGGCGCCCTGGAGGGGGTCATGGAGGCCCAGTACAACTGCCTGCGCGAGCACGGCCACAGCCCCAGCGAGGCGTTCAACGAGACCGTCGAGGAGCTGACGCAGAGCCTCATCCGGCTGGTCGGCGAGAACGGCATGGATTACATGTACGAGAACTGCAGTGCCACCGCGCGGCGGGGAGCCCTCGACTGGCGACACCGCTTTCGGGAGGCGGTCGAACCGTGCTTCGAAGAACTGTACCAGAGGGTGAAGGACGGCACCGAGACCAAACGCGTCCTGGAGTTCAACAGCCGCCCCGACTACGCCGAGCGCCTCCGGGACGAGCTGGACGAGATCAAGAACTCGGAGATGTGGCGGGCCGGCGCCGCCGTGCGCAGCCTGCGTCCCGAAAACTGGGACGCCGAGGAATGACCTCTTCGTCGGGCGTCTATCGACGCGCCCCTGGTTCCCCCGTGTTTCGGTCGGAAATCGGGCGCCGAAACTCCAGCCTGTCTCCCCGGGCAAGTCCGCAGGCGCGGGCGGCGCCCGCCGCGGCCTCCACAACCCCCCCGGCCCGGAGGCACCAGGAGAGGCGCCACGGCTTCATCCCCTCGACTATCTTCAGCACGCGATTCTCCGCGTCCAGGTAAACCACGTCGATGGGGAACCGCATGAAAAACGTGTGGACGGAGGAGCAGTCGGGCAGCCAGAGCCCCTCGCCGTCGGGCAGTTCCTTCCGGAACATCAGCCCGCGCAGACGGGTTCCAAAGGTGAACGCACCGCGCAGTCTCTCCACCAGGCAGGTTCCGCTTTCGGCGATGACTGCGCTGTAGGTTCTCACTTCTTCCCGCCCGTGCTGAAGCGTGGGGAGAAGATGCGAATATAGGGCGCGCCGCCGCCGGTCGTCAATTGCCCGCGCTCCCGTCGCGCCGGATTCCCCGGCGGAGCAGGCGCGCGGCCTCGGGAGCGTCGGCGGCCATCGCCCGGACCACGGGCAGCGCCTCCTCGCCCGCTTCCAGAAGCGTCACCGCCCCCCACATCGAGATGACGGCCCGGGCCTGGGCGGGGACGAGGGCGGCGTGTCTTTCGAGGGTTCCGGCGGCGCGGTCCATCCCGGCGGGCGAGCCGAAAGCCGCCGCCACGCGCTGCCGGACGAGGCGGCACGGGGTGTCGGACACGTTCCGGCGTGTTCCGGGGGCGGCGACCCCCGGCAACCCGAGCGCGCACAGCACGACCTGCGCGCGCCGGGTTTCGATCTTCAGGTATTCCTCCATCCGTGACCGCAGCAGCGGGGCCTCGGCCGCCCGTGTCCGGCGCAGGCGTGCCACCTCCAGGGCCAGACGCACCCCCCGCCGGCGCTCGAACCGGGGCGTCACGGGCAGGGCCACCGGGCCGCTCGGCGTGCGCACCACGGCCTGGCGGCTGCGACGGCTCTGCCCCCCGACGACGGCGAGGGCGGCGCGGTTCAGGCGGGGATCCCTCGAGTACGCTCCCGAACCGATCCACGTCATCCACAGGAAAAAGCCGGCCGCGGCCGCTCCCCCCGCCAGCAACGCTGTGAGAAGAGCACGGCGGGACGGTTGTGGCGTTTCACTCACTTCATCCTCCCGCGTTGCCGGCAGAAAGGGGGCCCCTCGGGCGAGGCAGGCCGTCCGCCGGTTCCGGCCCGTCACCGTCCATGCCACTGGGCGGCAAGTGTACACTGCAGAACCCGAGGTCTGCAATTGTGATTGTCCATCATTTGCGGGTGGCCCTACGGCCAGATCGCAAGCGGTCTCGGCACCAGCGACTACACCGACACCTCGGTGACCAACGACACCACCTACTACTACGTGGTGACGGCGGTGGACACCTCGGCCAACGAGTCCGGCTACTCGAGCGAGGCGAGTGCCACGCCCGCGGCGGCCGGAGAGCCGGTATCGCTGCTGGAGTGGGAGTTCGACGACACGGTGGACAAGTCCGCCGGGAACATCGCGAGCACCTACAACGACGCGAACATCCAGAGCGCGGCCATGAACACCGGCTCGGGATTGGATGCGTCGGACAACGAGTACTATAACGAGGACGCTTTTGGTGTTACCGGCGCCGAGACCAGCGCGCTGGATCCCGACGGCTACATGACGTGGACCGTCGCTCCGGTTTCGGGAGCCCAGATGTCGCTTGATTCGATCATGCTGGGCGCCTTCGATCAGGAAACCGGCGACGAATACTACGTGGAACTGCGTTGGAGCACCGACGGCTTCAGTTCCTACGAGACGGTCACGCTCTCGCCGGGTAACCCCCTGACCGGCAACGGCCTGAAGAAGACCGCCGGGACGGAGCTGAACGGCGACCTGTCCGGCTTTGCCGGCCTCCAGAACACCTCCGACTCGGTGGAGTTCCGGTTCTACATCTGGGGCGTGATCGACCAGTGGCACGGCACGGGGCTCGGCAAGCTCGGCGATACAGCGGTGGACGTGCGAGTGGAAGGCACCACTTGAGCCGGAGGCCGCAGAACAACCGGCCCCACGAGGGCGGAAGTTTGACGGGCTCTTCCTCGCCCGGGGGAGGACATCTCCCGGCGGTTGGGTCTGTTGGGAGGAGCAGATGAACTGGCGCAGGGCAGTGTGGGCGGCCAATCTTTTGCTGGCCGGACTGCTCGCCTGGGCGGTTGCGACGCCGTTGGGAGGGGCCGAAGGAGAGCTTCGGTTACCCGCGTTCGTGCCCGAGGTAAAGCCGCCCGACGCCCCTCCTGCACCGCGGGCTCGTCGGTTTCGGCCCGCGGACTGTGCCGCGGTTTTCCGCCGCAACATCTTCGGGGCCATGCTCCGGGAGGAGGCCACTTCCGCCCCCGAAGACGTCCCTTTGCAGAAGTCGACCGCTCGCCCCGCCCCTCCACTCGCCGTCACGGTGCTGGGGACTGTCGCGGGGGACTCCGACGTGTCAAGGGCAATTCTCGCGGACCGTCGGACGGCCGCTCAGAACGTGTACTGTTGCGGGGATACCATCCAGGGGGCGCGCATTGTCGCCATCGGAAGAGCGAAGGTGGTTGTCCTTCACCGTGGTGCGCGCAGGACGCTCCGCCTTGCCGGTGGGAAAGCAGGAGGGCAGGGCGCTTCTGGCGGGAGCCGCGTCGCCGCGCGACAGGAAAGCTCACCGTGCCCCGGCGGGACCACGGAACCCACAAAAGCATTGTTCGCCCGCCTGAGGCGCATTGAGAGCACGCTGGAGACGGCCGACCTCGCCGCGCACAGGGTCGAGGGACGCATCAGGGGGATGGAGGTGCGCGACCTGGATTACGCGCGACTGCGCGATGCACTCGAGCTGGAGGCCGGCGACGTCATCCTGGCGATCAACGGCCGTGCTCCGACCAGCGTCTGTACGGCTCGCCGGCTGTTGAGGTCGGCTGAACGCGCGCGGCGTCTCAATGTGAAGTTGCTGCGGGGCGGCCGGAGACTGCTCTTCTCATATCGCGCCCAGGGCTGAGCCGGGCCGCAGGAGGCGGCGAGTCGGGGGCGGGCCGGGCTATTCCTCTTCCCGCAGGCGCTCTACGATTTCGACTGCCAGGGCGTCCGGGACCGGCTCATAGTGCTCGAAGCGAAGGTCGAAGGTAGCCCGGCCGGAGCTGAGCGTCCGCAGCTCGGTGGCATAACCAAAGGTCTCTGCCAGGGGTACCATTGCCCGTATGCGCTGAGTGCCGCCGCTGGTCTCGCTTCCGAGAATTCGGGCGCGTCGGCTGCAGAGGCTGGCGGTGACCGGTCCGCTGTATTCCTCGGGAGTGACGACGTTGATCGCGCAGACCGGCTCCAGCAGCCTCGGGCGTCCCTTCATGAATCCCTTGCGGAAGGCGTCGCGGGCGCAGGTCTGGAAGGCCATGTCGGAGGAGTCCACCTCGTGGGCCGAACCGTCGATGAGGCGGACGGCCACGTCCACCACCGGCACGCCGGCATAGACGCCGTCGGCCATTGCGGCGAGCACGCCCCTCTCGACAGCGGGGATGTAGTCTCGGGGCACCGCGGCCCCGCGCACCTCGTTGTAGAACTCGAATTCTTCCCCGGGCTCCAGCGGTTCCAGCACCAGTTCCACGTGCGCGTACTGGCCGCGTCCGCCGGTCTGCTTGACGTGCTTGTGCTCGATGGTTGACCCCCGGGTGATGGTCTCCCGGTAGGCCACCTTCGGCGCGCCCACCCCCGGGTCCAGACCGTATTCACGCCGCAGCCGCTCGATCAGAACCTCCAGGTGCAGTTCCCCCATGCCGCTGATGACGGTCTCATCGGTCTCGGAATTGTAGCGGACCGTGAAGGTTGGGTCTTCGTCGGAGAGCGCGCGGAGGGCCTTGGCCAGTTTCTCCTTCTGGGCGCGCGAGTCGGGTGAGATACTGACGGAAAGCACCGGCGCCGGGAACTCGATGGCCTCCAGCACGACCGGATGCTCCTCGTCGCAGAGGGTATCGCCGGTGGTGGTGTCCGACAGTCCGACGGCCGCCCCGATCTCCCCGGAACGCAGCACCTCCCGGCTTTCAGTGTGGTCGGCGTGCATCTCCATCAGTCGGGAGATGCGCTCGCGCCGGTCCTGGGTGGCGTTGTAGACGTAGGTGCCCACGTGCAGCTCGCCGGAGTAGACCCGGATGTAGGTCAGCTTGCCCATGTGCCGGTCGGTGACGACCTTGAAAGCGAGCGCGGCCAGGGGGTCGTCGGGTCGCGGATGTCGCTCGACTTCGTCTCCCTCTCCCCGGATGCCGATGACCGGGGGCGTCTCCAGCGGGGAGGGCAGGTAGTCCACCACGGCGTCCATAAGTCGCTGGATGCCTTTGTTCTGGAGGGCCGACCCGCAGAGAACGGGGACGACCAGCCCGTCGAGCGTGGCCTGCCGCACGGCGCGGCAGAGGTCGGCGGCGCCGATAGGTTCGTCCATGCAGTATTTCTCGAAGACTTCCTCGTCGACCTCACCGGCCTGCTCGATCAGGCGGTGGCGCCAGCGGCGGAACCCTTCGCCGGCCTCTTCGGGCACGGGCTCCTCGTGGTAGCTTTTTCCGAGGTCCTCGTCGGCGTAGTAGACCGCTTTGTGGGCGATCAGGTCGAGGATGCCAACGAATCTCTCCCCTTCAAAGAGGGGTATGTTAATCGGGACGGGGCGGGCTTCAAGGCGCTCTTCGATCTCGGCGACGACGCGCTGGAAGTCCGCGCCGGCGCGGTCCATTTTGTTGACGAAAGCGATGGCGGGGATGTCGTATTTCTCCGCCTGGCGCCAGACCACCTCCGACTGCGGTTCCACGCCGCCCACGCCGCAGAACAGGGCGATGACGCCATCCAGCACGCGCAGGGAACGCTCCACCTCGACGGTGAAGTCCACGTGTCCGGGCGTGTCGATCAGGTTGATGCGGTGGTCGCGCCAATCGGTGGAGGTGGCGGCGCTGACGATGGTGATTCCGCGCTCACGCTCCTGGTCCATCCAGTCCATGGTGGCGCTGCCGTCGTCCACCTCGCCCATACGGTGCGTTCGGCCGCTGTAGTAGAGTATGCGCTCGGCGACCGTGGTCTTCCCGGCGTCGATGTGGGCCATAATGCCGATATTGCGGACGCGCTCCAGCACGACCTGATTGTGCAGTTCAGCGGTGCTCACGGTTCGGTTTCCTCGTCGGTGCCCCCGTCGGTGCGGCGCCGCACAGCATCGCAGCCGTCGGGTAAGGAGAAACGTCAGAAAAGAACGGCTTCCCGGCCCGGAAAGGACCCCCCAGGCAGGCTCAACAGTATCCTATTATAGCCGAAGCCCCCCGCGATGGCAAGCGCCAAAGCGACCCGGTGCATCGAGCGCAACGCGTCAGCGCTTGACCTCCAGCAGGCGCATCTCAAAGGTGAGTAACTGGTTGGGCTCGACGCTTCGGCCGGCGCCGCGTCGACCGTAGCCAAGCTCGGGCGGCACCCACACCTTCCACGTGGCGCCCTCCTTCATGTGGGTCAATGCCGAACGCCAGCCGGTTATGGTGGTGCTCAGCTTGAACTCGGCCGGGCCGCCCCGGCTGTAGGAGCTGTCGAACTCCTCCCCGTCGGGCAGCATGCCCCGATAGTGGACCGCCACGGTGTCCTCCGGTTGGGGAGTAGGGCCGTCGCCCGGCTTGATGGTCCGGTACTGGACGCCCGAGGGCAGCACGTGGACGCCTTCTTTCCGGCGATTGGCGGCCAGGAACTCGCGGGCCTCCTTCTCGTTTCGGTCCGGGTCCGGGCGGTCCCGCCTGCGGCGCTCGCGTCGGCCGGATATCCCGTCGAGCAGCTCTTCCATGACAGCCGGGTTGAGCTTCGGTTCGCGATCGCTGAGGCGGTCGCGGATGCCGCTCACGAACGCGTCCACGTCGTAATCGTCCGCCCGCCGACGGAAGAAGCCCGCCCACCTGAACCCGGCGGCGTAGCTGATCCGCTCGACCCGGGATTCCGGTTTCGGCGAGGCATCCTTCTGCATGCCGCTCTCCGCCGGGACCTCCTCCGTCTCCCGGGCGCCGGCAAGCGGAGCGCACGCCGCCAGGCTGGCCAGAACAACCGCTGCGATTAGCCGTATTCTCATCTTGATTCCCTCGGCAACCGTATCCGGACAAAGCCGGCGCGTGGCGCCGGCGTCCTCTCGTGGCGGCATGATACGGCCGGTGGAGGGTGCCTTCAACGGATAAGCGCGCAAAACGGTACTGACCGGTCAGTTTCGCTTGTTCCCCCCGACGGGTGCCCCTAAAATCGACGCTTCACGCCTGGACGGATTCAGGTAGTGGATCGCTTCTCTTCGTATCGTGCACGGAGTCCACGCTTGTCGGACAGGACAACACAAGACGACGGCGGACAGGAGCCGGGGCGCCGCGCTACGGCCCGATGGCTCTTTCACGCAACCGGCCTGATGGCGCTGGTGTGGTTTCTGATCCGCGTCATCCCCAGGCCCTCCCGCGCCCGTTACCCGTGCCAGCGGGTGGCATTCCCGCTGGCGTCCGGCTTCGTGGTATGGCTCCTGGGTGCGGTGGGTTCGCTGGGGTTGCTGCGCAAAGCCCGGAGCTGCTTTCGGCGGGCGCGCTGGGGCATGGCGGCGGCCATGGTGTCACTGACCGTCGGCGTGTTGCTGACGCTGAGCGTGACAGACGCGCCGGGCGCTACGACCACGGCGGCGGCGCCAGCCGCCAACCAGCCCGTGGGCGTGGCGAAGGGCGTCCAACCGGGACGGGTCGTCTGGGCGCATCACCCGGGCGCGGTGGCGTGGACGGGTCCCGGCACCGGCTCACTCTGGTATCAGAACATCAGCGGTTCTGTGGTCCGGAGGATGCTGGACCGGGCGGTGGTCGAGCTGGCCGGGCGGGACAGCATCGCGGAGGCCTGGGACGCGCTGTTCCGATACTCGAACCGTGCGCGCGGCAGGGGCGAGGTCGGCTACCGGCCGGGCGAGAAGATCGCGATAAAGGTGAACCACACGCTGATGAACGAGGCCGACCCGATGCGCATGGGCAAGCCGTGGCAGCACGCCGACCTTATCGGCAACTCCCCCCAGCTCACCGTCGCGCTGCTGGAACAGCTTACCGGCGATGCCGGGGTGGCGCCGGAGGACATCTCCATCGGCGACCCCTCCCGCATAATGCCGAACTTTTACTACCGGGCGATCCACCGGACGCCCGGGCTGGAGGACGTGGTCTGCCTGACCCGCTACGGCCACCCGGCCTCCGGACGGCGACTGGTGGCTTACTCCGAGGTGCCCCTGCACTGGAGCGATGCGGACGCCGACCGCACGGCCGGGGTGACGGTGCAGGACCGCCTGCCGGCCTCCTTTGCGGAGGCGGATTACTTGATCAACTTCGCGGTGTTGAAAAGCCACGAGATGAACGGCGTCACCCTGTGTGCGAAGAACCACTACGGGTCGCTGATCCGCAATCCCGTCGTCTATGACAGGTACCACACCCCAAAACAGGAGTACTACAGCCTGCACGCCACCCTTCCGGACCAGTTGCCCGGCATGGGCCACTACCGCGCCGTCGTGGACCTGACGGGCCACAAGGAACTGGGCGGCAAAACCGTGCTTTACCTCATCGATGGCCTCATCGCCGGCCGCGGTTGGGCGGGCAACCCCCGGCGTTGGGAGATGGAGCCGTTCAACGGTGACTGGCCGGAGAGCATCTTCCTCAGCCAGGACCCCGTTGCCATAGACTCCGTGGGCTTCGACTTCCTCCGGGCCGAATGGGCGGACGGCTATCCCGCCATGCCGGGGGTTCTCGACCACCTGCGCGAGGCCGCTCTGGCCGGCGAGCCGCCTTCGGGGACTTTCTACGATCCGGAAGGCGACGGGCGGCGCATGAAGAGCCTCGGCGTCGAGGAGCATTGGGACAACCCGCGGGAGAAGCAATACAGCCGCAACCTCGGCACGGGGGAGGGCATCGAACTGGTGCGCGTGGCGGCGGGCGAATGAGGAAGCGGCCGCCTCAGTGGACCGAGCGCATGAGCTTCAGCATGCGGTCGGGGGGGATGTATTCGGGGTAGCTGTGGCGCCGGCCCGCCGAATCCACCAGCACGACCAGCGGCACGCCGCGGACGTCGTACTTCTCGATGAGCCGCTGCACCTCCGGGTCGCCGCGGTCGGTCAGGTCGAGCTTCGCGCAGACGAAGCGGCGCGACTCGGCCACCACGCGGGGGTCCGGGAATGTTTCCTTTAGCAGCTTCACGCAGGCGGGGCAGTCGTCGGAGCGGAAATCCAGCAGCAGCGGCCGGTTCAGCTCTTCTGCTCGCTCGACGGCCTCCGGCTCGGAGTGGAGCCAGTCGACTCGCGGGCCGGACGCCTCCCTCATCGGCGTCCCCGGCAGGAAGGGCGCGGCGGCGGTCAGCAGCACGGCGAGGCCGGCGCCGAGCAGCAGAAGACCCGCCGCCTTCCTGGCGCGCAGCCAGGCGCCGGACTGCGGCAGCAGCCGATCGAAACCGCCCACGAAAACGCTGAGGCAGGTAAGGAAGGCCCCCACGAATACCCGGTACCACACCGACGGCAGCACGCCGCTGCGGCCCACGAAGTAGACCGCCACGCCGAGCAGCGCCAGCCCGAAGAGCTGCTTGACCCGCAGCATCCACTCCCCGGAGCTGGGGAGTGATTTCAGCACGCCCGTGAAGGTGCCCAGCACGATCAGCGGCGTTCCCACCCCCCAGGCCAGCGCGAAGAACATCAGGAAGCCCAGAACCAGGTCCCCCCGCTGGCCGACGTAAACGAGGATGGCCGTGATGATGGGGGCCAAGCAGGCGGTTGCCGCCGCGCCCGACAGAAGACCGATCATCCAGATCCCCAGCAGGCCGGCTTTGCCCTGGAGCCGGGCCTGGTACTTCTGAACGCGTTGCGAACTGAAGTCCATCCGGTACCAATCGAACATGGCCCCCGCCATCAGGGCGAAGATCACGGCCAGGGCGAGGTAAACGATGGGATGCTGGAGCACCGCGCCGAACATGCCACCCGTCGCCGCCGCAACCACCCCGACCGCCGAATACGTCACCGACAGGCCGAAAACGTAAACCACCGACCGCAGCAGGCCGTCCAGCCGGCCCCGCCCGGAAGTGGCCCCCACGATGCTGACCGTCACCGGAATCAGGGGATAGATGCAAGGGGTCAGCGTCAGGCCAAGGCCCGCCACGAAGCACAGCAGGATGCGCGCCAGAAGGCCCTTCTCGGCCAGTTGATCGGTCCGCTCCTCGACCGGTTCCTCCGCCGGAGCGGCCGCGGGGGCCGGCGCCGGCTGCGCCGACGAGGGGGTCACCGTGATCGGGGCATCGACCTCCGCACTTTCGATCCGGCAGAGGGCGCCCCCGCAGAGCAGATAGCTGACCCGGAAGGAGACCGAATGCGGCCCGGCGGCCGCCCCCGGCCCCGCGCTCAAGGGGACCTTCACGGTGAATCGGCCGTCGAAGTAGGCCACCTCCTGCTCCAGCGTCTCGTCGTATTTGTGCCCGGCTTCGGGGAAGACGGATTCGCCGGCCGTCACGCCCTCCGGTGCTTCGAGGAGTTGGATGTCCAGAGAATCTTTGCTGACATAGTTAGCTCCCGGGCAGGAGAACGTCAGGTGCGCCGTCGTCCGCCCCCCGGCCGGGAGTTCGTTCGGCAGGATCCGCAGCTCAACGCCGGCCGTCTGCGCGGAAACCGCGCCGACGGCCGGCAGAATCAGCAGCAAAACCGCCCACAAATGCCTCTTCATCGCTGCCTCCATTTTACCAGGCCTCCAGCTCGCCGACTATCTCCTCGACCAGGTCCTTCACGGTGACGACGCCCACCGCCCGGCCCTCCTCGTCGGTCACCACGGCGAACTGCTCCTTGGCGTCCCGGAAACGGCTCAGCGCGTCGGCCACCGACGTCTCCAGCGGCAGTGACATTACCTCCCGCGCCAGCTCCGCCGGCCCCGCCGACTCCGGCGCGGAGGCCACGTCGATCACGTTGACCACCCCCGTGATGTCGTCCCGCTCCTTCCGATAGACGGGGATGCGACTGTAGCGGTGCTCCCGCATGAGGCGGTGCAGCTCCCCCGGTGGCGCGCCCTCGGCGACCATCACCACTTCCTCCAGCGGACTCAAAGCCGCGCCCAGCCGCATGGACTTCAGCCGGAGGATGTTCTCGGCCATGCGCCTTTGGTAGGAGGAGAGCACACCGTCGGCTGCGCCGCGTCCGAGGTAGAACCGGAAGCTTTCGTCGGTCACCAGCGGGCGGCGGTCGGGCGCGCGCCGGCCCAGCAGCAGGTAGGGCAGGCCGCTGACTGCCCGCAGGAGCGCCGAGAGCGGATAGAAAAGCGCCTCACTAACCCGGAGCGGCCGCGCCACCCGATACATCAGCTTCTCGGCGTGGTGCTGGAAGAGCGACTTGGGGATGATCTCGGCGAAGATCAGCAGCACCGGCGGCATGATCAGGCTGCTGTAGAGGTCCGCCCGGGCGGCCAGGGCCGTATCCCGAAGCTGGTGCGTGCAGACCACCGTGGCCACGTAAAGGCCGATGTTCGTCCCCACCAGCATGGTGCTTATGGCCAGCCGCGGGCGGGAGAGCAGATGCTGGAGCGACCGGGCGGGGGCGCTTCCCTGCTCGGCGCGGAGGCGGGCGCGCAACTGGTTGACGCAATAGAGGCCCGTCTCGCTGCCGCTGTGGAAAGCCGCTGCCAGCACCGCCGCCGCCATCAGGGCGTATTCAGCCATCGTCCTCCTCCAGGCCCACCTCGCGTCCGAGTCGCACCAGCAGGCTTTCGGCGCGGCGCCCCGAGACGCTCTCCACCTCCAGCTCCATCCCCCGCCAGCGGACCACGTCGCCCTCGGCGGGCAGGCGGTCCAGCCGGGCCATCACCAGGCCGCCGACGGTGTCCACGTCCAGCTCCGGCATGGGCATCTCCAGCAGTTCGCACCACTCCCGCAGGCTCAGCGCCCCGCTGACCCTCACCATGCCGCGCTCCAGCAGCTCCACCTGGGGGCGCTCCTCCACGTCGTACTCGTCGGCGATCTCGCCCACTATCTCCTCCAGCAGGTCCTCGATGGTGATCAGGCCGACCACCGAGCCGTACTCGTCCACTACGAAGGCGGTCTTGGAGCCCTCTTCGCGGCACCGCCGCAGGCCGTCCTCCACGGTGGTCGTCTCCGGCATGAAGGGTATCGGCCGGACGGCCTCCTCCAGGCTTCCCTCCCGTTCGAACAGCACGTCCTTTATGTGGACCACCCCTCGCATCCGCTCCACCCGCCCGTTGTAGACGGGAATGGTGGTCAGCTTGCGGCTGCGGAACAGCTCCAGCAGCTCCTCAGCCGGTTCCTGCAGGTTGAAAGCCACCATCTCCACGCGGGGGACCATCAGCTCCCGGACGCGCACCTCCGAGAGATCGATCACGTCGGCCAGCATCTCCTCCGCCTCCGGGTACAGCACCCCCTGCCGGGCTCCGACCCGGACCAGCATCTGGAGTTCCTCGGCCATCATGCCGGGCCCCTGCCGCGCGCCGGCCACGGAGGCGGCCAGGTCGGCCAGCTTCTCCAGCGGGAAGATGATGAACAGCAGTCCCGTCTGCAGCGCCAGCAGGGGAACGGCGGCCACCCGGCTGAAGGGGCGGTAGAACAGCACCGCCACGTTCTTGGGCATCACCTCCCCGCCCAGGAGGATGGCCAACAGGCCGCCCAGGCCGATCAGCACCGAGCCGGTGGTGCCCACCCGGGGGCGCAGGTCGGCGGCCAGGAACCAGGAGACGCTGAAGAAGATGACGTTTACCACCATGTTGCCGAACAGCACGGTGGTCAGCAGACGTTTTGGCCGGTCGCGCAGCCGTGCGGCGAGGCCGTCGAGGCCGGCCGCGTGGCGCATGCGGCTCAACTCGTCGGGAGGCAGGGAGAACAGGGCGGTCTCCGACCCGCTGAAGAACCCTGAGAGGCAGAAGGTGACGGCCAGCACGGCCAGCCGGAAGGTCAGGTGTGGCATGTCCCCGGGCAAGCTGTTTTACCCGTTCAACGGGGGAGAAAGGCGCAGGGCCGCAGCCCCGCGGGCAAGAAAGCCACCATACGCAAAACCCGCCCGCAATTCAACCCGCTCTCAACGGCGGGGGAACCGCAGAGGACGCAGAGCTACGCAGAGTAAGGACGGACGACAAAGGAGAACCACGGAGCTTAGGAAGCGCCGCGAGTTTCCCGGAGGCGGAAGTATTCACCACGGAGAGGACGCAGACCACAGAGTAGGAGACGCGTTATAACGATGAGCACAGATTCGGAGGAGGGGGCGCGGAGGATTGCTGACAGAGCCCATCCTGGCCGAGTAGCGTTCAGTCCGGCGCCGATTTGCTTTCGGTTTCCTCACAGCATATCGCTCGGTAACAGCTTGCGTATGGCTTCCCGAACGCCTCGGGCCACCGCCACCGCATCCCGGGCCTCACTCAGCGCTATCGGCTCGTAGTCGCCGGGATATCGCATCACCGTAGCGTAGTCGGTCAACCGGGCCTGGGCGTCCTCCGATAGCTCTGGCCGTTTGGCCGGAGGCACCAGACTCAAGAGGGCCTCGATATCGTGCGTCTTAGGGAAGTCAATGCCTCTCAGGACCAGGAGCGCCTTTAGATACTTCTCCACAGTCTGCTGAGCATGGAAGCACACCGCGTCCGTCGGGCAGTCGGACCCGAGCTTCAAAGTGTGAGACGCCGTCTTCAGATCGTTTTCCGCCTTTGTGACCCACCCTCCGGCGACCAGCAGGACTTTCTCATCTTCGGGCATACAGCACTTCTCCCTCCTCGGAGGCCGCCCGTTCCACGGTGCCGACGACTTCCTTTCGCCAATCGAAATCTTCGGGCGTTGTCACGATGATGTCCTTCGGCATCGGAATGTCGTGCAAAGCCCGGCGTATGGCCAGCCTGGCGCGCCTCTTTGAGCCCTTCACCGGCATCACCACCAGCAGGTCCACGTCGCTGTCCGGCCCTCCCTCGCCCCGGGCGTGCGAGCCGAAAAGTATCACCTGCTCGGGTTGGAAGTCGCGCACGATGCGGTCGACCATCTCACGAATCCGGTTCTCGACCATCTCGTTGATACTCATTGCCGCTTAACCTCGTATCTCGGCGCTGCCGGTAAAGTGGCTTTGAGGGGAGGTGCCTCCTCGTTGCCGCGGGGCTACAGGGCCGGCAGGGTTTGCGCGCCTCAGGCGTGCGCTGGCCGGGCCCGGGACACCGCCCCACGGGCCAGAAAACCACGATACGCAAAACCCGCCCGCAATTCAACCCGCTCTCAACGGCGGGGGAACCGCAGAGGACGCAGAGCTACGCAGAGTAAGGACGGACGACAAAGGAGAACCACGGAGCTTAGGAAGCGCCGCGAGTTTCCCGGAGGCGGAGGTATTCACCACGGAGAGGACGGAGAACGTGGAGCAGAAGACACGGCTTCACAGCGATGCAGACCGATGGGAGTGCCGAGGAAAGCTGTGGTCGCGCTGGGACGACGGTTGCGCAGCGGCGCCAGGATTGCCTATAATCGCCGCGTTCGCGTCCTCAAGGCACCGCGGGACCTCCGCCCATGAGCTACTTCCGCCCGAACATCGACGCCATCGAGGGCTACACGCCCGGCTTCCAGCCCCGGGAGGAGGGCTGGACGAAGCTGAACACCAACGAAAACCCCTATCCGCCCTCCCCGGCGGTGCGGGAGGCGCTGGTGGGGGCCGCCGGGACGACCCTGAAGAAATACCCCGACCCGACGGGCGAGCGGTTCCGGGAGGTCGCCGCGGAGCGGCTGGGGACGGTGCCGGAGAGGATAATCTGCGGCAACGGCTCGGACGACCTGCTGACCATCGCGATGCGCAGCTTCTGCGGCGAGGGGGACGCGGTGGCGTGGCCGTGGCCCACCTACAGCCTGTATCCGGTGCTGGCCCGCATCCAGGGGGCGCGTCCGGTGGAGGTCGAGTTCTCGGACGATTACACGCTGCCGATCGACGGCCTGGCGGAGGCCGGGGCGCGGCTGACGCTGGTGTGCAACCCGAACGCCCCGAGCGGCACGTTGACTCCGCCGGAGCGGGTGGGCGAGCTGGCGGCGGCCATCGACGGCGTGGTGCTGGTGGACGAGGCGTACGTGAACTTCGCCGACGAGAACTGCCTGCGGCTGGTGGCGGAGCACGGGAACGTGGTGGTGACCCGTTCGATGTCCAAGTCCTACAGCCTGGCGGGGCTGCGGTTCGGCTGGGCCGTGGCGCAGGAGCCGCTGATCGAGGGCATGATGAAGGTGAAGGACTCTTACAACGTGGATGCCCTCGCGCTGGCCGGCGCAACCGCGGCCATGAGCGACCGGGACTGGATGCTCCGCAACGTCGAGAAGGTGAGGGCCGGCCGCGCGCGCCTGAGCAAGGGGCTGGAGCGCCTGGGCCTGCGCCCCTGGCCCTCCCAGACGAACTTCGTGCTGGCCCGTGCGCCGGAGGGACGGGACGCCGGGGACCTATATCGGCGGCTGTTCGAGAGGAAGATACTGGTGCGCTACTGGGACATGCCCCGGCTGGCCGACTGCATGCGGATAACGGTAGGCTCGGAGGAGGAGATCAGCACACTCCTGGGGGCCCTGGAGGATATCCTGAGTCAGTGAGGAGACGAGCGATGGCCGACCAGACACGCCGGGCAACGGTTGGGCGGACGACGGCCGAGACCTCGATCACGGCGGAGCTGGACCTGGACGGGACCGGTGAGTCGGAGGTGGCCACGGGTGTGGGGTTCCTCGACCACATGCTGGACCTCTTGACCCGCCACGCCGGGTTCGACCTGACCTGCCGGGCGGAGGGCGACCTGGAGGTGGACGCCCACCACACCACCGAGGACGCCGGCATCGTGCTGGGGCAGGCCCTGGCCGAAGCCCTGGGGGAGAAGCGGGGCATCCGTCGGTTCGGCGACGCCCGCGTGCCGATGGAGGACAGCCTTTGCGCCGTGGGGCTGGACCTGAGCGGCCGGGGAAGCCTCCACTTCGAGGTCGAGTTCCCGTCGCAGAAGGTCGGCGAGTTCGACGTTGAGCTGGTGGAGGAATTCCTGCGGGCGTTCTGCGCGCACGGAGGAATCAACGCCCACATGGACGTGCTGCGGGGCACGAATTCCCACCACGTGGCCGAGGCGATCTTCAAGGGCACGGCGCGGGCGCTGCGCCGGGCGGTGAGCATCGACCCGCGGGCCTCCGGGGAGGTGCCCTCCACGAAGGGAGTGCTTTGAGGGCCTGTCGGGGCGCGGCTCGGTCCCTCTCCACTGAGGTAGGCCCTCGTTGCGGCCGGCTTCATGACGCTGTGAATGGTGCCATGGATTACGTAGAGATCGACGGGAGCCACCGGGAAGGCGGGGGGCAGATACTCCGTACGGCGCTGGGGCTGTCGGCCGCCACGGGGAAGCCGTGCCGGGTGCACAACATACGGAAAGGACGGCCGAACCCCGGGCTGGCTCCGCAGCACCTGACGGGCGTGGAGCTGGTGGCCGCGCTGTGCGGGGCCGAGGTCGCAGGGGCGGAGATCGATTCCACCGAACTGAAGTTCCGTCCCGGTGCGCTGGAGCCGCCGCGGGAAGTTGAGGTGGAGGTGGGCACGGCGGGGTCGGTGACGCTGGTGTTGCAGGGGGCGATGATCGCCCTGGCGAAGGCCGGGCGCCCGGTCGAGGTAACCGTGGGCGGAGGCACCCACGTGAAGTGGTCGCCGACGATCGATTACTTCGGGCGGGTGTTCGCCGAGGTCATGCGGAAGATGGGGCTGCGGATAGCGACCCTGGAGGTGCGGCCCGGCTTCTACCCGAGGGGCGGGGGACGGGTGACGCTTGAGGTCGGCGGCTCCGACCTGGAGCCCCTAACGCTGACCCACCGGGGCGAGCTGGTGGCGGTCGAGGCGCGCAGCATCGCCTCCACGGAACTGAAGGAGGCACGGGTCGCCGAGCGGCAGCTCGAGGGGGTCCGAGAGGTGCTGGAACCAGGCCGTGAGGAGTGCGACTACGTGGAAACGCCGTCGGTGGGGACGGCGGTTCTGGTCGCGGCTGAATATGAGAATTGCCGGCTGGGCGCCTCGGCTTTAGGCGAGAGGGGCAAGCCGGCCGAGAAGGTGGGCGCGGAGGCCGCACGCCGCCTCGAGGAGCAGATGGAGAGCGGGGCGTGCCTGGACGAACACATGGCCGACCAGATACTTCCCTACATGGCGCAGTCGGGCGGGGAGTCGAAGGCGAAAGTGGCGCGGGTCACTGAGCACTGCCGCACGAACGTATGGGTTATCGAGAAGTTCCTGCCCGCCCGCTTCGAGATCGACGAGGCTGCGGGCCTGCTAACGTGCTGCCGGTGAGCCGGCACGAGGTGCGGTGGCGCGCACTTCAGTAATGCCCGGGTGCGCCACTGCCGGGCATTGCCAAACCGGCGATCGTCCGGGCTATTCGCCCACTACGCATTCCTCGTCGGCGACGTTGTCCCGGACCCGGGTGCCCGGAGGGAACTGGATGCTCATGTCCCCCTGCGAGATCGGGGTATCGGACTCCGGCGGAGTTTGCCGCCGCGCGCATTCCTCCAGGGCTCGGTTCCCTCGCCCTTCCGGAACACGCGCGCCCGAAACAGCAAAACTCTCTCATAGCAAGTGGCACATAGAATGGGGGCAGGCCACGCCCTCGTAGAAAACGCATTTTAGTATTCCATCGTAGGCATCCTTGTGGGGACAGGGATCCTGCCCCGCCTTCATGCAGTACTTGATGTCACTACCTGTGTTCCGTAGCATTCCGCCGTCCACAGACGGAGCCCAGCATTCAAAAGCCGTCTCATGATTGCTGCCGACAGATAAGCAGCAGCCCTCGTAAGGACAGACAATAAAGCGGTGATATTCATAACAACCGTATTCACATCCTAAGGAGGCGGGGCGGGCTCGGAGTCGGCATCTGCGCTGATCCGGTCACCCATGTATGCCCCGAGGGCGCTGGCCACCAGCATGCCGAGAGCTGCAAGCGAGACAATCTTTTGCCTGCGCATCTGGCTCTCCACCTTGCCTCCCTCTGGCGGGAGGACTCTGTGCCAGAAATTCCCCCTGCGCCCCTCGCCTTTGCGGTATACGCATGCATTACAGGCGGTGAAGGGCTGCTGGGCAAGGGTAAAAAGCTTCCTGGCTTCCGTAGGGCACTTACCGGCGGCAAGGCGCAATATGGCAGAAAGACGGGGGGTCGGGGGAGACTCGCGGGGCGAACCGGTGGCGAACAGGCGGGGCTGAAGTGCGGTAGGGCTTGCGCGGCGTCGGCCTCAGGGAGAGGATGCTTCTTCAGGGCCTTCCGTAGTGACTTCCGCGGCGGTTTCTTCGATGCGCTCGACTTTGCCGGGCGGGGCGGTCTGCTCCTTGGGTCGGCTGAGGATTCCGTAAGCGACGCCGGCCAGGATCAGCAGCACGAGCGGTATGAGGGCGATGAGCAGTGGGTTCAGGCCGCGCCCCTTGCCTCGTCCGCTGAAGAGGCCGTGCTTGTTTTTCTCTTCCTCCGTGATGCGCATGACGGTGATGCCCGAGCGGACGTCACCGCCGCAGTTGGGACAGACGGCGTCCCGCACCCCGAGAACAGCGCCGCAGTTGGTGCAGGTCAGCCGGGCGGGGTGGTGTTCGGGCAGCACCGACTCGCCGCTCTTTCCGGTGTCTTCCATGGAGCCCCGGGGCACGAAGATAGGCGTGCCGCACTTGCCGCAGCGGACTTTCTTGCCGGCCAGTTCGTCCTTCAGTTTAAAGACTTTGTCACAATTCGGGTTGGGGCATTCAACACGGATAGACATCAGGAGCCTCCGAGGCAGGCCGTATCAAGTGTTTTCATGGAAGAGCTTCAGCTTAATTCAGCGGCCGGCTTATGTCAAGGGACGGGTGCTGCTGGATGCCCCTGTGAGCGTCTCTCAGGGCTGCTCGGGAGGAAGCGGCAGTTGCTCCTGTCGGCGGCGATAGTAGTCCAGCTTCTCCAGGCCGGCCGCCGCCTCCCGGTCGAGTATCCCCACCGTGTTCGGGTGCATCTGGAGGGCGGAGGCGGGCACCGAGGCAGTGACGGGTCCCTCCAGAGCGGCACGGACGGCGTCGGCCTTGTGAGAGCCGCTGGCCAGCAGCATGCACCTGCGGGCCCGAACTATGGTGCCGACTCCCATGGTGACGGCGAGGGGCGGCACCTCCTCGGCGTCCGAGAAATAGCGGGCGTTGTCCCGGATGGTCCGGCGGCTGAGCAGAGCAACGTGCGCCGGGGAGGCAAGGGACGTGCCGGGCTCGTTGAACCCGATGTGCCCGTTGCGGCCGATGCCGACGATCATCAGATCAATGCCTCCCGACTCGGAGATGAGTCGCTCGTAGCGTGCAGCTTCCTCGTGCGACGAGTCGGCGAGCCCGTCGGGGATGTGGATATTGTTGGGAGGAATGTTGACGTGGTCGAAGAGCTTCTCCTGCATGAAGCGGTGATAGCTGCAGGGGTGGTCGGGCGCAAGGCCGACGTATTCGTCGAGGTTGAACGTCACCACGCCCGAGAAGTCCAGGCCCTCGTCTCGGTGTGCTCTGACGAGACGGCCGTAGAGGCCCACGGGGGTGTTGCCCGTTGAGAGGCCCAGGCGGAGGTTCGGTTTGCGGCGGACCGCTGCCTCGACGACATCGGCGGCCCGGCGGCTCAGCTCTTCGTAGTCCTCCACTATCAGCACCCCCGCGGCCGGCGTGCCGATCGGGTCAGTGGTGTTTCTCACTGCTGGACCTCTCCATCCTCGATGGCCTCGGCAACCAGGTCGGCAAGTCGCTGCACGGTCTCCGCCCGGAAGGCGGCCTCCTCGTCCAGCTCTACGTCGAATTCCTCCTGGAAGGCCTCAATCAGCTCCATGAGCTGAAGGGAATCGGCGTTGAGGTCTTCCAGCAGGCGGGAGTCCGGCTTCACCTCGGCCAGGCCGAACACCGTGACCTCGCTGACCGCCTCGCGGACCCTCTCCAGCACCTCCTCCCGGTCAACCATGGCATTCCTCCCGTTAACTATCCCGGCAAGGTGATGGACGTGGGCCCTTGCGTTGGGCACGGGCCCATTCCGGCTCCACATTATGCACGGGAGGCGGCCGGTCTTCAACAGGTCCGCTCTCGCAACGGGTCGTCCCACTCCCAGGTTTGTTCACCCGGATGGAATTCGGCGAGCGCGGTGGATCACGTAAGCCGTCAGAGGCGCGGGAAAGATCCGCTGGCGCCGGTGGCCGCGGACACGGAGGCGGTTGCAACGCACGGGAGAAGCGGTTGGCAGCGGCCCTCAGTACTTAAAGGGCGGGAAGGTATCTTCGTAGAGTTGAGAGGGCTCCTCGAAACCGAGGATCCAATCCACTTCGTCGGGAATCCGCCGGGTGTCGCTGCGCACCACCTGCATGCGGCGCTGATTCCGCTCCGGCGCGAAGGCGTTGCATCCCAGCGAAAGCGTCAGGCCGACCAGGGCCGCCATACACAGCAAGAGACTCACGCACCGTTTCCTCATCAGTTTCTTCTCCCTGCTCAGAACGGAGGTCTTCTCAGGTGAATTTCCCTAAAATATAGGGTTTGCCGCATGCGGTGTCAACCAAAAATGCAGGTCCGAGGCCGCGCGCGGCCGCTCGCCGGGGGGCAAAGCCTGTCGTCTTGACTGCCGCCGCGGAAGGGTTAAAATGCCGGGGCAGCAGCGACCGAACCATCCGGGGAGGACGGAGGGTCATGAGCGAACAGACACCTACGGGCGTGATCGGCGGCAGTGGCCTGTACGAGATGGAGGAGCTGGAGATAGAGGACGAAGTGGCGGTCTCCACGCCGTTCGGCCCTCCTTCGGACAACTACATGCTGGGCCGGCTGGAAGGCCGGAAGGTGGCGTTTCTCCCGCGACACGGGCGCAATCACAGCCTGCTGCCGAGCGAGTTGAACTTCCGGGCCAACATCTACGGGTTCAAGAAACTGGGGGTGGAGCGGCTGATCTCGGTCTCCGCTGTGGGGAGCATGAAGGAAAAGATCGAGCCCCGCCACATCGTGCTGCCCGACCAGTTCATCGACCGCACCCGCCGAAGGGTGGAGACGTTTTTCGGGGGTGGTATAGTGGCCCACGTCTCCCTGGCCGATCCGGTCTGCCCCGAGCTTTGGGAGGCCCTCAAGGAAGCCGCCGAGTCGGTGGAAGCGACCGTCTGGCCGGGCGGGAGCTACGTGTGCATCGAGGGCCCCACATTCAGCACCCGGGCGGAGTCCGACCTCTACCGTTCCTGGGGGGTGAGCGTCATCGGTATGACGAATCTGCCGGAGGCCAAGCTTGCCCGAGAGGCCGAGATGTGCTACGCTACGGTTGCGCTTGTGACCGATTACGATTGCTGGCACGAGGCCGAAGAAGCCGTTACGGGGGAGATGGTACTGAAGAACCTCTTGCAAAGTGTCAACATGGCCCAGCGCATGCTCGGCATTCTGATGCGGGTTCTGCCCCGAGAGCGTTCCTGCGAGTGCGGGGGTGCTCTTGAGAGTTCCCTCATCACGCCGCCCTCACAAATGCCTGCCGGGACCACCGAGAAGCTGGACATCATCCTGGGCGACTATGTAGAATAACGGGAAAGCAAACGCCGCCGTTCTGCGGGAGAGAGAGCCAAATGGCAGATCAGATCGTCATCAAGTGTCAGAAATGCGGCAAGAAACTGGTCACCGACAGGAAGTACATCGGCAGTAAAGGGCGATGCCCCAACTGCAACGCCGCCATCCGTCTACAGCCGGCGGGGGACGCCAAGCTGACCGGCGGTGAGCAGCAGGTCGTGGTGGTGGACGAGCTGGAAACTCCGTCCGATTCCCTGCTGCGGATCATGAAGCAAAACAACGTGGCGGTGGTCCGGTTCGCCACCTCACGCATCCTGGACCAGTCCAACGTCCAGCAGCTCGGCGATGAACTGGACAGGCTGACCGAAGACTATGATCTGGACAAAATCGTCATCAATTTCGAAAACGTCACCTACATGAGCAGCGCCGTCATGGGCAAGCTGGTGAGCCTGCTCAAAAAGGTTAAAAGCGGTGGGGGCGAACTGAAGCTGTGCAACATCGAGGAGAGCATCTACGAGATATTTGAGATCATGCGTTTCGACAAGATGTTCGACATCTATGAGAACGAGGACGATGCCGTAATCGAGATGATGGGTTGATCGAATGGCCCCCGAAAGTCCGTCCTCCCGCCGACGGGCTTACAAGACCTTCGGCTGGCAGGGCCTCAGCCTGACCGTCCCCGAACACTGGACCCTGGTGACCACCAGGGGAGGACGCGAGTCGGGCTACGTCCGGCTGGCCGACAGCGAAATGCCCCGCCTGGAAGTCCGCTGGGAAAAAAGCGACCAGCTCAACCCCCCGTCCCGGACCGTCGACAAGTACCTGTCCAAGCTCCGAAAGAGCGCCCGCAAGGAAGGCACGGAGCTGGAGGTCCATCGGGACCTGCGCCTGGCAGCGCCGCCCGGCAAGGACGTGGAATGCTATCGCTGGGTCGGCGAGCAGCAGGCGGTGGCCATGCTCAGCCGCTGCACGGACTGCCTGCGGAGCGTGCACGTCCAACTGCTCGGGGGGGCCGGGGAGCAGCTCAAGAGCCTGGCCCGCACCGTCCTGGCTTCCCTTCAGGACCATGCGCCCGATGGATGGGACCTGTGGAAGTTCCTGGACGTGGAGTTCAAGAGTCCGGCGGGCCCGAAACTGAAGGGCTACAAGCTCCACGCCGGCTGTATCCGGATGCCCTTCAAGCAGCGCGGCCTGAGTCTGGAATTCGTGCGCGTGAGTTTGGCTGAAGTGCTCCTGTCGGGCGCGTCCCTGCGCGAGTGGTTCCTTGATTTCTACGAGAAGCAGCTCCGGCGCCGGGCGTTCCGGCTGGAGGAGCGCACAATCAAGAGCCACCCGGGGCTGATGCTGGAGGGGCGGGCCCGCCTTTACGTCAACCCGCTGGCGGTGGTCGGCCGGCGCAGAGTACTGCGGGCGGCCTGCTGGCGGTGCGAGCAGACAAACCGGCTGATGATCTGTGCCGTCGACGGGTTGGAAGGGAAAGTCGACCTGTTCTGCGAAGCGCTGGAGAGCTTCAAATGCTGCGAACGGGGATAAGGCATGCGGCTTTTCGGCGGGAAAAAAAGCGACACTCCCCGGTTGAGCCGGACTGAATCCCTCCAGGCTCGCCCGGTTTTGAACCGCCTGGTGAGGGTGGAGCACAACGAGGAGGGCCGCGCAGTGCTTCACGTGCCGCGTCGCCGGACGGCCATGGTGCGGCTGGTCAGCAAGGTTTTCGGCATGGAGCCGTATCGGCAGATTGTACTTGACGAACTCGGTACGTTCGTAATAGAACGTTGCGATGGGGAACATACCGTCCAACAGATAGTTGATAAACTGGCTGAAAGGTTTACACTAACCGATAGAGAGTCGGAGGCATCTACGCTGGAGTTTGTCCGGACGCTGGCGCGCCGCTCCATCGTTGCGCTGGCGATCGGGCGGGAGACGGACTGAGACAGAAATTTCTCCGAGACCCTGGAGGCGTCTGTGGCAGAGGATGAACAGGGCCGCGCACCTTCACACCGCAAGATCGGGCGGCAGATCGTTCTGCCCCTGAGCAAGGCTTTCGAGATCGCCTGGAAGGGCATACGGATTCGCCTCTGGCGTTCGGTGATCACCATGAGCGGCATTGTTCTGGCGATCGCCTTCCTGACATCGGTGTGGATTTCCAACGGTTTCACCGACGCCCTCAACAAGGTCGAGCCGGACCACGAGCTGTATCCACTGGTTCAGGCCGCCCTGGAGGCCGAGGCCATCGCCAGCGGCGGCGTGGCGATCCGGTGTTCGGTGGTTGAGGGGGAACGGGAGACGGTCCGCAGCGGAATTACTCCGGCTACCAGCATTCGGGACTCCCTGGAAGGTATGAAGATCGTCCAGAGCGAACTGGTGCCGGCTCAGGCCCGGGCGGTTGCAGAGCACCTCAGCGCTCCCCCGGGGGCCCGACCGGACGCCGTGATCTTCGTGGGCCTTCCCGCCGCGCTGTCCGGCTCGGAAGTGGCCCGGGCCGTCGAGGAGTTCGTCAGGGAAGGCGGGTTCGTCCTGTTCTACGGCGTCTCCGGCACGACCGGTGGGGAAGGCGCGGAGGAACTGGCCGAACTGCTGCCCGCTACTGCCGGCGAGGGCACCTTCCGTGTGGGCGACGGAAGCCAGGTTCTCTCCGGGGAAGTGCACGCCCGCTGGGACGTCCAGCCCCAGACCGTTCTGCGGGAGACCGCCGGAGCGCCCGCCGCCGAGCCGCTGGCCACGCTGGGCTCAAGGACCGTGGTCTGGGGCCGGAAGCTCGGGGAGGGGGCCATAGCCTGGTATCCCGTTGCGGAAGAGTCCGACGCGGAGGCCAATCACCTTTCCTGGTTCGTCCGGGGTTACGGCGTCGATTCCCTGGAGCTTGTGGACAAGCGCGACAGCCTGGTGGTGAGGCTGCTGGCCTACGGCAGGCCCAAGAAGTTCACCACCGAAACGGGGGACAGCCGGGGCATCTGGCTGGTCGGCCTCAGTCTGATGGTCTGCGTGGTGGGTATCACCAACGCCATGTTGATGAGCGTAACAGAGAGATACCGGGAGATCGGCACGATGAAGTGCCTGGGGGCCCTCGACAAATTCATCGTCAAGCTCTTCCTGATCGAGTCGAGCCTTCAGGGCATCGCCGGCTCGCTGCTGGGCGCCCTGATAGGGTTTGCTCTGGCGTTCCTGAGGGCACTGTTTGCGTTCCACGTGACCGATCCGGAGACCGGGAAATCCTACTGGCTGGCCACGCGGTTCCTGCCGGTCGCGCAGTTGAGCCTCTGGCTGGTGATCGCCCTGGTAACCGGAGTAGTCCTTACCGTCGTCGCGGCCATATATCCTGCCGTTCGCGCGGCCCGTATGGAGCCGGTGCAGGCCATGCGGGCGGAGGCGTAACGATAGAAGGAGGCGAGGAAATTGTCTGAACTTGCTACAGAAGTAGCGGAGACCGCAGCAGAAGAAGAACAGCCGGTCGTCGTCCGAACCAAGGACGTCCGCAAGGTCTACCACATGGGCAAGGTCGAGGTGCACGCCCTGAAAGGCATCTCCCTGGAGATAAATTCCGGGGAATATATCAGCATCATGGGCCCCAGCGGCAGCGGCAAGACCACGCTGTTCAATATGATCGGCGCACTGGACAAGCCCACCGACGGCCAGGTCTATATCGACGAGGTCGATGTGGCCCAGCTCGACGCCTACGAACTGGCATGGCTGCGCTGCCGAAAGGTCGGTTACATATTCCAGACCTTCAACCTCATTCAGGTGATGTCCGCCCTGGAGAACGTCACCCTGCCGATGACCTTCGCCGGACTCACCACCGACGAGGCCCGTGACAAGGGCATGGACCTGCTGGACCAGGTGGGGCTGGCCGAGAGGTACGACCACAAGCCCTTCGAGCTGTCCGGCGGCCAGCAGCAGCGCGTCGCCATCGCACGCGCCATGGCCAACACCCCCAGCATCATCCTGGCCGACGAACCCACCGGAAACCTGGACCTGGCCACCGGCAAAGAGATCATCCAGTTGCTCGATGAGATGAACAAGAAGCAGGGCGTCACCATCATCACCGCCACCCACGACATCAAGATGCTCAGCGCTTCGGACCGCATCGTCTGGATTCGTGACGGCAGGCTGGCCAAGATAGAGCGCCGCGAAGACCTGGACATCGAGGTCGGCGCCGTGGCCGGCGACGCAGAAGGCGGAGTGGAAGCCTCCCTGCGAGGGGGCGAGGGCGAACCGGAACTCGAGCCTGAACCCGAGCCCGAAGAAGAACCGGAAGAGCCGGAGGAGTAACCGGCCACGCCCCTCAGAAGAGCCGCAGCAACGCCGCCCCCGGATAGTAGTGCCGCAGTATTTCCCGCCACCCGTATCCCTCCCGTGCCATCCCGCACGCACCCCATTGGCACAGGCCCACGCCGTGTCCGTAGCCCCGCCCCCGGAACAGGAACTCCCCACCCCGCCTCTCCACCGTGAACCACGTGCTCTTCAGCACGCTCCCGCCGACGGCCAGGCGGAAGTCATTGGCGTCCATCCGCACCTCGCCGTTTACGAGCACCTCGTCGGCGTAGCCGTCCGGAGACGTGCCCAGGGGCCTCAGGGACCGGACGGTCCCGATCTTCGCCGAGGCCAACGCCTTCCCGATGCGCTCCGCCGGCAGGGCCACGGTCCATCGGTAGGCCGGGCTTTGCTCACACCATCCCCCGGGCACACCGGAAAGGGGTCCGATGGGTTCGTCCCCGAAGACCTTGCTTGCCGAGACGGTGTGGCCGCCGCAGGTGCTGTGGAAGTAGGCGCTGAAAAGCCTGCCGCGGTAGGTCAGCACGATTCCTTCGGTCAATCGCACGGCAAGGTCGCAGCTCCTGCTCTCGGCTGAAACTCCCTTGTAGGCCATGTCCAGGGGACCGAGATAGCCCTTGGTCTGCTGGGTGTAGATCATGTAGGTGCGGGCGGCCACCGCCTGTGCCATCAGGGCGTCCATCGGCCAGGCGGAATACATCTCGCTGCCCACGACGCTCCTCAGGTACTGCTCCGGAGCCACGAGGTTGAAGGCTTTGACCTCTTCGTCGCCCTCCGCCTCGACCCGGAGTCTGCCCCGGTAGGTGCGCGCCCCGAGCGTGAACAGCTCGCCGGCGGGCAGCAACTCAACAACGTTCGTTCCGAGGGCGCGTCCGCCGAGGGTCAGCATGCCCTCCTTCGCGGCTATGCGCCACGGTCCCGGTCGACTTTCCACGATCTGCGGCGTGCGCCCCCTGCTCAGAACCCACGTGCCGGCGCGGGCTTCGGCCACGAGGTGGCCAGCGGAGGCCACCAGGACCGTTACCGTCTCGGGAAGCGCGATGGTTTCGGGAGCCGGGGGCAGGGTGGGAACGGGGGGCACGCGTCGCCGCACCGGGCAGCAGGAGAGCGTCAGCAGAGCCCCGCCGCCGAGAAGGCACAGCAAGGCGGCTCCAATACATATCTTCTGCCCCAGAGTCTTGCGGACCGCCTCGGCCTGGTTCCCGTCGGTCACTGTGGCGTCAGTTCCCTCCTTCGTCCGGGCTTGCCGCGGGTCCGGCCCCCCGGTAGAGGTGGCGTGAGGTGTCGCGGAACCTCTCCCACTCGCTGAAGATGCAGCCGCAGTAGTTCTGGAGGTAGAGATTCATCTCGCCGGCTCGCCGGTGGCCTTTCTCTGCCAGGGGCCTCCAGTCCACGTAGAGGAAGTCCACGCCGTGACGCTCCGCGCAGCGCCGGCCGATGGTCCTGACCAGTTCGTGGTCCTGGTGTTGGCTGGCGAGAAGGGTTGTGGAGAAGACTTCGGAGTTCCGGGCGGCGGCCTCGCGGGCCGTCCTCTCCAGCCGCAGGCGGTAGCAGTCGGCGCACCGTTGCTCCCCCTTCCACCCGACCGATCTGAGGAACTCCTCCAGGCCGTAGTCCTCCTCGTAGATAACTTCGATGGGCAGCCTTTCCTGGAGGACTTTCTGCGCCTTTTTGCGGCGGCGGAACTCTATGAAAGGGTGGATGTTGGGGTTATAGAAGTAGCCGGTGACCTGGTGACCGCGACGCACCAGGTCCTCGTAAGGTTCGATGGTGCAGGGGCCGCAGCAGACGTGGAGCAGAACCTTCATGTTTCCGTGGGAAGAGGGTTCCGTGATCGGGTCTCAAAACAGTCCCTGCTCGGCCGCTTCCCCCTCCTCCAACCGGTCGCGTACGGCATCCAGCCCTTTTGGAGTGAGAATGCGGCCGCGGGCGGTTCGTTCCAGCAGGCCCCGTCGGATGAGGAAGGGCTCGTAAACATCCTGTATGGTGTCTTCCGCTTCCCCGACCACGGCGGCGATGGTTTTGAGGCCCGTGGGGCCGCCCCGGTTGCGCGCCAGGGCGAGCAGAATCTTGCGGTCCATCTCGGCCAGGCCGTTCTCATCCACGCCCAGCCGACTCAGTCCCTCTTCGGCGAGTTCTTCCGTGATGACGTCGGCGCCGGCCGCCTGGGCGACGTCCCGGATGCGCCGCAGCAGGCGGTTTGCCACCCGGGGGGTGCCCCGGGAGCGGGAGCCGATCAGCTCCGCCGCTTCCTCCCTGATGCCTATCTCCAGGGCCTGGGCGCTGTTTTTTACGATCTGGGCCAGCTCCTCGGTGATGTAGAAGTCCAATCGCTCGAATATCTGGAACCGGCTCCGCAGGGGCGCGGCCAGCAATCCCTCCCGGGTCGTTGCCCCGACCAGCGTAAAGGGCTTCAGGTCCATCTTGATGGAGCGGCCGTGGGGGCCGGAATCGATGATGATCGAGATGAAGAAGTCCTCCATCGCGCTGTAGAGGTACTCCTCGACGCGGGCGTCCATCCGATGGATCTCGTCGATGAACAGCACGTCGCCGCGCTGGAGGTTGGTCAGCAGGCCCACCAGGTCGCGTGCCCGTCCCAGGGCGGGTCCGCTGGTGGGATTGATGTTGACCTCCAGCTCACGGGAGATGATATGTGCCAGGGTGGTCTTGCCCAGACCGGGAGGCCCGCTGAACAGCACGTGGTCGAGGGGCTCCTCCCGGAGTTTCGCCCCCTCGATCCAGGTCCTCAGGTTGTCGACGGTTTCGATGCGGCCGACGAACTGCTCGAAGCTCCGCGGCCGCAGCATGCTCTCCAGGCGGCGCTCCTCCGCCTGGGGCAGGCCCGAATAGATGTTCTGACCGGTCATGTTGACCTTCCGGCCGGGGGAGCTACTGGGTGAGCGATTCCTGCACCAGGGTCTGTTCGTCCGCGTCGGGGCCGAGTTTCTTCAGGGCGGCCAGTACGGCGCGTTCGGCCGCGGCCGGGGACTCCCCCAGCTTCACCAGCGCCTCGATGGCGTCCCGTGTCGTGCGGTCTGCGGCCGAGACCGCCTCCTCCACCTCGAGTTCCTTCACTGCCGATGCCAGCTCGACAATCAGGCGACGGGCGGTTTTTTTGCCGATCCCTTTCACCAGGGTCCGGAGGGAGTCCACGTCCTCGTCGAGGATGAAGCGCTTGAACTGCGCCACGCTGCAACTGCTCAGCACCCGCAGGGCCACGGCCGGGCCGACCTGGCTGACCCCGAGGAGCATCTGGAAAAGCTGCCGCTCCTGGGGCGTGGAAAACCCATAGAGGGACAGGTCGTCTTCCCTGACGTGGAGGTAGGTGACCAGTTGGGCGCGGGAGCCTTCTGCGGGCAGGGACTCGAAAGTGGAGAGGGGTATGTTGACGCGGAGGCCGACCCCGGCGACACGGACGATGACCACCTCCGGGCGTTTGCGGACCAGTTCGCCCTGGAGGAAATCGATCATGCGGTGGTCATTCGGTTTTGAGGGAGAGGCCCATTTCAGCAAGCTCGTCCTTGACTTCCTCCACGCTGGTGTCCCCGAAGTTGGGGCATTCCAGCAGTTCCTTCTCGGTCATCTGAACCAGTTGCCCCACCGTTCTGATGCCCAGCCGTTCCATGCATTTGCGACTGCGGGTGGAGAGGTGCAGCTCCTCGACCGAAGTCTCCAGCCTTTCATCCGGCTCTTCTTCTTTGACGGGGACCTTGAAGAGACCTTCGCCCACGTTCTCCCCCAGTTCCAGGTCGTGGCGAGCCAGCAGATCCTCGATTTCCTCCAGGCTGGTGTCGCCAAAGTTCTTCTCGTCCAGCAGTTCTTCCGCGGTGACCCGGGTCAGGCCGCCGAGGGTGCGGATGTCCATCCGTTCCAGGGCGCTGCGGCTGCGCGCGCTCAGTTCGAAGTTGCTGACCGGCAGCTTGAATACCTCCTCCATCTTCTGGCGCCGCCGGGTCTTGCCCATGTCGATGTACATGTTCAGGCTCGACTCGGCGTCCTTCAGGTAAAGCTGCGCCTGCTGGTGGTGGGGATTTATGGCCAGTACTCTCTTGTAGCAGTCGATGGCCTCCTCATAATCGTCGTGGTCCTCGCACAGGATGCCGAGGTTGATCAGCGCGCCGACGTAGGTGGGGCGGAGGTTGACGCAGCGCCTGTAGAGTTGCATCGCGCGTTCGTCGTCGCCGTTGAGGTCGCAGTTCAGGGCGAGGCGGAACAGGCTGAGCGCGTGGTCGGGGTTTTCGTCGAGGACTTCCTGGTAGAAGTCCATGGCCTCGCCGTATTCCCCCCGGGCTTCCGCGGCGCGCGCCCGCGCCCACAACAGGTCGGGGGAGTCGGGTTCATCGCCGTAGCGCTCCAGCAGCTCCTCGGCCTCCTCCTCTCGGCGGAGCCGACAGAGGGCCTCCACCGCGTAGATGTCGGTCTCCAGGTCCACGTCCCCTGAGCGTGCCTTCTCGAGGGCATCCAGCGCATCCTCGTTTCGCCCCATCTCCAGGTATGCGCGCCCCAGGAAATAGGCCGCGTTTTTGCGGCGGCGCACCGCCTCCAGGTTCTTTACCGCATCGGGGTACTGTCCCATGGCGAACTGTACGATACCGAGCTTCTCGGTCAGCTCGCGGTCTTCTCCGGAGGAGCCCGCCAGCTCTTCCTGCATCTGCCGGATCCGGTTGTGGGTCAGGTCGACCGTGGTGTAGCTCTCGTAAATCTCCTCCACCAGGGCTTCGTACGAATCCCGGTCGATCGTTCCGGACAGCAGTTCATCCAGGCTGGCATCCGAGGAGGCGGTTGGCATAATGCGTTTTCCCTAAAGGAGTTAGGACTCACGGAAGCGCGGCGAGAAACACCTGCCCCTGCGTAAAAACCGGCCAGACTTAAGGTAACAAAAAGTTTGACCGGTGTCAAGCTATCTGCTATCCTGCCGACCTGCTGAGGCCTTTTGTGCCCGCATGGAGAAGCCGCGCATGGAGCAGTTTGACCTGGCCGAATCGGTGGCCGTGGGAGGCGATGGACCGCTGCTGGTCATCGCGGGCCCCTGTGTGATCGAGGAGCTTGAGATGTGCCTCGACGTCGCGGCCCGCCTCAAGGACGCCTGTGAATCGCTGGGTGTGCCCTTCGTCTTCAAGTCCTCCTTCGACAAGGCCAACCGCACCAGTATCTCCTCGTTCCGGGGACCGGGCCTGGAGGAGGGCCTGGAAATCCTGGCAAGGGTCCGCGAAGAAGCCGATGTCCCCGTGCTGACCGACATACACCTCCCCGCGCAGGCGGAGCCGGCGGGTCGGGCGGTGGACGTCCTTCAGATACCGGCGTTCCTGTGCCGCCAGACCGACCTGCTGGTGGCGGCCGGGCGGACGGGCCTTCCGGTCAACATCAAGAAGGGCCAGTTCATGGCGCCGGAGGACATGGGACGGGCCGCCGAGAAGGTTGCATCCACCGGTAACGAGCGAATCATGCTCTGCGAGAGGGGCACCTGTTTCGGCTACCACAACCTGGTGGCCGACATGCGCTCGGTCGTGCGTATGCGGGCACTTGGCTACCCGGTGATCTTCGACGCCACCCATTCGACCCAGCGCCCTGCGGCCGAGGGCGCTACCAGCGGAGGGGAACGGGAGATGGCGGCTCCCCTGGCCGCGGCCGCCGTGGCCGCCGGCGCCGACGGCGTCTTCATCGAGACCCATCCGGAGCCGGACTCCGCGCTGAGCGACCCGGCGACCATGGTTCCCACCGACCGGATGCCCGACCTGCTGGAACGACTCAGAGACATCGCGGCCGCCGCCGGGAGGGGATGAATGGGAAGAACCGGCATGTTCGGGGGGTCCTTCAATCCGGTGCACGTGGCTCATCTCATCCTGGCCGAGCGCGTGCTGGAGGCACGTCGGCTGGACAGAGTGCTGCTCATTCCTGCGAAAGAGCCCCCTCACAAGCCGCCCGCGCCGCTGGCGCCCGCCGAGGACCGCCTGCGGATGGTGCAGCTCGCCGTCGAGGACAACCCCGCCCTGGAGGCCGACCCCGTCGAGCTGCGCCGGGAGGGTCCCTCCTACACCCTGCGCACCGTGCGGGGCTTGCGCGAGCGTTACGGCCTTGCCGAGAGGCTTTTCCTCCTGATGGGAGCGGACAGCCTCCTGGACCTCCCCAACTGGTGGCACGCGGAACAGCTCGCTCGGAAGGTGCCGATAATCGCCTTCGGCCGCCCCGGCCACCGGGTGGAGCAGCACTGGCAGGAACTGGCGGGGGAGTTCGGCGAGGAATGGGTCGGCGAAGTCAAGGAGCGGATGGTGGATGCGCCGCTGCTGGAGGTCTCCGCCAGCGAAATCCGGGAGCGCCTGAGCCGGGGACTCTCCGTGCGCTACCTGGTGCCCGAATCGGTCCGGCACTACATCCTCGAACGCGGGCTCTACAGGGAAGGATGAAGGGTCCTCCGCCCGATCCGGGGGTGGCCGCATTGATGCCCCGCGCAGGCCGGGTACAATGAAGCAACCGGCGAAAACAGTGAAGCCACGCTGCGGGGAAGCCGAGTCCTTTGTCCAGGGGTGACCGGATGAGATTCAGGATGGCGGTGGTTTGTCTGATTGTTGGGTCTTTGCTTCTCGCTGCGGGGGCCGGCGGACAGCAATGGTCCTGGCAGGAACCACACGCGAAGGTCGTCGACACGGGCGATCTCGAATGGGCGCCGCAGCCTTTCCGGTTCCAGGCGGGGGATTCAGTTCGCTACATCGACTTCGAGGGCGGCGATGATTCCAACCCCGGCACCGGCCGGGACGCCCCGTGGAAGCATCACCCCTGGGACCCCGACGCCGAGGGCAGGGCAGCCGCCTGCAGCGGCGTCCACACCTACGTCTTCAAGCGTGGCGTCATCTACCGGGGCAAACTCACCCCGGACGAGTCCGGAAAGCCGGGCGACCCGATCCGCCTGACTTCCGATCCCTCATGGGGCGATGGGGAGGCGAAGATATTCGGCTCGCGCCGTATCACCGGCGGCTGGGAGCGATGCACACCCGAAGACGTCCCGAAGCACATGCCGCGGCCGGAGCAGGTATGGTACAGGGACATCGGCACCGATTGGCACCCCTGGGCCCTGTGGGAGCTGCGCGACGGAGAGGTCCTGCGGGTCGATATCGCCCGCGACCCCAACTGGGAAATCACGAACCCGGACGACCCCCAGAGCGAATGGTATGAATGGACCGGCCGCATCAAGGGCACCGGCTCGACCGACACGGCGCACCTCATTCAGGACGACCCCCACTTCTTCGACGGGGGCTACGTCTGGACCGAGTGGGCGGGCAACATGGGCACCATCCACGTCTGCCCGATCACCAACTACGACCCTGAGAAGCACCTGCTCAGCGGCGAGCGGCTCAACGGCAGCAAGGGCAATCGGTATTACGTGGAAAACGTGCCCGGTTTCCTCGACTCTCCGGGCGAGTATTACCACGCCACCGGGGGGCCTCACGCGGGGCGGCTCTACGTGCGTTTGGAAGGGGACCGCAACCCCAACCGGGCCGTCCTGGAGGCCAGCGCGATCAAAGTTCCCATCGAGATACTGGACCAGTCGAACATCGAGATAAGCGGACTGCGGTTCAGTTTCAACGACGTGGGAGACTCCGGCGAGGGCTGGCCGCCCGGCACGCACGACCCCTGCTGCGTGCGGATCGGCGGGGACTGCCGCAACATCCGCCTCTCCCACTGCCGGTTCCTCCACGTGATGAGCGTTCTGAACGCTTTCCCGAGGATGAACGAAAAGTACACCGGCATCTACCTGCGCGAGTTGATGCCGTGGAAACCCGGCGAGATCGACAACATATCGTTCACCGACAACGAGATCGTCCACTGCGACCGCCCGGCCGTCCGCTTCCGCACCGGACGCATGCTGGGACGCGTCGAGTGGCCGCCCGTGGGCCATCTCAAAGAGGTAAAAGTCCTGCGCAACCGGTTCCACCACGTGGCCAACCGACCCGGCAGCAACATGTATTCGGCCATCCCTGCCCTGTCGGTGCATTTCCCCGAGGAGGCGGAAATAGCCGGCAACATCGTGGACCGCTGCTGGGGCAGCGGAGTCTTTGTGTTCGGCGGCAAAGGCAGCGGCAGCGTCGGCGAGGCGCCCCTGACCCGGATACTCATCCATCACAACAAAGTCACGAACTCGATGCTCGCCTGCAACGATTACGGCGGCATCGAGTACTGGCAGGGCGGGCCGATCTACGCCTTCAGCAACATCAGCGGAAACTCCATCGGCTACAAGAACTACGTCGACCTCGACAACCACTGGAAGACCGTCGCTTATAACGTGTACCTGGACGGCACGTTCAAAAGCTACACCTTCAACAACATCATCTGGGGGGAGAGCAACAGTCTCTCCTACCCCTACCGGAACCGGGGCGCCTACTTCGTCGTGCTCGGCTTCATGGACCACTGCTTCAACAACACGGCCTACAAGTTCATGCACGGCATCGTCGGCTCCTCCGGCAACCGATGCAGCTTCCTGGGCAACCTGCTGGCCGACCTGAGCGTCTCCTTCATTCAGCAGAACCGCCCCGGCGACACCTCCCTCAGGGGCGGCGGCGACACCGGGGCGATGGGCATGCGCGGCATGCCGACCAACGCCTACGGCTACAACGTATTCGTGGGTGAGAAACGCATCGGGAGGGCGCGGCACATCGGCGGCGATACCGTGGCGGAATGGCGCTCGGACCTGGAGAAGGCCGGCGCATTCTGCTCGCATACCGGCCTGCGCGCCGAGGGAAGCCCCCTGCTGGACGCCGAGAACCACGACTTTCGCCCCAAAGAAGGCTCAACGCCAATTGACCGCGGCGTGAAGTTCTTCGTCCCCTGGGCGCTCTACGGGGTGGCGGGGGAGTGGCACTTCGGCTACCACCCGGCCAATCCCGAGGTGGTCCTCGGCCGGGGCTTCTACATGACCGAGGAGTACGTCGAGCGGCACATGTACAGCAAAGTTCCGCGCCAGAACCTGGAAGTGCCCGGCGCCACGGGGGACGACTACGTCGAGGGACCGCTGGAGGACTGGCTGCCGGGCGCGCTGATCTTCGACGGCGAGGATGACCGCGCCGTGCTCACCCACGAGGACATGACCGTGGACCGCACGTATTCCCGTGGTTTCCGCGAGGGGGCCGACAGGCTGCAGGAAGGCGAGTTCCCCTTCGAGGGCGAGAACCGCAAGACCGTCGACATGGGGACCAACAACTTTCTCATCGAGGTCTATTTCAGGACGGAGCCCGGCCACACCGTAGGGACACTGGTCTCGAAAGCGGGCGACGCCGGTTACGCCGTGCGGGTCAACGAGCGCGGCGGCACGACCCTCGCGGTCCACGGCGGGGACGCCGGGGACGAAGTGGTCTGCGGCACGACCGTGAACGACGGCGAATGGCACCACGTCATCGCGGAGGCCGACCGCCGGAACCGACGCCTGCGCATCTATGTGGACGGCCGACAGACCGCCGAGCATTCCATTCTGCATCCGGCCCCCGATGCTTCACTGTCCAACACCGCCGACTTCATCGTCGGTGAGTCCTTCGCGGGGGCCATCGACTTCCTGCGCGTCAGCCGCGGCACACTCTCCGAGGCGAACACCACGATAGAGGAACTCTACGAGTGGCAGTTCAACGGGCCGTTCCTCCGCGATTTCTGCGGCCGGGAGCCCGTCGGCCGCCGCGACGCCGGAGCCGTCGAGCAGAGATGAGGACGCCGAACTTTCCCTTTACCTTCTGCGAAAACCCTATGTTCGTTGTTGTACATAGGGGGAGCAGAAGGACAGCGCGGCGGTAAGAAGCGCCACTCTTGCCATGCGCGCGATCTCCTGTAAACTGGCGGTTCGGCCGTTTCAAGCCGCTCAAGTCCCCCTTCTCCCGACATCGAGGCCCCCACACGATGGAGCCCCGGGCCCGCACCTACGTGCTGACTTGCCTCTACGGACTGGAGGAGGAACTGCTGGAGGAGACAGTGGACCGGCTGGAGGCCGAGGGCTCCCACGGGTGGTCGGAAGTCGTGCTCTCCTTCGACGGTCCCCCGGAGCGGCTGCGCGAGCTGCGGCTGGCCCGGAACGTGTTCCTCCAGATGGATTCTTTCCTCATAGGGCCCACCTTTCCGGACCTGGACCGGCTGGAGAAGGCCCTTTCGGAACTGCCCCTCGCCGAGTGGGAGTCGTGCTGGAACGCCCTCAACGGCGAGCCACCGGGGGAGAGCGCCGTCTCCGTCAGCGTGGACCGTTCGGGCGATCACAACTACACGTACAAGGACGTTGAGGAGCTGGGCTACCGGGCCGTGGCCGAGGCCACCGGGCGGGCCACCACCCTCGAAGCCGCGCCCCTGGAACTGCGCATCGACATACGTCAGGAGAGGTGCCGGGTAACCGGCCGCCTCACCCCCCGGCCCCTGTCGGAACGACCCTACCGGGTGCGCCACGACCGGGCGGAGACCGACGCGACGCTGGCCGCCGCCATGCTCCGGATGAGCGAACCCACGGTCGGGGAGGCGTTCCTGGACCCGTTTTGCGGGGTCGGGACGATCGCCATCGAGCGAGCCCTGCTGGGCCCGGCGGAGATCGTCGCGGCCGGCGACGTGAACCTGCGGCGCCTCGGATGGGCCGCCGCGAACGTGGAGGCCGCGGGGGTGGACGTCCACCTGGCCGCCTGGGACGCCGAAAGGACCCCGCTGCCGGAGCGGGCGTTCACGCGTCTGGTCACCACTCCGCCACACAGCAACCCCGCCGACGGCCGGCCCTGGGGGGCGGAGGCGCTGGCCCCCCTGATCGCCGGACCGCTGCGCACGCTGGAATATGGGGGCATCTCGGTGTGGCTGCTCCGCTACCCGGCGGTCTTCCGGCAGGCCTTCGAGCTGATCGGACTGAACCGCGTGATCGAGACCCTTGAGTGCGAGTGGAAGGGCAAGCCCTGTCACATTTACGTGCTGGAGCGCGTGCCTTGAGTCGGGAAGGGGAGACCCCGTGGATTTGAACTCGCTGCTGATGGAACTCTACCGGGCGCTCCGGGAGGAGTTCGGCTATCGGGACTGGTGGCCGGGCGAGGGGGCTTTCGAGATCATGACCGGCGCCATCCTGACTCAGCGCACCAACTGGGGCAACGTCGAGAAGGCGCTCGACGCACTCCGTGAGGAAGGGGTCCTGGAGCCGGCGGCCGTGGCGAATATCACGATGGAACGGCTGAGGCAATTGGTGCGGCCGGCGGGCTACTACCGGCAGAAAAGCGCCCGGCTGCGGAGGCTGGCGCAGTGGCTCCTCCAGCGCACCGAAGGAGATCCGGGAGCACTCGAACACGTGCCCACCGACGAGCTGCGGGAGGAGCTTCTGTCGCTGCGCGGCATCGGTCCGGAAACCGCCGACAGCATCCTGCTCTACGCCCTTGACCGCCGGACGTTCGTGGTCGACACCTACACCAAGCGGATACTCGCCCGGCACGAGCTGGTCGACCCCGACTCCGGATACTACGAGCTGAAAGAGTTTTTTGAGGCCCACCTGCCGGCCGACCTGGAACTGTACGGCGACTACCACGCCCAGCTTGTGGAACTGGGGAAACGCTACTGCCGGCCAAGCCCGCGATGTAGTAACTGTCCGGCGCGACCGGTGTTGGGTGAACCCACCCCGGACGAGGAGCTGGTGTAACCGGGCAGTTGCGCGTGGAAGCTGCGGTGGACTAAAATACATTGAGAGGAGCGGGAGCGCTTCGAGGTCTGCCGAGGTGCAGCCAGGGACGCAAAACTGAAGGGGGAACACACGTGCCGTCGCTGAAATGCCCTTACTGCGAGAACGCCTTCGAGGTCGAGGACACCACCGTACACGAGCAAGACCGGGTGGAGTGTCCGCTCTGCGGGAAAATGTGCCGGCTGGTGCAACGCAAAACCGGTGACGAGAAACGGCTGAACGCGGAGGCAAAATCAACCACCGGCTGGGGGACGGAAGGCTTCGAGAGCGCCAGGCGGCGGGCCGAATACGGTGAGATCAAGCCGGGCGACGTGCTGGGCGGATTCCGCATAGAGAAGATGATCGGGGCCGGCGCGATGGCCGTCGTCTACGAGGCCACCCAGCTTTCCCTGGACAGGCGGGTTGCCCTGAAGGTGCTTCCCACCGAGTTTGCCCAGCGCGAAACGTTCGTGCGCCAGTTCGACAGCGAAACCGGCGTCCTGGCCGCCCTGAACCACCCGAACATCGTCAGCATCATCGACCGCGGCCGGGAGGAGGACACCTATTACTTCGCCATGGAATACGTGGAGGGGACCACCCTGGGGGAGCTGCTTTCGGCCAGCGAGGTGGATGAGGAGTTCCTGCTGCAGATGGTCGAACAGTGCGCCGAGGCCCTCGTCTATGCGCACTCCAACGGCATCATCCACCGCGACCTGAAGCCGGCCAACATCATGCTGAACGAGCAGGGCATCGTCAAGATCGCTGACTTTGGCGTGGCCGGTCTGCTGGCCGAAGCCCGCGCCGAGGGCGAGGGCAAAAGGCGCGTGATGGGCACCCGGGGTTACATGCCCCCGGAGCAAGAGCTGCATATCAACCGCTGCGACGAGCGGAGCGACATCTTTTCCCTCGGCGCGGTCATGTATCGCGTCCTTACCGGCAAGGTCCCCGACAGGCTGCCTCCAGCGCCTCCCAGTGAAGTCGCCCCCGAAGTCGACCCCCGCCTGGACAGCCTGGTGCTGAAATGCCTCCAGGCAAGCCCCGCTCACAGGTACCAGAGCGCCGAGGAATTTCTGGAGGCGGTCCAGGCGTGCCGCCGCGCGGTGTCCGGCGCCCAGGTTGTCTGCCCGAATTGTCAGAAGGGAAATCCCGTTACACAGAAGACCTGCCTGCACTGCGGGGAGGACCTGTCGGAACTCTTCGACCTTTGTCCGGAATGCGGGGCGGAGAACCGCATCGACGTCGAAGTCTGCATGGAGTGTGGGAGAAGCCTGAAGCAGCTCCGACACCAGATGGCCGTCCAGATCAGCCAGACCGAAGAGCGGGCCAGGGCACTGGCCGGTCGCAACCGCTACGGGAAGGCTATCGAGCAGTTGCAGAAGGTCCTCGCCGTCAAGGGGAAGCTCTTCCAGCGCGCCCGTGAGAAAGCCCGGCGCCTGATCGAAAGCTACAGGGAAGAGCGGCGGGAACATTACGCCGACCAGGTGAGTGAAGCGAGGGACCTGACCGATCAGGGCAAACTCCAGGAGGCGCTGCAGAAGCTGGAAGCCGTTCCGGAGGACCTCGCCCCCGAGCACCGGGTTCCCGAGTTGATCGACAGCGTGCGCTCCCGTATGTCCATTGCCAAGAAGCGGGTCGGGGGCATCGACAAGCTGCTCTCGCAGCGGCGCTTCGAGCAAGCTCAGCAGGCGCTGCAGAAGGTGGAGGGAATGTGGGCCTCGTGCCCGGGCCTTGAAGAGGCACGTAAGAAGGTGGAGGCCGGCCTGCAGACCGAAGAGATGATTGACTTTGAGCTCCAGCGGGCGAGGCAGCGGTTGGAGGAAGGCGACTACGCCGGAGCGCGAGAAGCGGTTGAGTTCGCCCGGTCGGCCGCTTCGGAGGCGCCGGAAGTTAAGAAACTGCTGGAGCAGATCGAGGAGCGCGAGCAAACCGACAAGCTCCGCAGTTCCCTGGCAGCCGGGAAGAAAGCCTACGGTGAGGGCCGCTTCCGGGACGCGACGGTGCTGCTGAGGGAAGCGCTGGAGATGTTGCCGGAGGATCACGAGCGCCGGCCCGAGATCGAGCGCCTTGCCGAGAGCGCTCGAGAAGAGGCCCGGGGCGGTGAGATCGTAGAGCTGGAGCGCGCCGGCGTCGTGCCCCTGCAAGAGGTAGGGGTCCTGGGGGGCAAAAAGGCCACAAGGGGGATCCTCACGACCTTGCTGGTGCTGGCCGGGGCCGCTGTGGTGATAACCGGGGGGCTGCTCCTGGTGCTGGGCGTCACGGGATAGCCGGGAGCTGCCTGAAGGTGCCGCGGCGCGGGCCAGGGGGCCAACCGGCATTGATCCGTAGCTTGGGACCGGAGGTGGCTTGCGACCCTGCGGCGCCGGGGGGCGCGGCATTGACACCACGCGAGGTGCGGCGTTACAATACGGAGCGGTGGCGGAGTAGCTCAGGGGTAGAGCAGGGGATTCATAAGCCTCGGGTCGGGGGTTCAAATCCCTCCTCCGCCACCACTGTGAGGCAGAGGGGGGCCTGAGCAGTAACGGAGGGCCGAGAAAGTATGAAGATATCACTGATCGAACCGAGTTCGCCGGACTACCATAACTACAGCCACCTGGCCATCCCCAGGCTGGGGCTGCCGATACTGGCCACCATTCTTCGAGACCGCGGACACGACGTGACAGTTTACGTAGAGGATTTGGAGAGCATCGGGACTTCCGCAGCCTGGGACGTGCTCAACTCCGACCTTGTTGGCATCTCGGGCACCTCGGCCACCGCGCCCCGCGGGTATGCCATGGCGCGGCTGCTGAAGCTGAAGGGGGTGCCGGTGGTCTTTGGGGGCGTGCACGCCACCTTCATGCCCGAGGAGCCCTTGAAGCACGGGGATTACGTCATCACCGGAGAAGCCGAGGAATCCCTGCCGGCTCTGGTGGAGGCGCTCCAGGGCGACGGCGATCTCTCCGAAGTGCCCAACCTCCTCTATAAGGACGGCGATGAAGTCGTGCGCACCGAGGAACGGCGCTTCTGCACGCCCCTCGATGACATCCCCGTTCCCGACTTTTCCCTGATGCACGGGAAGGAGAAGATGAGGATCGTCCCGGTGATGACTTCCAGGGGCTGCCCTCACGCCTGCACTTTCTGTTGCGTCTCGCCGATGTTCGGCACCCGCTATCGTATGAAGAGCGTCGAGAGGATCGTCGAGGAATTGCGGAGGGTTAAGGACCGCCACGTCTTCTTCTGTGACGACAACTTCACCGCTTCGGCCCGTCGGACCAAGGAACTGCTGAGCACCATGCTGCGGGAAGACGTCGTGCCTCGCCGCTGGTACGCGCAGGTGCGGGCGGACATCTACCGGGATTCGGAGATGCTGGACCTGATGCGCCGCACCAAGTGCAAACGCGTCTTCGTGGGGTTCGAGTCCATCAACGAGGCCACCCTGGAGAGCTTCCACAAACACCAGACGCTGGCGGACATAGAGAACGCCGTCGAGGGCTTCCACCAGCACGGCATTCCCGTCCACGGGATGTTTATGTTTGGCGCCGACGACGACGACTCTTCGGTGTTCGAGAGAACCGTTCGGTTCGCGCTGGACCGCCGGCTCGACACCGTGCAGTTCCTGATTCTCACTCCCGTGCCCGGCTCGGACCTGTTCCGGAAGTTGGACGAGGAAGGCCGGATTTTCACCTACGATTGGAGCCTCTACGACGGCCATCACGTGGTCTTCGAGCCAGCCCACATGCGGCCCCTTGAGCTTCAGATCGGCGCGCTGCGGGCCAACCGGCGTTTTTACTCCTTCAGCAGCGTGCTGCGATCGGTCTCATGCTTCCACTTCAGCACGGCTATGTTGCGCTACGCGGGTCGCTGCATCCTGCGTGGATGGCGGCGCACGAACGCGCGCTTCCTGAAGGCCCTCCGGGATTGGCAGAAGGGACGGCGTGACTTTCCGCGGCACTTCTCGCTGGAGCAGCAGCAGGTTGACCTCTCCACGGACTCCTCCTCTCGGTGACCCCGCGGGCCCTGGCGGTGTCTCGGCCGGTGCCAATTTGACAGGCTCCCGGCGGGAGCGCCTCCGGCGTGCTGTCGGAATGACAGTGAACGCGGAGCCGGAGCGAACGGCCTTAGGGTTGTGGGCCGCTTCTTTAAGCGCGATACTCTAAGGTCGACAGAAGCCAGCGCACCTCTGCGACCACTCAGAAGCGGCATGAGGGATATCTGGACGGGACGGGGACGTTCCGCGGACGGCCGGACGGGTTTTGCGCCGCCTGTGGCACGAAGTTTGCGCCAAGCTTTAGGGTTCTTTCGACTGTTCCCCAATCGTACCCCACACGAGGAGGATTGCACGGATGCCTGCAAAGGAACTCGTCTTCGGTCTGGAGGCCCGGGAAAAACTTATGGAGGGCGTCTCGAAGCTGGCCCGAGCGGTCAAGCAGACCCTCGGCCCGAAGGGTCGCAACGCGATACTTGACAAGAGCTGGGGGAGCCCCAAGATCACAAAAGACGGGGTGACCGTGGCCGAGGACATCGACCTCTCGGAGAAGTACGAAAACCTGGGGGCCCAGCTCCTGAAGCAGGCCGCCTCCGAGACCAATGACGATGCCGGCGACGGCACGACCACAGCCACCATCCTTGGGGAGGCCCTCTGCCGGGAAGGGATGAAGCGAGTCGTGGCCGGCTGCGACGCCTCCGTCCTGAGGCGGGGTATGCACGCGGCTGCCGATGCCGTGGTGGAAGAGCTGAAAAAGCGCAGCCAGCCCGTTGAGGAATCCGAAGACATCGCCGCCGTCGGCGCCATCGCCGCCAACAACGACCAGACCGTGGGTCGGATGATCGCCGACGCCATGGACAAGGTCGGGCGCAGCGGCGTCATCACCGTCGAGGAAGGGCAGGCCCTGAAGACCACCGTCGATGTGGTGGAGGGCATGCAGTTCGACCGCGGTTACCTGTCCCCACAGTTTGTCACCGATGAGGAGTCGATGGAGTGCGTCCTGGAGGATTGCTACCTGCTGATCTTCGAGAAGAAGATTTCCAGCGCCCGTTCCATTGCGCCGCTGCTGGAGAAGGTCAGCGCCCAGGACAAACCGCTGCTCATCCTGAGTCAGGATGTTGAAACCGAAGCCCTGGCCACCCTCGTGGTGAACAAGATGCGCGGTATCGTGGACTGTTGCGCCGTGAAGGCTCCGGGCTATGGCGACCGGCGGAAGGCGATGATGGAAGATATCGCCATTCTGACCGGAGGGGAACCCATCTTTGAGGACCTCGGCGTGGAACTGGAGAACGTCCAACTGGACGCCCTCGGTCGGGCCAGGAAGGTGACGGTCAGCAAGAACAAGACGACCATCGTGGAAGGTGCCGGGAGCGAGTCCGACATCCAGGCACGGGTCAAGCAGATAGAGCGTGAGATCGAGGACACCACCAGCGACTACGACCGGGAGAAGCTCCAGGAGCGCCTCGCGAAGCTGAGCGGCGGCGTAGCCCAGATCAACGTCGGCGCCGCTACAGAAACCGAAGTCAAAGAGACCAAGGCGCGCGCAGAGGACGCCCTCAACGCCACCCGAGCGGCGGTCGAAGAAGGCATTCTGCCTGGTGGGGGAGTCGCCCTCTTCCGCGCCCGCGGCGCGGTCGACGGACTGGACCTTGACGGCGACTACGCGGCGGGGGCCGACGTGGTAGCCCAGGTCCTGAGGGTGCCCCTGGAGACCATTGCCGCCAACGCCGGACTGGAAGGGGCGGTCGTCGCGCGGCAGGTGGAGAAAAACGACAGCTACACCTACGGTTACGACGCCGATAAGGAGGAGTACGGCGACCTTGTGGAAGCCGGCGTTGTCGACCCCACCAAGGTGATCCGCATCGCCCTCCAGAACGCCGTCAGCGTCGCAGGCGTCGTGCTCATGACCGAGTGCCTCATCCGCGAGGGCGAGGAAGAAGAGGAAGAAGGACCGCCGGGCGCCGGCATGGGCGCTCCGGGTATGGGCGGCGCTCCGGGCATGGGCGGTGCTCCGGGCATGGGCGGCGCCCCGGGCATGGGCGGCATGATGTGATGAACTCATCCCGCCTGAAATCGGGATTCAACGAGAGCATTCACTCTAACGCAGCGGAGGTTGAGGAACGATGGCAGAGATCAGGCCCCTGGATGACCGCGTAGTGATCGAACCGCTGGAGGAGGAAGAGAAGACCGCCGGCGGCATATTCCTGCCGGAGACCGCTAAGGAAAAACCGCAGCGCGGCAGGGTGCTTGCCGTGGGCCCCGGCCGACTGGTTGACTCCGGTGAAAGAGCTTCGATGAGCGTCCAGGAGGGTGATGAAGTGCTCTTCGGGAAGTTCAGCGGCAACGAAATCGAAGTGGACGGCCGGGAACTGATGATCATGCGCGAGGGAGACCTGCTGGCCGTCATAGAGTGAAGACCGCCCTCGGCCCCCGGCTTGGGGACAGCGGCGGCTGACTTCCTGAAACAATCGAGCCCAGTACGAAAAAATCGGAGGAAAACCAGATGGCTGCGAAGCAACTCATGTACGGCGGGGAAGCCCGCAACAAAATACTGAAGGGCGTCCAGAAACTGGCCGACGCCGTCCGGGTGACCATGGGACCCACCGGCCGAACCGTGGTCCTGCAGAAAAGCTACGGCGCCCCCAGGGTGACTAAAGACGGGGTGACCGTGGCAAAGGAGATCGAACTGCAGGACAAGTTCGAGAACATGGGCGCCAAGATGGTCAACGAAGTTGCCTCCAGGACCAGTGACGACGCCGGCGACGGCACCACAACCGCCACAGTCCTGGCAGAACTGATCTACCGGGAGGGACTGAAGGCGGTGGCCGCGGGGGCAAACCCGATGGCCGTCCGCAGGGGCATCGACGATGCAGTCTCCGCCGTGGTCGGCGAGCTGGAAGACCGGAGCCATACCGTCGAGGACAAGGAGGACATCACTCACGTTGCCTCCATCAGCGCCAACAACGATGCCCAGATCGGGGGGCTGCTCGCCGATGCCGTCGAGAAGGTCGGCAAGGACGGCGTCATCACCGTCGAGGAGGGCAACACCCTCGAGGACCAGCTCGACTTCGTGGAGGGCATGCAGTTCGACAAGGGCTACCTCTCCCCTTACTTCGTCACCGAAGCAGAGGAGATGGCCTGCGAGCTGGAAGAGCCCCTCATCCTCATCCATGAGGAGAAGATCAGCAGCGCACGCGACCTGCTGCCCGTGTTGGAGAAGGCGGCGGGCGCCGGGCGGCCCCTCCTCATAGTTGCCGAAGACGTCGAGGGCGAGGCCCTCGCCCTGCTGGTCGTCAACAAGCTCCGGGGCGTGCTGCAGTGCTGCGCAGTGAAGGCACCCGGATTCGGCGACAGGCGCAAAGCGATGCTCGGCGACCTGGCGGTGGTCACCGGCGGTCGGTTCATCAGCGAGGACATCGGTCTGAAGCTGGACGGCGTCCAGGCCAGCGACCTGGGTGAGGCCGGGCGCGTTGTGGTTACCAAAGACGACACCACGGTCATCGAGGGAGCGGGCAAAGCCGCCGACGTGAAAGCCCGCATCCAGCAGATCCGCAAGCAGATCGAGCAGAGCACCAGCGATTACGATCAGGAGAAGCTCCAGGAGCGGCTTGCGCGCCTCTCCGGCGGTGTGGCCGTTGTCAAGGTGGGGGCCGCTACCGAAGCGGAGATGACCGAGAAGAAGGCCCGGGTGGAGGACGCGCTCAACGCCACCCGTGCGGCCGTGGAGGAAGGCGTGATCCCCGGAGGCGGCGCAACGTTGGTGCGCTGCAAAGAGGCCGTAGAGAAAAGGCGCAAACGCCTCCGAGGAGATCAGAAGATAGGCGCCGACATCATCAGCAAAGCCCTTGACGCTCCTCTGATGACTATCGCCGAGAACACCGGTTTCAACGGAGCCGTGGTGGTGGCGGAGGTCTGCGAGCGCGATGACGGGGTCGGCTTCGACGCCAACACCGGCCAGTACGTCGATATGCTGAAGGCCGGCATAATCGACCCCACCAAGGTGACAAGGACGGCCCTGGAGAACGCGGCGAGCATTGCCTCGTTGCTGCTGACCACCGAAACCATGGTCACCGACATCGAAGAAGAGGAAGACACACCCGCCCCCGAAGGCGCGGTGCGCTGACGTTTGCCGCCGGAGACCCTCGGCATAGAGGTCTCCGTTCAGCGGGATAACTCCGAGGGCTGCCAATACCGGGCAGCCCTCGACTTTGGAGTCGCCCGGAATACCCTCCGGGAGATATCGTCCGGAGGGAGGTGCTAAGGATGGCCCGAGATGATTACTACGAGATACTCGGGCTGGACCGAGAAGCTTCCCAGTCCGAGATCAAGAAGGCCTACCGGGCCCAGGCTCTGAAGTATCACCCCGACCGCAACCCCGACGATCCGGATGCCGCCAATAAGTTCAAAAAGGCCGCCGAGGCCTACGAGGTGCTCAGCGACCCGGAGAAACGGCGGCGCTACGACCGCTACGGAAAGGCGGGTCTGGAAGGCATGCGGGTGGGGGACTTCAGCAGTTTCGACGAGATATTCAGCACCTTCAGCGACATCTTCGCCGGCGCCGGCGTCTTCGATGAGTTCTTCGGCGGCCGGCGGCGCCGCGCCGCCCGTAAAGGCAGAAGCCTGCGGGTAAAGATCGAGGTGGACCTGGAGGAAGTCCTCACCGGCACCGAAAGAACCATCGCCCTGCGGAGGGCCGAGGTCTGTCCCGAATGCGGAGGTACGGGGGCCGCGGAAGGCGGGATGCGCACCTGCTCGGCCTGCCGCGGGCACGGCCAGGTGGAAAACCGCCAGGGCTTCTTCGCCGTCCGCAGGACCTGTCCCCGTTGCGGGGGCAAGGGGAAGATCATCGTCGAGCCCTGCTCGGAGTGCGACGGCACCGGCCGGGTGGAGCGGGACGTTGAGTTGACCGTGGAGATACCGGCCGGTGTTGAGTCCGGCGCTCGGCTGCAGCTCCGGGGCGAAGGGGAGCCTTCGCCTGGCGGACGGCGCGGCGATCTCTTCTGCGATATCTTCGTCAGGGAACACCCGGTTTTTCAGCGGCAGGGCGCGGACCTGTTCTGCGAGGTGCCCATCAGCTATACTACAGCCGTCCTGGGGGGTAAGATCGAAGTGCCAACCCTGGAGGGGGAAACCTACCAGCTCGCAGTGCCCAAGGGCACACAGAGCGGACAGGTCCTTCGGCTTCGCGGGATGGGGCTCCCGGACGTGCGCACCGGCCGGCACGGCGATCTCCTGGTGGAAGTTCACGTTGAGACGCCGCGGAAGACAACGGACCGGCAGCGGGAGCTTCTGGAGGAGTTGGACGAGATCGAGAGGGAAAACGTCCCGGAAAAGCAGAAGAGTTTCCTGCAGAAGGTAAAAGACTACATCTGTGGAACTGAGAAAACCGACGCCGCGGGCGGCTGAGGCGGCCCGCCGCTTCCGGAGGGAGATGCTGAATGTACGCTGACAATGAAAACGACTCTCTTGGGCCGAAGGAGCCGGAGGAGAGCAGGGAAGAGGAAGGAACCTCCTCCGAGGAAGAGGCTTCCCCCTCGGCCGGAACCGGCGGGACAGTGAAGGTCTCCTATGCAGAATACGAGGAACTGCAGACGCTCGCCCGCGAGCGCGACGAATACCTCCAACGGCTGCAGCGGGCAACGGCCGATTATCAAAATCTGAGGAAACGGATAGAGAAGTTCCGCAGGGGCGCCCGCGAAGAAGTCATCCGCTCCGTTGCCGAGGCCATACTTCCGGTTGCCGACAGCCTGCGTCTGGCCCTGGAGGCCGCCGAGCAGACCGAAGGAGCACGGGAGATTGTGGAGGGGCTTCGGCTGGTGGAGAAGGATTTTTACGCGGCCCTGGAGAAGCTGGACATTCACCCCATAGAAGCGGTGGGCAGGAAGTTCGACCCCCACTACCATGAGGCGGTGATGCAACAGGAATCCGAAGGGGCGGAGGCCAACGTAATCGTTCGAGAGCTGAAGAAGGGATTCCGCTTCGGGGATCAGGTCGTGCGCCCCAGTCAGGTCATCGTGACCGGGCCCGGTGGCCGCGCCGAGAGCCGTGAGGCGGGCGGAGGTCCCGCTTGACGAGAGCGGGCCCGTCCCTTAACATCTGTGTTTTAATACCGTGTTCTTAGCCGGGTGAACATGCCTACCTACGACTACACGTGCGAACATTGCGGGCACGAGCTGGAAGCCTTTCAATCCATAACATCCGACCCACTGAAGCGGTGTCCCGCGTGCGGCCGGAACGGCCTGCGGCGTCAAATCGGCGCCGGAGCGGGCATCATCTTCAAGGGAAGTGGTTTCTATTCCACGGACTATCGCAGTTCCTCTTCGAACTCATCGGCTGCGGACTCAGAAGGCGTTAAGGCCTCTAACTCCGAAGAGGCTTCGTCCTGAGCCGATCGGTTGTGCCGGCCCGAGCCCGCTCAGCGCCAATCGTCGGCCCCGCAGGGGGTCTCTGATGTCTGGCGACGAACTCCGTGTCGAGTGTCCCACCTGCGGGAAGGCGGTTTGCCGGGGCGAGGGGGAGGAGACCCCCTACTTTCCTTTCTGTTCCCGACGGTGCAAAATGGTGGACCTGGATGGATGGTTCGAGGAACGACATCGCATCGCCGAGGACCGTGGGGCAGGGGAGGAACGGCAAGCCGGAGGGAAGTAGCCGGCGCTTTAGGGTTGACAAATCGCCGTCACACTGTGTAAAGTGGGCGCACTGGACTCTGAGAATAGCTTTCTTTTGCCGGGGGTATCAGGGATGACCAACCGTAGAGGAGACTGGCGAGACGTTCTGTCGGCTTACCACCTGGCGCTGAAGGGAAACAAGGTCTGGGTGGGTTTTCTTGCCCTGCTCTATGTGGTGTTCATACTCACCCTTGCCACGGGGCTGTATTCGCTGTTCGCCGATTGGGGCTTGATGAAGGCGCCGGACGCCGGCGTGGTGGAACTGGGGCGCATCGGCAGCAGTCAGGCCCGTTCCTTCCTCTCGCTGATAGCTACGGGTGAATGCCGCACGGCGGTGGTCCGCCTGCTGCCCCTCCTCAACCCTTTCCACAATGCCGACCTGGGGCATCTCTTCGTGTCCTCCCTGACATTCGTAGCCCTGTTCTGGGCCCTCAGCGGCTCGGGCGGTGTCATCGCGCGGCTGACCGCTTTGGAGTACGCCCGCGACGATTTCCCGACACTGGGAGAGGCGCGGAACCTGGTCCGGTCGAAGCGACTGGACTACTTCCTGGCCTTCCTGTGGCCGTTTCTGTTCATCGTCGTGCCGAGCCTCTGCAACGCCCTGATCGGCCTGTTCTGCTCCATACCTTACGTGGGCAGAATCCTGCTGGTACCCCTCTACGTGGTGGCGGGCCTGCTCGGCGCGGTTGCCTGGCTGTTCGCCATCGGCTGGGGCCTGAGCTTCGGCCTGATGATGCCGGCGGTCAGCGTCGGAGGCAAGGACGCCTTCGACGGCTGGAGCACCTCCTATGCCTACGTGCTGTGGCAGTTCGGACGCTTCGTCTGCTACGTCGTGGTGGCCGGCGTCCTTGGTGTGCTCGCCGTCGGGGCGGCGGGCCTTGCCATCGAGGCCCTTATCTACCTGATCCACCAGACGATCGAGACCGGCTTCGTCAGCGGCACCCCCTGGCTGCACTACGAGTTCGGAGGCGGCATCGGCGCGGTCATGTGGAGCGAGGGCGGACTGGCGGCCGTGGTCAGCTCGATCATCGCCCTGTTCACCATCGCGCTCAGGGCCATTCCGGCCAGCTATGCCGTGGCCTACTTCTTCACCGCCAACACCGTTATTTTCTTCCTGCTCCGCAAGCACGTGGATAACATCGAGATCGAGGAGATATACGAGCCCGAGGAAGCAGAAGAGGAGTTCCCGCCGGAAGCCCCCGAGCAACCCCCGGTGCCGGGCGCCGAACCCGAACCGGAGGCCGCACCGGAAGAGGAAGAGCCTGAGGCGCCGGAGGCCGAGGCGGAAGAAGAGGAAGCCGAGGAAGAAGCTGAGGCGCCGGAGGCCGAGGCGGAAGAAGAGGAAGCCGAGGAAGAAGCTCCGGAAGAACCGGCTGAAGAAGAGGAGCCGGAAGAAGAGGAAGAAGAGAAGGAAGACTGACCTGCGCGGAGCGCCGGCCTTCTGTCCGGGCTCCGAAGCTACCACAGACGCGCACGCGGAGCGGCCGAGCGCGGCCGCTCCGCCGTTTTATGTGGCGGCCGGGGCGTTCACAGCAGGGCGGACAGGTAATCGTAGTCCTGCTGCAGCTTGAGCCGGGTGGGCAGTTCATCGCTCACGGTGGCATACCCGCCGCGGAAATCCTCGATATTGAGGAAGCCCTCGTAACCGGCGTCCGCAAGCGCCCGGACTACCTCCGGCCAGTCCACCATTCCCTCTTCGAAGGTCATGCTTCGCGTGGTCCACTGGCCGTCCTCGTCGACGAACCAGCCGCAGTCTTTCACGTGGACGTGCTGCAGGTAGGACCCCAGCATCTCCACGCCCATTCGCCAGTTCTCCATGCCCTCCCGGATCATGTTGCCGGGATCGAAGATCACCCCGATGCAGTCGGGGTCAAGGCCGTCGATCAGTCGGAGCGCTGCGGAGGCGCTTGGACAGATGCGGCCGTTGTGGATCTCCATCCACACTTTGACCCCGAACTCCCGCGCCACGGGCTGCAGCCCGGCGTAGGCCCCGCGGGTCCGCTCGAACAGCTCGTCGTAATGGGCCGAACCGTCGTAGCTGGGGGCGTGGACGCGCACGGCCTCCGCGCCGACCAGGTCGGCCGCCTCCATGACCACGCGTATCTCGGCGGCATCGAAGCAGCCGCATCGTGAACCCAGCGCCACGGTGGTCAGGCCGTTGGCCTCGGCCGCGTCACGGGCGATGCGCGCGGTTTCCTCCAGGTTCGCGGTGTCGATGTGCCAGTTGCTTTCTCCGTCCCACATTGCGTTCGGGTAGTCGACCGTCCATTCGATTCCGGTGTAGCCTACCTCGGCCGCCAGGGCGGCGGCTTCCGGCGCGCGGCAGTCCGGAGTGACCAGCGAGTAAACACCCAGTTCCATCTTTTGTCTCCACTAAAGTGCGCCCGGCTCATTCGGGAACCATGCCCCGCTTCGGGCTCGAGTAGGCCACCACCATCACGGCGTCGTCCTCGCTCACGCACTCGGCGCGGTGGGAGGTGCCCGCCGGGAGGGTTATCGTGTCGCCTGCCCGCAGGTGGAAGATATCCTCGTCGGCCGTGTGCCGCAGTTCACCGCGCAGCAGGTGCAGTATCTCGTCGCAGTTCGCGTGCCGGTGGCCCTGGTTCACGTGCCCGGACCGGATAACGACCCGGCCGAACGTCATGCTCTCGGAGTTGCCGATCTGACCGCTTACCAGCCAGGTGATGCTTCCCCAGGGAAACTCCTCGGTCTCCCTCTCCTCGACGGATGTTACGACGGGCTCCATCAGTATCCTCCCCTGTTCTCCGGCAAAGAGCCGGATTATACGTGCCGCTCTCGGGGCTGTCAAAATCGCCCGTGCCGCGTCGCTGTCATCGGCGGCTTTCATCTGCTATATTCGGTCCCCAGCGCCTTGCGCGGCCGATCTGATCGAAGGGGCGACCAGCCGTGGCCCGTAAACAGACGAAACTTGAGGACGACGTCCGTTACGTCAAGGGCGTGGGGCCGAAGCGGGCGGAACTGCTGGCGAAGCTGGGCATTGAGACGGTCGGGGACCTGCTTTTCCACCTGCCGCGTGACTACGAGGACCGCCGCCATCCCACCTCCATCGCCTCGCTCCGCGTGGATGAGGAAGCGGTGGTGCGGGGGATAGTCGACGCGGTGAACTGGCGACCCACTGGAAGACGGCGCGGTATCCTGACCGTGACCGTGGAGGATGACACGGGCAGCCTGGAGCTGGTCTGGTTCAACGCGAATCCCGGCTGGCAGACCTCCTACACCGAGGGTGATACGATCATCGCCGCCGGGAAGGTCAAGGTTTACGGGCGCCTCCAGATGGTGGCCCCCGATTACGAGATGGGAACCACGCTGGAGGATTCGGCGAAGTTCGGACGGATCATGCCCGTCTATCCCCTCACCGAGGGAATCGGCCAGAAGCTTATGCGCAAGATAATGAGGGCCGGCCTCGAGGCCGCCGCCGACAGGGCGGAGGAGACCCTCCCGCCCGCGGTCCGGCGTGAAAGGAGCCTGCCGGAGGTCGAGCAGGCCCTATGGGACGTTCACTTTCCGCCGGAGATGCGGCGGAAAGACGCCGCGGCGAAGCGCTTTGCCTACGGGGAGTTGCTCGCTTTCCAGACGGCCCTGGCACTCCGCCGCGCGGCCATCGCCGGGAAGGAGGGTGTTGCCTTCCGCGTGGGTCCCAACGTTGACCGCCGAATACGGCGGCTGTTCCCCTTCCAATTCACCGAGGCACAGCACCGGGTCGTCGAAGAGGTGGCCGCGGACATGCGTGAGCCCCGCCCGATGAACCGGCTGCTGCAGGGCGACGTCGGATGCGGCAAGACGGTGGTGGCCGTCTATGCCATGCTGGCGGCGCTGGCCGAGAGCAGTAAAGAGCGTCAGGTGGCCCTCATGGCCCCCACGGAGATACTCGCCGAACAGCACTACCTGAACCTGGAGTCTCTGTTGCGGAAGGCCCGCCTCCGTACCGCCCTGATGACCGGGGCTCTGAGTTCGGCCGAGCGAACGGAGACACGGCGAGCCCTGGCCGCCGGGGAGTTGGACCTGGTGGTGGGCACCCACGCGCTGATCCAGCCGGACGTGGATTTTCACAACCTGGCACTGGTGGTTGTGGACGAGCAGCACCGCTTCGGCGTCCGCCAGCGGGGGGCCCTCCGCAGGAAGGGCCCCCCGCCCGACACGCTGGTGATGACCGCGACCCCCATCCCCCGAACCCTCGCGCTGACCTGCTTTGCGGACATGGACGTGAGCATAATCGATGAAATGCCACCCGGCCGCGAGCCGGTGGCGACCCACCTGCTGGAGCCGGACCGGTGGGACGAGGCATTTCGGAACGCCCGGGCGGAACTGGCGGAGGGCCGCAGCGTCTTCGCCGTATATCCCCTGGTGGAGGAGAACAAGGAACTGGACCTCACCAGCGCCGAGGAGGGCTGCCGCAGACTTCAGACGGAGGTCTTCCCCGAATACGAGGTCTGCCTGCTGCACGGCCAGATGTCCCCGGACCGGAAACGCCGGGTGATGGAGGCATTCCGGGACGGCCGGTACCAGGTCATGGCGGCCACCACGGTGGTGGAGGTGGGCATCGACGTGCCTCAAGCCACCGTGATGATCATCCGCCACGCCGAGCGACTGGGGCTCGCCCAGCTCCATCAGCTTCGGGGGCGCATCGGCAGGGGTGATCACGGCGGCACGTGCTACCTGCTGGCCGACCCGCAGACCGAGGAGGCCCGCCGGCGGCTGGAAGTCCTCGACCGCACCAACGACGGCTTCCAGATCGCCGAGGAGGACCTCCGGCTAAGGGGCCCGGGAGAATTCTTCGGAACTCAGCAGAGCGGGATGCCGGAGTTCCGATTCTACGACTTCTCCGACTTCTCGATCCTTCAGGAAGCCCGGGAGGATGCGGCCGGCATCGTTTCGGAGGACCCCCGCCTCAACGACCCGTGCCACAGCGGGCTGCGGCGGAGAGTCCTGGAATCCTACGGGAAACGTTTCACCCTCGTGGGGGCGGGCTGACCCCGGCGATCACTCCCCGGATTCGGGTATAGGGGTTAGCGCCTGCTCTCGGAAGCTTTCAGCCCGGTCGATCAGTTCCCGGGCCTCCGCTTCCCCGGAGACCTCGGCCTGCCGGCCGGCTTCCGGCAGCGTGAAGAGCGGGAGTCGGTGCTCGTCCCTCAACTGGAAGGGCCAGAGGACCTCGGCGAAGAAGTCCAGCGGGAAGGTCTCGTACCAGGGCGCCTCGATGTCGAAGGTTCCCTGCCGTTCGGTGAACTGCACCTTGCCCTCTTCGCCGCGGATCGGCCCGACGCGGACGGCGCGGGTGCCGTAGTGGGCGAACTCGTGGTCCAGTGGGGTCTCGCCGGCGTACTGCTGGTCTATCCACACCGGCGCCCCCGGCGGGTCCGACCGAATCATCATCTGCCGCTCAACACATCCGGCCGCCAGAAGCGCAGCGCACAGGGCGGCCGCGCACATCGCGTATGCAGTTCTCATATCGAAAGGGTCTCCTGTGGTCCGAGGTCGATGATTTCCGCCTCCAGGGAATCCAGCGCTACCACCGCCATGGTCGATCTGCCGCTCAGCCATCCGCCGGCCTCCCCCGGATTTATCCGAAGCCGGTCCGACCCGCGGACCTCCGGGGTGTGGGTGTGGCCGCAGACCACTATGTCGGCCTCGGCGGCGTCCCGGTCGCTGAGCGACTCCTCGTCGTGGCTGACGACCACGCTGCGGTCACCGAGTGTGAACTGGTGGGGCGGCTCGTGCAGTTCCGCGCCCTGGCGGTTGAGCCCCGCCCGCTCTCCGTCGTTGTTTCCGAAAACGCCGACAACCGGGATGCCGGACCCGAGCAGCGCCTTCAGCGCGAACGGTGCGACGAAGTCCCCCGCGTGGACGATGGTCTCCGCGCCCCGCTCCTGCAGGATCGAGAGGGCGCACCCTATCTTCGGCATGTTGTCGTGCGTGTCGGAGATGACGCCGATCAGCATGTTCGCCCCTTCGGTTCTCAGTGGCTGTTGGTGCATCGAACCGCCGTGACCTCCGGCCCGACGGTCAAGACCGCGACGTGCCCTTCTGCGCAGACCCCGAACCCGTCGATTCCGGCTTCGGCTCGGTAGCGCCACAGCACGTCGAGCTTGCGGCGATAGCCGGTGAAGGCGGTCAGTACGTTTCCTTCGGCGTGGAGCAGCACGGGATCGCCCTCCGGAGGCTTTCTCAGTCGGGTCCGTCCCGGCGGGGGGACCAGCTCCCAGACGTCGCCCGAGAGCGGTTCCACGACGGCGCAGTCCTCGGTCAGCGAGTAGGCGTATACGGTCTCACCCGGCACTTCGGTCCGGTCCAGGGCACCAACGGGTCGGCCGCCCCACATCTTGCGGCCTTCGTGGTCGACGGCGTACATTCGGCCCCCCGGGCTGGCGAAGAGAGCGAACTCATCGCTCAGTCCGGCGGCCGGATACGTCGCTGCGCCCCCGAACCGCAGCTTGTGGAAGAGCCGCCCCTCGTCGGTGAAGAACCGGTATCTACCCGATTCATCCCCCGTCATCACTACGCCCCCGGATGGGCTGACGTAGACGTCCACGGGCGCCGGGTCCACCTGTCGGCTCCACACCGTCTCACCGTTTGCTCCCAGGCAGGCCAGCGCCCCGGCCGCGTTGGCCCGGACGGCGAAGCGGAGGTCGCGGGAGCAGTCGAAGAAGTCCGCTTCGTCCTTGAAGCTCACGCTGCGGGTTTGGCGTTTGCCCGGTTCGACCATCAGAACCCCCGAGGCGCTCCATACGGCTACACCGGCGGCCGGCCCTGCGGGAGCGGTCCACGCCGGCATGGAGGTTCTGGTCTGGACGACGGACTCACCGCTTCGGTCAAGGCCGATAACGGTGCCGTCTGCAAACACCAGTACGGTGCAGTTCCCCTCCCGGCCGACGGCCAGGCGGGAGACGTCAACGCCTTCGGCATCTGCGGCCAGGTCGGTCTGCCAGAGCACTTCGGGTGCCTTGACTCCGGGTTGCGAACTCATCCGCAGCGTCTCCCTCGGGGCGTCGGCGTCGGGGCCCTGCCCGGTTTTCCCCGGACGGGGTTCCCACTCTTCCACCCGGCAGGCGCTAAGGGCTCCTTCGCCGTCGACGACGGCAAGGAGTTCCAACCGGGCGTCGGCAGCCCAATCGGCCGGCGGACGGCGCAGGGACTTCTTCCAGCAGATCAGCCCGGCCCGTTCGGTGAGGACGAACTGCGGCCCGGTTGTTTCCACCAGGAACCGATCCGCGCCCGCACGGACCGCCACTCGCCTGGCCGGCTGATCGAGTTTCACGGTCCCCGCTTCGGCACCATCGGCCTGGAACAGTCGGAGACCGTCTTCCAGGGCCGGAACGGCCAGCAGAGGGCGATGCACCTCGCATGCGATAGGTCCGATCCGCCCCCGCAGGTTCCTGGTCCACAGGCAGTTGCCTTCGGGGCCGAAGGCGGCAAGGTCACCGTCGGCCCCGGCAACGGCGAACTGCAGGGGATCGGCTGCAAAGGCTACGACGGACCGGGGTGCCCATTGTGTCCGGCCCGCCATCTTTGCGCGTGTCTCCGAGCTGTAGACGCAAAGCTGACCGTCCGCGGCCGCCGCAACCAGGTACTCCCCGGCCGGCCCCAGATGGAAATCCTCGAGGTGCCGATCGAACTCCACGCGCCATTGCAGGCCCGCGGTTCTGTCGAACGCGTAGACGATGCCGTCGCCCGCCAGCGCGGCGAAAAGCTCCCCTTCCCTGTCGGCGCCCACGCGGCGGACGGGCTGTCCCGCGCGGAACTTGCCGACGACTCGGCCGTCGGGGTCGAGCACGTAGATGTTACGGTCCCGGTCGGATGCGACAGTGAAGCCGGCCCGCGCGGCAACCGCAACCCGTTCAATAGGTGCTTCGGCGGCGAAGCTCCAGGCGGTTTCCTCTTCGGGACCTGCCGACGCGCTCATCGGGGGCCGCCTCCTCTACAGTCAGTCCTGCGGAGCGATGGAAAGCAGGCGGGCGGCCGTGCCCCCCATCACACCGTCGATGTCCGTCTGGTCCAAAGCCAGGGAGCGCAGAACGCGCTGATAGTCCCTTTCCACCGAAGCGATGTCCTCGTGCCGCACTCCGCTGCCGAACACCACGTGGTCCCAGACGTTGTAGCTGGACTCTTCCTCCCACAGGGGAGCGTTGGATTGCCCGAACAAAGTCCGCAAAAAGTCGGTGGCCCTGCGCCGGAGCACGTCTCCCGACAGGTCGAAAAAGACGTTATCGTGACGACGCATGGTCTCCACCGCCTCTTCGTACCAGGGGTTTCCCAGCCCGGTCCCCAGGACCCTCAGGTCCGGGAAGCACCGGGCCACCGTGTCCAGGTAAACCGGTCGCATGTTCTCCGAGCGCACCTTCATGGCCCGGTCCAGACCGGTGGGCGGGAGGAAACCGGTATGGAGCAGAATCGGCATGTCAAGGGCTTGAGCCGCCTCGTAGATGCCGGCGAAGCGTTCGTCGTCGTAGGGCGCGGGCGGAGCCCAAAAGCACAGGCCCGCAAATCCTATCCGATGCATCCTCTCCACGGTCGAGGCGTCGTCCCGCCCGGGCTTTATCCTGGCAAACGGCACGAACAACTCCGGATAGGAATCGGCGATGCGCCGCACCTCGGCGTTGGCCGCCAGGCCGTAGCGACTCTGTCCGCCGGCTATGCAGAGGCGATTCACTCCCAGGTTCTTGGCCGTCTCGGCGAGTGCTTCCCCGTAACCGCTCTCCTGGTAAACGGGGACGTTGAAGTCGATCAGCATAGTTGCCTCCGCGCGTGGCGAGTGATGTTCGCGATGCACCCCTAATGTAACAAAAACAGGGGGATTCGCAACGCGAATCCGCGGGCTGCAAGCTGTCTGCTCTGTCACGGTCGAGCGGCGGACGTGCCGCGGCCCTCCATCCGGCGCGCTTTCTCCAGCAGGTCACGCGCTTCCCGCCGGCTGGGGTTCAGGCGTAGCGCTTCCCGCAAATGGGCCACCGCTTCCCGCAGACGACCCTGCCGGAGGAGGAGGAGCTTTCCCAGTTCGCTGTGGGCGCGGGCATGGCCGGGGTTTATCCTCAATGTCTCGCGCAGATGCGCGGCGGCCTCCTGCGGCTCCCCCAAGGCCGCCAGGCCGAGCCCCAGGTTGAAATGTGCTTCTGCGTCTTCCGGGTCGGCGGCAAGCTTTCTGCGGTGGCGCTCCATGGCCCCCCGCAGAATGTCCCGAAGCCGCAGAGCCCTCTGCAGGTTTGCCGATGCCCGTCGGTTGCCTGCTTTCAGGCGCACGGCGGACCGAAAGTGCCGGATCGCCCCGGCGATGCGGTTTTTCGACTGGAGGGCCAACCCCATGTTGTTGTGAGCGCGCGCCAGGTTCGGCTCCAGCCGCAACGCCTCACGGTAGTGCTCGATCGCCGCGTCAGTGCGTCCCGTGGCCTGCAGCGCAAGCCCGAGGTTCAGGTGCGCCAAAGGATAGTCCGGCTTGACGCGGAGCGCGTGCCGATACTCGGCGATGGCCTCTCGGATTTTGCCCTGCTGCTGAAGGACGAGGCCGAGGTTGTAATGCGCCATGGCATAGTCCGGCCAGATGCGCAGGGCCTCCGCCAGATGATGAGCCGCTTCCTCCAGCTTGCCCTTTTGCCTCAGTTCCGCGCCCAGATTGTTGTGGGTCTCGGGTATCTCGGGTTCGAGGCGCAGCGCCCGGCGATAGCGGCGGACGGCCTTTTCGGCCTCGCCGCGCTCGGACAATATCTTCGCCAGGTTGTGATGGGCTATCCAGGCTTCGGGGTTTTTCCGGAGGGTGTCCCGCCAGAGGGTCTCGAGGTCCCGGTAGGCGTACGTGCGTTGCCAGGTCAGGGTCCCCAGCAGAGGCAGAAGTAGGGCAGCCATGGCGACGCCTGCGAGGCGGCGGCTGCCGAAGCGCGCCGCAAGGCGTCTTGCGCCCTCGAGGGCCGGCACGATGAGACCCACGCAGGCGAGATACTGGAAGTGATCGGCCACGAAACTGTAGCGCATGGGGAGAACGTCGAAGAAGCCCAGGGCGGGAAACAGCGTCCCGCAGAAAAACAGGGCGCCCACAAGCGGGCCCCGCCCAAGACGGCGCCTGGCCAGCCACAGCGCCGCCACGGAGCCCGCGGCGGCGACGGGGAAGCCGCACTGCCACCAGTGGCCGGCGTCGACCTCCCAGCGCGGATAGGCGAAGACCAGCGGGTGCGGCCAGACCAGCTTGCGCGCGTAGAACCAGAGCGCCCGGCCCGCAATCAGAATGCGTTGTACGAAAGACAAGTCCCAGCTCGTCCCTTGGGCACCCACCGAATGCTTCTCCATCCAGACGGTCAGCAGGGCAAGGCAGAGCCCGGCCGCGAACATCGGCAAAAGGTCAAAGGCGTCCCGCAGGCGGATGCGCGCCTTCTTCCACCACAGCACGAGAAGCAGCGCCGCAGGCAGCGAACAGGTGACCGTCTTCGCCAGCAGGGCAAGGACGAACAACACCAGAGCGAGAACGAAAAAGACTCGTGAGCCGCGGCGGCGTTGCTCCTGTTGCTGCTTGCCGCCGCGGGGCAGTGCGTAGCGGAGATACGCGAGGGCGGCGCCGAAGTAAAGGGCGCCGGAGAGGACGTTCTTCCGCTCCGTTATCCACGCCACCGATTCGACCTGGACGGGATGCAGCGCGAACACGGCGGCGGCCACCCAAGCGACGGAGACGTCCAACCGGCGCAACACCCGCCACAGCAGGACCGTACCGGCCGCGTGCAGCAGGATGTTGGTCACGTGGTAGCCGGTCGGATCGAGTCCCCAGAGACGATATTCCACCCAGTAACTTGTGTGCACCAGCGGGTAGTACTGGGGCGTGGCACCAACGTCGAACCATATCCGTCGGAGGCCCCGCGCAGACCGCAGAGTCGGGTTCTCATACACGTAATCGTCGTCGTCCCATACGTATCCGTTGCCCGCCGCGGGGGCGTAGGCCGCCGTGGTGATCACCATCAGAAGCAATGTGCCCGCCAGGAACCTGCGCCGCGGGGTGGACCACAGCCACGTTTTCGCTGTGTCGGACAGGTTTGTCCCTATCACGCGCGGCCTTCCTGATATACAGGCCGAGGTTGGGACAAGTTTAGGGCAGGAAGGGATGGTTGTCACGCAGATGGCTGGCCGGCGTTCGGGCGTGTCGAGGCGATTCGCCGGAATGAGGCAGCACGCGGGTGGGCGCAGGCGACCGGCTGCGTGCTCCCGCACAGCCTGGGTCGGGCGGTTTACTCCGCACGCTGCGCCACGGTTATTGCAAGCACCACCGGTAGTCCGGTCCGGTCACCCCCCGGCTCCAGTGCCACGTCGATGCTGTCGATGGGCACCTGGGGACGCGGATTGACCCACTGCGTGTGGTAGACCACGGCCCAGGGCGGCGCCTGTTCGCCGAGGGGCGCCCTCCAGGCGACTCGGGCATGGGGCAGTTCCGGTGGCCCGTCCTGTATCCAGTGCGCCACGTGTTGACCCGGCCGGACGGGAACAGCGGCCTGCTCGCCGTCCTGGTAGTGGACCACGTAGTGGAATGCCTCGGCCTCGCCCGTCGGTCCGGCGCCCTCGCGTCCGATCAGAGTGTGGAGGAAGAACAGCGCGTCGGCCCGTTGGTTGACCGGGATCCCGGCTACGGTCTCGGGCGCCTCGAACATGGCGTACTTGCCCACCGCTACTGCGCTGGGCAGGGGAGAGGTCTCGAAGTCGCGGATCTGGTAGATGACTCCGTCAAGGCGCTGTCGGCCCAGAGGCAGCCCGGAGAGGTCGCGGTCGGTGATCGGCCAGCCCCAGTCGGCGTCAAGGTAGAGGTTGCAGAGGCGTCCGATATGGACCGGTTCGAAGGACAGCCACTCCGCCCGTTCCACCATTGCCCGGCCGCCGAAGGGGCTTTTCAGGTTGCGGAGAATGGTGCGCACGATGGAGGCCTTCTTCTCGGCGTTCACCGGGTTGGCCTCGCTCTCGGGCAGGTTGACCTGGTTCAGCACGATTCCGCCTTGTCCCCGGGGATACCGCACGAGCGCCCCGATGTTGAGCAGCGGTTTGACACGCCGGTAAAACTTCTCGGAGCGCTCTACCCGCAGCCACAGGTTGTCGATGCCCAGCACGTTCTGTCGGCCCACCTTCTCCCAGTCCACCAGGTCGAAAGTGACCCGGCGCGCGGGGTGGGGCTCGAACTGGAAGTCCTGCCGCGACGGCTGATCTTCCTCCCCGTAAGGGGCGAGCCGCGCCTGCACTGCGTCCTCCTCCCGCCCGTCGAACCTGAGTTCCAGCTCCCGCAGGTAGTGGTAGGAAGCGTTCGGAATGATCGACAGGCCGGTCACGCGTTCCCGCCGCGGCAGCTCGATGGTCCACCCGGTGGGCGGGTTGTCGAAGAGGTGCAGGTAGAAGATGAAACGCCAGAAATCGCGGCTGGTCATCCCGTTGACCATGTTCAGGGGATGATGGCCGCTGTTGAGCGAGTCTTCGTCGAAGTGCTTGAAATACTCCGGCGAGGGCCATTCGGCGAACGGAGCGATGTCGTTGTAGTCCACCACGTGGGAGAAAGCGTCTTCGGAGGGAATCTCCGTCTCCATGAACCGCATGTACTTTCGGCCGGTTGTCATGGCGACGTCCCGCTGAGAGAGTCCGGAAGCGAGCCAATCGGCCGGCAGCCGCAGCGTCACGCGCTCCTGCCGGAAGGGGCGTATCACGTGTTCCACGCCCACCAGCTTGTTGAAGACTTCCAGGCCGTCCGGCCCTACGCCCCACAGAAGGAGCCAGCCTCCGGCGCGGGTGAACTCGCGGACGGCGGCCAGGTCCTCGGCCAGACGGGCGAGGTGGTCCGCCGTGGCGTCTACGAGCACCACTTCGTGCCAGCCGCTGGTGACGGCGGCCACCGGGTCGTCCACCAGGTCGTAGGCCAGTCCGATGCGTTCCAGCAACTCGGCCTTGGGGCCTTCCGGCGGGACGACGGCGGCCGTCGGCCGGACCTCCAGTTCGTAGCCCAGCGCGTAGTTGAGGAGGTTGTCAAAGAGCCGTTGGGCCACGGGGTCGCTCTCCAGCTTCGAGCCGACCAGTGCCTGGCAGATCAGCATCAGCCCGTGGTCCACCGGACACTCCAGCAACGCCGAGCATGCCAGCCCCTCGTCGCATTGCAGCAGGGACCTGGCGTTGCGCGAGGGCTTCACGTAAACGTTCCGGTACATGACGTGATCGCCCGACCAGCAGAAGAAGTCCTTCTGCTTCAGGCCCTGGAAGACTTCGTGCGTCGGCTCCTCCATGAATCCGATGCGTCCCGTGTGATCGGTGAGTTCGGCATCGGCCGGCAGGGCACCGTGCCGCAGCGGGTTGTCCTGGTCGAGGATCAGCACGCGCTTGCCATCGGCAGCGGCGCTGCGCCATGCCTCTGAGTCGGCGTCGTCCTTTTTCAGAGCATCCGGCCCGACGATGATAAACCGGGAGGACTCCGGCGTCTCCGCCATGCTCTCGACTTCTACGAAAGGCAGCCCCCGCTCGGCCAGTCTTGCCCGGACCGGTCCGGCCGGGTCCAGCACGGCGATTTCTGCTTCCTCCACCTCCGGTATGGGCGCAGCGTCGGCGTCGATGACGGAGACCTTTTTGGTCTCGCGGAAGACCTCCTCGCCGTAGCGACTGCAGCCCAACGTAAGTTCGCCCTCGACGCGTCCCTCGGCCGGCGGCATCGTCAGTTCGATCTCGAACTCCTCGGCCGTGCCCGGCTGGAGCGGGAAAATTCTTCTCCCGCCCTGCACTTCGGTTCCATCAAAACGAAGGGACCACTCCACCGTTATGGGATCGGCGTGGCGGGTGTCGTTGAATACCTTCAGCGTGCGGGGCACCCGGGCGCCGGCCTCGAAGGTCCAGTTCCACTCCCGGCAGAACACGGCCACCGGGCTGAAGGAGTTGTTGTGGATGTTCGGTCCGATCAGCATGTCGAACGCCGCGATGCCAAACCAGCGGTATCCCTCGGCCAGCATCTTGGCGAAAAGGCCGCGCGCGTGCTCGCACTCGGCGATGCCCGCGAAGCATATCTCGCCGCCGATCGTGGCGTACCAGCGCGGGCTCTTGCCCCCGCTGTAGTAGCTTTCGCCCAGGAAAATGGGCTTGTCCATGGCCATAGGCCAGGGGGTGCGCCGGGAGGTCCGGCGAGACAGTTTGAACCGGTATGCCTCGTCGGGGTAGTGGCGGAGGTGGACCTCCTCGTAATGGCAGCCGTTGACGGGCAGGGACTGGTCGCGAAGCGCGCGGCCGCCGTCCACCATGGTCGGGCGCGTGGGGTCCAGCGCCGTCACGTTGTCGCTGATGCGCTTGATTTCGGGCTCCACCACGTCCAGGTTCCCCAGGTTGCGGGCGTTGATGTAGACGATCTCGTTCTCCAGGCTCCAGATGAAAACGGATGGGTTGTTTCGGAAGCCGCGAACCCAGGCGAGGATGGCGTCGTTGGTGTTGTCGAACAGCGCCCGGTTGGGCACCTTCACCCGCTGTCCGTCCTTCTTGCGCCGCATGGCGAGCCGGTAGCTGGCGAACATGCCGTTGAAGATGGTTCCCCGGCGCACGAGTATGCCGTGCTCGTCCAGGAACTCGACGGCTTCCCTCGGGCTCAGCCCGGCCCAGGCGGCGCCCATTCCGTCGGTCATCCGGACGGTGTTGACGTTGTTGCGACGCAGGACGCGGAGGGTGTCTTTCGGGCCTTCCCCGTGACCGGAGCTGTGGTCGGCGCGGCTCTGCCAGGGAATGCCGTTGAGCCGGAACTGCGTGCCGCTCCAGTCCCACTCCCGGAATCCAAACCGCGTTTTCTTAACGTCCACGGTCCGGCCCTCCACCCGCAGCGTAGTTACGACGTTATAGAGCTGCGGGTCGTCGGGCCACCAGAGCCGCGGGTCCGTCCAGTCCTCTTTGAGCTGGACCCGCTTCTCTCCGCCGGCCGGCACGGTCGTGGCCAGGGGCGTGAACCGCTTCTTCGTCTCGCCTTCCGGCCAGGGCTGCACCTCGTTGTGCACGTCGACTTCGAGCGGCGCATCCCCCGGGTTGCGCAGCGTGAGTTCGAGCCCCAGCGTTTTCTCGTTTACGGACGGGATGGCGAAGACGTCTTCGCTGTAGACCCGGCCCGCTGACACCAGCAGCGGCCGGTCCAGCAGCCCGGTGGACGTCCACAGCGCGACGGGCATGTCGAACATGAAGGTGACGCTCTGGTTCTGGCGCAGATCGTCGCGAGGAACTTTGAACATGCTGCGAAGGCTGAAATCTTCTTTCCGCGCCAGTTTCGGCGAGATGGCGTAGACGGTGTCCTTGATCCCCACCCAGATCTCGTTGACCTCGCCGGGCCGGACGGCGTCGGTGATGTCACACCGCCACAGCGCCCAGGGGTGTTTCGTCCAGCCACAGCGGCGGCCGTTGACGAAGACAGTCCCGATCATGCTGAGGGCGGGGAAATCGAGGTGAAACGACCGGCCGGCGTGGGACTCCGGGACGAACACCCGGGTCCGGTAGAGATAGCGGTGGCAGTGCAGCAGTTCGGGCCGGAGGGAATTGCGGTCGCCGGGCACGTCGATGGCCGACCAGTGGAGGCGGTCGGCCTCCGGCGGCGTTTCCACCGGCCCCAGTCGCTGTTCTATCCGGTCGGGGTCGTCGAATCGGGCGATCTGCCACAGCCCGGCGAGCGACAGCTCAACGCGGCGGCCGGCGTCCCGGGCTTCGGCAAGCTCAAAGACCTGGGCGGCCGCCTTCCGGTCGCGTTCGGTCTGCCACGGGGCCCCCGGTTTGTGTCGCCCGTTCGGCCGCCAGCTTCCCTTGTAGAGGCAGAAGGCATCGGCCGCCCACAGGAACCGCGGCCCGTCCTCACCGGCCGACGGCTTCTCCAGGTGAATGGACATTGTGTGGCTGCCCGGCGTCAACTCCCGCTCGCCCATCTTCGTCCAGACCAGCGTGTTCCAGCGCATCATCTCGACGTGGCCGACGGTGGGGGTATTGTCGTGGGTCAGGACCGTCCACTCCTCCTGGTCGATACGCCAGCGGAACGGATACCACAGATAGTCGAAGCCGAGCCGTCCCCAGACTTCGTATGTGCCGGCGGTGGGGACTTCGAACTCGTAGGTCAGCCGGAGGCCCTCCTCGGGTACCCTCTCGGCGTCTTTGTCGCCGACGCTGGCCCACGCGCCGCCCGAGAGGTATTCGGGCTGGCCCCAGCCGGCCAACCCGAGTTCGTAGTTCTTCCTCGCGGGCTTCTCCCCCTCAAACCAGGCAAACGTCGCGCTCGCCGTAGCTCCCTCCGGCGACTGCGCCGACGCAACCGAGCCCAGAACGAGAAAGGCCACCAGGGCCACCATCTTCACTTTTCGTCTCTCCACGGCCATTTCCTCCCGACCTCGTGCAAAGGCATTCCGGCTTCGCTGGTCCGGGGTAACCGGGATGGATCGGTTCGTCAAGGAGAGGGACCGACCGGGACGGTCAGTTTCGCGTTCCGGCCGGCTGGGGCCGTCCTGCGGGGGCGTCAGGAGTAGTAAGTGCTGTATCGCTCCATGGCGTCCATCAGGGCGTCCATGTTGGCCAGGGGGGTGCCCGGGTAGGCGCCGTGGTGGAGCATCAGGCCCCCTTCGGGACTGCCGAGTTCACGCACGGCGGTGCGGATCAGCTCGTCGATCTCTGCGGGCGTGCCGAACGGCACCACCCGCTGACGGTCGACGTCCAGGTCGATGCAGACACGTCCCTTCAGATTGTCGCGGATCCAGTCGATGCCATTAACGAGGTCCTGGAGGTTGAGCGCGTCGATGCCGCAATCCAGGAGGTCTTCGGCGACGGCCCGAACGTCGCCGTCGGAGTGCATGTGCACGACACAGCCGGCCTCCTTCGCCGGCGCCATGAGTCGCCGGTAGACCGGCTTTATGTAACGGCGGAAGTGCTCGGGCTTCAGCATCGGGCCCTCCTGCATGCCGAGGTCCTCCGGATAGCCCATCCATTCGGCCCCGAGGTCAAGGAACCGCTTCACCAGCCCGGCGTTGAACCGTTCGACCATCTCGATCAAGGCTTCCAGACGGGGTTCGCCGTCCGCCATGTCGAACAGCAGGTTCTGATAGCCGCGCAGGTAGGTGAGCGTGAGGAACGTGTGGCCGTGTCGGAGGCCACCCCGCAGCAGGCAACCCGCTTCGGCCGCACGTTGAAAACGTTGCTCGACGGCTTCCCAGTCGATCGGCCCCCAGCCGTTCTGCTCGGCGGGGTCGGGCGGGGTGAAGTCCTCAAAGCACGACCAGTCGGCCAGCGGGCGCTTTACCACGCTGCCGGTCAGTCCGTGCTGTTCGGTCTCCCACACGCATCCCCAGGAGTCGGTGTACGGCTGGTCGGCCCTTCGCCATGGGGCGGGGGTGGGCAGGGAGCGGTCCTCCGAACGCTCGAAATTGGGGAAGAGCCGGGGGTGGGATTCCATCAGGTCCAGCAGGGCCTCGGGCTCGTAGTGGTACCAGCAGGCCGCGCTGAAACCGAAGCCCACCGGAATGCGCTCGGGTTGCTCGAACCGTATAGCACGCAACAGGTTCTCTCGCGCGTTCATTCTGCGATTCAGCTCTCCACGGGTGTCGGTTCGCCGGCCTCGTCCACGCAGACCATCGTCACGAAGCCGTCGAAGGAGCGGGACTCTTTCCCGGTGTGGCCCTCGGTGATGAGCATCTCCACCCGGACGCGTACGGAAGTAGTTCCCACCCCCGCCACTCGGAAGCGGAACTCCAGGAGGTCTCCCAGGTGCGCGGGGGCGGTGAACTCGGCGTCCTTCACGGCCCGGGTCACGAAGTTTCTGCCCGGCCACGTGCGCGCGCAGGCGATGAAGGCCAGCTCGTCGATCACGGCCAGCACCCGTCCTCCGAAAAGGTTGCCATACTGGTTGAGGTGTTCCTGGCGGACGATCATGTGGTGTTGATAGGTCAGGATGCTCTCCTTTCCACTGCGGTCGGGGAGCGCCCATGATAGGGCAGGGCCGGGGAAGCATCAACGATCCGCGGATTTGACACGAACCAGCGCGCGGGATAGGGTGCAGCCTTCCGAACCCCTTCCACGGCATGTGACCTCCAACCGGAGCCCGACCATGTGCGAGCGGCTTGTCGGCAAGAACGCCCTCATCACCGGCGGAAGCCGGGGCATAGGCTACGCCATCGCCGAGCGCTACGCGCGCGAGGGAGCCGGCGTGGCGCTGCTCAGCAGGAACCAGTCCAATCTGGAGACGGCCCGCAGCAGGTTGACGGGGGAAGTGTCCGGCGCGCGGGCCCTGACGGTTCGCGCGGACGTCACAGACCGGGGCCAGGTCGACGCCGCCGTCCGGGAGGCCCTCCGGGAACTCGGCCACCTGGACGTCCTCGTCAACTCCGCCGGCATCGCCTCCGGAGGCGACGTCGACGAGATGCCGCCCGCCGAATGGGTCCGAATGATCGAGGTGAACCTGATCGGTTCCTACAACGTGACCCGGGCCGTGTGGCCGCACATGAAGGAGCGGGGCGCAGGAAGCGTGATCATGGTCTCCAGCGGCTCCGGCCGCCGCGCCCACGCCGGATGGAGCGCTTACTGCGCCAGCAAGTTCGGCGTGATGGGCCTGGCCGACGCCCTCGCCAAGGAGGGCCGCCCCCACGGCATCCGGTGCAACGTAATCTGCCCCGGTCCCACGGACACCGATCAACGGCACGCCAACTTCCCCGACGAGGACCGCTCGAAGCTGCTGAAGCCGGAGGACGTCGCCGAGACGGCCGTCTTCTTCGCCTCCGACGAGTCCCGCTGGGTGAGTGGCCCGGGCATCGACGTCCGCAAGAACCCCATCTGAGGCCGCCTGGTCATTTCCGCGCGTAACGGCCCATCAGCTCGGCCTCGGCCAGTTTGTGGCCGCTCATGGCTTGCCGGAGTTGCTCCTCGGTGAAGCCCGCCGACAGCTCCAGGGATGCATCCAGGGCGTAGAGGCGGAAGAAGTAGCGGTGGATTTCTGCCGCGGGCGGGCAGGGACCGCCGTAGCCGGTCCTCCCGAAGTCATTTGTGCCCTGGAGAAGCGCGACCGGTTCTTCGAGCGTGCCGTCGGTGGGCAATTCCCCCGGCAGGTTGGCGCGCTTTACGGGGATGTTGGCGACCAGCCAGTGCGTGAAGGTTCCGCCCGGTGCGTCCGGGTCGCCGAGCACCAGGGCAAAGGCCGCCGTCCCCGCCGGAGCGCCCTGCCACCTCAGCGGGGGAGAGGCGTCACGACCGTCGCAGGTGTGCTCCGGGGGAATTCGCTCACCGTTTTGGAAATTATAGCTGACAAGGGACATCTCCGTTTCCGGCGCCGGAATGGGCTGCGGCGGCTGCTCCCGCTCGCAACCCGCCGCGGCGAACAGCATCAAGAGCGCGGCTGCCAGGCCCGTACACTCGATCGCTTTCCACATGGCGTCCCCCTTCACGAGTCGGTTGTGTCTGCATCGAAAACTGCGCGTCGGCGCCCAATCACTGGCCGATGCGCACCTCCCTGCCCGTCTCTCCGCTTTTCAGCACCGCCTCCAGCATCTCCTGCACGATGAGTCCGTGGCGCAGCGGCGCCTGGCACTCTGCCCCGTCCAGGATGCATGAGATGAAGTGGTCCGCAATCGCGTCCCAGCTCCCCAGGTATCTCGGGCTTTCCCGCTCCGCTTTCTCGAGCGGTCCGCTTTTCTTGCGTTCTGGCACGTCGACCGAGATGTCTTGCGGCGCGCCCTCTACCGTCCGGTAGATGGTGAGTGGGTTCAGCCGTGCGCCGGCCTCCGTGCCGAACAGTTCGACCTGCATCTCGCCCGGCTGGTGGCTGGCCCAGAAGCTCTCCACCTGCAGCCCGGCCCCGCCGTCGAACCGGACCAGTCCGCCGGCATAGTCATCGGTCTCATACTGGCTGTAGACCTCCTCGGTGGGCCGGGTGAAGTCCCAGTAACCGACGCCCCGCGGTCCGAACTTCGCTCCGGACACGCCAAGGACCGATATCGGCCGGGGCGTCTGCATGATCCACCAGGCCGCGTCGAGCACGTGGACGCCCATGTCGCGGAAGGCACCGCCGCCCTCCTGGATGAAACCCAGGTTCCAGTAGGGGATGCCCGACCGCCGCACGCTGCGGGCGCGGCCGTAATACAGTTCCCCGAACTCGCCCTCGCGCGCCGCGCGGCCCAGGTACTGCACCTTCGGGCTGAATCGCATGCTCAGGGACATCATGTTGACCACTCCCGCCGACTCCGCCGCCTCCACCAGTTCCCGGGCCGGTTCCAGTTGGTCGGCCAGCGGTTTGGTGATCAGGACGTGTTTGTCGTTGCGCACCGCTTCCAGGGCTATCGGCACGTGCCACTGGTTGGGGGTCCCGACGAAGACCGCATCGATCTCCTCGTCGGCGCACATCTCCTTGTAATCCGTGTAGAACTTCACCTCGTTGGGGAGCGTCTCCGCGTAGTCCGCCATGCGCTCCTCGACCAGGTCGCAGAGCGCGACGACGCGGCCGCGGGGGTTGGCTGAGATCGCGTTGCCGTTGGGACGTCCGATGCCCATGCCGACGATAGCTGTTCGCACCACCTCCATGTCCGGCTCCGCTCAGAGAGTTCTGGAACGCTGGAGTCTAACACGCCCCGCCGCCCGCCTACGTTCCAACCCGAGCGGCACCCCGCGATATGCTCTGCTTTCTCCGCTGTTACGCGCCTCAGTCAATCAGGTCGGAGACGGCTATGGTGTATATCTGCCGCGTCCTTTCGTGGGCGGAGTCGATGCAGACCAGGTCACCGTTCCGACTCCAGCGGGGATGCAGGTCGCAGCGGACCGGGCCGCTTAGCTCCGGAGGGGAGAAGAATTCGCCGATCTCGATGCATCGCCGGTCCTCGGGTCGATAGAGCAACAGGTGCCGCATATCGTCCCCGTCCGGATATGTATCGGTCAATATCCGGCGGCGATCCGGCGAGAACGAGCAGTGGCCGTTGCAGTTCAGGATGCCGTCGCCGACCACCTCGCACCCGCCGGTGCGCTCGTCGAACAGGAAGTATCGTTCGCCGACATCCTCCTGCCGCGCCCATGCCAGGATATGGTGGGGGTCGCGCCAGTCGTAGTGGGAGACCTTTCCGTCATCGGCCACGATACGCAGCCCCGTTCCGTCGAAGGCGCAGGTCAGCAGGCGGGTCCGCCGTCCCTTCCCGGTCTCCGGCCCGCGCCAACGGTGCAGCGCGGCGAAGCGGGAGCCGTCCGTGTTGATCTGAACGTGATTGAACCAGTGCTTCGCCTCCTCCATGTCGGCCCGCGGATTCAGGGCCGCTGCCCGCTGGAGCGACAGGACCAGTTCGCTTCGGCCGGTGTCAAGATCCATCCGGTAGACCCCATCGTCTTCGGGATGGGCGACTTCCCGGCCCGGATCGGGAACGCCCACGTAGCCGTAGCCCGGCCGCATCTCCCCCAGGCGGGCGAAGTTGACCGAAAGGGCGCTCCGGCCGCCCGGCCTGAGAGCATAGACGGGTCTTGGGAGCCGGCCCTGCTCGCCCGTGTCAACATCCGTTAGGACGGACACGAAGCGGTTCCCCTCCCGCTCGTTGTGCACGGTCCTGCGGGCCGTCTCGCCCGGCACCCACTGCAGCTCGGAGCCGAGCTGCCAGTGCCAGGCCGTGGTTCCGGCGAAGGGGCGCCAGGCGTTGCCCTCCCGGGTATCGATCAGGCCGACGACGGCCTCGTCGGCCGGTTCGGGCGGACGGCCCATAAAGGCCGTCTCGTGGGCCAGCAGGTAGCGCCCGGTCGCATCCCATGGACACTTGTCGTAGTAGCCGAAGAAGTGGTGCTTCGGCCCGGAGGTGACCGGCTGGGGCGGGGGCCGGACGCTGTCCTGGAAGCAGGGATCCATGGTCTACCCGATTAAAGCAGATCAGGCGGCCCGCCGCAACGGTGCCCGGTGCGTCGCTTGATTCTGCCGGCCCGGCGTTTACAATCGGTGAGGGATGCCCGCCATGTCTATAGTGCGCGCCAAACGGAGCGAACGGGCTCGGCTTTGGCTGCTGTGCGCGACGGCTCTTGCATTGCTCGTGTTTGCGGCCGATCTCGCCGATGCGGCCGAAGCGCGTCTGCGCATCTACTACGATCAGTCGCGCTGGTTTCGGTTTCGCACGGCCAAGGGAGCCCGCCGGTATTTCAAGGCGGTCGACCTGTCGCTGGCTTCCATCTCCGGCGAGGTGCTGCGGCCCTACGACGTGGCGATCGTATCGGGGCATCCCGAACGGGGCATCCGGCCTCCCGAGACGGCCGCCCTGCGGAGGTTCGTGGAGAGGGGCGGGGGCTTGCTGATCTATCGGCGCGCCAGCGGGGACCTGGCGGCCGCTTTCGGCTTCGAGTTTCTCGACACGGCGGGCGGGGCGCCCATTCGGTTGGAGAGACCGGGACGGGGCGGGTCGGTGTGGCCGGAGACGACCTGGCGGATCGACCCCGGCCCCAACGGCGAAGCGGCGATGACGGACGCGCAGGGACGGCCGGTGGCTGCCGTCCGCCGATGGGGCAGGGGACGGGTGTTCGCGCTTAACGGGGGCCGGCTGGTGCGGCGGTATCGCTCGGCGGAGAAGACGGCCCTGCGACGCGGGCAGCTTCGCCGGATTGTGGATTGGCTTGGAGCCCTCCGGGTCGGCGACCGGAGTCGCCCACGCCTGAGGACCGGAGGCTTCGGGCTCCATCCCGGCGAGAAGCAGATCGGGACGGGCGCGTTCCGCGTCCGTTACTCGGAGAACCTGCCGGCCACGGGGGTTGAGTTCCTCTCGAGGGAGGTGCCCCGGATCTTTCGGCTTCTCACCGAGGAGTTTGGGACCGGGGCGGGGGGAAAGCGCTCGTTGTGGGTCCTGCCCTGCCGGGGCAGCGGGTTCACCAGCGGGCGAACGGTTGGCGTTGCCGGCTGCGGGAGTGTGTCTTCGATGCGGGCGGTTCTCATCCATGAGATGGCCAACTCCCTCTGCTTCGACACGCCCGTCTGGCTCGGAGACGGCGGGTTCTCTCGGGTGATGCACTCGAGGATCCGCAGGAAGCTGGGCGGGGAGACCGCCCGGCGGGGGCGGCTGGGGGAGAAGCGCCTGCTGCGCCGCTGGCGTGAATACGAGGAGAAGAACGGTCCGTACGACCTCAGCTCGGGAAGGAACTATGCCGTCGGCGCGGGAAAACTCCTCTACATTATCAATGAGCTGGAGTCGCGCCACGGCGGGAACCTGGTCAGGGCGTACTTCCGGTCCGCCCGTGCCTGGCAGCGGCGCCTGAAGGCACGAGGGGTGAAGCCGCTGGACCGGATGGCTTTCTACTTCAGCGCGGCGACGGGAGAGGACCTGTTTCCCTATTTCCGGGACCTCGGCCTGCCGGTCTCTTCCGGGCGTGGCCTGCCGCCCATTCCCTCCGCTCCCTGAATGAGGCCCGCCTCGGGCCGATGCATCGTGGCGCAGGGCTGTGCACGATGTGAGCACCGCTCCAAATCGGGTAGGTCTGCGCCACTTCAATTGCCCCCGTGGCGCGTCGTGATTCCCACCTTTGAAGATGCGCTCAACCCCTAAGTGCCGGCTGTGGCACCAGATGGGGCGCAGAGCCAGGCCGGTCGTCCTCCCGTGGCACGCCATCTGCTCGGCGAGACCAATGAAGGCCGGACCGAGCGTGCCGCCGACACGGCAGTGCGCCGCCCCGGACCGGAGTGCGCAGCGGTATCCCCAGACTACGGGAGGCACAGATGACCCGACGGAAGACCTTTGTGCTGGTTTTGCTGCTTTTGTTCGTCGGAGCGCCCGGCGTCCTTGCCGACGACGGCACGGCCTGGGCGTCGGCGCGGGGCGTGGACACGATGTGGGTCCTGCTGGCCGCGTTCCTGGTGTTCTTCATGCAGGCCGGTTTCGGGATGGTTGAGGCGGGCTTCATCCGGGCGAAGAACGCCTGCAACATCCTGACGAAGAACTTCCTGGACTACTGCGTGGCCAGCATCATGTTCTTCCTGATCGGATACGCGTTCATGTTCGGCCGGGGGAATGGGTTCATCGGGCTCAGCGGGTTCGGGCTGAGCGGTGCCGCGGGGACGGGGCCGGAGACGGTCGACCTGTTCGGTTTCTGGCTGTTCCAGGCGGCCTTCTGCGGTGCGGCGGCAACCATCGTCGCCGGCGGCATGGCCGAGCGGATGAAATTCCCCGCTTACCTCATTTACACCGCGGTCATCAGCGGCCTGATCTACCCGATCATCGGCCACTGGGTCTGGGGGGGCGGCTGGCTGGCGGAGATCGGCTTCGCCGACTTCGCCGGGAGCACCGTCGTCCACGCCACCGGAGGCTGGGTGGCCTTTGTCGGCACGGTGTTGCTGGGCCCCCGCATCGGGAAGTACACGGCCCGCGGCGAGCCGAAGGCCATCCCCGGGCACTCCATCCCGCTGGCCGCCCTCGGAGTGTTCCTGCTGTGGTTCGGTTGGTTCGGCTTCAACCCCGGCTCAACCCTGGCGGTCGGCCGGGGCGAAGCCATCGGGCTGGTCGCCATGAACACCAACCTTTCGGCCGCGGCCGGCGCCATTTCGGCCATGCTGACGGTCTGGCTGCTGTTCGGCAAGCCCGACCTGTCGATGACGATGAACGGCGCCCTGGCCGGCCTGGTCGCCATCACGGCGCCCTGCGCGTTCGTCAGCGGATCGGCCGCGATACTGATCGGACTGGTCGGTGGAGCCATCGTCGTCATCGGCGTCGCCATGCTGGACCGCCTCCGCGTTGACGACCCCGTGGGCGCGGTTGCGGTGCACGGAATGAACGGCGTCTGGGGCACGCTGGCGGTCGGCCTCTGGGGGCAGAAAGCCCTGGGGCTGGGCCGCGACGGTCTGCTGCACGGCGGCGGCCTCGGCCAGCTCGGGATCCAGGCACTGGGCACCGTCTGCGTGTCGCTGTTCGCCATGGTCACAATGGGGATCGTCTTCTACCTGACCCGGTCCACCGTCGGCCTGCGGGTCACGCGCGAAGAGGAACTGCGCGGCCTGGACATCGGGGAGCACGGTATGGAGGCTTACGCCGGGTTCCAAATCTTTACCACACAGTAAAGGAGGGGAATCGGATGAAACTGATCATCGCATATATCCAGCCGGAGAAACTGAACGACGTGAAGCAGGCACTGTTCGAGGCGGAAGTCTTCAAGATGTCCGTCACCAACGCCCTCGGCTGTGGCCAGCAGAAGGGCTACACCGAAAGTTACCGCGGAGTGGTCACAGAGGTGAACCTGCTGAAGAAGGTGCGCCTGGAGATAGCGGTCAACGAGGACTTCGTGGAGCCGACGGTGGAAGCGATCATCACCGGAGCCCGCACCGGAGAGATCGGCGACGGCAAGATCTTCATCGTCGAGCTGCCCGACTGCGTTCGCATCCGCACCGGCGAGAGGGGCTCGGAAGCCGTCGGCTGAAGCGGGGTGTGCAATGTTTGACCAAAGCGCCGGTTGTGACCGGTCAGAGGCACCGCACCGCGGCACGGCGGAGGCCGCGTTCGCGCCGGTTCAGCGACGTAACCGATGGCACAAAAGCGGGTTAGAGAATAAACGGAACTTTTGGCACTGCACTTGCTCAAGTGCACTGTGAAGGAACTTACAAGATGGAGAAGGAGGCAAAGATGGGCAAGATGGACAAAGAAGCCGTCCTGGAGGCCGTCGAAGAGCACAGGGTCAAATTCGTGCGGCTGTGGTTTACCGACGTCCTGGGTTACCTGAAGAGCTTCGCCATCACGGTGGAGCAGCTTGAGGGCGCCCTGGAGGACGGAATGGGGTTCGACGGTTCCTCGATCGAGGGCTACGCCCGCATCGAAGAGAGCGACATGATCGCGCGTCCGGACCCTTCCACCTTCACGCTTTTGCCCTGGCGGCCAACCGAGGAGGCCGCCGTCGCGCGGATGTTCTGCGATGTCCTGGAACCGGACGGTGAACCCTACGAGGGCGATCCCCGGTATGCGCTGAAGCGCAACCTCCAGCGGGCGGCCGACCTGGGCTACACCTTCTACGTCGGCCCGGAGTTGGAGTTCTTCTACTTCCGCAACGGCGAGGCCACCGACGGACTCGACGCCGGCGGCTACTTTGACCTCACGCCGCTGGACATCGCAACGGACCTTCGGCGGGACACCATCCTGGCCCTGGAGAAGATGGGCATCCGGGTGGAGTACAGCCATCACGAGGTCGCCCCCAGCCAGCACGAGATCGACCTCCGATTCCTGGAGGGGCTGCGGATGGCCGACGCGGCCATGACCTACCGGCTGACGGTCAAGGAGATCGCTCTCAAACACGGCGCTTACGCCACCTTCATGCCCAAGCCGCTTTTCGCCGAGAACGGCAGCGGCATGCACACACACCAGTCACTGTTCCGGGGGGACCGGAACGCGTTTTTCGACCCGGATGATCCCTACCAGCTCTCGGCCGACGGCAAGGCTTACATCGCGGGGCTGCTGCGCCACGCCCGGGAGATCTGCAGCGTCGTGGCCCAGTGGGTGAACTCCTACAAGCGGCTTGTTCCCGGCTATGAGGCGCCGGTTTATGTCTCCTGGGCCCGGCGAAACCGCTCTGCGCTGGTCAGGGTTCCCATGTACAAGCCGGGGCGCGAAGCAGCGACCCGGGCGGAGTTCCGCTGCCCCGACCCGGCGTGCAATCCCTACCTGGCCTTTTCGGTGATGCTGGCGGCGGGGCTGCGCGGGATCGAGGAAGGCTACGAACTGCCCGGCCCCGTCGAGGAGGACATCTTCGCGATGACCCCCGGCGAGCGGCGGGACAGGGGAATACGAGCCCTTCCGGGCAGCCTGGCCGAGGCGGTGGCCGAGACGGAGAACAGCGAACTGGTGCGGGAGGCTCTGGGCGATCATATCTTCCAGAAGTTCATCGCCAACAAGAAGATCGAATGGGACGCCTACCGCATGCACGTCAGCCAGTACGAGCTGGACAGGTACCTGCCGGTCCTGTGAGGACTCCACTGGACAGTTCAGCGAAGCGGGGAGGGAAAGATGCAGCCCGGCCAGATGAAGGACATCAGCGGATGCGCGATATCCGGCATAATGTCGGAGTGCGGCAGGCTGTTCGGCGCCGACCCGATCGTCCGGTCCATCGCCAACATGCACGAGCGCTCCAACGGACTGGGGGGCGGTTTCGCCGCCTACGGCATCTACCCGGAACGCCCCGCCGATTACGCCGTCCATCTGATGTGCGATCACGAGAAGGCCGTGGCCGCCGCCGAGCAGCGCATCTCCGCACGCTGCACGGTGCACCAGGCCGAACCGATTCCCACCCGCCGGGTGCGGGTCATCCGGGATCGGCCGGTGCTCCGTCGCTGCTTCGTGAGGGTCAAAGAGGAGGTGCTTGAACGGAACTACGAACTCAGCGAGGACGACCTGATCGTCTCGCTGGTCATGGAGATAAACCGGGAGGTGGAGGGGGCCTTCGTCTTCTCCAGCGGACCGAACATGGGCGTCTTCAAGGGCGTGGGCTATCCGGAGGACATAGCGGAGTTCTTCCGGCTCGACGATTACCGGGCCTGCATCTGGACCGCCCACGGGCGGTTCCCCACCAACACCACCGGCTGGTGGGGAGGGGCCCATCCCTTCGGCCTGCTGGACTGGGCCGTGGTGCATAACGGCGAGATATCCTCCTACGGCATCAACCGCAGGTATCTCGCCAACTTCGGCTACGACTGCATGCTCCAGACCGACACCGAGGTGATCACTTACCTCTTCGATCTGCTGATCCGCCGCCACGGGCTGCCCGTGGGGGCCGCGTGCACGGCGCTCGCCCCGCCGTTCTGGTCCCAGATTGACCGCATGGAGCCGGAGGAGGCCGAGGCGGCCCGCGCGGTCCGCATGGTCTACGGGGGCGCACTGCTGAACGGCCCCTTCTCCGTGGTGGTGGCCCACTCGGGCGGAATGATAGCGTTCAACGATCGCATCAAGCTGCGTCCCATGGTCGCCGCGCGCCGCGAAGACATGCTCTACGTGGCCAGCGAAGAGGCCGCCGTGCGGGAAGTCTGCCCCCGGCCGGAAATGCTGTGGCACGCCAGGGGCGGGGTTCCGATCATCGGCCGTTTGAGGCAGGGAGACGGTAGAGGCAGCCGGCGCATGGCCGCCCATGCGCCCGGCGTCGGGTGAAAGGGGCAGGACAAATGGACTCAGAGAGAAAAGCTTCCGAACGACGCAGGTGGCTGATCGAGCCGGATTTCGTGGTCGAGCGCGCCCCGGAGCGTTGCGTGCAGTGTCAGGTCTGCGTGCGCCAGTGCGCCAACGACGTCCACGAATACGACGAGGAAGACGGCGTGGTCCGCAGCAACAGCGATGCCTGCGTGGGATGTCACCGCTGCGCCACGCTCTGTCCGACGGGCGCTGTGTCGATCCGCCGATCGGAGCTGGAGTTCCGACCCCATGCCAACTGGACGGCCGACACGCTGCGCAACATCTACCGCCAGGCGGAGACCGGCGGGGTGCTGCTGTCGGGCATGGGGAACGATCGGCCCCATACCGTCTACTGGGACCGGCTGCTGCTGAACGCCAGCCAGGTTACCAACCCGTCCATCGACCCGCTGAGGGAGCCGATGGAGCTGGTGACTTTCCTGGGGCGCAAGCCGGACAGCGTGCGGTTCGTGGAAGAGGGCGGGTCGGTGAAGCTGGCCACCCGGGTCGCGCCCCAGCTCGAGCTGGCCGTGCCCATAATGTTCTCGGCCATGTCCTACGGTTCCATCAGCTACAACGCTTCGGTGGCCCTGGCCCATGCCGCCCGGGAGGCGGGCACGTTTGCCAACAGCGGCGAAGGGGGACTGCACCCGGACCTGCGGGAGCTGGGCGACAACATGATCGTGCAGGTCGCCTCCGGCCGGTTCGGGGTCGATCAGGAGTATCTGAACACGGCCGCCGCGGTGGAGATAAAGATAGGGCAGGGGGCCAAGCCGGGCATCGGCGGCCACCTGCCGGGGGAGAAGGTGGACGCCGCCGTCTCGGCCACCCGGATGATCCCCGAGGGCACAGACGCCCTCTCGCCGGCGCCCCATCACGATATCTACTCGATCGAGGACCTGCGGCAGTTGATCTTCGCCATAAAGGAGTCCACCGGTTACGAGAAACCGGTCTCGGTAAAGATAGCGGCCGTCCACAACATCGCCGCCATCGCCAGCGGGTGCGTGCGCGCCGGCGCCGACATAGTAGCCATCGACGGCTACCGGGGCGGCACCGGAGCGGCGCCCACCAGGATCCGCAACAACGTCGGCATGCCGATCGAGTTCGCACTGGCCGCGGTGGATTCCCAGTTGCGCGAGGAAGGCATACGAAACCAGGCCTCCATCGTCGCGGGCGGCGGCATCCGCTCCAGCGCCGACGTGGTGAAGGCCATCGCCCTGGGCGCCGACGCGGTTTACATCGCCACGGCGGCCCTCGTGGCGATGGGCTGCCACCTGTGCCAGAAATGCTACACCGGCAAATGCAACTGGGGCATCGCCACCCAGGACCCGTACCTGACCCGCCGCCTGAACCCGAAAGTCGCAAGGCGCCGGCTGGTCAATCTGCTGCGGGGCTGGTCGCTGGAGATCAAGGAGATGTTGGGCGGCATGGGCATCAACGCCATCGAGAGCCTGCGCGGAAACCGCGAGCACCTCCGCGGCATAGGCCTGACAGACCGCGAACTGAGGGTTCTCCAGGTGAAAGCGGCGGGGGAGTGAAACCAATGAAACGAATCGTCGCATACGAGCAATACTGCATCGGGTGCCGTCTCTGCGAGATACACTGCCTGGTGCAGCATTCCCGCTCTAAAAGGATCATCAAGGCTTTCCGTGATGAACGTGACGAACTGCTCCCCGGCGTGCAGGTGGAGGAGTCCGGCTACGTCTCCTTCGCCCTCCAGTGCCGCCACTGCGAGGATGCCCCCTGCGTGGAGGCCTGCATCACAGGGGCAATGCACCGGGACCCTGAGACCGATGCGGTCCTCTGTGATGAGGACCGCTGCGTCGGGTGCTGGATGTGTATCATGGTCTGCCCCGTGGGGGCGGTCAGGAGGGGGACCGACCGACACGTGGCCTCCAAGTGCGACCTGTGCCTGGGGGAGGAGTACCCCGCCTGCGTTGCCAACTGCCCCAACGAGGCCATTGTCCTGGAGGAGGGGGCCGGGGATGAATAGGTCAACCTATCTGATCATCGGAAACTCCACGGCGGCCGTCGCCGCGGTGGAAGGGATACGGAGCGTCGATCCGGAGCGGCCCATCACGCTGATCTCGCGGGAGCCCGAGCACACCTATTCGCGTCCCCTCATATCCTATCTGCTGGCCGGGCAGGTGGACGAGCAGCAGATGTTCTATCGGCGGCCGGACTTCTACAGCGAGAACCGGGTCGAGCCGCTTCTCGGCGTAGAGGTGACCGGCCTCGACCCGGAGAGCCGTTGCGTTGAGACAAGCGACGGCCGACGCTTCGGCTACGAGAAGCTTCTCATTGCAACCGGCGGGACCCCTATCCTGCCGGGCGACGTTGATGGCGCGGGGTCCGAGGGCGTCTTCACGTTTACGACGTGGGAGGACGTCCGCGGCATCGAGGCGTACATGGGGGAGCATGCAGTCCGCCGGGTGGTGGTGGTCGGCGGCGGCCTGATCGGCCTGAAGGCCGTGGAGGCGTTCGCCGAACTCGGCCTCCACGTCACCGTCGTGGAGCTGGCGGAACGCATCCTGGCCGCCGGGTTCGGGCCGACGGCAGGTCGCCTGGCAGCGCGGCACCTGCGCCGGCACGGCGTAGCCGTCCGCTGCGAAACAACCGTCCGGCGGATCGAGACGGACGGGGGCGCCGTGAGCGGAGTCGAACTGAGAGACGGCGAACACGTCGAATGCCGACTGGTGATTTTCGCCATCGGCGTGCTGCCCAACACGCAGATCGCCTGGGGCACGCGCATCCACACCGACCGGGGCCTGCTGGTGGACCGCGGGATGCGGACCAACGTGGAGGGCGTCTACGCGGGCGGCGACGTCGCCCAGGCGCCCGACCTGCTCGGTCGGGGAAAACGGACCATTCCCATCCTCCCGAACGCCTACCGCCAGGGATGGATTGCCGGCTGCAACATGGCGGGTGCCGACAGCACCTACCCCGGCGGCCTCGCGATGAACTCGGTGGAGATCTTCGGGTTGCCGACCATGTCCGTCGGGCTCACCTCGCCGGCGGCGGGCGACGGGTGTGAAGTCCTGAAGGCGCTGGACGAGGAGGAGCCCTCCTACCGGAAAGTCGTGGTGAGGGACGGTCGCGTCCTCGGGGCCGTCTTTATCGGGAAGGTCGACCGGGCCGGCATTATCACCGGGCTTATCAAGCAGGGGGTGGACGTATCGGAGTTCAAGGACGTGCTGGTCACGGACCGTTTCGGGTTGCTGTCCCTCCCGCGGGAATACAGGAAACACGTGGTCTCGGGCGCGGGGATAGAGGTATGAGAATCGACGCCGAAGCCGTCCAATACCGCGACCTGAATGCCCGGATTGCGTCCGCTCTGGACAGCGGAGAAGGACCGGTATCTATAGTTAACGTGCGCGGACAGCGCTACATCGGGGCCGGTCTGGACTCGAGCGCCCGGATAGAGATCGAAGGTGTGCCGGGCAACGACCTTGGGGCCTTCATGAACGGAGCCCGGATCGTAGTTCACGGCAACGCGCAGGACGGCATAGGCAACACGATGAACGCGGGGTGCATCGTGGTCCACGGTGATGTCGGGGACATCCTGGGCTACTCCATGCGCGGGGGCCGCGTGTTCGTCCGGGGCAGTGTGGGCTACCGCGCCGGAATCCACATGAAGGCCTACCGGTCGCGGGTTCCCGCCGTGGTGATCGGCGGCACCGCCGGAGATTACCTCGGGGAATACATGGCCGGGGGTGTCCTGGTGGTGCTGGGGCTCGGGAGTGAGGGTTCCTCGCCGGTGGGCTCGTGGGTGGGGACCGGCATGCACGGCGGCGTCATGTACCTGCGCGGCGAAGCGGAGCCCTGGCAGTTGGGAGCGGAGGTGGGTGTTTCCGCGCTGGACGAGAATGATTGGGACGTGCTGGAGGACCTGCTGTGGGACTTCAGCAGGGAATTCGGCATCGCCGACTTCGAGCTGGAACCCGCCCGGTTTCGTAAGCTCTATCCCCAGACCAGTCGGCCTTACGGCGCCCTCTACGCCTATTGAGGGGGCGGACCGGCCTGCCCGGGCGGACAGGGGACGAGCCAGCCCACGTTTTCCGCTGACGGAACCCCCTCCGATTGAAAAAGCCGGCTTCATTGGGTACAATTACTCAGCGTGGACGGGCGGCAGTGGGGATGGACCGGCGTTCTGCACTACCCTGTAACATCCTGTTGAGCCAAGGGTTACTTTGGGCGACGCGGCGTCGTTCGGCGGAGTAGGAACTTTTCGCGACGTGAAGGAGCGGGCTGCACGGTGAAGAAAAAAGAACTGGAAGAGTTCCGGCGTATGCTCCTCGATTTGAAGAGGAAGCTGAGCAATAACCTCAACCACCTGCAGAACGGAGCGCTGAAAACGGGCGGGGACGGCCCCGAGGACCTATCCGAAGTGACCGCCGAACATATGGCCGAACGGGGCACCGACAACTTCGCCCAGGACCTGATGATCAGGATCCTGCAGGACTGCGATGCCGAGGTCTGTGACATCAATCTGGCCCTCGAGAAGATAGACGACGGCACCTATGGCCTCTGCGAGGAGTGCTCCGGCCGCATCAGCCGCAAGCGGTTGAAGGCACTGCCCTTCGCCCGGCTCTGCATCGAGTGCAAGCAGGCCGAGGAGCGGAGCAGCCAGGAACCATGAGCCACTCCAACGGCGAGCCCGCCGGTTCCCAAAAGGCGGAAGGACCCATCGGGGCGGGGGACGGCATTGGCAGATGGGTTGCGGGAGGAAGGAAGCTCTTCTGGGTCGTTGCCGCCGTCGTCCTCGCCTCAGACCTCCTCACCAAGCAATTTCTTTGGCATCCGCCGGGCGCCGGCGTGGGACCGAAGGTCTTGATCCCAAAGGTTCTCCGCATCGTCAGCCACCCCGGCAATCCCGGCGGGGCGCTGGGCCTGCCGGGCAGCCCGGTCTTTTATGCCGCGGCGGCCCTGCTGGGGCTGGCCCTGATCATCTTCCTGTTCGTGACGACCCCTCCCGCCCGCGTTTTCGTGCACGCGGCCCTGGGGATGCTCGCCGGCGGTGCGCTGGGCAACCTGGTGGACCGCGCCGCCCTGGGATTCGTCCGTGACTTCGTGGACCTCCACTGGGGCGACGTCTTCCACTGGCACACCTTCAACCTCGCCGATGCCGCCATCTGCTGCGGTTTCGCCGTAATACTGTGGAAATGCGTCATCGGTTTCCGGGCAGGCGAGGAGTCCGGTCGGCGAAGGGCGGAGGGTTCCTCCTGAGTGCGGGTCGGGTTTTGCTTTGCAAACGGGACCTGTGTTGGTAAAATCGTACAGCCGTTGCCCGGGATGATCCGAGCCGACTGGCGGCATTCGGCTGCGGCCCCCGACAATCTGTCCACAAAGGTGTCCGATGGCTCATCTCACCATCAAAACAGGGGACCACGCGGGGCAGAAAATCCCCCTCTCGAAGGTCACCTCCATCGGGCGGGGGGCGGAGATGGACGTGCAGTTGACGGACCTGACCGTCTCGAAACGCCACGCGCGCATCCTGCGCAACGAGCAGGGGGAGTACATCCTTGAGGACCTGGCCAGCAGCAACGGCACCTTCCTGAACAACAAAGAGATAACAACCAAGCAGCTCAGGGAGGGAGACACCATACAGATCGGGGAAAGCGCCTTCGAGTTTCGGCGCCCCGAAGGCGAGTCGGCTTCCATGCCCGAGGTCTCTCCCGACACGGTCCTGAACATCGAGCAGGAGGACGACACCACGCTGGTGAAGTCTTCGGTGGACGCAGGGTACGACCCTGTGCAGGAAATACGGGTTGGGGAGACCACCGTCGAGGAATTGTCGGAAACCAACCGCCGGTTGACTACTCTCCTGGAAATCGGCAAGTCCATAGGAACTGCCCTCGATGAGGACGAACTGCTGGAGAAAATCCTGGATGAATTGTTCGAGATATTCCCGGAGACCAACCGGGGCTTCATCATTCTGCGCGACCCGGAGACCGGAAGGCTGACTCCCAGCAAGCGCCGCGTCAAACGAGCCGCCGGGCCCGAAGGAGACCGACTGCAGGTCAGTGAGACCATTCTGGAGTACGTGCTGGAGAGGAAGCAGGGCGTGCTGATCGCCGACACCATGAGCGATGAACGCCTGCCCACCAGCCGGAGCATACTGGACTTCGAGATGCGGTCGGTGATGTGCGCGCCGCTGAAATACGAGGACGAGGTGCTCGGGTTCATCCAACTGGACACTGACCGAATCGCCGCCAACTACGATGACGACGGCTTGACCCTCCTGGTCGGCATCGCCAACCAGTGCGCCCTCACTATCGCCAACGCCAGGATGCACAGGCAGCTCATCAAGCGGGAGCGCCTGGAACAGGACCTCCAGAACGCGCGGCGCATACAAAACAGCTTCCTGCCCGAGAACCCGCCCCAGATCGACGGCTACCAGTTTGAGGATGCCTACTCGACGGCCTTCGAGGTGGGCGGCGACTTCTACGACTTTGTGCCCCTCGACGACGACCGCATGGCCATCGTAGTGGGCGACGTCAGCGGAAAGGGCATCACGGCTGCGCTGATGATGGCAAAGATGGCCAGCAACGTACGGTTCTTCGCCACAACCCAGTCCGGCCCCGGCGCGCTGCTGGAGAAACTCAACGAGGTCGCCCTGGGCTCGGAAACCGACATGTTCGTCACCGTCCTCATCTGCTACCTGGACTACCGAAACCACCGCCTCAGCATGTCGAACGCGGGTCACTGCTACCCGATGATCCGAAGAGGTGACGGGGAGGTCGAGAGGATAAAGGGCGGCAACGGCTTCCCGGTGGGCATCGTGGACGAAGCGGAGTTCCCCGAGGCCGAACTCGAAATGGGTCCCGGCGACGTGATGGTGACCTTCACCGACGGCATCATCGAGGCCATGAACGAAGAGCAGGAGCAGTTCGGCTACAAGAGGCTCTCCCGGGAGATGGAAGAGGCCGACGGCGGCCCCACCGAAGTGGTCAAGGGCATCCAGAGGGCACTGCGGGAATACGTCGGGGTGGCCTCCCAGAGCGACGATTTTACCCTGGTCTGTTTCGGGCGCGACAGCCAGGCTTGAGTCCCGCCCCTCAGCCCCCGTCCGGGGGCAGGACGCGCACCCGGCGGTCCACGATCTCCAGCCGACCTTCCGCGAACAGATTGATCGCCTCCGGGTATGCCTCCTTCTCTTTCTCGAAGACGCGGGCGGCCAGGCTGTGTGGGTCGTCACCTTCCTCGACCGGCACGGTTTTCTGCACGATGATGGGGCCGTGGTCGTACTGGTTGTCGGCAAAGTGGACGGTGCAGCCGCTCACCTTGCAGCCGTATTCCAGGACGGCGCGGTGCACGGGTTCGCCGTAGTAGCCCTTCCCGCCGAAGGACGGCAGCAGCGCCGGGTGGATGTTCAGCACGCGGTCCCGGTAGCGCTCCGGTATGCGGTAAAGGAAAAGGAATCCGGCCAGTGCGATCAGGTCGACGTCCGCGGCGCGGAGTTCAGCGGTGATGGCCTCGCTGAAATCCCCGACCCCATCGAACGTGTCGGGGTCCACGGTGACCGCCGGAATCTGGTGGCGGGCCGCACGCTCCAGGCCGTAGGCGTCGGGGTTGCTGGAGATGACTTTGACCACCCGGGCCTTCAGGCGGCCGGCTTCGCTGAGGTCAATGAAGTTCTGAAGGGTGCGGCCTCCACCGCTTAACAGCACGCCCAATCGCACTTCCGAGCCCATCTTTGTTCTCCCTCCGAGGTAGTGGCGCTCCGAATAATGTGTTTTGGGCGGCGCTCGTTGTCAAATGCAAGCGGTTCGCGGTGATGCTCCCTATGTTGCGAGCGGCGGGCCGCCCCGGGCACATCTGAAGGAACCCGCCCGACCCCGACGCGAAGTATCCCGCCGATTGCCGCGCCGCCCCGCACTGCGGTTCGAAGCGGACCGGGTCGGTCCAATTGTCTCGCTGGAGAGCCGTTCGTTGTGATACCCGTGCGCAGGCGCGCGATGCGCGAGGCGGCACGAGGGTCGTCGTCCGCACCCTCCACGATGAGCAGCTTTGGAGTGGTCATTCTGTCCATCACGGGCCTCCCCCGCTCAAGCCTGCCGCCCCGTTCGTCCCGCCATCTGTTCCGGCGGCAAGGGCCCGGCGCGGCGTAGGGTCGAACGGTGGAGACCGGGGGTGACTCAGGCGCCCGGTAGTTTGACTTTTCGGCACCGCTGAATTACATTGAAACAGGCGTGCCAGAGTGGCGGAATCGGCATACGCGTCGGTCTCAAAAACCGATGGGCTCTTAAAGCCCGTGCGGGTTCAAGTCCCGCCTCTGGCACCAATTTCTGTTGGCTGCTTCCGTTCCCGAGACTCCCCGGGGAAATGACATTGCCATCGTCGGTTTTCTACGCCCCTTTCCAGGAATCGCAGACCGAAGAAGCCATCTGCGAGAAGGCCCGCCGACTGTTCCGGGAGGGCGGGCTCGGCCAAACCGTAAAGCCGGAGGAGTTCACGGCGGTCAAGACGCACTTCGGGGAGGAGGGCAACACCAGCTACCTGCCGCCCGCTTTGGTGAGGGCCGTCATTGAAGAGGTCCGCCGCGTCGGCGGCCGGCCCTGCCTGGTGGAAACCTCAACCCTCTACCGCGGGGAGCGCTCCAACGCTTACGACCACTTCAGTCTGGCCTGCCGCCATGGGTTCGGCCCGGAGGAGATGGGCTGCCCGCTGCTGTTGCTGGACGGGCTGAAGGGCAACTTCCACGTTGAACGGGAGGTGGGCCTGAAACACTTCGATACTGTTGCGGTGGCCGGGGACCTGACCCTGATGCCTTCCCTCACGGTTCTCACTCACCTGACCGGTCACGTGATAGCCGGTCTCGGCGGGGCCATCAAGAACGTGGCTATGGGACTGGCGTCGCGGGCCGGCAAGCTGAGGCAGCACTCCGCCGGGCGCCCGGAAGTGAAGGAGAGTGAGTGCGTCGCCTGCGGCACCTGCGAGCGGTGGTGTCCGGAAGGGGCTGTCCACGTGGAGGAGACGGCCGAGATTGACTACGATTTGTGCATAGGCTGCGGTGAATGCGTCTCGGTCTGCCCCGTGGGGGCGGTCGGTTTCTCCTGGGACGAGGCGTCGGAGAACTTCAACGAGAAAATGGCCGAATACGCCCGCGGCATTCTGGCGGAGAAGCAGGGCGGCGTCGGTTTCATGACTTTCATCTACCGGACCACAGCCGATTGCAACTGCGAGGGCAAAGAGAGCGAGGTGATTTGTGCGGACCTCGGCATCCTCGCTTCCCAGGACCCTGTGGCCATCGATCGGGCGGCCGTTGACCTCATCAACGAGGCGCACGGCGCAGACCTCATCGAAGAAGTCTGGCCGGGCAAGCACTACACTGCTCAGTTCTCCCACGGCGAGCGGATTGGTTTGGGCAGCACATCCTACGAACTGGTGCGCATCTGACCGGGCAGCCAGGCGCCCAGGTCCCCTGACAGGAGTTCCCGCAATGGGAAAAGAGCCGGACTGGCGCGGCAGGGGCCGGGTCGGCCCGCCCGAGGAGCGCTCCTTCCGGGACCATCTCCGGCGCGGTGTGGTGCTGCTGGACAAGCCCTCCGGCCCGACCTCGCGGCAGGCGGCCGATCGGGTGCGCCAACTTCTGGGCGCTTCGAAGGTGGGGCACGGTGGAACGCTGGACCCGGGGGTCAGCGGGCTCCTGCCCGTTCTTCTGGACCGAAGCACCCTGATCGCTCGGCTTCTGCTGGGGTGCCGCAAAGTCTACCAGGGTACGATGCACCTGCACGCGCAGGTCGGTTCTGAGGAGCTGGAACGGGCTGTAGCGGGGTGTGTGGGGGAGATTGAGCAGGTGCCGCCCCGACGCAGCCGGGTGAAAAGGCGCCCACGACGCCGCCGGATATATGCCTTCGAGGTGACCGGAAGGAAGGGAAGGAATGCCCGTTTCCGGGTGGTCTGCGAGGGTGGCACTTACGTTCGGAAACTGGTCCATGACATGGGCCGGGAACTGGGGTGTGGGGCTCACATGAGCGAACTGCGCCGCCTTTGGGCCGGGCCTTTCGCCGTCGAAGAAGGCATCGCGCTCACGGAGTTGCAGGAAGCCAGAGGCGCAGCCGAGCAAGGGCGTGAGGGGCCGTTGTGGAAGGCCGTTCTCGCGCTGGAGGACGTCGTCTCCCGACTGATCCCCCGTGTATGGGCGGACAAGGGGGCCCTACCGAGCTTGTCCACCGGTTACCCGCTGGCCGTCCCCGGCGTCCTGAAGACCGAGGCGTTCGGAGAGGGCGATATGGTGGCCGTGATGAGTCCCCGAGGAGAGATGATCGCACTGGGTGAGGCCGAGATGAATTCGGAGACCATCGAGGAGGTGAACCGGGGAAGGGCGGTTGCGATGCGGAGGGTGTTGATCCAGCCGGACACTTGTCCTAAGTCCAGCACAGAAAAGGACTACGAGGGCCATTCGGACCGGTGAGGACGGTTCTGCTTGACGCGCTGAATCCACCCAGGTAGAATTGTACTCTGCGTGTTTGGGCGGTCCGGCCGAGCATTGAGACTGTTGGGCCGGGGGAGCGGGTATGCAGGAAAGCAGCTTCAGCGATGATTTCAGAAGGAACTTTCTTGCTGGAATCGCTGCGCTGTTTCCGATACTTGTGACTTTGTTCCTGTTCGTGTGGCTCTACAAGCAGATCGATAAGACGATTGGACGCGGAACGAACCTGCTGTTCCGGAAGCTGCTTGTGGAGCACCCGCAGTTGTTCCGGGTCTTTTTCCCCGCCGCGTCCGAAGCCCAGCAGGTCAGCGAGGCCGGCCGAGAGGCATACGCCGCCGGCCATTTTCCCCGAGTAGTCGGGGTGCTTGTCGGCCTGCTGGCCGCTGCGGTGTTTATCTACGTGCTGGGCAAGTTCCTGCGCGGCTACGTGGGCGGCCGGATCATAAGGACGGTCGACCGGCTGTTCACGCGGTTTCCGGTGATCAAGGCGGTCTACCCGCACGCACGCCAGGTTGCGGATTTTGTGTTCGGCCAGGCCGGGCGGCGTGCGTTCCAGGACGTTGTGGCGGTGGAGTACCCGCGGCGCGGAATTTTCTCGCTGGGGTTTTTGACCGGCAGCGGGGTCAGGCAGATGAAGGGCAAGGTCGAGGGAGACCTTGTTACCGTGTTCATTCCGACTTCCCCGACGCCGCTGACCGGCTTCGTTATCCTCCTGCCGCCCGAGCAGGTGACGAACCTGGACATGACGGTGGACGAGGCCTTCCGGTATTTCATCACTGCCGGAATGCTGGGATCGAAAGATTCAGAACAGGCTGAAACACTTCCCGCGACCGTCCCCCTCGCCCCGGAGGGGCAGAGCAAAGAGCCGGGGGAACAGTGAACTGGAATCGGCGCTTTCATTTCAGAGGGAGCTGAGAGAGTGAATGTCGAAATCACTGGTCGGCATGTTGAACTGAATGATGCTACGGAACGGCACGTCCGCGACCACATCGAGGAGCTGCCCAAGTACGATGACAAGATTCAGTACATCTCGGTGACACTCGATATCGACGGCGGTAACCCGGCGGTGGAGATCGTGGCCAAGTGTCACCGTGCCGACCTGGTGGCCGAAGAGCGGGGACACGACATGTACCGGTGTATCGACGGCGCCTTCGCAAAGATCAAGCGGCAGATCAAGCGGCATCACGACCGGCTGGTCAGCCACAAACCACAACAGGGCCGCGGCTGAGCGAATCCCCGGACTCCTCGGGCAGTGGCCATCACTCGGTCGGAGCAACCCATGGGGCTTGCGGATTACCTGTGGCCGGAGTCGATCTGCATGGGCCTCCATACCCGGCAACGGGATGAGGCCGTCCGCGAACTGCTGGGGAGACTGGCCGAGACCGCTCCGCTGTCGGACGAATTGGTCGAGGAGGCGCTGGAGGCAGTTCTCCAGCGGGAGCAGCTTGGCAGCACGGCCATCGGGCGGGGCGTCGCGGTGCCTCACGCCCGGGTCGAAGAGCTGGACTCTGTGCTGGTCGCCTTCGGTTACAGCGAGTCGGGGGTGGCGTTCGAGGCCCTCGACCGGCAGCCGGTTCACGAGATATTCCTGGTGATCGCCCCCAGGGACCATACGGAGGAGTACGTCGGGGTCATGGAGAGGATAACCAGGCTCGTGCAGGACGACGATTTCAGACGTTTCGTGAGCCGGGCGAAAACGCCCGGCGAGGTGGTGGAGCTGATTCAGGAAATGGACCGCTGAAGAAGTCTTCCGGCGCGACCCTCCGGAGATGCAGCGGCCGTAACGGTGAATATGTCCGAACAGCAGACCCACAGCACAGATGTTACCATAGGGAACCCCCTCGGGTTTCACGTCCGCCCCGTGCAGCGCTTCGCCGAATGGGCCCAGCTCTTCGAGGCCGACGTTGAGGTGGAACTGCGCGGACGAACGGTGCCGGGCGACAGCGTCATGTACCTGATGCGGCTGGGGGGGCGTCAGGGCGACAAGCTGCGCATAACCGCGCAGGGCGAGGACGCGCGGCAGGCGGTGGCGGTGCTGAAGTTCCTGGCGGAGAACGATTTCTTCGTGGAGGATGAACTGGCCGAGGGCGAACGGCCTCAGCGGCACGTGGAGAGATTGGCGCGGCTGGCTTCCTGCTTCGAAAGTGAGATCAGAGCGAACGTCGACGGCAAACGAGTAGATGCGAAGAAATTGCCCGAACTCCTCGACCTCGGCCTGAGCCCCGCTTCGAAACTGCAGTTCGAAATGAAGGGAAAGGACGCCCGGCAGGCCGCTGCCGTGTTGGATAATCTGGTGCAGCACCGCTTCTACGTCGAGGAGGCAATGGTCAAGGGGGGTCGGGAGGACAACTGAGGATGGAGATCAAGCGCGGCATTCCGGTCAGCCTGGGCATCGCCATGGGGCCGGTGTTCCTCATGGAGGCCGAGGGCGTGCGCATCCCCGAGCACTATATCACCGACGATCGCGTAGAGGAGGAAGTCAGCCGGCTCAAAGGGGCCATGGAGAAAGCACTGAAGGAGCTGGAAGACCTCTCCGGCCAGCTCTCGAAGAAAGCCGGAGCAAAGATCGCCGAAATCTTCAGCGCCCATGCCGGCATGCTGCGGGACGAGTACTTCCGCAGAGAGTTCATCGACCGCATCAAGCATAAGAAGTACTCCGCCGAGTTCGCCGTCTCGCGCACCATGCGGCAGTGGCGCGAGGTCTTCCAGGAGGACAGCTTCCTGGCCAGCCGCGTGCCCGACCTGGACGACCTGGAGCGAAGGCTGCTGCGCCATCTCCTCGGAGCCCGGCGGGAAGAGCTGGGCGGCCTTAAAAGCGAGGTCATACTCGTCGCCCACAACCTGAGCCCCAGCCAGGCCGCCTCCGTGGACCCCGAACGGGTCAAAGGCATCGCCATGGACGCCGGCGGCCCCACCGGCCACACTGCCATCATTGCCAGCGCCCTCGGCATCCCCGCCGTGGTGGGGCTCGGGTCGGCCACCACGGAACTGAGCGGCGGAGACACTCTGATCGTCGACGGCTACCGGGGACTGGTCATCATCGACCCCGATGCCGAAACTCTCCGCGCCTACCGGCAGCGCCGCAGCGAGGCCATGGAGACCGAACTGACCCTCCTGGAGGAACTGCGTGACCTTCCGGCCGAGACCCAAGACGGCCGCCACATGGGCATCCTGGCTAACATCGAGTTCCCCCGAGAGGTCGAAAAAGCCGTCGAGCACGGCGCTGAGGGTATCGGGCTCTACCGCACCGAGTTCCTCTTCCTGACGTCCGAGAACCCACCGACCGAGCAGCAGCACTTCGAGGCCTATATGGAGGCCATCGGGCAGCTCGACGGGCGACCCATCATCATCCGCACCGTGGACCTGGGGGCGGACAAGTTTGTGGGCAGCGCCATGACCCACGAGAAGAACCCCTTCCTGGGGAGGCGCTCCATACGGTTCTGCCTGGATCACCCGGACCTTTTGCGCAAGCAGCTCCGCGCCATCCTCCGCGCCAGCGCGCACGGCGAGGTCAAGGTCATGTTCCCCCTGGTCACCTCCATCGAGGAGGTGTTCACCCTGAAGAAGATGCTCGGCGAGCTGCGCGACGAGTTCGAGGAGGCCGGTGAGCCCTACGACCGGGAGATGGAAGTCGGCATCATGATCGAGGTCCCCTCGGCGGCCGTCTACGCCGACGTCCTCGCCCAGGAGGTGGATTTCTTCAGCATCGGCACCAACGACCTGATCCAGTACACGCTGGCCATCGACCGCGCCAACGAGCACGTCGCCCACATGTATCAGCCCCTTCACCCGGCGGTCCTGCGATTGGTCAAAATGACCGTTGACGCCGCCCACGATCACGGGGTGACCGTCGGCCTCTGCGGCGAGATGGGCAGCGAGATCATCTACACCGCCCTGTTCGTCGGCCTCGGGGTCGACGAGCTGAGCGTAGCCCCTCCCTTCGTGGTCCCGGAGATTAAGAAAATCATCCGAACGGTCGAATACGAAGAAGCCCGAGAACTCGCCGAAGAAGTGCTCGGCCAGCCCAAGATCGACGCGGCCGCCGAGCGCCTGATGGAGTTCAACCGCGAGGTCCTGCCGAAGCTCTTCGCCTGAGGCGGGCGGCTCAGTCGGTGCCTCCCTCCGGCCCCCGGGTCCGTTCGCTCCACCGTATGTCAGTCACTATCAGTTTCTCGTAGACCGGTTCCGGCACGTAGGGTTCCACCACCTCCTTCCAGCCCTCGAAGCCGACCAGTCCCTTCACGAAGCTGCTGCTGATTTCGCAGATCTCCCGCGGGGGAATCAGGAAGACCGTGGTCACCCCGGAGGCCAGGTCCTCGTTCACGTTGCGCATCGTGTGCTCGAACCGGTAGTCCTCGTCGCTGCGAATCCCCCGCAGGATGTAGCCGGCTCCCTTTGACTCGGCATATCGCACCAGAAGCTGGCTCTCGAAGCTGTCCACCTCCACGCTGTCCATCTCCTCGGTGCAGGCCCGCAGCATCTCCAGCCTCTCCTCCACGCTGAAGGTGTAGCGCTTGTGAGGGTTTATCCCCACCGCTACGATCAGGTGTTCGAACAGTTCCGCCCCCCGCTCCACCATGTACATGTGCCCCGTCGTGGGGGGATCGAAGCTCCCGGCGTACACACACCTCTTCGCCCCGGTCTCCTCGTCTCTCACCACAGAACCCTCCTCGACCTTCCAGCCTTCCTGAGCGAGTAATCCCTTCTTCCACCCTGTGCCGGCCCCGAACCCCCCTACAGCTCGCCCCGCCGCCACCACCCGGTGGCACGGCACGAAGATCGGCAGGGGGTTCCGGCCGACCGCCTGGCCGATCGCCCGGGCACCGCCCGGCACGCCGACCCGCCCCGCCAGCTCACCGTAGGTTACCACCTCACCCCGGGGCACCTCCATCAGCTCATCGAAGACCCGGCTCTGGAAATCCGTCGCCCCGGACAGGTCCAGCTCCTCGGCCTCAACGCCCGGGTCCACACCTCCGAAATATCGCCGGAGCGCCCGGAGGAAGCCCCGCGCCGCCTCCGGCGTCTCGCCGCCGGGGAGGCAGTCCCCGGAGGCGCCCAGCCGGACCGAGACCAGCTTTCCGTCCCGGACCTCCAGCTCGATCCCTCCCAGGGGGCTTCGGAAGAACGCCGTCTTCGTTCGAGCCACGATGCACCCGATGCAGGGGACAAGCGGGGTATCAAGATTGCCCCGGGCGAACTACGTTGTAATCCTTCGGCGGCGCGTATCTGAACACGCTTTCCTCCACGCCCTGGTTCAGCTCGATGTCGCTCAGCCTGTAGGTGTGGATGATCTTGCCGCCGCTCTCCTGGAGGACCAGTTCGTGAGGGAGCCACCGCTCGCCGGAGACCGTCACCTCGATGCGGACGTACCGCGGCGGGGGATCGGTCTGTTCGCGCGGGGTGAAACGGAGCCGATACCGCACCCACTCCTCCTCGTCGGTTTCCTGGGTTTGTTTCTCGACCAGTTCGACGTGGTAGTCCTCCAGCAGCGCCTCCGAGCCCTTGCCGTAGCCGAACTGCAGGAAAGCCGCCTCCGGGTCCTCCCCCCCGGCCGCCTCGTAGACCTCCACCTGGCGGCGGTCGTGATCGACAACCCACCACGTCTCCCCGTCGGTGTAAACGTCCTGGTTCCGGGGCCTGCCCAGCGTCAGGCGGATCATGTCGGGCTTGCGGAACGTCAGCCGGCCACGCGACTTTTTCTTCTCCTCCAGCAGGGGAATACTCCGCTTGTAGCGGACCCGCGCGGTCATGTCCTCCAATTCGCGGTTCGCCTCGTCAACCTTCGACAGCACCCTGCGGACTTCGGGCGATACCTCCGGCGCCTCTTCCACCGCCCCGGCGGCCCGGCCGACCCCCGGCAGCAGGCAGAGCAGGGCAAGTGCCACAAGCTTCAGGTGGCCATCTCTCATGCCTCGGCCTCCTTCGGCGGCAAAGTCTCCAGCAGTTCGTGCAGGTCCTTCAGCACCAGGTCCGCCTCCTCGGGCGGCTCCAGCGCCCTCTCGGTGCGGACGAAGGCCGTGCGCGCCCCGGCGGCGTTCCCGGCATACACGTCGAACAGGTAGTCTCCCACCACCAGCAACTCCTCGGGCCGAAGCCCGAGCCTCCGCGCGATCTCCAGCACCGGCTCCGGCGAGGGCTTCGGCGGGGCGTGTTCCCGGCTGAGCCAGCAGTCGAACTCCAGTCCGAACCGTCCCAGCACCGTCCGCACCGACTCGGCGGAGTTGCGCGTGAGCAGAGCCATATTATAGCCCCGACGGCGCACCTCCTCCAACACCTCGGCCGCCCCGTCGCGCATGGTGCACTCCAGTGCCGCCCGCCGTTCGTGGCGTCCCAGCACGTCGAGCGTCCGGCGGCGCTCGGTCTCCGATGCCTCCGCCATGTACTCCAGGAGGGGCTGCGCCGGCGGCACGCCGCACTCCCGCCGGATCAGCTCGAAGTCCAGCGAAGACCGCGTAAGCGTCCCGTCCATGTCGAAGATGACGCCTTTCAGCGGTGCATTATCCATGCGAAACCCACCTGATCGGTGCACAGTTCGCCGGCGCACCGGCCGCCGGTGCGCCTGTTTCCATGCTACTGACTGGCGCCGGTCGGGTCAAAGACCCGGCGCACCGCCAGGAACGCCCCTCGGTATTGTCCTCCTCTTGGCGCCTGCACATCGTTGATACATGGCTCGGCTCACTCACAACGTCATGGCGTCCTGTACGGTGTGTGACGTAAAGTTATTGGTTGTTTTTGGCTTTCCCCGCCCGATTGTGATTCTGCGTCGTATCCCGCCGGCGCTCGATGAGTTGCGACAAAAGGGGTTCGTTTCGTAATCGGGGGGTGCAATGGAACCGCAGATGAACGTCCGCCCCGGGCTCCGACGTGGATTGGCGAGGGAACAGAAAGGGGAACCACGGAGAGCACGGAGGGCACGGGGAACACGGAGAACGGCAAAGGCACAGGCCGGGCACCACGAAGAACGGAGACACAGATGGGCACTGATAGACACGGATGAAAAACTCCCGAAAGGCGAAAAGGAAAACGAAAAACGCCAGACACTGATTAACACTGATAAACACAGATGGAAGACCCACAGAAGTTCTGGAACTGATTTGTAGAAAGCATCCGTCGGCACTCAAATCGGCAGTGCCCCTGCACATTGTCATGCTGAGGCGCCTTCTCTTCGGGCGCCGAACGCATCTCGCCGTTCTGCCACGCCGTACTTTCCCGGCCATCCCTGGACACTGATGAAAAACTCCCGACAGGCGAAAAGGAAAACGAACAACGCCAGACACAGATACACACCGATGCTTGCGCGCCCGGGGCGCACCCCCAGGACCAGGGACTTCGTCAAGAGCCCGCCCTGGGGCGCGTACATCTTCAGCGTCGGCGCCGCGGAGCGGCGCGGTCGTGAAGGCCAGGGCTTCAGCCCTGGTATTTCCCGCGAAAACCC